>JAHHHL010000030.1 GCA_019359375.1 Lyngbya sp. HA4199-MV5
CGTTCGCCGATCAATTGTTTTGTCAACATCCTGGGCGGTTTGATTGCTTACTGCCATCAACCGAAGAAGCCGTCGATTGCACTCAACCACAATCTGCTGCTGCCTGCTTAACCCGAACTCACGTTAAGTAAGGATGACTTGAGCGTAAGTAACCACAGCTTAAGTGGGAGTAAGGACAGCGGTTGCAGAAACAAGAACTGCTTGTCTCTTGACGGAGCAATCCGGCTGCTTGAGAGGGGCGATCACTTGTGCGGAAGTAACGATTGCTGGTTGGGAAGTAAGGACAATTTGTGCGGAAGTAACGATCATGTCAGCGTTTTACCCAAGACCTCGGAGTTTTTGAAACCCTCCGAGGTCTGAGCACCCAAATCTCATCAACGATCGCAAAGTTTTGTTGACGGTATGTCTTCTCCTGATTGAAGACGACCGCTTGTCGAAGAAAATGGAGTTCGATCCATCTTGCGAAGCTGCCGCATCACCCCTGGTCGGTACCCCAGTTTCTCTAGGGCATAGGTTGTGCTCTCGCGGACAGAAAAATTTGGATCTTTCAGGAGGTGAATCAGGTGGGGAATCGTCACATTCGCTGCTGCACCCATTTCGCCTAAGGCAAAAGCAGCATCACGGCGAACATACTGATCCGAATCTTTCAGGAGGGGAATCAGATGCGGGACTGCTGCATTTGCGGGTTCGCCCATTGCCCCCAAGGTAAAGGCGGTATGGCTGCGAATCTCCGCATCAGGATCTTGCAGAAACAAGATGAGTTGGGGAACTGCCTCTTTCGCCGCCTCCCCCATTTGACCCAATGCGATTTGTGCCCCTCGATTCATAAATGAGTTTGGATCGCGTAAATGAATTAGAAGTTGGGGAATGGCGGCTTTTGCTGCGTCTCCCATGTGACCCAATGCGATCGCTGCCCCAGAGCGAACATAGGGATCCGGATCTTTCAGGAGAGGCAGCAGTTGGGGAATGGCAGCTTTCGCTGCGTCTCCCATCTGCCCTAAAGCATTGGCTTTTATATCAAGGAGATCAGGTGCGTCCTTTAAGAGCACTATGAGCTGTTGAACTGCCTCTTTTGCTGGCTCTCCCATCCGCCCTAAAGCAATAGCTGCGGAATTGCGCACAAATGGTTCTGGATCTTTTAGCAGCAAGATAAGTTGCGGAGCTGCCGCTTGGGCTGGTTTGCCGATAGATCCCAGGACTTCAGCTATGTCCTTACGAATATCTGCATTCGGATCTTTTAAGAGCGGAATGAGGTACGGCACTGCGCCTTTCGCTGCGGTTCCCATTCTGCTTAACACGTTAGCTGCACTCGCACGGACATAGGGATCTGGACTTTGCAGCAGCGGTATGAGTTGCGGCATTGCCTCTTGCACCGCTGGTTCGCCCAGTTTCTGCAACACCGCTGCTAAATCGTCACGCTCAAACAGATTTGGATTTTTGAGTTGTTCAACAAGCGCTGGAATGTCTTTAACCGTGCAGGGATGTAAGGGTGCTGAAAAAGTGGATTGAGCAAGGGTACGATCGCCCAACCCAACCACTAATGATCCACACAATGCCCCTACCTTAAGAATTTTGGGGAGCAACGATCGCGATCGTTCTAACACCACTATTTGCCTTCTCATCAACCTGTTTCTGGTATAAAACATGACATACGATTATGTCTGTCCACACTATATCAGGGCAATCTTGCCTTTCATGTACTAAGTACGATCGTCCCTCTCGCCGTAGGTTGGGTTGAGTACCGTCAAACTCTTGCTTGCAAATCATAGATCGCGGCGAAACCCAACAACATCTGTGCGATGGCTTCGCATTCCCAATTCTTTTTATAAGCTTCTCTCTGTACATAGCATTGGATGACAGCAAAAGGCTTGCTACAGTAAGACTAATCCTTACGGGATGCCACTATGAAGACGATCGAAACCATTGCTACCATTACGTCCACCAAAGAACTCAAAATTCAGTTGCCTAACGACTCACCTACTGGAACATTCAAGGTAGTGTTGGTGATTGATGAAACCGCCGTTCTTTCCTCAGAGCAATCTGCCCTTACAGAGGAACCCATGTCTTTCCTCCGCGTTGCCGGAGACTTGATTGGCTGCTTGGAAGGATTACCGCCTGACCTATCCACCAATAAGAGCTATATGGACGACTTTGGCAAGTCACGAAGCCACAAACTTTGTTAGATACGGGTGTACTGGTTGCCTTACTGAGTAACACCGATCGATACCATCAATGAGCAACAGCAACCGTTACTACAGCTAACCCACCCCTGCTAACCTGCGAAGCAGTCATTATAGAAGCGTGTTTTCTATCGGAGCGTGATTCCCGTAGCCAGAAGGCTGTTCTCTCTCTCGTCAGCAGAGGAGCCGTACAGATTGCCTTTTGCCTCTCAGAGGAAGTGAACGTCATTGAAGCATTGATTGACCGCTATAAAAACGTGCCGATGTCATTAGCGGATGCCTGTCTGGTCAGAATGGCAGAGCTATATCCTGAAAGTACTGTTCTGACGCTTGACAGTGACTTCAGAGTCTACTGGAAGCACCGAAACCAGGAAATCCTCGTCAGTATGCCACCAAAGTAGAACGGACAGATCGATCGCCCCTCTCGTCGTAGATTGGGTTAAGCACCGTCAAACTCTCGCTTGTCAATCATTGGTAGCAGCCAAACTCAACAACACTTATGCTTGAGAGCTTGAAAAGTGACCTAGACAAAACAGAGGATAACCAATGAAACCGAAAGAGTTTTATGTGGTGATTGAACGGGACGAGGACGGCATCTATGTGGGTGAAGTGCCTCAACTTATAGCGTGCTATAGCCAGGGTGAAACCATTGATGGGCTAATGAAAATATTCGTGAAGTCATTGTGCGTATGCAGCACGAAGACAATCGAGTGGTGTCTATTCTCGATCAGCAGCGACCGATCGCGTTGCTCAAAGAGCCGGAGACGAACACTTCAGCCAAGTGGCTCCAGCATCATCTCGATGTGCAAGTACCGTTCGCTGACACCAAAAGTAAACTTTGATTTCAACCTTAGAAATCGCGATTAGAGAGGAGTATTCTAAGAATCAAGAAGCAAGTAAAGGAGGCTTCTTATCTAGGAAAGGTAAATGGTTCAGCTTACGTTAAACAGGAGGTCTTTATCGCTGTAACGTCTGAATCGATTTTTTCCGTGCGGGCAGCATTTAACCAGGTTGTTGATATCTCTTCATCTGCAATCTTGAGAGTAAGGCAATAGATATCTAGAGACCGCAACATCAATCTAACGACGGTATCGAAGCAGCTCTAGCCAGGATCGTCATATCAGAGGAGATTCCTCATAGTAGCCGTTCTAAGTGCTGCCAAAAGTTTAAGTTACAACTTTTGATCCCTCGATTGAAAGCTGAGACAGCCCCAGGCGTAACACAACAAATGCGCCTGGGGTTGCCTGTTAGTGTGGGGTTGACGGTTTAGGATTGAATTCAATCAGCGCTGCTGGAAAAGCCGCTAATCTAATCACCACGATCGAAACTTTTTTGTTTGAACGGTGCTAAATGGGATCGTAAAGATGTATCTAAAACGCTACTTTCTTATAAATACTGGTTAAGGAAATCTGGAACGGAATCGCAGCAAAATTCAACGTTGTCTCGATGTCTTCGTACTCAGCTAGCAACCAGGTATTGTCAGTTGTTTTAGTGCAGTGCTCAACGTGAATTTTGGTTTGGTCAATCAAGAGATATTCGCGAAAGCTAAACAGCGTTCTGTAGAACTCAAACTTTTCGCCCCGGTCATAGTTTTTGGTCGATTCAGATAGCACTTCGACGATCGCTACTGGATTTGTAATCGTATCTTTGCGCCCTTCGACAAGCGCTAACTCTCCAGCCACCACCATGACATCTGGATACGTATAGAGACGTTTGCGCGGAATCCAGAGACGCAAATCGCTTGTGAATACATCATAGGGCTGATCTGCAAACGCTGAGTCTAGAGCGGAAACAAGATTAACGACGATTCGGTTATGGTTGGGTGTGCCGCCTGCCATCGGAAAAATTTGACCATTATGATATTCGCTCCTGAACTCTGCGTGTTCTTCGAGCTCCAGATACGCCTCTGGTGAATAGTAGTGTTGTTCGTTTGCTTGCATTGTGATTGTGCAACGACCTTATAACCAGTGTATAGCAGAAGGCAGGAGGCAGAGGGCAGAAGGCAGAAGGCAAAATTCCACCTGTTAGTGCTTTGACCTTAACGGTGTGTCCTAACTAACCTGCGTACTGCTGTAGCGCTGTGAGTCGTTGTGAAAAATGAAAGAAAAAAGGCGATCGCCCTCGAAAAGCGATCGCCTTTGCTGTAAGTTACTGGGTTTGAACTGCCGACACCCGACACCCCAAACCCCATACCCCAATTAGTAGTCGAAGTCGCCACCCATGCCACCAGCACCACCAGCGGGAGCCGCATCTTTGGGTTCAGGCTTGTCAACGACGATGCACTCAGTGGTTAACACCATGCCTGCGATCGACGCGGCGTTTTGCAGAGCCGATCGAGTGACTTTGGCAGGGTCAACGATACCCGCTTCAAAGAGGTCAACGAATTCGTTCGTTGCAGCATTGTAGCCCACGTTGAAATCCTTCTCTTTGACGCGCTCAGCGATGACTGCACCGTTCTGACCCGCGTTTTCAGCAATCCGCTTCAGGGGCGCTGCCAACGCACGAGCCACGATCGACGCACCAATCAACTCTTCACCTTTGAGGTTGCTGTTTGCCCAGGTTTCCAGTTCAGGAGACAGGTGCGCCAGGGTTGTGCCGCCACCGGGAACGATGCCTTCTTCAACGGCTGCTTTGGTCGCGTTGATGGCATCTTCCAACCGCAGCTTGCGATCCTTCATTTCGGTTTCGGTTGCTGCACCCACTTTGATGACCGCAACGCCACCTGCCAACTTCGCCAAGCGCTCTTGCAGCTTCTCTTTGTCGTAGGATGACTCGGTTTCCTCAATTTGACGACGGATTTGCTCCACACGGGTTTTGACGGCTTTTTCGTTGCCTTCAGCAACCAGCGTGGTGGTATCTTTGGTCAACGTGATGCGACGCGCCTTACCCAGCGATTCGAGCTTGGTGGTGTCGAGCTTTAACCCTGCATCTTCGGTGATCAGTTGACCCCCCGTGAGAATCGCAATGTCTTCCAGCATTGCCTTACGACGATCGCCAAAGCCAGGAGCCTTAACGGCAGCGACGTTCAACACACCGCGCAAACGGTTAACCACCAGAGTTGCCAGCGCTTCTTTCTCAATGTCTTCTGCGATGATGACCAGTGGGCGACCGGAACGAGCGACTTGCTCCAGAATGGGCACCAGGTCTTGCACCAGGGTGATTTTCTTGTCGGTGATCAGGATGAAAGGCTCATCCAAAACGGCTTCCATGCGCTCGGTGTCGGTCGCGAAGTAGGGGGAGATGTAGCCTTTGTCGAAGCGCATCCCTTCGGTGACTTCCAGTTCGGTTGTCATGGACTTGCCTTCTTCAAGAGAAATCACGCCCTCTTTGCCCACTTTATCCATCGCGTCGGCAATCATTTGACCGACTTCATCGTCGTTGCCAGCCGAGATCGCGCCGACTTGGGCGATCGCCTTGGAATCTTCCACTGAACGAGCGTGTTCAGCAATCTTGTCTACTAAGAAATTGGTTGCTTTGTCGATGCCGCGCTTGAGTGAGATGGCGTTTGCACCAGCCGCCACGTTCCGCAAACCTTCTTTGACGATCGCGTGAGCCAACACGGTTGCCGTGGTTGTACCGTCACCCGCTGCATCATTGGTCTTGGAAGCTGCCTGACGAATCAACGCAACACCCGTATTTTCAACGTGATCTTCGAGTTCGATCTCTTTGGCGATCGTGACACCATCGTTCACAATTTGGGGTGCGCCGAACTTCTTCTCCAGCACCACGTTCCGACCTTTGGGTCCAAGGGTGACTGCCACTGCCTCTGCCAGGATGTCCATGCCTTTTTCAAGGGCACGACGAGCATTTTCGTTGTAAATGATGCGCTTAGCCATATGGGTTGTTGGTTGTGAGTGGTTGGTTGTGAGTAGTAAAGCAAGGTAGCAATCAGTTGTTAGCCTTAGTTGTTAGCATTTGGCACGCAATCGCGGCTGCGTCTAACAACTAAAAACTAGAAACTAACAACTCTACGAAACGATCGCCAGGATGTCTTTCTCAGACAGCAGGACATATTCTTCAGTGCCAAGCTTGATGTCGGTGCCTGCATACTTGGAATAAAGCACCTTATCGCCAATTTTCACTTCTGGCTCTTGACGCGAACCATCATCGCTGCGCTTTCCAGGACCGATCGCAGCAATTTCGCCCACCTGAGGCTTCTCTTTCGCAGCATCCGGCAGAAGAATACCACCAGCGGTCTTCTCCTCAGAAGCGCTTACTTTCACAAAAACACGATCGCCCAGCGGCTTTACAGTAGAGACGCTCAGAGTTACGGCTGCCATACAAAATTCTCCAAACTAGCAGGTTAAGCTGAACAACAAAATTTAGTTGCGTTAGCACTTGGGGAGGTGTTAGCACTCTCACCCCCTGAGTGCTAATCTACCGAAGGTTAGATATAATTGCAACTTTTTGCCCTGTACGGGTATCCGAACTGAGGGGAAGAGAGAGGGGATGGGGGATGAAGGCAGAGGGCAGGGGGCAGAAGGCAAGTGAGTTGTTGGTTTTTAGTTTTTAGAAGGCAGGGGGCAGAAGGCAAGTGAGTTGTTGGTCTTTAGTTTTTAGTTTTTAGAAGGCAGGAGGCAGGAGGCAAGTGAGTTGTTGGTCTTTAGTTTTTAGAAGGCAGGAGGCAGGAGACAGGAGGCAAAAATCAGGAGTCGGCTTTGATCCTTTATCCCTGATCCTTCAGCCGTACTCCCTACTCTTCCCTAACAACCAACAACCAACAACTAACAACCAATAGCCATACTCCCTACTCTTCTCTAACAACCAACAACCAACAACTAACAACTGCTTCAACTCAAACCTGTCTCCTCACCCCTCTCTCCTCACCCCCTCACTATTCTTTAGTCAAAGTTAAGACTGGTCTCAATTTGGGCAGACTGAGTGGACTCAGAATATGAATCGTTTTATTGATCGGTTCCTTTTGCGATCGGAGTCTTTCCCTTGGTTTGTCACCCTGTATCAAATGAGTTTGACCAACATGACTTGCTGCCAATGCTGCTAGAAGGCAGTTTGCAGGCTCTGCATCTAGAAGCAACACTCCAGGAATTGCAGCGTTATGCGTTTTGCGTCGAGTTAGACTGTCTCGGCATCGAACTGGCAAGAGTGTTTGAGCGGTATCCACTCCTACCAGGTGCGGTACTGATGGAGCGGGGTCAGTTTGTCGGGATGCTGTCGCGACAGCGATTGCTAGAATACCTAATTCGTCCACACGGCATTGATTTTTTTCTAAAAGAACCGCTGCGGGTCTTATACAGCTACGCTCGCAGTGATTTGCTGTTGGTGCCGAGTGAGACCTCGATCGTGGTCGCAGCACAGCAAGCATTACGTCGATCGCCCGAACTGCAAGGCGAACCGATCGTGGTGCAATCAGCGGCTCAGTCTTACCATTTGCTGGATGTTCACACCCTCAATATCGCCTACTGGCAGATTCGTGGAGTGGAAACACAGGTACGCTATGAACGCACTCAGGCGCAACTGATCCAGAGCGATAAGATGGCAAGCTTAGGGCGCTTGGTGGATGGTATTGCTCACGAAATTCTTGACCCGGTGAGCTTTATTTGGGGGAATCTCAGTCATGTCTCTGCGTACAGCGACAGCCTTTTACAACTATTGTCTGCCTACGAAGCCAACATGGTATCGCTGCCTGCTGCGTTGATGCGGCTTCGAGATGACCTGGAGCTTGATTACCTTCAGCAGGACTTACCCCGCACGATCGACAGTATTCGTACTGGCGCAGAACGTTTGTCGAAACTGGCTAGCAGCTTGCAGAACTTTTGCCATATTGATGAGGTGTATCCCAAACCCGCTGACTTACACGAACTGCTCGACAGTATTTTATTGCTGCTCAAAAGCCGCCTGACCAGCGAAATTCGAGTTGTAAAGCAGTACGGGCACCTACCTCCCGTTATGTGCTTTGCCGGTCAGTTGCATCAGGTGTTTATGAATATTCTGACCCATGCGGTGGATGCCCTGATTGACCAGGCGGTGAGTCAGCAGCTAGGGCACGATTTCAAAGCAAACCAGTCATCTGGTAAGCCAACGCCAAACCTGATTCAGCCGACGATCGCCATCACAACTGAGATTCGCACGGCGATCGTCAACGGCAAGACTTCGCGTTGGGTTGCCATCTGCATTGCTGATAACGGACCTGGTCTATCGATCGAAGACCAAACGCGCATTTGGGAAACATTCTCCGTGAAAAAGCGAGCCGAGAAAGAAACCAGTCTGGCGGTGAGCTATCAAATTATGACGGCTAAGCATGGCGGTAAGTTTGAGATGCGATCGCGCCATACATCTTGTGAGTCCCCCTACCGCAACGCTACGGGTAAGTCTGGTTGTGAACCATTGGGTACATTTGCCTTTGAGCATTGCGCGACTGGCACAGAGTTTGAGCTGTTATTGCCCCTGGTTTAGGGCGCGTCATCAATTAGCTCCGAAACCTTGCAATATCAGCAGTGTCACGCCCGTCCCAACACACCAGGCTAGGGGCTATAACCCTTGCTGCAAGCAATGTGTAGTATTAATTGATGACAGCCCCTAGTACATGGAAATTGGTTTAGTTCATGAAAATGATAGAATGTAGCCTGTAATACTTTTTGTTAGCTTCATATCTGCACTGGATTTCTAAGGAATAATACAGATCTATCCAAGCGCACTACTCAAGCGCACTATCCAAGCGCAATGAAGCGGAGATAACTTATGCAAGAACTTCAAGGCACGGTGCCCATATTGAAGACAGCTCAGGAACTCGATCGCGCCGTGAGACTCTACCAGGCAAGCGATTTGAAAGGTGCTGAACTCTTTTATCAGTGGTTGGCAATTCGGAATGCTTCACTAGAGCAAAACGGCGTTGAACGAGCGGGCGATCGAGTGCCGGGGGATGATAGCTATTAGGCGATCGGGCGTTGGGAGGCAAAAGGCAGAGGGCAGAAGGCAGAGGGCAGAAGGCAGAGGGCAGAAGGCAAGGGGCGGAAGGCAGAGGGCGGAAGGCTAACAAGCTGAACGCTGATGTCTGTAGCTTGCTTCGTATAATCGGCTTGAAATGTGTCATACCAATTTAAATAGACCGCATGGCACATCGACCCTCTGTAAGGGCGAACGGCTGTTCGCCCCTAGACAATCTGCAACATTCTCGAATCAAATTGGTATCAGAAGCGTGAGCGATTCTGCCTCCTGACTTCTGCCTCCTGACTTCTGCCTCCCACATATACTGAGTCAGCTTGTCTGAAGCAGTGGTAGCGCGATAGTGAAGCGAGACCCCTGATTGGGTGCCGATTCTAACGTTACCGTGCCGCCGTGCAGTTCTGCCAGCTTGCGTGTAATCACTAAGCCTAAGCCGCTTCCCTGGTGTTTACGAGCCAGGGAGCTATCGATTTGAGAAAAGGGCGAGAAGAGTTTTTCCTGACTGACTGGATCGATGCCGATGCCCGTATCCCAAATTAAAAAGCGAATCATGGCTTGTGGACGGGCTAATGGTCGATCGTCGTCTTGCTCTAATCCGGTTAATGCAGACGCATCGGTCGAAGCATTGACACATAAAGGCAGTGGTTCACGATAAACCTTTAGTCCTACGGTACCTTCCTGTGTAAATTTGACGGCATTGGCTAAAAGGTTGAGCAGCATTTGCTTGAGTCGTCTGGGATCTGCCACAATCCAATCAATATCTGGATCGAGGTCAGTCTCTAGCTTTAGCCCTTGATTCAGCGCCCGCTCTTGAATCAGCCCCATGACTCCCTCGCAGACATCTGGTACAAAAATTGTCTGTAGATCAAGATCCAGGCGATCGGCTTCGAGGCGTGATAAATCCAGAATGTCGTTGATTAGATCGAGTAGATGCTGCCCACTGTCATGAATGCGCTCAATGTAATCTCGTTGCTTGAGGTTCAGTCCGCCAAAGAAGCCTTGTAAGAGCACGTTTGAGAAGCCCAGAACGGCTGTAAGCGGGGTACGCAACTCGTGACTGGTTGTGGCAATAAACTCTTGCTTAACGCGTGTGGCTTCAGTCAATTGGTGGTTTTGAGTTTCTAAAAGCTGCCATTGCTGCTTGAGTTCTGTCACATCACGACTCGCGCCAACGACTCGCTGCACAACTCCTGATGGCATTTTGATGGGAGTGTAGATCGTCTCAAAAATCCGGCTGCCTTGTGCTAGCAGCAGTTCGTGATCGACAAAGACTTTTTCACCCGTAGCAAAAACCTGCTGAATCACGGAGTCGAGAATTTCGGCTGCATCACCAAACAATTCCTGATTGGTTTTGCCAACGATCGCTTCAGGATCGAGTGCCAGCATTGTGGTACCCGCAGGGTTCATCGATAAGCAACAGAGTCTGGCATCGTATTCGACAAACACATCGCTAGAAGTTTCTAGAAAAGAGCGAAAATAATCAGCACTGACACGCAGGTGATGCTTCTGAGCGTTCAGGTCTGCCTGTCGCAACGCGATCGCGCATTGGCTGGCAACTTGCTCAATCAGCGTGATTTCTTCAGGTTCAAATGTACGGGCTTGATGACAACAGACGGTTAGCAGACCCAGCAATCCTTGATCATCTCGAATGGGGCTGGACACCTCTTCAATGGGGGTATGTACTGGCGTTGTGTCTGTGCTTGCGTTGCCCGATGGCTCTATACAGCAACAGAGAGCGTAGGCTACTTTAAGAGGGCGATCGCTGTGCTCTGACGCTTGCGACGATGGCGTTATGAGGCTTTCCAGTAAGGGCGAATGCAAATCGCATGATTGCCCAACCAGCGAAGGACATGAAGCGCTATCCTCTTGCACCGACTCATACTGGACGGTCAACTGTTCTTGATCCGCATCCACTAAACTGGCAAAGCAGCGATCGACGTTGAGGGTCTGCGTTAACCCTTCGACGGCTGCTTGCAAAACTTGATGAGCCTCTAAATGCTGGCGCAGGGTTTCGGTCAAATGATGCACCAGTTGTTCAAATTTGAGCGCTTGCGCGAGCGATCGCGTCCGTTCAGCCACCCGGTCTTCTAATTCTTGCGCACGCTGCTGGAGTGATTGTAAGAGTTGGGTTTGTTCAGCCGCCGTTGCAAGCTGAGAGGCAATGATTTGGAGTAACTGTTGTTCTTCCACTCTCCAAATGCGGGGGCTGTGACAATGCACCGTAAGTAAGCCCCACAAGGTTCGGCTTTGGGGTTCTAGCGCTGCATCCATACTGACGATCGCCGCTGCCATCATGCTTCGAATCGAAGACTCAGTCAGCATACTTTTGTGGCACTCTGCCAGATCTTCATTGAGGACATCTGTTACTGACCACAACCGACCGTTGCGGTAAGCATCCAGGTAGGGCGGCGGAATGCATTCAGAGGAAAACGATCGCCCTTGCAATGCGGGGTACGGAGCGTTCACCGTTTCTACCAGGCACGTACCGCTACCATCAGGGAACAGTTGATAGGCAAGTACACGATCGACCCCCAAGAGAAGCCGCAGCCGTTCCACAGCAGACTGCATGACCGCTTGCAGGTCAAAAGTTGTTTCCAACTGCATAGACAGGTCTGCCAGGAGTGCCTCTCGCTCTTGGTATTGCCGCACTTCCTGTTCAAGGCGACGATGATAGGTCAGATTGGTCACAAAGCTCAAAAGCATCTCGTCTCCGGTGGTGGGATCAACCATGAGAGAGAGTTGGACTTCAGCCCAAAAAATGCCTCCATCACACCGCTGGTAGCGCTTTTGTAATACCTGCTGACGCTGACCACGGTTTAGCATCTGGTGCAGTAGCCTGACTTCAGCCGCAAAATCTTCAGGATGAGAAATGGCGCGATTATCAAGCCGACGTAATTGGGCTTCTGTATAACCAATGAGTACGCAGAAGGCTGGATTGGCATAGGTGATGCCGCCATCCAACCCAAGTTGGAGAATACCAATTGGCGCTTGGTGCAAGAGCGGTTCGGGTGGAGTTGTCTGATGTGGCACAGACGGCATTGTGTGAAGAGGAATGAACGGGGCAGTCGATCGCTCAAAGCTTAGCGACAGCGCAAAGCCGGATGACGTTCCAGCAGAACCACCGCAATGCCACTCTGCTTAGTGTTCCCCGCAAGGAGGTCGCAGCATGTACGCGATGTAAAGTTTTATCGCCTTTCTAACCCCAGTGCCGTCAGGTGAGCAGAGGCAGTCGCTTGGATGAAGGGCATTGGGGATACTTCATGTAAGCGTACATCGTTAAAGCGTCATCTTTAGCCTTGAGCAAGGGATAACGCAGTCGTAGACGGTTCCCTATTCTATCCTTTCACCATCCTGAACGTTTGGCATGGCTCGAAAGGATTGGTAATCAAGCCAGGATGCAGGCGATCGGAAACATGAGATATTCTAGAAAAAATAGCTTCCAGATAAATTGGTAGTAGCGACTAATGGATGCTTGCGCGGCGAGGTCAACAGAAGCACTGCGGAGCCATAGTGCCCCCAAAGCAATGAGATGGGTGACCACTAAAAACAACGCATTCGTGCCAGGTAGCTTTAAGAGTCCCGCGAATACCATACCGACATAGCAGCTCGTAATCACCCACAACGCCAGATTAAACACGGTTTTTTGACCTAAGCGCAGCGTAAAGGTTGTGATGTTGTATTGTCGATCGCCCTCTATGTCAGGAATATCCTTGAAAATGGCGATCGCAAAGGTGAAGACCAGCACAAAGAGAGTAAGCGCCCAGACGGCTGGCGGAATCACTAGCCTGCCCTGGAAGTGGAGAAACAGCCCTAAATTGACAATCACGCCTCGCACCGTGAAGATGCAAAGCGATGCCCAAACCGGAAAGCGTTTGAGTCGCAGGGGAGGGAGGGAATACGCCGTCCCAATCAGCACGCTTACACCCACCGTTGCCAGCAAGAAGGGTTCCTGGGAGGCTAGCAAAAGTGCCAGCACGCCTGCGATCGCGACAATCCCCTGACCTTGACGTAGCGAAAATTCTCCCGATGCGAGCGGTAGATGGGGCTTATTGATGCGATCGATTTCGATATCCTCAAGCTGGTTTAAGCCGACGATGTAGACGTTGCCGCAGAGGCAGGCGAGGAATGGCGGGAAGATTGTAGCAAGGGCATTGACGCTTGACCATTGATCACGGTCTGCTGTAGCGATCAAGTACAGCCCTAACACGCTCAAACTGGTGCCAATAATGGTATGTGGACGAGCAAACTTCCAGAATGCGTAGAGTCTCGGAGCATAGCGTTGAACGAATCCCTTTTTCTGTGACGGCGATGAGGAAAGAGGGGCATTTGAGACGATCCGGCTCATGGGTACCTTTAAAATCAAGAGACTCTAAACTCTGGACTTTAAACGGTTCCCTACCTAAAGTCTAGTAGTCTGAGACTGGCTGTGCTGGCATCAAAAAGCCAGATCTGTCGCTCAAGATCTACTTTGATGGGCATCTAAATTCTAGTTGGCTGGCTCTAGCGATCGCTGAAGTTTGTAAAATAGGGCTATAGCCGTTGCATTTAAGGTCATTGTTTGAGGTCATTCACGGTTGTTTTGATCCTCAAAGCGACGTAAGGGCAATACGTCAAGCGTTTTTTGTGCATAAAACAAGCTCCATACACTCATACCTGCGTTAGAAAAATTATCCTTGTGTTAGAAAAATTCTTGCCGCTGCCTCTTTCTGATCAAAGCATTCCTGAGCAATCGGTGAAAGTAATCATTTTTGACTTTGACGGCACGATCGCCGATTCCTTCGACGCTGTTTTTAACATTAGCAACCGTTTAGCGGATGAGTTTGGCTATCCACACACGGCGTTAGAAGATGTCCATCAGCTCAAGAATTTGAGTTCGAGAGAAATTCTGCGGCGATCGAAAGTGCCCTTCTTTAAATTGCCTTTTTTACTGCGACGACTGCGCATTGAGCTAAACCGAGAAATTGCTGGGCTGCAACCCATTCCTGGCATTAAAGAGGCACTGCTGGAACTCAAACACCAGGGACATCATCTCGGTATTGTCACATCTAATTCTCGACAAAATGTGATGGCTTTTCTAAAAGCGCAGGCAATGGATGATTTGTTTGATTTTATTGATTCGGGCTTAACTCTGTTTGGTAAAGGTCGCATTATTCAACAAATTTTGCGCCAAAACCGCATCGATCCAGTCAATGTCATTTACGTGGGTGACGAAACCAGAGATGTAGAAGCGGCGCGCAAAATTGGCATTAAAGTGATTGCCGTGTGTTGGGGCTTCAATTCCTGTGAAGTTCTAGCGGCGCAAAGCCCGGATGCTCTGATTCTGCAACCTACTGAGCTGGCGAATGCTACGATGCTCTAGCGATGAGTTCTGTTAATTTTGGTTTGTTCAAATCACGTTTGAACTATTAGACGTTTCAGACGATTTACAGCAGAGCTGTTTCATTCTAGTGAGCAAGTGTGATTGGCAACGGCTTTGTAGCGAATGAAGCGAATAAATGATCTTTGACTAGCGAAGGTAGACATCTGTTTCATCCGTTTGCCATCCGTTGCCAGCGTTCTAGCAGCAGAATGAAAGCTGAGTTTAATGTTGTACTTTGGTGCATCAATCGTTTGGTTACTCAGTCTTCTGGTTACTCAATCAATCCGGGTGGTGGGGTGATTTCGATGCGGCGTTGTTGGAGATCGACCACAGGCACGATCGCTTCAACAAAGGGAATCAACACTGTGGGCGCTTTCTTGTCTGCTGCTTGCCCAACGCGCTGTACTTCTAAAAGATCATTGCCTGCCTGAATGATGCTGCTCACGGTGCCAACGAGCGTCTGCGTTGCCTGATCAAAAACTTCTAAGCCGATTAAATCCAAAATGTGGAATTCGCCCTCTTCTAACGGCGGTCGATCGCCTGCTTGCACCAATAAGGGACAGTCACGCAAGGCTTCTGCCTGGGTGCGATCGGACACGCCTGCAAACTGCACCACATACAAACCTTTGCCATCCAGGTAGCGCCCACGGATTAGCTCGATCGGTTCTGGAGGGGTGGAGGGCGATCGCACTAGCCAGCGCGTTCCCGGTTCCAAAAAGCGTTCTGGAAAGTCCGATTCTGGGTACACGCGCACTTCGCCCTTCATGCCTTGAGCGGCGACGATTTTGCCGATGGGGAGGAAGTGCAGGGTGTAGGGTGTAGGGTGTAGGGTTTGGGGTACAGACTTTTTGTCGTCGGCTTTTTGCTTTTTGCTGGCGGCTTTTTTGCTGCGGACTTTTGCCTTTTTGCGGAGGTCTCCGGTGCTGCTGGTTTCGGTTTGGCGGGTTTGGGTAGGCTCTACATCTGAGGGATGATCATTCACGCTGTCACCGCTGGTTGCTGGTTACGTTCTGACAGTTGATACACGCGCTCGACAACAGTGGCTAGGCGTTTCATAGCGGTTTCAAGCTCATGAACGCTCCCTGTGAGGCTAATGCGGAGGCACTGGCGGGTATGTTCCCACTCATCGCGCAAGCCGGGGAAGAACGAGCTACCGGGGACGGCAATCACGCCAACTTGTTTCAATTCCTGGTAAAACTCCCAATCGGTCATGGGCAAGTTTTTGAGCCACAGCCAGGTAAAAATCGCTCCCTCACCACGATGGAGAAACCAGGGCACATCGGGCATTGCCTGGTCGAGCGTGGCTTCCACAATCTGCACTTTGGCTTGATAAAAAGGACGAATGACATTTGCGGCAATATCTGCCAGCGCGCCGGAACGAATGGCACGGGCAGCGATCGCCTGTCCATAGCGGGGCGAGTGGATGCACATGTTGGTCTGGAAGCACTCCAGCACCTGGATCAATTGCTCGTCGCCGATCGCAATGCCAATCCGTTCTCCGGGCAGCCCAGCTTTCGAGAGGCTCATGCAGTGCAGAATGTTGTCCCCAAAGAGCGGAGTCATCGCGGTGAAGTTGAGCGCTGGAAACGGTGGCGCATAGGCAGAATCGATTAACACTGGTACATCGTAGGGTGCTGCTAAGGCGGCGATTTTCTGCACCTCGTCGTCGGTGAGCACATTACCTGTGGGGTTGCAGGGACGAGAAAACAGGACACAGCCCGTATCTTCAGCAATTTCAAGTTGGCTAAAATCGGGACGATATTTAAACCGATGGGTAGCAGCATCAATATCTAGCGCTGGCTTATAAGCAAACAGCGATTCTGGCGTGAGCGCTACTCCTCCATACCCTGTATAGTCTGGACTGAGCGGCAAGACAACTTTTTTCAGCGTTCTGTCAGCGGTGTAGCCACCAAAAGCGTTGGCAGCGTAAAAATACAGGCTTTGGCTTCCGGGAGTGATCAGCACGTTGCGCTCCGTCAACTGCAAGCCGTACCGCTGGTTAAAGTCATCCACCACGGCATCAATCAGCGGCTGATAGCCCTGACTGGCACCATAGCGACACACCACTTCACCATATTCAGTGCTTGCCAGTAAGTCGGCGGTGCAGTCTCGCCACAGTTGTTCGACTTCAGGCAGTATCAGCGGATTGCCCGCGCTCAAGTTGATGAATTCTCGCCCTGCACCCGATCGCAGCGTTTCCACAATATCTTTCATAATCGCCCGCACTCCAGTCAGGCGAGACATATCGTTGCCAAGTTGCGTAAGGGCAGGCTTCATAAGATGGGTTGGAGGTACGTGAGCGTTGATCTTATATCCTACCGAATTGCAGGGACGGTGTGGTAGAGGGATGAAGGCAGAGGGCAGGAGGCAGAAGGCAGGAGGCAGAGGGAGTTTTTAGTTTTTGGTTGTTGGTTGTTAGAAGGAGTGAGGCAAGGCTCATGCACTAACAACTAACAACTAACAACCAACAACTCTTAAGCTGACCGCTGACCGCTTCTCCCAAGTAAAGCGATGGCACGATCGCAGAAACCAACCTTGTGGAAGATGTATTGATATACTCACACCTATATCCTTTGTCGTAGGATTTCAAACTCGTATGGAGTGTGATCGATGAATATATTAATGGTTGCGGATGCTGCTAGTACAGGAATGCAGTTTCCCGTTTCTTTTACAGTTGTTTACGTGGTTGGGTTTATTGCAGCGGTATCGATCGGCTCGATCGCCTGGTATAACTCTAAGCGCCCCCCCGGTTGGGAAGGTAAGGAGCGCCCTGATGCTATACCTGAAGTGAAAAAAGAAGAAACCCCTGGTCTGTAGTGAACAAATTTAGTCTTTAATGGCTGAAATTGAACTGGCTGGCAGCTATCGGTCTAAGAGAGCAGGCTGATAGCTGTTTCTGCGTTTTGACTGGTGAATCACGGCGAAAATAGCCCCACTGGTTGGAAAGGCTAGAAGTTGGAAAGTCTAGGGGCTGTCATCAATTACGACTACACATCCCTTGCAGCAAGGGTTTCAGCCCCTAGCTTGGTGTGTTAAGACGGGCGCGCTGATGCTGATAGCGCAAGGTTTCGGAGCTGAATTGATGACGCGCCCTAGAAGCAAGACGAGATCTGCATTTCTCCTTCTGCCCTCTGCCTTCGTACTTCTGCCTTCTTTCGTACTTCTGCCTTCTGGCACTGGCATCTTTTTCAACGGCATTGTCCTTGTTAGCAGGGCACAGTTGACACAGTTAAACCTACGAATTTAGAGTTGAAACCCAGCGCTGGTAGACATTGCGAATGGCTGCTAGCACCGGGCGATGGCTTGCTTCAGAAGCTGTGCTTGCAGGGTCTAACTGTTGCAAATTGGTGAGCATCTTTGCTTCAGCCGTATCGACAATGCCATCGCTGTAAATGAGTCCGCTGATCGCTTCAATGAGTTGTTGGCACCCTTCTGATGTGGGTCGATCGCCCAAGTAATCGTTGACCCATCCGTAGCATTCTTCTGGTTTGACTGGGCGAAATTCGTGCAGCAACGGCTGAATTTCTGGCTCACTTTCCAGTCCTTTTTCTTGTGCAATGCGATGCAAGTATTGACGCTCTTCTGGCTGAATCTGACCATCGAGCCAAGCAACACCAATCAGAATTTTAAGCAGCATTTTTACGTCAGGGGTTGATGCCATTGGTCTATAGAAGGTAAGGGGTAAAGTGCGGTTCACGAGTGCAGGTTATTTTCCCTACACCCTACACCCTCTACCCCACCCCCACATATCACCCCTTAACGCTTCTTTAAGCGCGCCATGAAAAACCCATCCATCTTGTGCTGATGTGACCACACCTTGACCCAGCCCTCAGTTGTAACGAAAGCAGCGGGAGGGGAAGTGGCTTCTGGCGGGTCGATCGCCCATTCAGAATGGCATTCAAGAAATCTTTGCACGATCGCCTCATTTTCTTGTGGATGTAACGTGCAGGTCGCGTAAACCAGCATGCCAGAAGGTTTCACCCAGGAGGCGGCTTGCTCCAATAATTCGGCTTGCAGTTGAGTCAATTGCTGTACCGTTTCGGGCGTTTGTCGCCAACGAGCGTCGGCATGACGATGCAAGGTGCCTAACCCAGAGCATGGCGCATCTACCAGTACCCGATCGCATTGCCCTATAAATTGCGGCAGATTGCGACTATCACCTTCACAAAGCTGAAGCGATCGCACCCCTAGGCGATCAGCATTTTGCTTGAGCTTGCGGAGACGAGAAGCCGCGCGATCGCACGCCCAGATCACACCCTGATCCTGCATCAACTCCGCCAGATGCATCGTTTTGCCACCCGGTGCAGCGCAGGCATCCACTACGATGTCTCCCGGTTTGGGATCGACCAGATAGCCCACCAGTTGCGCGCTACTGTCTTGCACCAGCCACCATCCTTCGGCGAACCCTGGTAACTGCTGCATCGCTCCAGACGCATTAGGAAGTCTCAATGCCTGCGGCAAATGAGGCACCCGACTCACCGCAATCCCTGCACTGTGCATGGCGGCTTCAACGGTTTCAATGGCTGCTCGTAGCGTATTCACCCGTAGATCAATGTGCGGCGGCTGGTTCATCCACTGACACAACTGCTCCGTTGCCTCAATTCCCAATTGCTCCAGCCATACATCCACAATCCAATTGGGGTAGCTGTGCAAAACACCCAGGCGATCGATCGAAGGATAAAGGCTTAAGGATAAAGGATCAACAAAACGGTCAGAATCTTCTCGATTGTTCTCTGCTTCCTGCCTTCTGCCTTCTGCCTCCTGCCCCCTGCCCTCTGCCTTCTGCCCCCTGTCCCCTGCCCCCTGCCCCCTACCGCCACTCCCCACTCCCCTATCTTCCTCCCTCAACCGCACATACTGTCGCAACACCCCATTCACAAACCCCGTTAGCCCCGCAAACCCATTTTGTTTCGCCAGATCAACCGTTGTATTCACAGCAGCAGAGGCAGGCACCTGATTCAAGTAGCGCAGTTGATATAACCCCAAATGCAGAATGGTACGCAGATCAGCAGGCTGTTGCTGGGCAGGCTTCTTGGCGAGTTGGTCAATGAGGGCATCCAGGGTGCGCTGACGACGAATGCTGCCGTACACCAACTCAGTCAACAAGCGACGATCGGGCAGGCTACTCAGCTTTGCCTGATGCAGAATTTGATCCAGAGCAACATCGGCGAAGGCTCCTCGCTGTACCGATCGCAGCGCTAAAAAAGCCAACTGACGAGGATTTTGAGTCACGAAAGATGCGGAAGAACACTGTTCTCAGGATAACAGGATGGCTGAGAGTGAACCCATCACGCAGGCGATCGTGCTGCTACTGTCACCCTCAAAGCCTCATGCGATCGAAACATCTTTCGCTGTCGGCTTAACGCACCATTAATACAGCGTCATTAAAATGTAGCAGCTAGATCCAACACTATTGCTCAACAATACTGCACTTCGCCCGCTAGCACCTTTTACAGCAGCAAAAGCGCCAGCGCAACTGCTTCATCAGGTAGTTCAGCAAGTCAGTAAGATAGAATCAGCACAGCAGCGACAGCAGATTTCTGTTTATACGCAACTCTTAGTGGGATTACGCTTTAAGAAAGAGCTGGTGAAGCAGATATTGCAGGAGGACATGATGCGGGAGTCCGTCATTGACCAAGAGATTCTTCAAGAAGGACGGCAGGAAGAAGGTGTTACCCTGGTTCTGCGTCAATTAACGCGGCGATTTGGCACGCTTGATGCTGCCGTGCGATCGCAAATTGCCACCTTACCCCGACCGCTTCTAGAAGACCTGGGTGAAGACTTGCTCGACTTTACCGCACTCACAGATTTAGTTGACTGGCTGCAACGGCATCAGCCTTGATTGAGACGGCATTGCATGGATGAGCCAAAACAAGACCTCTTGCTAACCGTTCACGCGATCGGTGAACAAGGCTTGCTAAAAATTGTGCAGTCGTTTTGTCCAACGGACGTGATCGGCGATGATGCGGCAGTGCTGACACCTCAGCCAGGGCGATCGCTCATCGTCACAACCGATATTTTGGTGGATGGCGTACATTTCAGCGACCAAACAACCTCGGCAGAAGATGCAGGTTGGCGAGCCGCCGCCGCAAATCTCTCTGATCTAGCAGCAATGGGTGCAACGCCTTTAGGCATCACGATCGGCTTGGGGTTACCCGGAGATGTACCAGTAGCGTGGGTTGAAGGACTCTATCGGGGCGTGTCTGCATGTTTAAGACAGTACAGGAGCACGATCGTGGGCGGTGATCTGTGTCGATCGCCCGTCATCACGATCGCCATTACAGCGTTTGGAGAAGCTGAGCCAAACCAAATTATCCGTCGTTCCGCCGCCCAACCAGGTGATGCGATCGTCGTTACAGGCTATCACGGTGCCTCTAAAGCTGGATTAGAACTGTTACTGCATGCTGAAAACGGTCGATCGCTCAGTGAGGGCGATCGTATTCATCTGATCCAAGCGCACCAGCGTCCCAAGCCTCGACTGGATGTGGTGGCATGGCTTTGGGGGGAAGGCAGAGGGCAGAAGGCAGAGGGCAGAAGGCAGAAGGCAGGAGGGGAGGCAGAGGGGGCAAGGGAGGCTGGGGAAGCAGAGGCAGTAATGGGAGAGAGACAGCCTTGGGGCGATGAGGGACAGAATTTAACTCACCCCTTTCCCCTTCCCCCTTCCCCCTTCCCCCTCCCTGCACCCCACACCCTACGCTCTACACCCCACACCCGCATTGCTGGTATGGACAGCAGCGATGGCTTAGCCGATGCAATCATCCAAATTTGTCGTGCCAGCCATGTAGGAGCTAGCATTGAGCGCAGTCAGATTCCCATCCCTCCAGCTTTAGCGCAATGGGTCGGTGCAGAGCAAGCGTTGGCATGGGCGTTGTATGGCGGCGAGGATTTTGAGCTAGTACTGTGTCTGCCGTTGGAGTGGGCGCAGACGTTGGTACAGAAGGTGGGTGGTAGCGCGGCGATCGTCGGCTCCATTACAGCGACTCCAGACGTTCGGCTTGTAGATACAATTGGCAACGCACCTGAGCAGCCGTTAACGCTGGAGCGGGGCTTTCAGCACTTTACCGATTAGCGTTACGCAACCATGCTCATCGCAGGTAGGCGATCGTCACACCCGCCCCACCATCCGCACGACCTGCTAGTTCGTATCTTTCTACTTGAGGATGGTGCTGCAAAAAGTCGTGGACTCCCTGCCGCAGCTTGCCTGTGCCATGCCCGTGAATGATCCACAGAACACCACTGTCATACGCCTTTGCGATCGCCTGTTCCATCAACGGTTCAGCATCGGCAACGCGACTACCGCGAATGTCGATCGTATTGCGATCGGTGCGAATAATCGGGGTGCCGGGTTCTGGGGATAGGGTGTCGGGCAAGTCAGTTTGAGTGCCTCCTGCCTCCTGCCTCCTGCCTTCTGCCCCTTGCGCTCTGCCTTCTGCTTTCTGCCTCTTCACCGCCTTTTCTCCATCTAACGACTCCACATCGTCGATCGGCACGGTCATCTTCATCAGCCCAAAGCGGACGGTGATTTCTTCATCGTCATTCGGAGCCGTCAGCACTTCAGCGGTTTGACCCAGACGTGGAATGCGGACACGATCGCCCACCTGCGGACGAAACCCTGGTTTGGGTGGTTTGCGTTGCCGTGAGGGTAGACGAGTTTCGGCAAGCTGATTGAGCGAGTCGGTTGCCTGTTGTGCCGCCTGAGCCGATACAGGACCTTGCTGAAGTTGGCGGATCACCTGAGCAATTTCACTCTTTGCCTCAGCGATCGCCGCTTGCACTGCCTGTTCTTGCGCTTGTTGTAAGGACTGTTCTCGCTCCTTTAAAGATGCGGCTTTGCGAGACAGTTCTCGATGAAGACGTTCGGCACTTTCTAGTAGTGTTGCCGCTTCTTGAGACTTCGTTTCCTGACGGCGACGCTGTGCTTCCAGTCCGGCTATCACCTGGTTCACATCGTCTGATGCACCACCGACATAGGTTTGTGCCTGCTCCACAACGCTGGCATCTAGCCCCAGGCGACGGGCGATCGTCAGCGCATTCGATCGTCCGGGGATACCCCACAGCAGGCGATAGGTCGGCGATAGCGACACATCATCAAACTCAACGGACGCATTTTCAAACCGATCGTCCTGATACTTCAACGCCTTCAGTTCGCCAAAGTGCGTCGTGGCAATTGTCAAACCCGCATGATCTGCCAGGTGCTTGAGCAACGCGATCGCCAGCGCACTACCTTCAGAGGGATCGGTGCCAGCACCCACTTCGTCGAGAAGGACGAGGGAGTATGGGGTGTGGGGTGTGGGGTGTGGGGTGTGGGGTGCAGGGTGTGGGAGGTCTAAGTTTTGAGTTGAAGAACTAGCTTCTCCCCCTGCTCCCTCTGCTCCTACTTCCCCTGCCCCTTCTGCTTCTCCTCCTGCCTTCTGCCCTCTGCCTCCTGCCTCCTGCCCTCTGCCTTCTGCCTCCTGCCCTCCTAATGCTTCCTCAGCCTCCCCTGCCTCTTCCCCTCTGCCTCCTGCCTCCTGCCCTCTGCCTTCTGCCTCCTGCCCTCCTAATGCTTCCAAAATCCGACTAATCCGCCGAATGTGCCCCGAAAAAGTCGAAAGGCTTTGTTCCAGAGATTGTTCGTCACCAATATCGGCTAGCACCTGATCAAACCATGGCAATTCCACAGGTTCGCGGGCGGGGACGAATAGCCCAACTTTTGCCATGAGGACGGCTAACCCAAGAGTTTTGAGGGTGACGGTTTTGCCGCCTGTGTTGGGTCCCGTAATGGCGACGACGCGAATGTGGGGTTGAATGACGAGATCGATCGGCACCACGGCTCGTCCCTGTTCGTGTTGCTGTTGCCAGAGAAGTAGGGGGTGACGGAGATGGCGAAGGACGATCGAAGTGGGTGTGGGGTGTGGGGTGTGGGGTGTGGGGTCAGATGGGATTGCAGTGTCCCGTGTGATGAAACGAGGAGGATTGGCTTCTAACCACAGACTGTAGCGGGCGCGGGCAGTGGCGAGATCCAGGGTGATGGCGATCGCCAGTAGTCGTTCTAAGTCAGGCTTGACGGTGGCAACTTGATCAGTGAGTGCTTGCCGGACGGCTTCTTCCTCGCTTTGCTCCTGGCGCTGAAGCTGGCGCAGTTGATTGTTGAGA
The DNA here is from genome assembly GCA_019359375.1 of Lyngbya sp. HA4199-MV5. Classification (GTDB taxonomy): domain Bacteria; phylum Cyanobacteriota; class Cyanobacteriia; order Leptolyngbyales; family Leptolyngbyaceae; genus Stenomitos. The sequence goes on from JAHHHL010000030.1 coordinate 23,578, forward strand.
CTAACGGTGGCTTGTGGCTCAACGTACAACGTGGCACCGCTCATAGACGTATCATGCACGATGCCGGGAATCGCGTCTTTTTGGGGTGCCTTGACGGGGATGACGAAGCGCCCTTCGCGCTGGGTGATCAGGCTTTCTTGCACGGCGTTTGCTTTGCGCTGCAAGAGGTTTTGTAAGGTGCTGTAGACTCGATCGCGCAGGTGTTTTTGCTGTTCTCGAATGCCAGCTAGCTTGGGCGTTGCACGATCGGCAACCTGACCACGATCGTCGATGCACCGGTGGATTTCTTGCTCCAGTTCAGGATACGTTCGTAGCTCCTCGATCAGCGCATTCAGCACCGTTAGATCTGGTTGGCTATCAATGACACGCCTGAGCTGACGCATTCCAGCCAGCGTGGTGGCGATCGCCAAAAGCTCTTCACCAGACAGCAGCCCGCGCCGTTCTGCCCGCTCCAGCGATTCACCAATATCGGTAATGCCGTCAAACTTTAGCCCCGTGCTGAGACGGCTTTCGAGCGCATAGACTTCCTGCGTTTGTGCTAGCAGGGTCAACGTTTCGGCTTGCGTGTTGGGGATGCGGAGACGACGAGCGGCAATTGCCCCTAGCTTAGTTGCCGCAAAGGTGGAGAGGTGCTGGCAAAGCCGCGACCATTCTAAAAGTTCAAGGGTTTCAGCTTGGATCAAGTTGTATCAACAGGTTACGCTTTCTCTATTTTAAGGAGTTCTCCGACCCAGCGACGTGCCATCCGTAAAAGAGTCGGCAGACGATCGCGGGCTGTGCGTGAGTTGCATCACCAAGCATTTGTTGCTGTATCACTCAGCGATCGCTACAGCATCACCTGCGAGAATCCAGCGCATCACACGGCATTTACCTAAATGTCACACTACTCATGCTGTCTGAACTTCATACTAGATTCATAAAACTTAGATTCGTAAGCTTGAGAAAAGGGGTGTACGATGAGTCTGGTTAATCAGGTTGTGCAAAAAGCGATTTGCCGTGGTTATCTAACCGCTGAAGCAGAGCAAACTCTGTGCAAATACATCAGCGACCATTGCAACTTACACGATGTAACAGCACTAACGATGTTGCAACGTGCTATGTTATCGGGTCAGGTAAAACGGCTGTCACAACGACATCAGCAACCCAACCTCGCGTAGTCCTTCATGCAACTGCTACTGAAGCTAAAACTGATCTTTCATACCTCTCAGTCGAGCAAAGGTTTGAATGCCGTTGCCTGACTGCACGATCGCTTGAATTTCTACATTATCCCAGCGCAAAAACGGATTGGTGTGTTTCTCTACTCCCAAATTCGACGGTATCGTTGCCTCATTGCGGCTGCGACTAGCTTTCACCTCTGCGAAGCGCTGTTGCAAGGCTGCATTAGCACGATCCACCGTTAAAGCAAACTCAAGATTCTTTAGCGTGTATTCATGTGCACACCAAACACAGGTATTGTCTGGCAAGGCGCGAAGCTTGCTAAGAGACTGCACCATCTGTGTTGGCGTGCCTTCAAATAATCGACCACAGCCACCAGAAAAGAGCGTGTCGCCGCAAAATAGTTGCCCTGCCTCGTTTGGAGTCACAGGCGCAAAATAGTAGGCAATGTGAGCGCGGGTGTGACCGGGGACAAACAGCACCTCAGCATCACGATCGCCAAACGACACGCGATCGCCATCCCGCAAAAACACTTGCTGTCCAGGAATGCGATCGCGATCTTCAGCCCCACCACATACCACTGCTTCGGGGAATTGCTGCAACAGTCTGGTATTTCCTCCTACGTGGTCAGCGTGATGGTGCGTGTTCAAAATAGCAACCAATTCAGCACCCAACGTTTTTAAGCAATGTAGAACAGGTACAGCATCCGCTGGATCAACCACTGCCGCGAGGTTTTGCAATGGGTCATGCAGCAGAAAGATGTAGTTATCCGATAGCGCTGGCAGCCGATAGACTTGCATGGCTCAGACTTCCAAATAGTAAGGCTACCCCATCACCGTAACAAACTGGGGGATGAGGGATGAGGGATGAGGGATGAAAGAGTTTTGAGTTGAACCAGTTGTTGGTTGTTGGTTGTTAGTTGTTGGTTGTTGGTTGTTAGAAAGAGGGGAATAGGGAGCAGGGAGTAGGGTTAAAGGATGGCGCTTGGAGTGCTCGCTGTCCGCTCACTCCTGACTTCTGACTCCTTCTAATGACTCCTTCTAAAAACTAAAAACTAAAAACCTTTCTGGTATGCCCATAGGGCTTTACAACTCACCTGCCTTCTGCCTTCTCTCAAGCTTTACCAATTCTTCATCCATTTTGCCCCTATCGTTGCACAGTCGTTATGCAGCCCTTGCTAGAAGGTGAGGAGTGAGGGGAACAATCAATTATCAGGTATTAAATTATGCAAGCAGGTGGGCATCATGCGAGGTCTTCAAAGCAACCCAAATTCAGCAATTCATCAGATGGTCGATCGCATTCTCACGGTTGGTGAAATGTCCCGTCAAGAGCATCTCAAACTTACGTCCATTCTGCTGGCTGAGCAACAGTTGGCAGATAGCGATCGCACCAAAATTAATCGTATTTTTGACCACATTCAAACGGGTCGTTTAAAACTTATTGATTAAGGCACTACAAACGCTTTGGAGGTTTTGCTTACTGTTGGAGGTAATTTCGGGCTTCTTGAGCAACTTGCTCCACATCGTCTTGCGCCAGTGCTTCCAGGGTTGAGCGAGCCGTTGACCCATTCAAATGTGCCAGCGCTTGTACCACTCGATAGCGGATTTGCCAATCGGCATTGGTTGCAAAGGGAATGAGCGACTGAATGGCACGCGTGTCACCCAGTTCTCCCAATGACCCGATCGCAGCGGTTTGCAGCAATTCGTTATCCGATTGCAGCGCTTCTTCAAGTAGCTCGAAGGCTCGTTGATCGCCTAACTCACCTAAAGTCGCCACAATGCTGAATTTGACCAGCCATTCAGAAGTGGTGTGATAAAGCTGCTGCAAATCATCAAAGATCTCGGTTAATTTAAGCGCACCTACAGAGTCAGCCGCCGCCGCTTGCACATCTGGGTCGTCATCTCGTAGCCGATCGCGCAGCAGTCTGGAGACATGAGGCAAATCTTGCTGCCCCAGTGTGGCTAGCTGGCTGACGGCTGCATAGCGCACGCGTGGATTCGTGTCTTGCAAGGCAATCTGAATCAGCTTAAAACCGATTGGGGGTTCCAGTTGTCGGATCTGATTTACAGCACGCAGGCGATCGCCAAAATCTGACGACTCTAATAACACGCCAACGGATTCAGGTGTGATGCTCATCGCTAGTCTGAAAGTGAGGGGTGAGGGGTGAGGAGGCAGAGGGCATAAGGGATGGGGGATAAGGGATGAAGGCTTGGAAAAGGCAGAAGGCAGAGGGCAGGAGGCAGAAGGCGAGAGAAGTTGTTGGTTTTTGGTTTTTAGTTGTTAGAAGAAGGCAGGTGGCAGAAGGATAAGGGGTAAAAAGCTGGCTCCTGGCTCCTGACTGTTGAAGACTCGTAGAAGGCAAAGGGAGCTTTTAGTTTTTAGAAGGAGCCAGGAAAGGCTCAAGCAGTAATAACCAACAACTAACAACCAACAACTAACAACTGGTTCAACTCAAAACTCTTGCCCCTCGCTCCTCACTCCTTACCCCTCACTCCTCACCCGTCTTGCTCTGCTGCCATTGCACGAATAATGTCGCCACGAGTGAGAATGCCCACTACCTGACCTTCGGCGTTGAGCACGGGCAGGCGATGAATTTTGTGCTCATGCAGGATTTGAGCCGCTTCTCGTAGGGGCTTGTCTGGGGTGACTGTAATCGGTTTCTGGCTCATGACTTCCTTAACGGTTTGCCCCAAGGCTTTGTGCAATTCGCGTTCGTAATGACCAGGGTTTTCCAGGTAAATTACACTGTCCAGGAGCATGATGTAGGGCGGCGGTGTGACTCCGGTTTCTCGCCACATCAGGTCGGTCTCAGAAATAACTCCCACTAGCTTACCTGCGTCATCCACCACGGGTAGACCGCTAATTTTTTTCTCGGCGATCGTCCGAATGACTTCTGAGAGGGGTGTCTCCGGTGTTACCGTCAACGGGTCACGGGTCATAATATCTGCAACAGTCTTGGGCATACTGGTCGGAACCCTTGTAGCGTTTCTGCCTTCATTGTAGGGAACTGTGCAGAGCAACCGATCGCGATTCATAGGATGTTACAGAGGCGTTTCGTCTTTCTTACGATCAGAAACGGCTGTCATCTACTGAGGGCTGGGTAACCTGACTGTAAACGTGGTGCCATGACCAATCTGGCTCTTGACGGTGATTTCTCCACCATGAAGTGTTGCGGCGCGTTTTGCGATCGCCAACCCTAACCCGGTTCCTGGCAATCTACCGACATTTTTGCCGCGTTGAAAAGGTTCAAACAGGTGCTCCAGGTCTTCTGGCGCAATGCCAATGCCTGCGTCTTGCACCTCAATGTAAATGGCTTCGTAAGTACGATAAAGCTTGAGTAGAACTAGCTTGTCAACGGGAGAATATTTGATCGCATTGCTGATTAAATTATTCAGAAGTTGACGCAGCAATTTTTGATCAGCCTTCACAAAGATACGTTGTGTGGGATAAGAAAACGTGACCGTATGACGACTATCAGGATGGCATTGAAACGGTTTCAGCAACGTTTGGCAAAACTCTACCAGCTCGATCGTCTCAGAATGAATGAGAGTTTTACAGTGGTCTGTCTGCCCCATCGTCATAACATCATCAATTAACTGGTTCATACAGCTCGTTGAAGCCTGAATATACTGAAGTAATTGCTCTTTTTTGGCTTCACCAACGGGATAACGACTATCGCCTAACATTGCTGTTGAAAGCTGAATGGCTGCCAGCGGATTGCGGAGTTCGTGGGAGAGGATAGAGAGGTACTCGAAGGATGATTGATCGGTATTCGCTCTGGTGACACTGCTTGCCTCAGCTTCGGCTTGGTGACGAGCCACCGCCATTTCTACCGCTACCCTTAAATCGTTTTGCTTAAACGGCTTGAGGATGTAACCAGAGGGGCGCGTTCGTTTTGCACGTTCCAGGGTTTCATCATCGACATAAGCGGTGAGGTAGATAAAGGGGATTTGAAAGCGATCGCGCACTTGCTCAGCCACCGAAATGCCATCCGCCTCTCCTTGTAGCCGAATATCTAATAAGATTAAATCAGGTTGATCCGCAGCAATTTGCTGGAGTGCAGCAGTGGCTCTGGTAGCGAAACCAAGCACTTCGTAGCCTAATCGACAGAGGCAACCTTCGATCTCTCTAGCAATCAGGATTTCATCTTCGACAACCAAAATCCTAAGCTTAGCCATCTGTTTTGCGCGCTCCAAGGGTGATTAAAACGAGTGTTACTAAGAAGAGTGGATGAAACAGTTGGTGAGAGTGCATCCCAGCTTTAGATCAAGAGTGCGAGCGAGACGCTCGCACTCTGAAAAACCTTAACTCTGCAAAATTGGAATGCACCCGTTGGTGAGGCTTAAACAAAAATTGCAACTGGAGGCATCAATTGCCTCCCAAAAATTACTGCATAAAATTTTTCTATTGATACAAGAATAAATCAAACCGATCGGGGTCTGGCTTAAATGCTAAAAAACTTTTCACAATCCGGCTACAACTGGCACATTCTTACTCGGTTGGATGGTGTTTTTACCGAAGCCCAAAGACTGGAAAGAGGAGGCGAAACAGGGTGCCATGTTTGTGTTCATGCTCGATGGTGCCATCAAGTTGCCGAGCCAGATCATAGACAATCTTCAGACCCAATGATTGCAACTTGTTAAGATTAAGGGTCTTTGGAATGCCAACGCCATTATCTTGAACCGTCAGCATATAGTGAGCGGTCGCTTGCGATGCATAGCTATGGAGTGCTGCTGTTGGTATTTTGGCTGCAAGACGAGCCGTCGGCTCAGGTTGAACGATTTGTTCTAATCTAATGTGAATTTCGCCCTGGTGACGATCAGGAAAGCCATGTTTGATCGCATTGGTAATCAATTCATTCAGGAGCAAGCCACAAGAGATAGCGGTTTCCAAATTTAAAGTGACGGGCTGTAGGTCAAAGCTCAGCTTGATTTGGTCATGGCTGGTGCTACAGGCAATCAAAATATTATTTGCCAGACGCTGAATGTAGTCATGGAAGTTAATTTGTCCTAAATCGCTGGATTGGTAAAGGATTTCGTGAATGAGGGACATCGCTTGCAGCCGATTGCGTGTGCTAAACAGTGCCCCAGAAACGATGGGATTGTTTGCCGCTTCACTCTGCAACCACAGCATGGCGGAGATCATCTGAAGATTATTTTTGACTCGATGATTTACTTCTTTAAGCAACACTTCTTTTTGCTTCAACTGCTTTTCTAGCTGCGTATAAAGGCTGGCTTTTTGGCTGGCAGTACCGACTTGCAAACCCAGTTGCTTGAGCAAATCAAGCTCAAATTGTTGCCATGCGTGGGGTGCGTCGCAGTAATGTACAATCATCAAGCCCCAAATTTGGTCGCTCTGTAAAATGCCAACTACAAAACTTGCCTGTACCTGCATCTGCGCTAACAGTGTGGCGTAGCACGGTGTGAGATGAGGATCTTGAGCATTGCCGCAGACTGTGATGTATCCCTGACGGTAGCGTTCTGCCCAACCGATACCGAAACAGGGATCTTCAATGGTTAGATTCAGCAGGGATAATTCAGGACGAGAGAGGGCTTCTCGCTCAATGACCACGTTGTAATCGGCATCGAAGCGACAGATGAGAACACGATCGCTCCTCAAAAATTGCTGGATTTTCTCCAGGCAAGTTTCTAGAACCTGGTCTAGCCGCACTGATTGATTAATCGTTTGAGCAATGGTTGCCAACAACTGGTCGGCTTCTGCCTGCTGCTGTTGCCGCAGTTCTGCCTGTTTGCGCTCAGTAATATCCAGCACGTTGGCAAGAATGGCGGGTTTATGATCCCAAGTAATCCGATTGAGCGTGACATTAACGTCAAAGACCTTACCCGTGTGAATTTCTTTGGCTTTCCATTCAAAATGGACAATTTCTCCAGCAAATGCCCTCATCCAGTAACCCTGGGCAAACTGGAAGGGATTATCTGCTGCTGAGTAGTCACTTAGCAGTGAAAGGCTTAATGCCTGCTCTCGTTCTAGCCCGTATCGTTCGAGTACGCGATCGTTGACATCCAGCAGGGTGCCGTCTGCGGCATGAATAAAGAGATAACTGGTGACGTGGTTAAAGATCGTCCGGAAGTTTTGCTCTGAAATTTGGAGGGCGGTTTCGGCGGCTTTGCGATCGCTAATATCTGTGATCCGTGCCAAAATCATGCGTTGATCTGCTACTTGAATGCCCTTGAGGGCGACGCTGCCCCAGAAGGTATGCCCTTTGCGGGTGCGATACTCACACTCTTGCCGCCAAACGCCTGAACCTCTAAGGAATGTGAGAATTTCAGCCCCATGCTCTTCAGATATGGGATGTTTGCGGAGGCTATGAGCGACTGTGCCCAGTAGCTCAACTTTGGTCTCAGCTTCAAAGAGTTCGATGGCTCGCTGATTGCAATCCCAAATCTGACCAGAAGTCGGAGCGGTCAGCAGAATAGCATCGGTTGATTCTTGAAAAATGGCTTCAAATAAGTCTCGATTGTGGCGAATTTCTAGCTCTGCCCGTTTGCGATCGCTCATGTCTGTCACTCGCACCAGAATCATCGGTTCATTCGCTACCTGAATCTGCTTGCAAGCAATACTGCCCCAAAACGTGTTGCCCTTCCGGGTGAGATACTCATCTTCTCCCTGCCAAAACCCTTGGGTTGCCAGACTGATTCGCACCACCGCCAAGGCTTCTGGTGTAAATGGGTCTTTGGATAGGTTGCTGGGACCGTGAATCCCAATTAATTCATCCCGGCTGTTTGCCTCAAACAATTCCACTGCCCTCTGGTTGCAGGTCAGGTTTAACTTGGTCGTTGCATCCACCAGAAAAATAGCGTCTGCCGATTCTTCAAACATGGCTTCAAACAGGTCTTTGCTGCGGCGAACATCTGCCTCTGCCTGTTTGCGATCGGTCACATCCATCGAAATTCCAACCAGTTTGATGGGGTCACCTTGCTCATTGAAACCGTATGCTCCTCGACTATACCGCCAGCGGATTGAGCCGTCATGCCAAAGGATGCGGTGTTCAATTTCGTAAGGTTGATCCTGGCGTGATGTTTGCTGGATGGTGTGAAGGAGACGGTCTCGATCGTCTGGATGCACCCGCTTGAGAACGACCTCGAACGTGGGAAACGGGCTGATTTCAACCCCCGATCGATCAAGAACACGACCCGATGGATCGGTAGAAAATCCCCACAAGCCATAGTTTTCTGCTGACCAGTATTGCCGATTAGTGAGCATATCCCATTCCCAGGTGCCCATTTTGGCGGCAGAAAGCGCCAGTTGAAGCTGGTAGGTGCGATCGCGAACTCGCTGTTCCAGGGTGGCAAACGACTCTTGCAGTTGCTTTGCCATCTGGTTAAAAGAGGCGGCTAAATCACCCAGTTCATCGCTGCGATCGATGGGTAAGCGTTGATTCCAGTGCCCGCTGGCAATTTGTTGAGAGGCTTGGTTGAGCTGGAGGATGGGATGAATGACGAGCGCTTGAGACAACCACCAGATCACCCCCAGCGTTAACACCAAAACGATACAAAAAATGCTGGCGGCGATCTCACCCGCTTGCACCTCACTCTGAATAATCGAACTGGCATTCAGTGCAATGACTAACACGCCATTGGTACGTCCAAACTGATTTTTGATTGGCGCATAGCCATAGAGAACAGGGGTTCCAGCCGGGTTGTTTAGCAGATCAGGTTCTACGATCGGCTGCTTTAAATTAGCAATGCCTGCCTTAAGCATGGGTGTTAGGCGTTGTACGGGTTTGCCGACCGGGGTACTTGGGCGATCGACCGCGTAATCCAGGATAAACACAGACTGCCCATTCGGCAGTTGGCGCAGAACATAGATGTGATCGATCGAGGGTACGGCAGCTTGAATGTTTTGCAGCCGTTTCTGGTTAATTGTGTAGAACGGCAATTTCATACTGTCGGCAGTTGTTGTCAACGCCAAATAGTCGCCATCAATTTGTGGGGCAGACAACTGCAATAATTCCAACAATCGATTGCGAATTTCCTGACGTTGCACCGTGTGGGACTGCCAGTACAAGTTTGAGGTGAGCAATCCAGCCGCTAACGTCGCTAACAGCGAATAAGCCAGGATAATTTTTCGACTGAGGCTCTGTTTACGCATTGCGGTTTTTCCTCAAGATGGCAATCCCAGGCTGGAGCGGTAGGCTGCTTTTTGATCTGCCCGCCCTACCCTGTCAGTAATTTGCTGCCATCGCTGTTCGATCTGCTGCATGGCTTCTTCTTGGGTCAGCTTATTCCTTAAAAAATCGGCTCGTACCGCATCCAGCACGTTCAAGAGATATTGTTGATTGTGAGGAATGGTTAAATCTAAGACTATATTAGGACTGCTCAAACTGACCTCGATCGTGCCTAAATAGTTATTCGCCATCTCCAACGACATTCCAGCTTTAAGCCAGGGTTCCACCTCTTTAAACTGTGACACTCGGTAAGGGTTGTAGCCTGTTGCACCGACTGTAACATCAACATTGGACTGAGCCGGTTGACCCATGTAAGAAAGAAAGGCATAGGCAGCATCTTTGACTCTGGGTGCAGCTTTCGCAGCAACGACCCCAACCCAACCTCCATAGGCGGCATACGGTGCGTGATTGACTCCATTAATTGCGTAGGGACAGGTAAATTTATTGCAAGCTATCAACTGATTTGCCTGACGATCGAGCACTTGCGTAGATCCTGGCGTGATCGAGGTGCCCACTTTGTTCATCACGTTTGAGGTCGTTGGGTAGATCGACTGAGTGCCTACATCCCCCCAGTCCAGCGTCATAGCACACCGTCCACTCAAAAATAAGCGTCTGGCTTCCGGCTGGCTCAGGTTTTTATCATCCGGTACACCGTAGTTTGTCGTTTGTTTGTAGATCTCCAGCGCCCTCGCAAAACCTGGATTATTTACTAATGGTTTCATCGTGTCTGGGTCAAAAAAGATCCCCTGTGCTGTGCCCTGAGACTGCAAAAAAGGTGCAATAAAGGAACCCAAGATCGAAGCGCTAAACTCTTTTGGGCGCTTTTCAATACAGGAACCATAGTCAGGTTTGCCGTCGCCATTCAGGTCTTTGTCGTGAAATTGTTTGGCGATCGCCAGATAGTCATCCCAGGTTGCTGGAGGCGTTAACCCAGCTTGCTTTAACAAATCTGTGCGGTAATACAGCATGTGAAAGTCGCCATCCAACGGAATGCTGTAGGTATGACCTTTATAAACGGCACTAAACTCTCGCCATAGGGGCGCAATATCATCCCACTGCAACGCCACATCTGCTTTCCGGCGATCGGTTAAATCTTCTAAGTAGCCAGCCTGAATAAAATCAATCTGCCACTGCGGCAAGGCGATCGCCATCTCGTATTGGGAAGCGCCACTAGACCAGTCTCGCTGGAGTGTGTCGTAGAGGTCTTTAAAGGGAACCCCTGTCTGCTTTACCTTCGCGCCGGTCAAGTTCTCAAAGCCAGCAATATGTCGCCGTGTTACCGTTTGTTGAGCGCCATCATGGGTAATGATATGAATCGTCACTCCGTCAAAGCGTTGAGGGGATACAGCCGCAGGAGAAGGAGTTCCTGAGGGCGGTGAGGATGAAACGGTTGGCATCCTGACTTGCAACAGGCTGCATCCAGCCACGGCAACGATCCATAGTGCCACCAGCAGCATTGTCAGATGTTGGTAAGCTTTGCTAGAGAAGCATAAGCGCCGCCAGGAAAAGGGCTTCATGACAGAGAATCCTATCAATAGTCTCTAGAAGATCTCTTAAAGGCTACAAGTCACAGCCCAAACTGTCCCACAGCCTTCAATTTCTGGGGAACCCGGCGTTCAAACTTTCTCAAGATTAGGGATCGAGGAGCAAAAGCAGCACGTTTGAGCCTTCTCAGACAGCCTCTGACTTCCCGTCTGTAGGGACGTTACATGTAATGTCCCTACAGAAAGAATTACGCCTGATTAAATTCGCGTTCCTTCGTGTGGGAGAACGTTACCAGTCAGATTGTACAGACTCCAAGCACTTGTCTTGGTACAGCTCAATGCCCTTTTCAAACAAACAGGACAGACGATTGATCAACTCAAACACGGTTTGCTTGACGATTACCTATCTCAGCAACTCCCTATTTCAACAACTCAAAGAGCCGTCTTTTACAATGGCTTCTGCGTCAGTCCTATTCTACTGTCTTCCGGTTTGCGACCAAACGCGAGTAGGCAGACCCCAAACGTAGATGAAGCCCTCAGCCGCTCTGTGGTCAAACGTATCGTCTGCACCATAGGTTGCCAGATCGGGGCTGTAAATTGAGTGCGCTGACTTACGCCCAACCACGATCGAGTTGCCCTTAAACAGCTTGATACGAACGGCACCCGTCACGCGCTCCTGGCTTTTTTTCACGAAGGCATCTAAAGCATCGCGGAGGGGGCTGTACCAAAGACCGTTATAGACCAGCTTGGAGTATGTATCCTCAATGCCGCGCTTGTAATGGATAAGATCAGACGTAAGAGTCAGGCTTTCGAGATCTCGATGCGCTTGAATGAGTACAGACAGAGCAGGCGTTTCGTACACTTCACGCGACTTGATGCCAACTAAGCGGTTCTCGATCATGTCGATGCGTCCCACGCTGTGGGCACCCACAATCTGGTTGAGTTCTGTCACGAGGGCTACTGGCTCGGTTGGTTTACCATTCAGGGTAGTGGGAATGCCTTGCTCAAAGCCAATTTCCACATACTCTGGCTGGTCGGGTGCCTCGGCGATCGCCGCCGTCATGGTGTACACATCTTCTGGCGGCTCTGTCCAGGGATCTTCTAATGGACCTGCCTCGATCGCGCGACCCAGCAAATTCTTATCAATACTATAGGGCGAGGATTTTTTGACGGGTGATTCAATGCCAAACCGTTCCCCATAGGCGATCGTTTCTTCACGGCTCATCCCCCATTCGCGCGCTGGGGTGAGGACTTTGATGTCGGGGTTGAGGGCAGCGATCGCCACATCAAACCGCACCTGATCATTCCCCTTCCCCGTACAGCCATGCGCCACCGCATCCGCACCATACTCCGCAGCAGCATCTACCAGGAGCTTGGCAATCAACGGGCGCGCCAGTGCAGTCGAAAGCGGGTATTGATTTTCGTACAGCGCATTCGCCTGAATGGCTGGAAAGGCGTAGTCTTTGACAAAATCTGCCGTTGCATCTGCCACCAGCGACACAGAAGCCCCCGACTTGAGTGCCTTTTCTCGCACAGGTTCCAGTTCATCCCCCTGCCCCAGATCCGCAGCAAGAGTAATGACTTCTTCCACTCCCCATTCGTGCTTCAGGTAGGGAATGCAGACGGAGGTATCGACTCCGCCAGAGTATGCCAGCACAACTTTTTTGGCGCGACCCATGACTGCCTCGGTTGGATAGGTTTAGTTGAATCAATTCACTGAGCCATCATTATGCAGTGAATTTTGACCAATTCATGTCAGAACAAGCACAGAACTTGGAGAACGGGTACGATAAGGGCGATCGAGGCTTAGAAGCGAGTATTACGACCGTGAATTAGACACGTACAGCCAGTTAAACTAGGGGCTGTCATCAATTCCGACTACACACCACTTGCGGCAAGGGTTCCAGCCCCTAGCTTGTTTGTTGGGACGGGCGCGACAATGCTGATACCACAAGCTTCTGAGCTGAATTGATGACGCGCCCTAGTTATACATGGCACCGAATGACGAGCAGGCTCAGGGACTTTACAGACTCTGCTATCGACTGACTAACACCATTTATCCAGGCTGGCAGTATCGAGCGATCGAGCTTGTCAGAATGGATGAGCAAACTGGTAATTTGTATCTGCTTGCTGGCGATAGCCTGGACTTTGAGATCAAGCCAAGTGGAGGATATGAGCCGTGACAAACGCTAACTTTGACGCAATGAATTTAGACGAGTTACGTCGGTATGTCTTGGCTCATCGAGAAGATGTTAATGCTTTTCATGTGTACGTCGATCGCTCAAAAGCATCAGGGCGCATGATTACAATTAATCCAAACGATCCAGGCTGGGAGGATACCCTGGAGCAGAGGATTCAGCAAGCAACGTCTGGTGACGCAGAATCGAATTAGCCGCACTGCCTTCTCCTACATTGCACTACCCGGTTTACAGGTCAGCGTGCCTTGTTTCTGGTTTGGCTGCCCGCCCATCGGTTTCACATCTAAGGACGGTTGATAAGTAGGGTAGCAGCGCACAAGAATGACATCGTTAGGTTGCGTACTGTACAACACATAGACAGGCTTACCACCCAGTACGGCTGGCACCAGTTTGGGTGGTTGAGCAGCAGTGGCAACGAGTTCGGGGGCATGATCGCCCACTGGCACTCCCGTCTGATTGATTGGCTCAGCCGTCAACCCCGCAGCTGAGAGCGCAGGAGTCGCTTGCAGAAAATGAATGCAAAAAGCTAACGCGATCGCCAGCGCCACCAGCACAACTTCATGTTTAACCGGAACTTTGATCATGGTTCAGCCTCCTCTCTATAAGTTCACCGAGATTGAATTACAGCCGTTTTCATTTGCATTCACCACACCCTACACCCTACACCCCGTACCCGCACGCGCTAGACTGTGGCTTATTCATCAGTAACCGCTGCAAGCCCTACTCTACCCCGTCCACAGGAAAAATTAAGCGTCTTATTGCCTCACGGTTCATGCCGTCGATCTAAAGTTTGGTATCAGAGTTGCAATCACGCCACGATCGCGGAGCGTATAAGGCAGAATGGGCGATGGAGACTTCAAGGGAGAGGCAATTATGCCAATGGGGATAAACTTCGGACGTGAAGTCTGCGGTGATTTTGACCAGGCACAAGCACGGGAATGGCTGGTCACGAATGGCATCGGTGGCTATGCATCAGGCACGATCGCGGGACTACTCACCCGACGCTATCACGGGCTATTGGTGGCAGCCTTGCAGCCCCCGTTAGGGCGCACGCTCATGCTGGCAAAGCTGGACGATACGGCATTGTACGGCGATCGCTTCTATCCCCTCCATGCCAATCGGTGGTCTGACGGTACGGTTGGTCCCCACGGCTACCGTCATTTGGAACGCTTTGTTTTAGAGGGCACGATTCCCACCTGGCACTATGCCTGCGCCGATGCGTTGCTGGAAAAGCGCGTGTGGATGCAGCCCGGTGCCAATACGACCTATGTGTATTACCAACTGGTACGCGGCACCCAACCGTTAACGCTGACCATGAAAGCGATGGTGAACTACCGGGATTACCACAGCAACACGGTGGGCAATGGCTGGCGGATGACCATCGTACCTGCCGAACATGGGGTTTACATCTCTGCTTACCCGGAAGCGGCACAGCTTTATCTCGCCAGCGATCGCGCCGATGTCACCACTGCCCACGACTGGTACTACGGATTTGAACTCACGGCTGAGCGCGATCGGGGGCTGAACGACCACGACGATCATCTCCATGCGGCGACCTTTCAAGCCACACTACAACCAGGAGAAACACTCACATTGGTTGCCAGTACCGAGCGAAAGCCAGAACGCGATGGCGAAGCCGCGCTTAAAATCCGTCGTGCGTATGAATACAAGCTGTTAGGACTCTGGCACAGCAACCGTCCTGTAGACACCAAAGATATTCCCGCCTTTGCCGATCAACTGGTGCTGGCAGCCGATCAATTTGTTGTGCAGCGATCGACCCCCGAAGAACCCCACGGCAAAACCATCATTGCGGGCTACCACTGGTTTAGCGATTGGGGACGCGACACGATGGTTAGCCTGCCTGGTTTGACGCTAGCAACAGGTCGTCCCGAAATTGCGCGATCGATCCTGCGTACCTTTGCCCGTCACGTCAATCAGGGGATGCTGCCAAACCGCTTTCCCGACGCGGGCGAACTGCCCGAATACAATACAGTAGACGCGACGTTGTGGTTCTTTGAAGCTGTCCGCGCCTACTACGGCGTGACCGAAGATGATGATTTAGTGCAAGACCTCTTTCCGGTGCTGGCAGACGTTGTGGATTGGCACTGCCGGGGCACCCGCTACAACATTCACCTCGATCCGGCTGATGGGTTGCTGTATGCAGGCGAAACGGGCGTGCAGTTGACCTGGATGGATGCCAAAGTGGGCGATTGGGTCGTCACACCGCGCATTGGCAAACCCATTGAGGTCAATGCCCTGTGGTACAACGCGCTACGAACGATCGCCAAACTTGCCCGCACGATCGGCAAGCCCCATCAAGAATACGAAGCGATGGCCGATCGTACCCTGGCACGCTTCTCGCGCTTCTGGCATCCCGAACTGGGCTATTGCTACGATGTGCTGGATGGCACGGATGGCGATGACGCATCCTTGCGCCCCAACCAGATCTTTGCCGTCTCGCTGCCTGAAAGTCCTCTATCAGCCGCTCAACAGAAAGGCGTAGTGGATGTTTGCGGGCGAGCGTTGTTGACCTCCCACGGGCTGCGATCGCTCGACCCTAACCATCCCAAGTATCAGGGCACCTACGGCGGCGACCAACGTCAGCGCGACGGAGTTTACCATCAGGGCACTGTGTGGGGGTGGCTCCTTGGTCCCTTTGTATTGGCACACCTGCGCGTCTATGGCGATCCGATCAAAGCTCGTGCCTTTCTCGAACCGATGGCAAATCATTTCTACGCCCACGGAGTCGGCAGTCTCAGCGAAATTTTTGATGGTGATGCACCGATGAAACCCCAAGGCTGCATTGCTCAAGCGTGGACGGTCGCAGAGGTACTACGGGCGTGGCTGGCGACGGAGACAGAGCGATAAAATATGGTTAACGGAGGAGGAGTGCAAGCCATCGCAGCCATGGTCAAGCTTGGCTGGCACGCTCACTACCGCATCTTCGCTCCTTTTTTCCCAACTAGCTTTCGTGTCTGCTCGGTGTAGCGTTCTAATCAATGTAGTCTCGCAGCATATCCGGTTTTTCTTGGTTATGCGCCGTAATCGGGCGATCGCCATCGACGGGAAGCGTTTTGCGAATTTGAAGTTTACTCGTTTCAATCGGTCGTTTGCCATCTTCGTAGACAACTTCTTTCACATCTAAATGGCTCGCCGTAATCGGGCGATCGCCATCAATGCCCAAAGTTTTGTCACTATCGATCGCACGGGCACCAATGGGGCGAGTACCATCCATCTCAAATGTGTCGCTCACATGAACGTCACTGGCAACAACTGGGCGCTTGCCATCAATGGGTAAAACATACTGGATTTGAAGCTCACTATCATCAATGGGGCGATTGCCATCGACCTCAAGCATCCTGGTCTCTTGCCGCTCTTCGCCTGAAGGCATGATAGCGCCGTCATCCGGATGTTCCTGCTGTGTACTCACAGTGCAAACTCCTGTTCTTGCTAGCAACTCTCTACTTTTAACAGCTTGATGGTTGACCGATAACTGTCTAACGGTTGGTTTTGGGTGTTGAGTCGTTAAGGAATGAAAATTAAATCACTTCGATCACCTCAGCCGTTTGATTGGACGGGCGCGACATGCGGCAGCTAACTCTGGGCGAAAGCAAAGATTTTTTACCGCATACCACGCCCCTACGCACAGAATGACACCTGATTTAATCCACGATCCTAAGCGATCGCCCGATCGCCCATCGCTGCCAAAATGCCTTCAAACAATGGCATCCCGTCTGTTCCACCCAACAGTGAATCAGAAGCTCGTTCTGGGTGGGGCATCATGCCGAGCACATTGCCGTTGCGGTTGCAGATGCCTGCGATGTTGTTGAGTGAACCATTGGGATTGCTGACATCATCCACATCTCCTGCATCGGTGACGTAGCGGAAGACAATTTGACCATTCGCTTCCAGATCTGCCACCGTAGCGGCATCGGCATAGTAGTTGCCTTCACCATGCGCGATCGGTAGCGTAATCACGGCTCCTTTCTGATAATTCTGCGTCCAGGGTAAATCGGTGCATTCGACACGGAGGGGCACGCGATCGCAAATGAAGTGCAAATCTCGATTGCGGACTAAGGCTCCTGGCAGCAACCCCGCTTCCGTTAGCACCTGAAACCCGTTGCAGATGCCCAGGACGAGCTTTCCCTGTTTGGCATGGTTGATGGTTGCCTGCATGGCGGGAGAGAACCGCGCGATCGCCCCGCAGCGCAGGTAATCGCCATAGCTAAAGCCTCCCGGCACGACAATCACATCCAGGTCAGTCAGATCGCTTTCTTCATGCCAGACCATACGGGTGGATTGCTGCAACAGCGATTGCGTGACATACGCCACGTCGCGATCGCAATTGGAACCTGGAAAGACAATGACACCAAATTTAACCATGACGCTCTGTTACTAACCTAACGGGATGCCTGCTTGCTGAAACACTTGCTCTGCGGTGAATGCTAACCCCTCAAAGAGCGGATCTGTCAGCAGTGTATCGCCTCTATAGGTTTGAGGTGGCGCATCAGGGTAGAAAACAGTAACGCTTCTGGCTTTACTATCAACAACCCAAACTCGCAGCACGTTGGCATTCAGATACGCCCTCGCTTTTGCCGCCAGTTCGCCAAACGTCTGCCCTGGTGAGATGATTTCGATCGCCAGATCTGGAGGCACAGAACACGCCCCGTCCTCATCCCAATCAGCAGGCAGTCGTTCGTTGGTTATGTACAGCAGATCAGGCGTAGGCACCCAGCTTTTGCCATCACGAGTTAACGTAATCGCCAGTTCAGGACACACTTCACCGCGTCCATTGCTCCATCCGTCAATCAGGTAAAGCAACGTGCGGGTTAACTTCGAGTGATTTTTCTTAGGAGACATTTTGGGAATCGCTTGCCCATCCACTAATTCATAAGTCAAATCACCCTCACCTGGCGGGAGAGCTAAAAATTCCTCAAGCGACAGTAACCCCTTGGCTTGAACAACCATAGTGCGTGAACCATTACGTTAGTTCTCATTCTAAAGGGATTCGGCTTGATGCAAGATCAGCCAATTGCCATCGGGATCGTAGGCATAGATTTCTCTGCCGTGAGAGGCGGTGATGATGTCGCCGGGTGGTGGATAGCCGAGTTGGGTAAGGTGGGCGATCGCACTGTCTAAATTCTCGACCTCTAGACACAGACTCATGCCTGTGGAGGAGTGGGGAGTGGGGAGTGGGGAGTGGGGAGTGGGTGTGGGGTGAAAGATGCCGAGTTTTAATCCTGGGAGATGAAATTCGGCGTAGATGTTGGGACGCAGAACGACGGGTTGCAGGTTGAAAAGCTGGCTGTAGAACTGAGTGAGGGCAGAAAAGCGAGTCGTTGAGAGGGTGAGTAGAGCGGCGGTACAGCGAAATGACATTATTTCACCAAACGATAGATCGTACTCGTCCCACCATACGAGCCATCAAAATCGGTATCAGACTCCCACCCAAACAGTGCTCTAGACGAAGAGTTAGACAGTACACGGCTGCAACCATCGTCTAACCCAATGCCAATATGTGCTTCGCCAAAGGCAACGACGAGATCCCCAGCCTTCGCGTCTGCGGGTGAGACTTCTTTACCGCGATCGTGTTGCAGCGCTTCGTACAATGAAGGGACGTAGTTAGGATTGTCACCCAACGGCGTAATGCCCGCTTTGCTGAGAACCCGGTTCAATGACCACGCACAGGCGTTGTTGCCACCATCGGGACCATCGGCGGTACACATGCCGCGCAAATTTTCGGCAGCCGCCAGAATCGCCGCATTCAAGTCTGCTGGTGTGGCAGTAGCGTGATTGGTGACAATTTCCTGAAAGTAAACCCCTGCTGTTTGAGCACCGATCGCACCTTGATTTGTCCCTGTATTATTCAGGCGATGGGTTTCTTTGAATGCGCCGACTCCGGCTGTAGAAAGGTCAAAGCCCTGCTGTTGGCATAACTGAATAAAGGCTGTTAAGGTGCCGGGACCGATCGCACCCGGTTTACCCAACTTCATCAACTGCTTGAGCTGATTGAGTTGCTCGACGGGTAGATGTTTGAGAATAGCAAAGGCGTAGCTTTCCTCGATCGAAAGCTTCGTCGGATCAATATTTTCGATCGCAATAGCAGAAACCATAACGTCACCTGTAAGCTGGAACAGAGGCAATACACCCAAACCAATAATGGCTGATGTGTTACGACCATACCGCCACACCTGGATCGAGATGGATTACGTTATAGAAAAATTAATGTCTATCTTCAACCTGCTGGATCAATGAGTCATTCTATTGATGTCACTGTGACGATCGCTCATGCCTGAAGGTCCCGAAATTAAACAAGCAGCCGATGCGATTGGACGGGCGATCGTTCAGAAGCCGCTGCTCCACGTTGCGTTTGCCTTTGAACGCTTGCAGCCCTACGAAGACATGCTTGTGAAGGAACAGATCTGGGCAGTGCAGGCTAAAGGCAAAGCGCTGCTGATTCGGTTTCAAGATCAGCTCAATATCTACAGTCACAACCAGCTTTATGGCAAGTGGTACATCCAGAAAGCAAATGTTCATCCTGTCACGAACCGTCAACTGCGGTTAGCAATCCACACGCAAACGCAGGCAGCGCTCCTGTACAGTGCGTCGGAGATTGATGTCATCACAAATGAGCAGCTATTGACCCATCCCTTTCTCAGTCGGTTGGGTCCTGATGTGTTGGATGACACGACCACGGTAGAGCAGGTGCAAGCACGCTTTTTAGACAAGCGCTTTTATCGTCGTGGATTGATTAGTCTGCTGCTGGATCAAGGGTTTTTGTGTGGCTTGGGCAACTATCTTCGCAGTGAAGTGCTGTTTGTCGCCGGGGTGAACCCAGCGTTGCGTCCGATCGATTGCACCGCTGGACAGATTCTCAAACTGGCAGAAGGCGCGATCGCGGTGAGCCGTCAATCCTACATCACCAAAGGCATCACGAATGATCTGGAGATTGTTGCGCAGCTCAAACAACAGGGCTATACACGCCAGCAGTACCGTCTCTACGTCTTCAACCGCGATGGCAAGCCCTGCTACATCTGCGGCACCGTTATTCTGAAAGAGATTGCGGGGGGTCGCCGTCTCTACTACTGTCCCCATTGCCAAGCGCGTTAAAGAGCATGAATGCCTCCCCCAGTCCTCTGTGTAACGCAACCCGCTTTCAAACAGTGTGGCAACGCCTTGGTAGTAACGTTGATGGTGTGGAGTTGTTCACCCACCTGCTGGAGGCGTATCGCCAGCCCCATCGCGCTTATCACACAGTGGCTCACATTGAAGCGTGCTTATACCAGCTTGATGGATATCAGCTTGATGTCGCTCAAACCCAGGCAGAGCGACCCGCTGAGGTAGAAATGGCGCTGTGGTTTCATGATGCGGTGTATGGTCTCAAAGCAGCCGATAACGAGGCGCAAAGTGCGCTGTGGGCAGCTCAAGCACTGCATCAGAGTGGGGTGAGTGCGGTGGTGAGCGATCGCATCACGACGATGATTCTGGCAACGACGCACGATCGCCCACCGGAAACGCACGATTGCGCGTTGCTGCTCGATATCGACCTATCCATTCTGGGACAATCCCCCGAAGCGTTTGCCGTTTACGAACAACACATTCGCACTGAGTACCATTGGGTGACAGAGAAGCAATATCGCGCTGGACGGGCGGCAATTTTAGAGCAGTTTCTGGCGCGATCGACCATTTACTACACTCCATTTTTTCAAGCACGGTTGGAAGCACAGGCACGGTGGAACCTGGAGCGGTCGATCGCCACACTGTGTGGGCAACGTTTTTAAGGCAAGAGACGGAACACCACTCTTCAGAAAAGCCTTTTTCGGTGGGCTTGATGCTAGTCGCTCACATTGAAGGAGCCATTATGTTTTCAGCCGTTATGTTTTTAGCCGTTATGTTTTTACAGTGGGAAGGTAGTTTTCAAGGAGCAGGCAAATTTTTTCAGCTTGAAACGCGTCTGCATACTGCCGCACGCTTTGCACAAAGGCTTTGTACTGTTCGTCGGTGTCTTCCAGGTCTTTAAGCCGCTGCTCGATCGCCATCAAACGCCCCTGTTGAGCCAATGCGTGCAGTTGAGCGAGGATATCTTCGGGGGGTGGCACGATCGCCACTAACGTTGATGGGCTTGATAGAAGAGCCTGATCTATCTTGGCTTCTTCATCACTGGCTGGCTGAGTGTAAAGCCATTGCAGATTGAGGTAGGTTTCTAACAGTTTGAGCAAGGCAGGTGCATCGACAGGCTTTGATAAAAAGGCATTTGCCCCAGCCGCAAGACTATCGTTCTGATTACTCTCAAAGACACTGGCAGAGGACGCGATCGCCGGAATCTCGCTCAACTCTGGCAACTGGCGCAACTGGCGTAGAAACTCATAACCATCCATTTCTGGCATCATCAGGTCGGTGATAATCAAGTCTGGATGGAAAGCTTTCACCGCCTCTAGACCAGCTTGCCCATTGTTCACTCCTAGCATCTCAAAGCCAAGCGGCTCCAGCAGGCTGACCAGCACGGCGCGGTTTTCCCAGCGATCGTCCACGACCAGCACTTTACGCTTCTTGCCTGCAAAACTGGTGATGGTGCCCCGCTGGTTCGATCGCTGCGCTGCTGACCAATCCGGAGCTTCAGGTAGCGTTACCTCAAACCAGAAGGTGCTGCCCCGTCCTGGTTCGCTCTCAACCAGAAGGCTGCTGTCCATCAAAGACACAATTTGCTGGCTGATTGCCAGTCCTAGCCCGGTGCCTTCAGCCTGTTTCTTCAGATCGCCCACCTGTTCAAAGGGCTGAAAGATCTTTTCTAACCCGCCTGGTGAGATGCCAGCCCCCGTATCTTCCACTTCAAAGCGAATCTGATAGAGATCGTTTTCTAATCTGTGGGTTTTAATCCGCCAGGTGACACCGCCTTGCTCGGTAAACTTGATGGCATTGCCCAACAGGTTAATTAACACCTGCCGCAAACGCTTTTCATCTGCCCATACTCCCATTGGCAGCGCTGCATCTACTACACAGGTAAAGTCAATACTCTTTTGCCCCGCACGAAGGCGCATGATTTCTGCAACACCTTCAAGAAAGGCTGGAAAGCACACTGCGCTGGGATGTAACTCTAGTTTGCGGGCTTCAATTTTAGCCAGATCCAGAATGTCATTAATCAAATTCAGCAGATGATTGCCGCACTGATAAATGACATCAATGCCTTTCTTATGCCGATCGCCTATGGATTCACTGCGCTGTAGAATTTGGGCATAGCCCAGGATGCCATTGAGCGGCGTGCGTAACTCGTGACTCATGCTGGCAAGAAACTCACTCTTCGCCTGATTAGCTACTTCAGATTTCTCTTTGGCATCTGCTAATTCGGCAGTGCGCTCCTCAACCTTTTGCTCCAGCGTTGCAAATGATGTTTGCAATTGGTTTGCCATGCTGTTAAACGAGGCACCCAGTTCTCCCAGTTCATCGTTGCGCTTGAGGTCGATCGCGCTATCCCAATGACCGATCGCAATCGCTTTGGCAGCCTGGTTGAGCTGGAAGATCGGACGAGTCACCCAGCGTGCCGTCAAAATGCCAATGATGGTAGCGATGCCCAGTGCTGCGAAACAGAGCAAAATTGTGGTGCGGGTATGGGCATTGATTTGTCCCATGAAGTCTTTTTCGGGAACCACGACGACCACTAACCAATCAAGCCCATTGTCATCTTTTAAGGGTGTAATCTGAACAAACTGGCGTGCGCCATCAATCGCAAAGTCAAGCTGTTGAATATCCTCGATCGTGCCTAAACTGCCTGATCGACCCTTCAGGTATTGAGCCGTCTGACGAATAAGTGCATTGCCACTCTCGCTTGCTTTCAAACGTTGCGGCTTACCATTGCTGCTGATGGTAATTGACGGTTGATCGGATGAGTTGGCGACGAGTAAACCAGCGCGATCGACCACAAACATCTCTCCATTTGCACTCACCTGAAAGCTGTTGAGAAACTGAGAGAGATCTGCCAGAGAAGATGTTCCTAGCAGAACGCCCACAAGCTGACGGTTTTGATCCCAGATGGGGTTGGCAAGACTCACCAGCATGTATTTTTGAGTGGCGTGTGGGAAAATAACCCAGGCGGCTTTCCCAGTTTTTGCCACTGCCTTGTAATAGGGCTTGACCTTCACATCGTAAGGTTTACCCGTTTCCATCACGTTGGTTGGCTTCCCCTCTGCATCCACCGCATAGGAGTGAAGGAGTCCCCCACGACTGTCTACGGCAAGGAGCCGGGGATCATCTCCCTTGTACTGATGCAGCGCCCGAAATGTCTTCTGGGTGGCGATGGCGCTTGCCTGAATTGACGGATGAAACAGTCGCAGCATGTGCCAGGTTTGACGCTCCTGACTTTTGAGATCCTGCAAGCTCCACTGCCCTCGTTGCAAATCGTCCCGGTTAATTTGATTCACGAGTACCGCCGCCTTCAAATAGCGTGAGATTTGATCTTGGATGCGAGTGGATGTTTCGCGCCGCAAGTGGCTGGCAAGGTCATTCACGGCTGCCTGACCGTTACGAAAGGAAAGATACCCGACTAAGCTCACGGCTCCAAAAATTTGCAGGATGAAGGGAACCACCAGAACGGTGCGGAGCGATCGCCCCTTAAACCGAGACAGCAGATTGGCAAGAGGCATGCGATAAACTCCAGCTAGCTGAATAGTGATGAGGAAACGCAACTAACCTCAACATCCCTTTAACAGCGGTTGAGCAGTCCTTCTCAGGCTCTAAAAAATGATTTTGACCCTATAAAGACAAGGCAGTAACTTGAGACCAACCGACCTGGATTACGTCTAAAAAACAGGTTATCCACCATTCAAGCAGATTCTCGTACAGGTCGCTTTGGCTGACTGCACCTACAGTATTCCCACGCAAAACGGTAGATTCTCACAAGTTTCGGCAAGGTCAGGGGCGCACAGCGCGATCGCTCTGCACAGATATTTATGATGGGTGGCTGGCGCGATCGCATGAGGAAGAACCGCGAGAATTGCTGGAAGAGGTCAAGCAGCAGTTAATTTTATTTAACTCTCATTTCTCAGCGAAATAAAGGCTAGGTTCCTCTCGGCTCTGGCACTTGTAGATCACGGCAGATCTTGCGAACAAGCAGATCATTGACTTCCCGATGGCGCGGAATCGTTGAAGACCGCTGAACAAGACGATTGACGTAAATAGTATGGTTACTGCCTTCACGCAAAAACTCACAGCCATGACTCTCAAGGTGACGCAGCAAATCCTTGCGTTTCATGCTGCTAAGAAAATAACTGCCTCACGAATGACCACTTGCCCCTGGATCTGCTCCTCAGCTAAGGCACGATTTGCTTCCAAAACTAGCTCGATCGCTTCTTCCAAATGACTCCGTGCTTCTTCCAACGTATCACCCTGCGTATTGGCTCCAGGCAACTCTTCAACAAAGCCAATATAGCCTTGAGGGACTTTCTGAAACACTTTTGTCAATTTAAGCTGCATAAGGCTACTGGCGTAAAAATTACTGAAGTTGTTTGGTATTGACTAGCTTTGAGTTGATGTCGGTCAGCTTACAGGCGATCGTAACACTCGTTAGTAGCCTTAACTAGCATTAAGAATGATGACATCTAATCAGATGAGTTAGTAGTTTAAGCATCGTTGAAAGGTAGACACAGCAAGGATTCTGAGTGATTTTGAACACCAACACCAACTCAGACTTCTAGATTCGCGATCGCTCAACAACGCAAGATGTCTGAGAAAATCGATAGGCGTTAACGTCACGGCACACAAGCAAGAAGAGTTAGGCACTTCATCCTTACTTTTACCTTTTACCCTTTGCCCTTTACCCTTTCTCTCAACCGAGGCACTCTATGAAATTGGCTTACTGGATGTATGCAGGTCCCGCCCACATTGGCACTCTTCGCGTCGCCAGTTCCTTCAAGAACGTCCACGCCATCATGCACGCGCCATTGGGTGATGACTACTTCAATGTCATGCGATCGATGCTGGAACGGGAACGGGATTTTACGCCTGTAACTACCAGTGTGGTCGATCGCAACGTGCTGGCGCGGGGTTCCCAGGAGAAGGTGGTGGACAACATCACGCGCAAAGATGGCGAAGAGCATCCCGACCTGATTGTGCTGACCCCCACCTGCACCTCCAGCATTCTGCAAGAAGACCTGCAAAACTTTGTGGAACGTGCTCAGATCGAGTCTAAAGGCGATGTCATGCTGGCGGATGTCAATCACTACCGCGTGAATGAATTACAGGCTGCCGATCGTACCCTCCAGCAAATTGTCCAGTTTTACACCGAAAAAGCGCGTCGTAAAGGCGATCTGCCCACCGACAAAACGGAGAAGCCCAGCGTCAACATTTTTGGCATCTCTACCCTTGGCTTTCACAACAACCACGACTGCACCGAGTTAAAGCGCCTGATGGCAGACCTGGGCATTGAAGTCAACGAAGTCATTCCCGAAGGTGCCTCCGTTCACAACATCAAAAATCTATCCCGCGCCTGGTTCAACCTGGTGCCTTATCGTGAACTGGGACCACTATCCGCCGCGTACCTGGAGCAAGAATTTGGCATTCCCTTTGTAGACATCACGCCAATGGGGGTCGTGGAAACAGCACGCTGCATCCGCAAAATTCAGGCAATCCTGAACGCGCAAGGTGCCAATGTGGACTACGAAGACTACATCAATGAGCAAACCCTGCACGTCTCGCAAGCTGCCTGGTTCTCGCGCTCGATCGACTGCCAGAACCTCACAGGCAAAAAAGCGGTCGTCTATGGCGATAGCACCCACGCCGCCGCGATCACCAAAATCCTGTCCCGTGAGATGGGTATTCATGTCGTCTGGGCAGGGACCTTCTGCAAGAACGACGAAGCCTGGTTCCGCGAACAGGTCAGCGAGTACTGCGACGACGTGCTGATTACGGATGATCACGGGGCTGTGGGAGACGCGATCGCCCGTGTGGAACCCTCTGCCATCTTCGGCACCCAGATGGAACGCCACGTCGGTAAGCGGCTGGATATCCCCTGCGGCGTGATTTCTGCCCCCATCCACGTCCAGAACTTTCCGATCGGCTACAAGCCATTCCTTGGCTACGAAGGCACCAATCAGCTTGTCGATCTCATCTACAACTCCTTCACCCTGGGCATGGAAGACCACCTGCTGGAAATCTTCGGCGGTCACGATACCAAAGAAGGCATCACCAAAGGCATTTCTGCTGATTCTGATCTGGCATGGAGCAAGGACGGACAGGCGGAACTCAACAAAATCCCTGGTTTTGTACGCGGCAAAGTGAAGCGCAATACCGAGAAATTTGCGCGCGATCGCAACATCGAAGTCATCACCGCTGAAGTGCTCTATGCGGCGAAAGAGTCCGTCGGCGCATAAGTCTGTGATAGTGAACGAAGGGCGCGATCGCCACCAAACCGCCTCACTGCTTGGGTTTCTTGCCGATAACCAACTGATGGGGAAGGGCGATCGCCCCAGCGCACGAGTGATAGAAGAAAACGCCATGTTGAAGCTACGCGGTCTAATGAGAAGAGTTACTTATCTTCGTCATAGAAGGCTTGTTGAGTTGCTTCAGCTTTGAGGGAGGCGAACATCACCACATCCGCTCATCGCAACCCACATAGAACACAATGTCAAACTTGCTTTGGATCATCCGTTGGTGGATGTAGCCCGATTTTTAGCCAAAACCGTCTTGTTGCTCGAATAGAATCGTTCTCTGAATAACGGGTATCGTTCAGATCAAGACGAATACAAGTCGCACGACCAATTGGTGTCGTTCCCTTAACCACAACCCCTCGATCGAGCCAGACAAAATGCTCTGCCCATTTCTGCTGACGAGGATTGAAAAGCGGAACAATCGCCTGAGTCTCTGGATCAACACCAGCCACAAAGTTGTAACGCCGCTCATTACAACGACGACAGGCAAGCGCAAGATTATCAAAGTCATCGGAACCACCCAACGATTTGGGGATGAGGTGATCAACGGTAAAGCGATTCGCGCTCAGTCGTTTTGGAGAATGGCAATATTCACACACATAGTTAGCACGTTCTCGGATCGCCTGCTTGAGTGCATCACTGATTGTCATTTTGAGCAGCAAGCATCGCGTTGATATGAGTAAAAATGCGATCTAACTCTCCGATCGCACTCAGCTCAGCGATTTCATCGATCGTGATCTCATCCGCTTTCTTTTTTTCTAGAAGGCTCTCCATCCGCAATTGAAGAGACTCACTGAACTTGAATAAATTCCAGTCGCCAACTTTCTCAAGCTGAATCTCATGTATTAGTGAAGATGGTTGATTGAGAGCTGTAACCATTCTTACCTTTGTAACGCTCTTATTCCAAAGCTGTAATTTTACGTCTGGTGAAATTATAACGCCCCTAAAATTGCACAATCGAGGGCTACCAATAGCTTTTAGCTTCCGTCTTAATAAAAGTCTTCCAATATCTTAGGGTAGAACAAACACCCTCACACCACTATCTCAACCGATCGCCACCAAACCGCCTCACTGCTTGGGTTTCTTGCCGATAACCAACTGATGGCAAGGGGCGATCGCTCTACCATTTCTTCTTCTGCCTAATCTGATCCACAACAAACCTTGCCGATATCAGGTTCTCGAACGCTTCCGGATATCGCTCTACCAATGCTTCCAGCAGGCGCTGATCGCAGTCTCGATTAGAGCTGACTGTCAATCCTTCGGGTAGAGCCACATTGCACAGTAACGGTAGCTTTTCTCCCTCTAGTTGTTGTTGAGTAAGATTTTGGGCGTTCTGAAGGTCTGTACAGAGCAAGAGTGCCTCCTGGAGATTTGCCTCATGAAGGTCTGCCCTTTGGAGATCAGCCTCTATAAGGTTTGCCCCTTGTAGCTTCGTCTTTATAAGGTGTGTCTCTTGAAGATTCGCACCACTAAGCTCTGCCTTCCGAAGATTCGCGCCACTAAGGTCTGCTAGATGAAGAATGGCACTCGTAAGGTCTGCCTTTTCAAGCTGTGCCCCTTGGAGTTCCGCCCCCTTGAGGTCTGCCAATTGGAGATTTGATTCAACAAGGTCTACCTTCTGAAGATTCGCCCCCTGGAGATTTGCTCGTCTCAGGTCTGTTTTGTGTAAGTCGATCGGGTAGTGCTCCCAATCCGTATCCTTGTGTTTACGCCTACTCAATACAGTTAAAGCGGCTTGGATGTCAGTTGGTAAGGAGGGGATTTCGTCGTGCTGTTCCCCAACTTCCGCTGTTGGCTGTTCGATTGGTTGTGAAGAAATCGTTGACTCTTTCTCCACCTGCTTTCGGAGTGGATAGGGTGAATTCTGCCGCACGAAGGCAGTCAGAACCTCTAAGACCTGCCTGTAATTCTCGTCAATCTTGTCATCGCTGGAGTCAAGTGCAATACTTTCCAGCGCATAAATGCCTCCTAGCCGGAGATGGATGCTTTTGTCGCTGCTCATCATGTCTACGGCTTTGCTGAACCGCTCCATCGTCAGTCGTGCCTCGGCTAA
Source organism: Lyngbya sp. HA4199-MV5 (assembly GCA_019359375.1). GTDB lineage: Bacteria > Cyanobacteriota > Cyanobacteriia > Leptolyngbyales > Leptolyngbyaceae > Stenomitos. The sequence continues at coordinate 52,074 of JAHHHL010000030.1, forward strand.
CTTTGCGTCAGCTTTAGCCTTTTCTGTTTCCTGCTCCAGTTTCTTCTGGGCAAGTTCAGCGCTTCGATTCGCGACTCTGAAATTCAGGAAAAGTACGACACCCCCAGCAATGGTGGCGATCGTCTTTACAAAGTCCAGCGAGGCATCGAATTGACGTTTCGTACCTTCTAACGGCTTTTTCTGAAGGTCTACCCAGTTCCATACGGCTGCTACTACGGAGACAAGCAACACAGTAGCTAAGACAGTTAATCCAATGAGCTTCAACTTGTTCTTGTCTTTCTTTTCCTCGGTTTCTCTCATATCTTGTGTTGCTGTCTTGCATCCGTAAACATTGCCAATGTGACCACATCGATCACGAATGTAAGTCCTTACATTACGATGTCACCGCGTCGATCTCGAATGGATTGTGATCGATCTCGAATGTATGCCCTTACATTGCCAATGTCACCGTGTTGATTACGATTTGATATCAATTTAAAGAATGACGGCTACAGATCAATCGCTGAGTAAGGGCAAGGCAGTGCCTTGCCCTTACAGGATGTGTCGCATTTGCAATTTAAATTGCTCTGAAAATGCGGTTATTCACACCCTACACCCCACACCCCTTTCATTCCTTGGGGTGCTGAAACATCAGCATGAATGATTGGTATGAGATAGTAAATCAGGCTGAGCGCCTGATTGGTCTAAGCGGAGGCATTATGCAACCTCAGATTCAAGCGCCTGAATATAGCGTTCGCCCACACGCCCTGAAAGCCAGGGATCGAGCCAAAGAAGCCTTCGTCGTCTTCCAAGATCTCGTATGTTGCTTTGCTCATTGCGAGCTTGATGTATTCAGCAAACATTAGTTTCTCCGTTCTGCATCGCGGCGAAATTGTTCTAGCACTTCGGGATAATTCTCCAGATCATCAAGGGATTTTAAGGGGGGAAAGGTTACCCGATCGCCCTCAGCACTGATCTGATCCATGTACGCATGAAAAGCTTCGTTATCGTCCCGGTGAGCCAGCACGTAGGCTCGTAGTTCGCTCTTATTCATTGCCTGGAAGTTCGGTTTCATCGCTACTTGCTCCATACACCGTTTGGTCCGATTTCAATTTCAATGTCCTCTCCTGCAAGAATGAACACCTTGTTGGTGCGCTCATCAATGCGGACAAGGTTCACTGATACGTACATTTTTGTTAGCCAGTAACAAAGGACGAAGCTTTGGAAAAACCTGCTCTGTTGTAGGAATAGCCCAATCTCCTTGACACACCCTTTTTATTTGAAGTTTAGCATTCTGGCAATTGTTGCGTTCTGAGATGGGCGTATCACAAGTCACCGCTTCAACGCTCACTTGTGGAATATTGGTGGAGAGAGTAACCAGACCAGAAAAACCTTATGACGAACTCAGAAGCGTATCGCGTCGAGAAAGATTCGATGGGCGATCGCCAGCTCCCCAACACCGCCTACTACGGCATTCAAACGCTACGAGCGATCGAAAACTTTCCGATTAGCGGGTTGAAGCCCCTGCCAACCTATGTCGATGCCTGTGTGTTGATTAAAAAGGCAACCGCGATCGCCAATGGGGAACTCCACTGCATCACGCCCGACATCAGTGAGGCGATCGTGCAGGCAGCGGATGAGGTGCTGAACGGAAAACTGCGCGATCAGTTTGTGGTAGATGTGTATCAAGCGGGTGCGGGCACGTCACATCATATGAATGTCAATGAGGTGCTGGCAAATCGAGCGCTCGAACTTCTGGGCGACGTGAAGGGCAATTACAAGCGGCTGAACCCCAACGACCATGTGAATTATGGGCAATCTACCAACGACGTGATCCCCACTGCAATTCGGATTGGCGGGTTGTTAGCGCTAGAGCGATCGCTGTATCCAGCTTTGACAAGCGCGATCGCGGCACTGGAGGCAAAAGCGCAGGAATTTCATGACGTGATTCGCTCTGGTAGAACCCATTTACAGGACGCAGTTCCCGTGCGGTTGGGTGACAACTTTCGCGCCTGGGCACAGATTTTGAGCGAACATTTAATCCGTATCGAAACCGCATCCAAGGATCTCATGATTCTCGGTTTGGGTGGTAGCGCGGCAGGAACGGGACTCAACACCCATCCTCAATATCGCTTTCGTGTGGCGGAGATTCTATCGGATTTGATCGATCAGCCCTTGCGGCCTGCCCCACATCTCATGGCAGCGATGCAAAGTATGGCTCCCTTTGTGAATGTCTCTGGCTCCTTACGCAACCTGGCGCAAGATTGCGTCAAAATCTCCCACGATCTACGCCTGCTCGATTCGGGACCCAAAACAGGCTTTAAGGAAATTCAACTGCCGCCTGTCCAGCCGGGATCGTCCATCATGCCTGGAAAGTACAATCCCGTGATGGCTGAGATGACTTCGCAGGTGTGTTTTCAGGTCATGGGCTACGATACCGCGATCGCCTTCGCCGCACAAGCCGGACAACTCGAACTCAATGTCATGATGCCGCTCATTGCCTACGACTTGATTCACAGCATCGAGATTCTCGGCAACACGATCGCGTCTCTAGCTGAGAAAGGGATCAAAGGCATTACCGCCAACCGCGATCGATGTCTTGCCTATGCCGAAGGTAGTTTGGCATTAGTGACGGCACTCAACACCCACATTGGCTATCTCAACGCCGCTGCTGTGGCAAAAGAATCGCTAGAAACGGGTAAATCCCTGCGCGAAATCGTGCTGGAGCGGGGCTTGATGGATGCCAAAACGCTGGCAGACGTGCTGAATCTGGAACAAATGAGCCAGCTTCCAGAGGCGTAAGTTATTTTTGCCTTCTGCCTTCTGCCTCTTATCCCCCGATCACGTAAAACTCAACGTTCAAAATGCTGAACTTTTGAATGCGGTCAGTACAATGCTAGTTATGTCGTTCGTGGATAGCTTCGACGATCGGCAACCAGTCAGCCAACCGCAGTTTTCTGAAGTTGGAAACCCAGAGTCGCTATTGTGGGTGGTGCGCCAGGTGGGTAAGGTAAGGCAAACTCTTTTAAGAGGGCGTTTAGAACGACTGGGATGACAACCTCATGGTCTTGACTCAAACGATGGTATTGGCTGACGTATTAGAAACCGAGTGGCGATCGCGCTTAGAGGCAGAGATTCCACATCACAGTGCTGCGACACGCGAGAGCATCGTGCGCTGGCTCATGGGCGACAATCTGGCTCGGTTTGAAGACCTGACCCCCACGTCACGGCAGGTTGCAGAGCAAGCAATGGATTACCGCTATCGGATTCTGCGTCAGCGCTACCTCGATTTTGGTCCTGAACGCGCGTACAAAAGCTTGATTCAACGTCTCAGCAGTCTGTTTCTCATTCGTAACAAGATTCGCACCTGGATCGCCCTCTCGCGCGATCGTCAGCGTTCTGTAGTGGATGTGCTGCAAGAAGTCATTCAAGAACTGCTGCAAACCGATAGCTACATGCAGCAGCAGATTCTGTGGATTTCCAAATGCACTCACGATGCACGCTTGCGGAATGCTTTGCTGCTAGCGAGTACCGAAGAATACTGCCTGCGTCCCATTCGCAATCAACCCCTGCTGTCCTACCGTTTTGTGAACTATCTGCGCCGTTCTCAACGCGGTGGCATGACGCAGGTTCCAGCCCAAGAGTTTATCCGCTTAGTGTCTGAAGAAATTTCGCCAGATGAATCGGAAGGCTCTGTGAGTCTCCTGGATGCTCAAGCCGTTTCTCAATATCAGGATGCTCAGGCGGCAGAAGAACAACAAGAGCTGCGTGCTGCCGTTTGCCAACGCTTTGAAGCATATCTGCTGGATAAACTTGGTCCCACAGCGGCAGAATGGTTGCGGCTCTATCTTCAGGGACGGTCACAAGAGGCGATCGCTGAAGCGTTAGATATGCCTGTCCGTCAGGTCTATCGCCTGCGTGAAAAGATCAACTACCATGCCGTCCGTGTTTTCGCCTCTAAAAGTCAGCAAGATCTGGTGGTTGCCTGGTTAGGGAACGCGTCAGAGCGAGACGGCTAGGCTCCTGCGATCGAACTGTGAAGTAAGTCACTAGAGCAAGAACCCATCTACCTTTTTGCAATAAGCTAGACTTGATTGACTGCCTCATTCGATGAGCACTTCAACGGTTGCGACGGATTGCTTGCTTGTAGCTGCTGCGATCGATTGAAGTGACCCTCAGAGCAATGAGTGGTGGTTTGGCAGGTTGATTAGTGCATCTCCAGGTTCGTTTGGTTAAAGCCCTTTTGCTCCTTAGGTAAGGGTTTATTGCTTTGGTTCGTTCGCAGCGTGCCTGTGACTCCAACTCAACCGTTACGAGACTGTTAACCGCAAAGGGTGTGCTAGATACATAAAGCACTGGGGCAATCTAGAGACCAAGTACACAGGTTCAGCGCACTCCTATGGTGTCTTCACCGGGCGACCAAATTGAAGCACAGATGGCAGATTCTCAAGACTTTGCGGTTTCAGCTAAGCCCAGAGCCGATTGGACTGCCCATCTTGATACCGAACAAGTTTTTCGTCTCATTGATAGCATTCTTCCGTTTGAGGCGTGTCTTTATCACCAACTGCTGCCGCTCTCCCTGGAAGGCAGTCGTCTCAAACTGGGTATGGTTAACCTGGAAGATGCCGCCGCTCTAGACTATGTGCGCCGTATTCTGGCTTACATGAACTGCTCACTCACGCCTCAAACGCTGGCAACCGATGTGCATCATGCAGCACTGTCGGCGTATCTAAGCTATACGGGTAGCCAACGTCAGCCCAGCCGCCCCAAACCCACTGCTGTACGCGCGATCGCCGAACACACGGGGCAACGGTTGTCCGCTCAGGATGCGGCTAAAAAGGTTACGGCAGAAAGTCCTAAGGCAGAAGCCGCTGAAGCGAAAGCCCATCTTGATCAAAACGCTCACCCGACTTTACTCGTTGATAGCCCAGAAGACCTTAACTTCTACGATTTAGACCTTGCAACGCCTGAAGCGCTTCCGGCGATCGTGCCGTCTTCCTTGGTCGAAGCCGATGGGGCACCGGACGCGCGATCGCCAGCGCCTACCGAGCAGGAGACACAGGCTGATCACCTAACACCCGTGCCCAGTGATTTCGATCGTCTTCGGGAAACGTTCATCCTCAAAGCAGAGCGTCCGCCTACGGCAGCTAATCTACCAGAATTCCCTCCTCCTGGTGATGCTTTACCCATTTTGCCTGTAGAGCCAAAGCATCTGACTGAACCTGTAGCCGCTCTTTCTGCCCTGCCGCCCTCAGAATTGCTGGTTGAACTGTTGGGGCGACTGCTTGTCGGTGGCATTGGGCGCTTGTATTTTGAGCGACAGGCGCAGCATGGTCGCATTTTGTGGAGCCAGAACGGTGTCTTGCAATCGGTGTTAGAAAACCTGCCGCTGGACGTGATTCAAGGTGTGGTCAATGAGCTAAAACTGCTGACTCACCTCCCTTTGATACCCATTCAAAAGCCGAAACAAGTTGAAATTGAGCGGCTGTATCAAAAGCAGCGCCTACTACTACGGTTGCGCGTCATGCCCGGTGCCAATGGCGAAGAAGCGACTGTGCAAGTGCTACGGGGTGCAGCGCTGAAGTTTTACCAGCAGCAACAGTTGGCAAGCCTCAGCCGCGATACGCTAGCGATCGCGCAAGACCTCAAGCAAAAAGTGAACGAAATCCGCATCCGCACCCGCTTTTACCCACTGCACAGTCCTGAGCAGTTGAGCCTTTTGCCGACGCTCGATCAAGTCATCACAAACCTTGAGCAACAGCTTGAAGCACTGAAGGCACTCAGGCTCGCTCAAACCCCAGATCAAGCAGCAGAATGAGGTCAACGGTAGGTGAAGGTTTAATTGACGCGCGATCGTTCCGTCCCTGCGTTGGCGACTTTTAGCGTCGGTGCGGCGATCGCGCTTTGCCAACCTCGCCGGATGGTGGACTCGTCTGCATTGATAGCTTGCGACGGTAGCTGTATTGACCGTACACGTTTACCAGGTACGGCATGGCGTAAGTGGCAATCACTGAAAGCCAGCGATCGAGGGTCATTTCACCGCGTAACAGCGCCAGCCCGTGATTGATGATAAAGAGTAAAGATCCCACAAAGATAGCGGTCTTCAAACCCGTGGCGATAAATTCTGGATCGAACAGACTGAGCAGGTAGCCTTTGACCATTCGCATCAACCCGTTTGCTCCAAATGTTGTCAAACAAACTCACCTCGCGCAATCAATTGCACGCGTCCACCAACCGATACTCGAATCGTAGTCGTTGTTTGGGACGCTCTTAGTAGCAAGAGTGACGGTCTACCGATTTCATAGCCTTGCTCAACGCGCAGATCAATAGATGTATGACCAAAGTAACGGTGTTGCACAAGATACCCTGCCAGACAACCATTGGCACTACCCGTTGCTGGATCTTCGGGAATTCCCAGTGAATCGGCAAACACGCGCACGCTCAATTGATTTTCAGGATGATACGTCTCTGGACAAAAGGCGAGGATTTCTTTTGCCTGGGCCTGTTCAATGAAGGCAAAGTAGCGATCTTTGTTGACTTTGATTTGCCTCAAAGCTTGATGAGATTTGAGCGGCATGATGATAAATGGAACACCCGTTGAAACATCTTGAATGGGAAAATTGGCATCAAGATCAGCAACATTTAGATTGAGAATTGGTGCAATCGCGTCTGCTGCAAATGTTTCTCCAAAAACAGGCGATCGCTGCTCCATCCACAGCACATCTGCCACACCATTGTTGTAAAGAATGTTAACCGGAATTTGCCCAACACCCAGATTAAGCACGATCGTTTCAACTGCTTTTTGAAGGATGTCATGCTGCAAAATAAACGCCGTTCCCAAGGTTGGATGTCCGGCAAACGGTAGTTCTTTTGCTGGGGTAAAAATGCGTACATCATACCCACCCGATCGTGGTTCGGTTGATAGAATGAACGTCGTTTCTGAGTAGTTCATCTCCTTTGCTAGCTGCTGCATCGCGCCCGTAGACAACGAGCCAGCATCTGTGAAAACCGCTAATTGATTGCCTGCATACTTTGTTTCAGCAAACACATCCACAATATAAAACGGTAAAGCTGACATAGTGCAATCCTTTGCGATCGATAAACATGATTTTGAACTTACAGCGTTTTCCAATTTGCTGAGGTACACCTTACTCCCTTGACTCCTTGACTCCCTGCATAGATCTGTACTTCACTTGATTGAAGATTGCTGTAGCCATCAGTCTAGGAGTTTTGAGTAGCGCTTTGCGCCGACAAGCTAGAGAGTTTTGAGTCGTTGGCTATTAGTGCATGAGCCGTTCCTGCCTCCTTCTTAAAAACTAACAACCCCCTTGACTCCTGACTCCTGACTCCTCTCTAGTGGTTAGCAGTCAACTTTTTATCCTTTATCCTTCATCCTTTCCCCCTCCTTTTCCACATTAGGAAATAGCAAGTCACACATTTAGACCCAAACAATCACACAGAGAGAATGCGTAAATTATGGGGCTTTATCTGAAGACATTTCATAGTGTAATTATCTTAGAAAAGGACCCCCCCTTATGATTTCTTCACACACATCTCAACCAAACCAGAGTGCTTCGAGTGATGCCTCGATCGTCTTTCAAGCTGTACGTAAACCTAGACCCACCATGATTTGGGTGACGGAGACGGTAGGCGATCGCGCCCGTCTCGTTGCTCGGTGGACGACTCAAGACTAGAAGTCCTCAGCTACAGTCAGCTCTCGACAAAAATCCTCCTGGTCATGAAGGACTCGGGAGGATTTTCCGTTTGCGAAGCTTTTGTGAACTTTACCGAATTTTTCGTTGCCACCTGAAGAAAAGAGTAAACGTTGACGGGTAGGCAAAATGGTCAGACTCATTGGCACAGGGCTGATTGCAGTTGGCGTAGTCGTTGTGTTGACTAATCCCATGCTGGTGCAAATCTGGGTTGCGGCGTTCGCGCTAGGTCTACTATCGCATTGGGTCGCGCAAAATTAGTAGAAGGCAGAGGGCAAGGGAGGTTTTTAGTTGTTAGTTTTTAGTTGTTAGAGGAAGTCAGGAACGGCTCAGGCACTAACAACGAACAACCAACAACCAACAACTGTCAAAACTCACAGGCTGACCGCTGACTGCCAAACCTTCCTGGACTCCTGTAAAATGACAGAAATTGCCGCGACTAGAGGAACCAATGGCAGAGACACTTTTCTTTAATGCCCTGCGTGAAGCGATCGACGAAGAAATGGAGCGCGACCCCACTGTGATGGTGATGGGCGAAGACGTGGGGCATTACGGCGGTTCCTATAAGGTGACGAAGGATCTGTACAAGAAATATGGCGATCTGCGGTTGCTGGATACGCCGATCGCCGAAAATAGCTTCACCGGGATGGCTGTGGGAGCCGCGATGACCGGGCTACGTCCCATCATTGAAGGCATGAACATGGGCTTCTTGCTTCTGGCGTTTAACCAGATTGCTAACAACGCCGGGATGCTGCGCTACACGTCCGGCGGCAATTACAAGATTCCGATGGTGATTCGCGGTCCCGGTGGGGTGGGTCGGCAGTTGGGTGCAGAACACTCACAGCGGTTAGAAACCTACTTTCAGGCAGTACCGGGACTCAAAATTATTGCCTGTTCCACACCCTACAACGCGAAAGGGCTGCTAAAGTCTGCCATTCGTGACAACAACCCCGTGCTGTTTTTTGAGCACGTCCTGCTCTACAACCTGAAGGAAGATTTGCCAGAAGGCGAGTATTTGCTGCCTTTGGACAAGGCAGAAGTGGTGCGATCGGGCAAGGATGTCACGATCATCACCTATTCGAGGATGCGGCATCATGTGATGCAGGCAGTCAAAACGCTTGAAAAAGAGGGCTATGATCCCGAAGTGATTGACCTGCTGTCGCTGAAGCCGCTGGACTTTGACACGATCGGCGCATCAATTCGCAAAACCCATCGCGTGATCATTGTGGAAGAAGCCATGCGGACGGGTGGGATTGCGGCTGAAGTGATTGCGTCGATTAACGATCGTCTCTTTGATGAACTGGATGCTCCCGTTTTGCGGCTATCGTCTCAGGATATTCCCACCCCTTACAATGGCGGTTTGGAAAATCTGACGATCGTCCAACCTCAGCAAATTGTGGAAGCCGTCCAAAAAATGGTGGCGCTCAAAGTCTAGACAATAGGACCTACGCAAACCTCGGAGGTTTTAACCAAGCATTAAGCATCGTGACCAACATGGTGGCTTAAACCTCCGAGGTTTTAGTCATTGTTCTGCGGCGAGGTAAAGATCGATGCAAACAACCGGTACCACCCTATCCCTCGCACCAGATCGAGTGGAGGATAGCTGGAGTTTTTTAGAAGTCTGGGTTGATCCACTGCAATCGCCACCTTACGTTCTGCTACTACTGGGTGACAAAATTGGGAGTTGGTATGTTTTTGACCCTGCGGTGGGCTATGGGCTTGTAAAAACGTTTCAGAGCTATGAGGACGCACAACTCTGGCTTTTGGAAGATGAGTATGAGCCACTAGCAGGACGACTATCTGATGCCGAAATTCACTGATGGGTGTAGAACTTGTCACAATCAGGTCATTACTCGACGAGAGCCAAATCGCTTTGTAGAAGTCCCCGTATATGACTATGCGACGTAATCACGATGCACTATAGTGACGCAGCCTGTCGAATTCAGCCATAAAAAAAGCCTCTCCGAAGAGAGGCATTAGGTGTGAGCCTTTTAGAAGCAGTGGTTAAACACCTCGAACCGCGATCGCGCCTGCTAAGGCAGCAGCACCCGCTGATACAAGAGCCGTGCCAAACAACCACCAGGCAGCGCTGGCAGCCGCCTTCTGGGTTTCTTTCACCTGCTTCTGCGCCTGATATTTGACCTCTGCCAAGCGGTGTTGAGCGTCTGCTTGCAAACGTTCTGCCCGACGCAACACGCTGGCACGAGCATCTTCAACCTGATCGATGATGTGGTTTGCCTGCTCTTCGGAGATGTCCTCACGCGAACTCAGGACGGCTACCAGCGTATCGCGGTTGAAGCTGCCCAGTCGATCGCGCATGGCATCAAAACCAGCCTGGGGATCGTAGAACAAGGTACGTACGTCGCGCTTGATGCCGTCGTAGTTGAGTTCGGGGCGATCGAGTGCGTTCAGGTAAGCCCGAATGCGCGCCAGAATGCTGTCGATGACAGACTGGATGCGGCTCTGGATTTTTTGGATCTGAGCCGACACTTGATCGCGCACTGCCAACACCTGATCGACGATCCGTTCCGCTTCTGCGGTGGAAATATCTTGCCGTTGAGAGAGCAGTGCCACAAGCGTCGAGCGATCGACCTGGCTGAGGCGTTCGCCCAAACTGCTGGCTCCAGCACGGGGATCGTTCAGCAGCAGTTGCAAATCGCGCTTGATTCCGTCTGGATTAAGTTCATCCTTGTTGGTTTGGAGCAGATAGCTTTCCACGTTGGTCTGGAAGTCCTGCACCCGCTGCTTGGTACGCGATGCCAACCGACGCGGTGAGCGGACAATGCGACGAATCGCTTCCTGCACCTGATCGATGGTCTGATTGACTTGCTCTTCGGTGAGATCATCCCGCTGGCTAAGCAGTTTGACCAGCGTTTCACGATCGACCTGAGAGAGCCGTTGCCGCAGAGCGATCGACCCCTGCTTGGGATCATCCAGTAGCGTCTTCAAGTCGTGCTGAATGCCGTCTGGGTCAAGCTCTGACAGGTTGGTGCGACGCAGATAATCGGCGATCGCCGTACTCACCTGGTCGTACTGATCCTTTGCCTTGTCCGCGACGATGCGCCGCGCGTGAATGACGTTGTAACGCACATCTTCAAGCTGCGTGACGATGCGATCGGCTTCTTCAGGCGTGATGTCTTGGCGCTGAGCCAGCAGTTGTACCAACGTGTCTCGATCAACCTGACTGAGGCGATCGCGGAGGGCAGATCGTCCTGCTTGCGGATCGTCCAGCAGCAGCCGGAAATCGCGCTTGATTCCGTCCGGATTGAGTTCTGACTTGTTAGTGTTTCGCAGGTAAGTTTCAACCCGATCGCGGACTGCCAATGCTTCAGCCTTCACGCGCTCCTGAGATTCTCGCGCCGTATTGAGAACACTGTCACGAGTACCTTCAAGCTGGCTGACAATGCGATCGGCATCCTCTGGGGTTGTGTCTGGTCGTTGCGCGAGTATAGCAACCAGGGTGCTGCGGTCAAACTGACTGAGACGAGACTGCAAGGCATCAAAGCCAGCCTCACGATCGTCCAACAGAAGACGAAAATCACGCTGAATGCCATCGGGATTGAGTTCTTCTTTGTTGGTCGATCGCAGGTAATTTTCCACGCGACTGCGGACATCTTGCGATTGCTCTTGCGTTGCTGCTGCCATGACTGTGCTTAGCGTCGAAGCCCGAATGACCTCTAGCTGATCGGCAATTTCAGACACTCTAGCAGGTGTGAGATCATTGCGTCGCGTCAGCACATCCACAAAGTAAGAGCGATTCAGTTCCTCTAACTGCCGCTGTACGGTGAGTGGATCAGCTTCAGCATCGTAAATGATATCCCGGAACTCAGTCTGCAAGGTTTCGCGGTTCAGGTGCCAGGAGTAAGCATTCAGCAGGTAGTTTTCAACATCTGCCTTGATGGTGTTAAACGGCAGTCCGGGCACTTTTTGCGCCACTTGCTTGGTGGCGTCGCCCAGCTTGTCCTTCGCCGTTTGCAGTTGACCCAGAATTTTTTCTACGTTCAGGTCAGACAGATCGCCCCGCCCCATGACAGTGCCCATGAGCGTGGTAAAGCCGAACTGAAGCGCTCGATCAACCAGGCTACTTTCTTCCTTCGATCGCACTAGCTGTCCTGACTGTGCCAATTCGCGCTGTTGACGCACTTCTTCGGTCAGACGATCGAGCTTGGTATTGAGTTCGCTGGAGTTCAGCGCTTCCGGTTGAGCAGACCGGAGGTACTCAACCAACTCTGCGGTTGGGTCCTTCTTTTGAAACTGGCTGACGACGGATTGCCAGACCGATTCAAGCTGACCAATCACCCGCTCAGCATCCCGACGAGAAAGGTCAGTACGGCTGCTGACCAGATTTACAAACGTGCCCCGATCGATACTCCGCAGGCGATCGGCAATCTCTATAGGAGAGCCACTGCCTGCAATTTCGCGTAGCTCTGGATCATTGACCAGTCTCTCAAACTCACTGCGAATCTTAGGCATATCCAGCCCGGGCGGACGCAGTGCATCCAAATAATCTTCGATCGAATCGCGCACGCTGACTGGGTCAAGCCCAGAACCGAGTTCGCGTCGAATCGCTGCTGCTGCGGCTTCTGCGGTTGAAACGACCTGGCTGCTTGCCGCCTTGGCACCCAACGCAGCGGTTGCTGTGCCAAAAATTGCCTGAAAGCCCGATACGGCTGTGTTGACGACTGAACCCGCCAGCGAACCAACCGTCATGGAGCTAAACAACACCAAGAGGACAAAGTAAGCGCCCCAAATGACCACACCGACGATCGCGCCCAGCACCGCATTGGTAATGAGGCTTAGCTTGACTGCCAGCAGGCACGCCAGAAACAATGCCACACTCACGGTAATCAGCGTCCATAAGCCTACGGCAAACCCAATCTTCTTCACCGTGCCGCCCAAACTGCCTGACTCGTGGTGATCGTCGTCTGAGTGTGAATCGGACGATCGCCCCAGATACGAAATGCCTGCTGCCACCGAAAGATTTGTTAGCAATAGTTGAAAGGCAAACGCTAACACTAGCCCTGCTATCAACGCGATGAAAAATTGTGGACCTGAGAATACTAGAGCTGCCCTCTCAGGGGTATCGACTGCCCCATCTACGGGCACTTGAGCCATCCATAACGGCAGGCTGCCCAGACCCAGCGCTATGCCAAAATTACTAACCATACCGAAATTTCCCTCATGAAAGCCCAACTCAAGCAGCCCACCGCTTACAGAGGTTTAATACGCCTTTAGCATGGAAACATTGCTCTCGTTGTACACAGAATCGCCGAGGTTGTCGGGTTGCTTCATCTCTCTGGAGTGAGAAGCGATCGCCCCAAAGGGATGAGATACGGGGATCTGGTGGATCTTATTAACAGGAGGTAATAGTTATAGCTTTATTCAACTATGTTAGGACGCTGCCTGCTTCAGAACAGATTCCATCGCCTCACGTAAACTGACAGAGTCAGGTAATTGCTTGCGAATGCGGCTCTTCAACCATGTCCAGCACTTCTCAATCCGATTCAGGTCTGGTGAGTAAGGTGGTAGATAGACAATCCGGCACTCTGCGGCTTCAATCAATTGGGCAACACGACCGCCATGATGAAACGTGGCATTATCGATAATTACCCACTGTCCGGGACGCAGTTGGGGAATCAAGCAAGTCTCTAGCCAAACCTCAAACACGGTTCGATTGCAGGCTCCTTCAACGGTGAAAGGAGCAATGAGTTCACCATCGCGATAGCCCGCAATCATATTCACGCGACCCTGCCGCCGACCCGACTTGAGGGCATAGAAGCGTTTCCCGACTGGCGCATAACCGTAGCCATAATTGTCCCGCTCATCCATGCCAGCCTCATCGACGTACACCAAGTGCGGTGCTTTCGGGTCGCCCAGTTGGACTAAGAAGGCGGCTCGTTTGGCTTCGTCTCTTTGGACATAGCCGTATGGTTTTTTTTACGGCTATGCTTAATCTTCGCGATGGCTCTCGAAATCGTCGGTTGGCTCACCTCGCCCTCCCACAGTTGGGCGAGGTCACTCTGAGTTTGATCGCCATGCTGTTTGATAAACGCGCCAAACTTCTCTAAATCGTTGATCTTCAATCCCGATTGCGTCACTGCTCTGGCTTTCGGTTTGACATCCCCTGTCTCAGCTTTGCGCCGACACCACAGATTAATCGTATTGCGACTGATGTTGAACAGTTGGCTTACCTCACTTTTCTTGAGTCCATCCAACTCGATCGCCTGCATCACTTTTTGCCGAAAGTCATTGCTGTAAGGTTTCGCCATAATGGGAGAAAGATGCGTTGTATTTCTCCAGTTTATGTCCTAACCTCCCTGAATACAGCTATACCAGCAGGGAGCCGATCGCTTTGGCTGGGAGAAACGCAATCCCAAGCCCGGTTCTATGCAGGATGGGAACGGCTTTCTGGTGGGTTGGGGCATGGCAACCGCTGCCTATCCCGTCTATCTCTCTCCAGCAGCGGCGCGGGTGAAAATCTTTGCCGATGGACACGCCGTCGCCCAAAGTGGTTCTCACGAAATTGGCAATGGCACCTACACCGTCATGACCCAGCTTGCAGCGAAAGGATTGGGCTTACCACCAGAAAAGGTGCAGTTTGAACTGGGCGATACCAACTTACCCAACACTCCCATTACCGGAGCGTCTCGGACGGTGGGTAGTGTGGGACCCGCTGTGCAAGCCGCTGCCAGAGCCGCCCGGAGTAAAGTGGTGCAGATGGCGATCGCTGATCCCGCCTCACCGCTCTATGGAGTGAATGAGTCAGATATTACGGCGATCGATGGACGCTTGTTTGTGGCACAACATCCAACTCAAGGCGAAACCTATCAGGAGATTTTGAATCGTCACAACTTAGACGTGATTGAAGCCTATCAGGAAACCTTTCCACGCGATGCCGATGAGAGCGATCGTAATTAGGTGTGGTCAGGCATCAATGCGTTGCGCGGTCCAGTCGATTCTCAATATGCCATGTACAACTTTGGTGCCCATTTTGCGGAAGTAAGTGTGAATCCGGTATCGATGGAAGCCAGGGTATCTCGCTATGTGGGAGCCTTTGCCACCGGGCGTATTTTGAATCCGAAAACCGCAGGCAGTCAAATTCTCGGCGGCATCGTGATGGGTATCGGCATGGCGTTGCAGGAAGAAACCATCACCGATCCCAACCTTGGTCGCATTGCCACTGCCAGCTTTGCCGATTATCACGTTCCAGCACACATCCACATTGCGGGTATTGATACGTTCTTTATTGAAGAATATGATCCCTTTGTGAATGCTCTGGGCACCAAAAGCGTGGGTGAAATCAGTACGGTGGGTTCATCAGCAGCGATCGCCAATGCCGTGTATCACGCCACGGGTCAGCGCATTCGAGATCTTCCCATTCGACTAGAAAAGCTATTGGAAACTCCATGAATGAAATCCAGGCTATTCTCAATGCTTATGATCAGGTGACGCGATCGGGCGAAGCTGCCGCCTTAGCGACTGTGATGAACACCAGCGGTTCCACCTATCGCCGTCCCGGTGCCCGTATATTGATTATGAATTCGGGGCAAACCGTCGGGATGATTAGCGGTGGCTGTTTGGAACAGGATGTGGTGGAACATGCTCAACAGGTAATGCAATCCGGAAAATCGATCGTTGTCACCTATGACACGACGGCTAATGAAAATATTATCTGGGGCTTAGGACTGGGCTGCAACGGGATCGTGCAAATTCTGATCGAACGGTTGGATAGGGAAAAGCCATTCAATCTTCTATTGTTAATTGCTGCTTGTCTGGCACACCAGCAGCCCGGTGTCCTGGCAACGGTCTTCAACGCCGCCGGATCAGTTGTGATCAACGTTGGAGCGCGTTTAATTTGTCATGCTGATCATACAGTTTCTCATGAGATTGAGGCTTCCACGCTGGTTTCAAATCTACTGATGGATGTACCATCCGTGCTGCATCACCAGCAGTCGATCGTGCAACAGTACCCGTGTGCATCTGGCAATGTGGAAGTCTTGCTGGAATGGCTTGCACCACCCCCCTCGATCGTCCTTTTTGGTGCCGGACAGGATGCCATTCCGGTAGCACGCTTTGCTAAAGCGCTGGGCTGGCGCGTGACGATCGTTGATTGTCGAGCAAACGAAGCCACACGAGAGCGCTTTTCAATGGTGGATACGGTTCTTCTCACTCGACGCGATCGTGTGCAGGAACAGGTGCAAATGGATGCCAATACAACGGCAGTTGTGATGACGCACAACTATCTGGACGATGCAGCCTTACTCAAAACACTGTTGCCATCGTCTGCTCGTTACATTGGCATTCTCGGACCCAAACACCGCACGGAGCGCTTGTTGCAAACCTTACAGCAAGACTATTCCATCAACATCGCTCAAGCACGGACGCGCTTACATGCTCCCATTGGTCTCGATCTGGGGGCAGAGACACCAGAAGCCATTGCCCTGGCGATCGTCGCCGAAATTCAAGCAGTTTTAGCCAATCATGCCGGTGGTTTCTTGAAACATCGCAAGGGTGGCATCCATCGTCGCCAAGAAACGTTAGCGCCTGAGAGCTTGTTGTGTCTTCGATAGGGCTTACACACACCTCGGAGCTTTTGACCAAGAATCAAGCACCGTGAACAACGTAGTGGCTTAGACCTCCGAGGTTTTGATCAAATGTGTAAGTTCCATTCAATCGGAATTATCATCCTCGCAGCAGAAGCTTTCACTCGTATGGGTATGCCTAAACAACTGTTGCTCTATAGAACCCAGAGCTGAATTGATGACGCGCCCTAGCCAACGATCGCTTCATTGTTCCTATCTGCATAATCCGTACTGACTGTCACCTGCTGCCAGACAGCTAACTCCGTTTTGAGCCATGCCAGTTTTTCCTGAATCAGGTTCATGGCATCGGTGCCTAATGCCAGTCGCGTCGGTGGATGAGGGCTTTCCACCGCTTGAATGATGGCTTGTGCCGCTTGCGCTGGATTGCCCGGTTGCTGACCATCCATCTGTTTGAACCACTGCAAAGAAGCCCCGCTTACGGTCGTATAGGCATCAATGGCTTGTTTGGCGGCTGCTAGAGAGCGTCCGTTGAAGTCTGTGCGAAATGCCCCTGGTTCAATTAACGTGACTTTAATGCCAAAGGATTCCACTTCTTTAGCTAAGGCTTCCGATGCGCCTTCCAGGGCAAACTTAGCACCGCAGTAGAGGCTGCTGCCAGCAAATCCTACTAATCCTGCTGTGGATGATATGTTCACAATGTGACCGCTGCCTTGCTGGCGCATTACAGGCAGGACCGATCGCATCAAACGGAGTGCCCCAAAGAAGTTGGTTGCAAAAAATTGGTGCATTTCAACATCACTGACTTCTTCAAGAGCGGCAATGAGTCCATGCCCCGCATTGTTGACCAGTACATCAATACGACCAAAGGTGGCGATCGCGGCATCAACGGCTGTCTGGATGTCTTGGGCTACCGTCACATCCAAACGTACAGCCTTTGCAGTTTCTGGATAAGGTTCAATCAAAGCGCGAAGTTGCTCTGGTTGGCGAGCAGTCGCCAGTAGGGAATCGCCCTTTTTCAATACCGCTTCTGCGAGGGCACGTCCGAATCCGGTTGAACAGCCTGTAATCAACCAAACTTTAGGAGCGACACGATTGTTATCTGCGTTCATTGGTTTTCTCCAATCTAAAAAGAATGAGATCCGCCTCAATACTTTTCGGTGACAGGGCAAAGGGTAAGGGCGAAAGGAGAAGGCACCGGGCTTTTACCCTTTCCTTTTCCCCTTAACCAAGCGGTATCGAGACTTGCCTCATAGTTCTCACGATAGGAGACAGCCAGGTAAGTGTCCAATATATATATGATGAGGATTAATAGGTTAGACATATAAATGTGATGGAATTACGGCACCCGCACTACTTCATTCTTTTCTGAAAATAGTGAATCAAGTTTCAAAGAAATTGCTGAAACCACACAAGGTGAACTTGGCTTTGAGGGCACAGCACAAGGCTGGACAATCCAGGAAGCCGTTCAGAAATGGGGACAGGAAGGCGATCGGAGAAAGCCAGAAGCCCTTTGGGATGGACACCTGGGCATGCATCGGTGGTTGATTGGCTGAAACTATCAGACTTATCACTCTTCAAATGACAGCAAAAGCTTACGAAGTAATTGCGCTAAAGCTTCCCGTTCCGGTTCTGCTAAAACGCTCAAAACACGATGTTCATTTGCCACATGGGCTGCGATCGCTGTTTCAATCACGTTAAAGCCTTGATCCGTTAACTCTATGAGCGTGCTGCGCCGATCGTTTAAATCAGGAATCCGCTGCACCAACTCGGCTTGCTCCAAGCGATCGATGCGATGGGTCATGGTGCCTGACGAAACCATCAGCATGTTGAACAATTCAGTCGGTGAGAGCTGATAGGGTTTACCGGAGCGGCGCAGAGTCGCTAACACGTCAAACTCGCCTATGGTCAAGTCAAACTCTGAAAATACCTCCTGAACCGATCGCTCTAAATATTTTGCTAATCGTAACACCCGTCCAATAATCCCCATTGGTGAAACATCCAAATCAGGGCGCTCACGCCGCCATTGCGCCAAAATGCGATCGACTGGATCAGCTTTCATCCCATGACCTCCTCCGCCAAATATCTTGACACTAAATATCTTGACATCAAAGCAACTTGCTATAATCTTGACATCAAGTATCTTAGCATCGAGATAAATAAAGCAGGAGGTTTCAAAGTGAACGCACGAACGATTTACCTGTTGGCAGCACTGGCAGGTGGGGCAATTTTGCCGATTCAAGTTGCCCTGAACACCTTGCTAAGGGGGTATGTTGGTGAACCCATGCAGGTTACATTTATCTCCTATCTTGCGGGTACTCTGGCATCGCTAGTGATTTGTGTTTTGGCGCGGTATCCACTTCCCGCCACAACGGCGCTTGCTCAAACTTCATGGTGGATGTGGATTGGCGGCTGTTTAGGAACGTTGTATGTTTGGTCAACGATCTTTGCCACACCCAAAATTGGAGCCTCGCTAGCGCTTGCCTTAACCATTGCAGGTCAGATGATTGCAGCACTATTTCTGGATCACTATGGGGCGATCGGGCTCACGAAGTTGGAAGCAAGTCCAACTCGAATTGCTGGAGTTGTATTGGTGGTGTTAGGCGTTTCGCTGGTGGCTTATGCAAAGCGTTAATTAAACGCTCATCTTGTCTCTATGTCGGCAGCCACGATCGCTTCAAGGCAACTCAACGAATTTGCGTGTAGCGATGATTGTCGATCGCCTTGAACTGTCCACCAAAAATGAAGGATTGTGGCATCTCCTGGTTAAAGAAGTCGTGGGGAAAACCAAGTTCAATCTGGCTGATTTGATTGAGATGAGTCAACTGCTCGTTAGATAGCTTCACGTTCACGCAGTCGAGATTGTCTTTCACCTGTGATGCTTTTCGCGCCCCGACGATCGGAATTGCGCCCTGATGCAGCAACCAGCTTAACGCCACCTGAGCTGAACTACAGCCGCTTTGAGCCGCTACTTCATCGACAGCACGAGCGATCGCGTGGTTGCGATCATCCTGTTTAACAAAAGCGGACATGCCTTCGCTATCGAGTCGCTTGGATTCATTACTGTCGTTGCTTTTGGTGTATTTCCCCGTCAGCCAACCATTTGCTAAGGGCGACCAGGCAGTGATACCAAGATCGAGCGATCGCGCCATTGGCAGCAGTTCCCGTTCAACCGTGCGTTGCAGCAAACTATACTCGATTTGCAACCCAATGAAGGGTGTCCAGCCGCGCAAATCGGCGATCGTGTTGCACTGTGCTACGACCCAGGCGGGAGCGTCAGAAATGCCGATGTATAGCACTTTGCCTTGTCGCACCAAATCATCGAACGATCGCATCACTTCTTCGGGCGGTGTGGTGAAATCCCAGGAATGCACCCACAGCACATCAATGTAGTCAGTATTGAGTCGCTTAAGACTGGCTTCCACCGATTGCACCATGCGCTTACGATGATTGCCTGCACCGTTGGGATCGCTACTAGGTGTGCCATTAGAGTATTTGGTGGCAACGACGATCGCCTCTCGTTCTGAAGCAATCAATTCACCAACATATTTTTCACTGGTGCCGTTCGTGTAAATGTTGGCAGTGTCAATGAAGTTACCACCCGCCTCACGAAAAGCTTCGTAAATGGTTTTGCATTCATCCAGTGAGGCACCCCAACCCCAATCTTCACCAAAGGTCATCGTGCCGAGGCACAGTTCTGAAACGCGCAAGCCGCTTTTACCTAGTAATTTGTAGCGCATGATGGAGAACTCCTATGAATTATTTGTCAGGGCTGAAGTGAATTTAGTGAAGCCAATGCCTGAACTACCCCCTACAACCACCACAATTTGATTGCTAAATCTCATAACTTCTGTGCTTCTAACCTCTAAATTTACCTCTACACTTGAATGGGTACTGCCAATCTATTTCAAAGCAGAGGGTTGTCGTCCGCCGAGACGTTGGGTTTGAGCGAACGGTAAGGTATGGACAGAGATCGCTGCGGTCGATCCCATCTCTTGTTGAATCATTAATAGGCGAATAAAGTCTCCCGTGCCTTCAATTAAGCGGGCGTGTCGCAACTCGCCACAGTCGATCGGCTGAAAGCCAATTTCTGCTGCAAGCTGCATTACGGTTTGTTTTGCCGCCTCATCATCGCCTGCCACAAACACGGAGACGTTGTAATCTTTGAGTGGATCTGGTGCCAATTCAAACAATTCTTGTGCCATCGTGTTGAACGCTTTCACCACCCGTGCTTTGGGAGCTTCAGCAGCAAGTTTTTCAACCAGAGATTGGGTAATTGCCGGATACGCAAAGTTCTCTGGAATTTCCTGGTTATTGCAATCAATCAGGATTTTACTATCGAGAACGCTAATGGACGAGAACACTTCAGTCGGGTTCACACCGCGTGCCGTGTACAGCAAGACTTCTCCAAACATTGCCGCTGCATCATTGGAGCCGCCTTGAGTCTGATGTCCGGCACTGGCTGCAACCGCTTCACCTTTTTCAGCCGTGCGGGCACCAAAAAATACCTCATGTCCCTGCTCTGCCCAGAGAATGCCGAGCGATCGCCCCATATTGCCACTGCCAATAATGCCAATTTTCATGGCTTCAAAACTCCTTTTACCCTGCTAGTAAATTTGCCTGTAGCGACGATTATCGATCGCCTTGAATTGTCCACCCAAAACAGACGGCTGCGGTATTTCCCGACTAGAGAAGTCATGCGGGAAGCAGAGTTCAAAGCGCCTAATTAATTCTCCTGAATGTATTTGAGAAAGGCGTAGGCTTGCTCCAGAGACAGGCGAAAACGGTCTCCCTCGTAATCAATGATGTAAGTACCTAAGACTTCACCGCAGGCAGTACATGTAACCGCGTTTGACTTGAGTGTTTCAACACTGAGCTGCAAAATTTGTGCTTTCAGCCAGTTTTGAAAGGAATCTGTGAGCGTTGAATTAGGAATCATTGTCATGGAGATTAGTGGATACAGAGTTAAATATTAGCTAGAACGGACGGTTCTCTTCCTCCTACATCCAGGTCATCTTCATGCCGCGAACGCGCCAACCGGACGAAGTACTGGCAAATCATGGTTGTAATGTCCTCCCAATGTCCATACTCCTTTCCATGCATCCAGAGCGACATGGCGTGCTTGAAAGTGGGAGCGGCAAGTGACAGAACTAACTTATCCCAGTCCGCCGCCATCGACGCTGAATTGTCCACCCGATACATAAGAGGCTTGATCCGATGCTAACCACAGCACCATTGCTGCTACTTCTTCAGGTTGTCCGACTCGTTTGATGGGGTAGGGTTGCACCAATTGTTCTTTGGTGACTTTCCAATCCCGCTCTACTCGGTCGAGCATTGCCGTGTCGATCGCTCCGGGCAAAACGGCATTAATTCGCAACTTCCCATATTCCTGCGCCGCCATCTTGGTCATGTGAATGATTGCCGCTTTACTGGCTCCATACCCGACAATGTTAGGAAACGCTCGATAGCCACCAATGCTTGCCATGTTGATGATCGCCCCTCGCCCTGCTTTGAGCATGGGAGGAATCTCATATTTCATGCCCAAAAAAACTCCCCGCGCGTTGGTGCTCATTAAGTCATCAAACTCAGTAATGGGCGTATCGGCGATCGGGTGTGGCGGAAAATCTACCCCCGCATTGTTGAAGGCAACATCCAGGCGACCATATTTGGCAACGCAAGCATCCACAAACGCTTTCACCTGCTCCGCCTGCCGCACATCTGCCCGCATGTAGGTTCCCTCGCCACCGAAGCCTTTGATTTTAGCTTCCACCTGTTTGCCTAAGTTTTCACGCCGTCCGCAGAAGAATACTTTTGCGCCTTCATGGGCAAACGCATAGGCAGTTGCTTCACCAATGCCAGAGGTTGCCCCTGTAATCAGCACCACTTTGTTGGCAAATTTGCCCTGGGAATTGGCTTTTCCAGTTTCGGAGGCGATCGGCGTTTTCGTATTTGCCTGTACCTGTTGGGCGATCGTCGTGGCTGCAACTCCAGCGGCTCCCACTGCTCCAACTGTTAGCATCTGACGGCGAGATAAAGCAGAACGGAATAAGGTTTTGAAGCGTTGCATCATGAGTTTGTATGAATGAGTATTCAGTTAATGTTTTCACTCTAGAAAAAATCTGAGAAAACTTCACGATCGATTCTTGCGGAAAATTATCGCAATCTTGCTCACTTCAGGTAAGGGATTACACGCTGGCACGGTAGCTTCTAGGAGTCGTCCCTGTCAGCTTGCGGAACTGCGTTGTGAAGTGGCTCTGATTTGAGAACCCAACCCGATCGCTAATCTCCGCCACCGATAACTGCGTCACCGACAAAAACACCTTGGCGCGTTCAATGCGACGCTGTGTTACATAGCGGTGAGGGCTTTCTCCCGTTGCGGCTTTGAACGATCGCGCAAAATGAAACTCACTCATCGGCACGATCGCTGCCAGAGTCGCAATGCTCAACGATTCGGCTAAATGATCATCGATATAAGTCTTGATGGAATGCAATTGCGGCAGACTCAAGCGAGTTTCAACGGTCTTAATGGATGTCGCTTGGCTGTAGTGCCGCAGCAGATGAATCAGCAGCACATTCCGTAGCGATTCCACAAACAAATCGCCCGAAAGTCCACCATTCAATACTTCGGCTTTCAGTAAGTGCGCGATGTGCAGAATTGTGGGATCGAGAAACAGCACGCGGTGATTGAGTTGAGTATCTGCTGGCAGTCCGCTTTCGACAGCAATACGGCTGATTAACTGTGGATCAAAGGTAATATGAATCCACTCGCTGGGTTTCTCACGCTGATGCCAGACAAATTGACGTGAAGCATACAGAAATACACTGCCTGGAGGCACGGCGGTTGTCTGGCGATCGCTGCCATCCACCGACCAAATCACACGATCGTGGGGCGCAAACGCGACGGCAATTCCCTCCTGTGGCATCGCCGCATCAAACTCTCCTGTCTCAAACATCTGCCCATAGTCGATGGAAATGCCATTCCACTCCCGCCGCATCACGTTGAATTGCATCGCTCCATCCTAACTTTTCCTAAAGCTGGCTTAGTTTCAGACGATCGCCCTACTGTCAGTGATTGTAAATTCGTTAACTTAATCGTGAATGAATCCCTAGTGAGATGGTGCTGCGTCTGCAAAATCCGTGTTAGCGGCGATCGCTTCCCATTCATTAAGTTCCTGAGTAAGCGACTCAATTTTCTCTCGAAACTTGCTGTAGGCATACCGACCCAGCACTAATCGTAGGGGTGGATTTTCAGCATTGACGACTTGAATGATCGCCTGCGCCGCTTTATCTGGATCACCGGGTTGGCTACCTTCAATCGTGTTAAGAAATTGCAGAAACTTACCAACGGTGGGTTGATATGCCTCCATACTGTGTTCGGCACGATCGAGCGATCGTCCAATGAAGTCTGTCCGAAAGGGACCAGGTTCCACAATGGTGACTTTGATTCCCAGGGGTGCCACTTCTCCATACACGGCTTCCGACACACCTTCCAGTGCAAATTTCGCGCCGCCATAGATGGAAAAACCCAACTCATTGGTAAAGCCTGCGATCGCCGACATATTGATAATGTGACCGCTCTGCTGTTGCCGCATGATCGGTAGCACTGCCCGCATCATGTTGATGGAACCAAAGAGAACGGTGTCAAAGTTCCGCTGAATCTGGGCATCGCTAACCTCTTCCAGGGCACCAATCAAGCCATAGCCTGCATTGTTCACCAAAACATCAATCCGTCCAAAGGTGGCGATCGCCGCCTCCACCGCTTCACGAATACTCTGAGGTTGAGTCACATCCAGCCAAATCGCTTTCACGCGATCGGGATACTGCTTCACTAAGTCATCGAGTTGTTCCGGTTTGCGGGCAGTGGCAATCAGGCGGCTTCCATGCTTGAGAACGGCTTCTGCTAAAGAGCGTCCAAACCCGGTAGAACTGCCTGTAATCAACCAAACTTTTGTGCTGTCAGTCATAAGAACTCCTTCTGGTAAGTAATCTGTTGACGATCGCAATCAGACAGACCGTGAGCCGAGCGTTAGTTAACCGTTGGCACAAAACCACCATCCACTCGGATATTGGCACCATTGATGTAGTTAGCTTTGGGACTGGCAACAAAAGCAATGGCATTGGCAATATCTTCAACCCGTCCCAGTCGCCCTGATGGATTCGGTGCCCATTCAGCCACCAATTTCTGTTCGCGCTCAATTCTATTCTGAGGAACTCCCATTTCATCGGCAAGCTTATCCACTATCTCTGTCCAAATCAAGCCCGGACTGATGGCATTGCTGGTTACACCCGTATTCGCTAGGGCATTGGCAAGCGAAACGGAGAGATTCACCACAGCAGCTTTTGATGCCGCGTAAGCACCTTGAAAGACCTGGGGTTTGCTGGCTTCACCACTGGCAATGGAAATGATGCGCCCCAACCCTGCTCTTTCATCGTTGGAGCAAAACGATTGATTAACCGGATCAAGCCAGCGACGTTAAGGTTATAAATTTCCATCCAGGTATCGGCATTGGTTTGGAACCAATCTCCCACAGGTGCGATGCCTGCATTGTTGACCAGAATATCAATGCCACTGATCGCGCTCAAGGTCGCTTCAACTACAGCTTCTGCACCTGCATCCGTTGCTAAATCACCCACTGCGATCGCCGCTTTCCCACCTGTCGCCACGATCTCATCAGCAACTCGCTTCGCCTCGGCTTCTCTCCGACCCTGCACCACAACGATCGCTCCTTCAGTTGCCAGTGTTTTGGCGATCGCTTCCCCAAGTCCACTGGTGCTGCCCGTAATCAGTGCCCGCTTGTCGTTGAGTTGTAGATCCATTGCTTATATTCCTCTTTTGGTTAATAAGAAATCTCTTGACGATCGCGAAAAAACCTGCCGTGGGTGAAGCGTCGGTTGCCAGCCAGATTGCAGTATCCGCTCCCTGTTCTGGGGTACGAGGCGCAGACGCACCCCCCATATCCGTTCGCACCCAACCAGGACACATGGCATACACCGTAATCCCTTTCGATTGCAGTGCCTCTGCCAGCATGATGGTTGCCCCGTTGAGCGCCAATTTTGATAAGCAATAGCTGGGTACATTGGCAGACAAGCCATCCAGCGCCCCATAGCCACTCGAAACGTTGATGATGCGGGCAGCAGAAGCTTTCTCTAGCAGTGGCAAAAACGCCCGGGCAGTCCGAATGGGGCCAAAGGTATTCGTACTGAATGTGCGATCGAGCAAATCGCGGTTAATGGTGAGAATGTTCACCCCTTCGTCGGGGTAAATGCCTGCATTGTTAATCAAGACATCAATGTGAGGGAAGTCATGTTGCGCTGCTGTAACGGCATGATGAATTGAATCATCATCAGCAACATCTAAAACTAAAGGATGGATTTGGGAGGACTGAAGTTTGTTGATCGCTTGTTTCGCCTTGTCGAGCGATCGAGCTGCCAGAATTACCTCAAAACCAGCTTTCAGCAAGCCCTGACAGATAGCAAACCCAATGCCCTTATTGCCGCCCGTCACTAACGCATATTTATTTTGATCGTTAAAATTCACGTTCATCTAGAGAGCCTTATGGTCATGATTTAAGTTGACGATGGATATTGTTGCTCCTGACAGTTTACTCAGTGAATAAGATGGTGATCGTACTCATTAACATATCTGGCTTGATCGGTTTGCACAAACAGTGATGGAAACGTCCTAACAGCGCTTTTTGATGGTTTTCGGCTCCTATATTACAAATTTTGTTTGCCGCTTTGATCGTCCCTCTTCAGGGTATGGAATTGAGGTGGCTCCTGTCTTCTCAGTTCTTGCGAAAGTTAGCGTGATGTTGTGGCACCTGGAGCGAAATTTTATTGAATTCGCGCAAGATGTGGCTAGTTTTCGCAAGGTTTGCAAAGACAATGATTGCTCCAATCCTTAACGTTAGGTAGCTATAGAAGCAATTTGTCTTTAACCAGGAGTTTTGCGATGAAAGGTTTAATCTATGGCTCTGCGTTAGCGGCAGTGGCGCTGACTTTCAGCACGTTGTCTGTACAAGCAGCAGATGTTACGACCCCGATCGCCCGTATTGTTCCGGCTGAGACGAGTTTGCCAGGTAGCGATACCCCTCAAAATGCCACCCACCACATTGCGCTCGCCGTGGAGAGTGCGGATCTCGCTCAACTGGTGTTGAGCCTGCCAGCCGATGTCAAGCCCCCCACAGCCGTACAGGTGACAAATCAAGCTGGGGAATCGGTTGAGACGAACGTGACGATCGCACCTCAGCAAGTTGTGATCAATTTCACGAAGCCTGTTCCTGTGGGTACCACGCTTGCAGTGAGCTTACAGGGCGTAAGAAGAATCACTTCGGCAAATGTCTTGGTATATGAAGTCGCTGCTCGTCGATCAGGAGCAAAAGGCTTAACACCAATCGGGTCTGCGTCTGTCCGAGCGTACGGACCAGCACAGCAGTAATGACAGGTAATTGAGGCAGTGATTGGGCAACACAAAGTACATGGTGCGCGCCGTGGCTGATGGAGCACGATCAGTTGCAGCCGCGAGATGCTCAATGACTGCCATTGCTCATACACCAGTCCACTTGCGATTTATCTGGCTCCTACAAGCGATCGAAGCACCGCAGGCAGACTTGAAGATTACATGTGGAACGACAATATTCAGGGATCATATTCTGAGATATTGTCAAATCATCGAGCCTAAGACATGAACACAACGAAAAACCACTATGACCAGCAACTGGCTTCTGTTTACAGTTGGATGGCAGGCACTCCAGAAGGGGCGATCAAACGCAATCAAGATCTTTTTCGCCAACTTCGGATCGACTCAATTGCGCGAGGGTTAGCGATCGATTTAGGAGCAGGGTCGGGGTTTCAATCGATGACCTGCTTTCTTGAGTACCATGAGAATACTGTAGAAGTGTATGATCTGCTCCATCGCAAAGATGGAGAGCAATGGGTATTGAGTGTGAGTTCTTATCCGAAACTACGGGTTGCTAGAATCTGGGTTTGCGATCAGTTGCAGAAAGCAGGATTGCAAGTCATTCAGAATGAAATGATCAATGGCATGATCTGTCTGGTTGCCCAAAAGCGATCGTGACCTTGCGAGGCAAAAAGATGACACTGTTTGATCCAGCCAGACACTATCCACTCTTGCAACTCGATTGGAATCCCGACACGGCTCAACAAGCCATCAGTGCGATCGCTCACGACACGATCGCTCAACTGCGAACTGGACAATTGCCTGGGCACCCAATGGACGATCAAGCGTTTGGCAGTGACCTATATATCGGTAAAGCTGGAGTGCTGTGGGCGATTCATTATCTGCAAACCGTTGGCGCAATTGACTCAACGTTTGATGTCACCACTCATCTCGATGCAGCACTGGCACAAAATCGGCAGCGTTATCCCAAAGTCACTCCCTATCCAGAGCAATCGTCTTATCTGTTTGGAGAACTGCCACTACTACTGCTGCAATATAAGTTATCGCCCTCAGAAGACACAGCCACCCAAATCTTGAACTCGATTCACAAGAACGACTCCCAGCCAATTCGAGAGCTGATGTGGGGCATCGCAGGCTCCATGCTGGCTGCTTGCTTTATGGATCAGTGGACGCAGGAAGCAAGATGGCAAGATGTCTTCAAATTGCAAGCAGGCTTACTGCTACAGGAGTGGCAACCCGTGGGTGACGCTGGGTATTTGTGGACGATCGATTTGTACGGCAGTCAACAGCAATGGCTGGGACCGGTACATGGCTTTGCCAGCAACTTAACGCCATTGCTGATGGGACAGTCCTTATTGACCGATGAGGAATTTCAAGACATCTCAACCAAAGCGATGATGACGGTGGTTCAAACCGCTGTAACGGAGGATAATGGAGCCAACTGGGCAGCCGTGTATGACGCAGCCAAACCTGATCAAACGCCCAATCTGGTGCAGTACTGCCATGGTGCGCCTGGAATGGTGACGGCTTTGGCAACGCTACCCAAGGGAATCAATGAATCGTTCGATCGCCTTTTGGAGCAGGGCGGGGAACTGACCTGGCAAGCGGGTCCCTTAAGGAAAGGATCAAATTTGTGTCATGGCACGGGGGGCAATGGCTATGCTTTTCTCAAGCTGTTCACGCGAACTGGTAATCAGATGTGGCTCGATCGCGCTAGAGTTTTTGCCATGCACGCGATCGAACAGTACCGCTTATCGCAGCAGCTCTATCGACAGTTGCGCTATCCGCTCTGGACAGGAGATCTGGGTCTCGCCATTTATCTATGGGATTGCCTGCAAGCTCAAGCGAAGTTTCCCACGATCGATATTTTCTAGTGTTGTTTTGGTAAACCTTCAATTAGAATGAGTCACTCTATAGCGATCGGATGCCGTTCGATATAGATCAAGGGAAGTATCTTTACTGTTCGATTATCAGGCAGTGTAAGCTTCTCAGTGAGGTATAGTTAACAAACCAATACACCGACCGTATAAATATGATCGGTGTATTCCGAGGGAGTATTGGCAGAGGGTTATAGGCACCGTTATGCCGCTTAAGCTGTCAGTGAGGGTAGCGACTCCAGCCTGATTTGTTCAAGTTCAGGACACAATCCAATGTTGATCTATGACAATTTACTGAGTTAGAACTTGAACGTTCCTTATGCTGAAGAATTAAACGAAAGCGATTAAAAATGATGCAACCTGTAACTACCACAGATCACGTTTCAGCAAATTATCGTTACATTGCTGCATATAATGAGGTCAATGCACGGATCGGTCAAAGGCAACACGCTCTATCTCTTTACATTACGCTTATTGTAGGTTTGATTGCTGCACTTGTTGCATCGAAACAAATTGAAGAGTCAAATACATTATTAATTGAATGGCTCGTCTATGGTTTCTCAATTGCTTCTGTGTGCTTAGTTCTTCTTAATTACAAATACGAACAAACACTCACAAATCTTCGGCAATATTTAGCAGAGCTAGAGCGACTCAACAACACAAGTTTGGAGTTACCGAGCTACAACACTGAAACTCGATGGACAGTGAATGCAAATAAAGCACGTCGTTTTCATGATTTTGCCTGTGCTGTTTTGGTTGGCGCATGTAATGTGATTGCACTGGGCGTGTTCTACAAAGTTTATCCAGAACAGTTCAAGCCAAGTTCATGTGTGATTTGGGTTACAAGTATAGTCGCTATAGGTTCTGTTGCTGCTCTTTTATCAATGACACGATTCAGCCATAAACCGAAATGGAAGAAAATTTAGCAACCGCGATAATCACAGCACAACAACGCTGTTGTAGTGGGCTGATAAGGTTAGTTGGTATTGTTTCAAAATTTTGGCAACCGCTGAACAGCGACGTGTACTGTCTGTTGATAAAGAGTAGTCACTGAAGCGGCGCTGCGAGTAGCTGTAAACTGACCTGTGAAAGGATTTGTGAAGAGGTACTTATTGTCAGTTCTACGCCCGATCGCGATACACTTTGGGCGTGGTGCCGACAAAGCGGTTGAAATATTTGGTTAATTGACTTTGAGTAGCAAACCCACAGTCAAACGCCACATCGACGATCGGCACAGACCGCTGCTTTAATA
>JAHHHL010000031.1 GCA_019359375.1 Lyngbya sp. HA4199-MV5
CCGAAAGGCTCGAAGCTTGTCAAAATTACTCATAGTCAAGTGATTTGAAACGTCCTTGACTATTAAGCAGTCAGATCGTTCGGTCTGGCTGCCTTTCCTCGCTCTTTAGTCTAAACTCCAGTAAGAAATTTAATACACGAAATATATCTACTCAGAGTTCTGATCGCCTAATTGCTAGAGCAGTCACTTAGACAGCTTGTTTCTACATGTAGTGCGGGCAGCTTGCCTGTGCAAGCGTCTCGCTTGCACAATTTGTTTTTACAAGACTCCTCAGATTTTGACGGCAGCAAAATCTGAGGAGTACTCAAATTGCTCCTGATAGCTGGTCAGTACTACCGATTTCCCTGCCAATTGAGATAGACCCAATATTTGGTAGAGTTAAATGCCTTGCCTTCTAATTAGAGCGATTCTTGTATCGAAACGCTGAGCGATCGCAGCGTTGACAATCCATCTGTTTTTCCAATGCCTACTCCTATCTACCACATCACTCACTTGGGTAATCTGGCTTCGATTTTAGCAATTGATGGATTGTGCGCTTATAGTGTGATGCAGCAGCAGGGCATTCACTATACTGACCTTGCGAACCAAAACATTCAAACCCGTCGAACTAAGACGATCGTGTCGTGTGGAGCTGGTGGTAAATTAACAGACTACGTTCCCTTTTATTTTGCTCCCCGCTCTCCGATGCTTTATGCCATTCATCAAGGCAATGTCCCAACTTATACGGAGGGGCAAGAAGCAGTAATTTATCTGGTCTCTACGGTCGAGGCAGTGCAGCAAGCCAGCCTCTCGTTCGTCTTTACCGACGGGCATGGTATCATGACACTTACCGAATTCTTTGATGACCTTGCTCAATTGGATCAGGTGGATTGGCAGGTCATGAGCCTAAAATATTGGTTCGATACGCCGGAGGATAATGACCGAAAGCGACGGCGGCAGGCAGAGTTTCTGGTGTATCAGTTTTTTGGGTGGCAACTCGTCACCGAGGTTGGAGTGATCCATCCCTCGGTTAAAGGGGAAGTTGAGCAGTGCTTACGGACAGCAACTCATCAACCAGCGGTCATTGTGCGACGGAATTGGTACTATTAAGAGAATCTAGAGACGACTTGTTATGCTTGAGTCCTGCTGGGGCAATCTTCTTGAGTCGGATGCAGAAGCCCTCGTCAACACTGTTAACTGTGTTGGTGTGATGGGGAAGGGGTTGGCATTGCAATTCAAGCAGGCGTTCCCAGAAAACTTTCGTGAGTATCGGCAAGCCTGTCAGTCTGGCGCGGTGCAGCCAGGGCAAATGTTGATTGTGCAAACAGGTCGGTTAGACGACCCACGCTACATCATCAACTTTCCCACGAAGCGTCACTGGAGGAATCCGTCTCAGATTAAAGATATTAAGACTGGGCTACGGGCACTGATTGAAGTTGTGAAGCGGTTAGGCATTCGCTCGATCGCCATTCCGCCGTTAGGGTGCGGTAATGGTGGGCTGGAATGGTCACAAGTCGCACCTTTGATTGAGTCTGCTTTTGCAGAGGTGCCAGAGGTGAAAGTATGGGTCTTTGAACCTCCGCTAGTTTCTCGAAGTCATGCTTCATCAATTGCCCCTTTCCCTAAATTGACTCGCGCTCGTGCGCTGCTGATTGAGCTGATGAATCAGTATCAGTCGCTCGATAATCCGCTAACCGTGCTGGAAGTCCAAAAGCTTGCTTATCTGCTTCAGTCAGCAGGGGAGCCGTTGCGTTTGCAATTTATGAAAGGGAAGTACGGTCCCTTTGCTGAGAATCTGCATCCGGTTCTGCGTCAATTGGAAGGTTATTACATCAAGGACTGCCATGCTGATGATAGGGCAGAAATTCAACTCCTGACTGGAGCAGTGGAAGCCGCTCAACCTCATCTCACTAACACTTCTGCTGTTGAGGTCTTGGAGCGAGTAGTTAGTTTGATAGAGGGTTTTGAGAGTCCCTATGGGTTAGAAGTGCTGACAGTCGCCCATTGGGTTACTCAAGAAGACTTACAGGCGATAGAAGATGTGGAGTGGGCGATCGTGAAAATGCAGCAGTGGAGTCTTTACCAGCCAGAACGGTTAAAGCCACAGCATATTTGTAAAGCTTGGCAACGCCTCCATCAGCAGAACTGGATACGCGCTAAAGAATTAGCTTAAAGGCTGAGCGATTTTCCGTGTTGGCGATTGCAGGGCTGGTCAGAATTCTGCTGCATCCGGCTTAATTTCTAGCGATCGCAGGCGTTCTGTAGAGAGATTAGTCTGTTTACTCTGCTTAAATATCAAGCGTCCTCACCCCCTTTGAGGGTTTCTGACTCCTTTAGCTCTTGTTCTTTCTGCCGCATCCACGGCTCTAAAGCTTCCTCCATCGCTGCTCCATGATCAATTCCCAGTTGGGCACAAAGCCCCTTAAAGCGTCGAGCCATCTTTTTGGGAATGTGCCCGCGCACAGCCTCGTAATTAGTGTCATCCTTCTTGCTCACAGGCTCGCAATTATCATTCACTTCGGGTGTTTCGAGTTGATTTTCCCACATTGCTCCCAATTCTTTAACGGTTGTGACTTCGTAACTTCGTAACTGTGCTATAATACTATTACTTTCGGCTTCGCGCAGGAGCTTGAGAAGTTGAGGAAGATGGCTTTTTGCAGTAGGTCGGCGTATTGCAGTGGAAGATCACCGTGGTTGATAAAACATCTCGAGTTTTACATACGTTAGTTTCAGACGAAACTTCTAGCCTTCTACCATTAGCCAAATTCCATCTAGGCGATCGCGTTTGCTGGTTCCGTGTTTCCACTCAAGACTTTGGCGTTGTCATAGACCGCTTTTATGGCACAGAAGGGAGTGTACAGGCACTCGGTTGGCACTACACCATCCAGCTCGATTCCAGCAGCCCCTCCTTTGCCCACTGCAAGATCGACTACGGCTTCGAGGAGGATCTAGCGTTAATGGATCGAGATCTGGGGGGTGCAGATGCAGTTGACTGATACTCAAACTCAGCTCTTAGAGCAGCTTGTAGCACTGCCGTTGCTAATGCCGGATGACTTTGTTGCCCGTTGGACAATGAGCTATCGAGAGATCAGCCAGATTTGCTGCTGTTCCACCTCAACCGTCGAACACTGGTTTAGCACAGGAGCCGGACGGAGAGCACCCGCTCAGTGCTACCAAAAGCTGTTAGCGATCGCCGATTTTCTGCTGACCAATGTTGATGCCATTCACTACTGGCAGCAACTCTGGGAATAAGTGAAGGAATGTTGCGTTCGAGGTTGTCAATTTGACAGATGTCTTGTCGGCTCAACAGGGATTTAGGAAGCAATGATCATGAATGAGCAACCGCAGCTTTTAATGGCAAATAGGCTGATTTTTACTGCGCTTTTATGAGCAACTCAAATCCACCACCTTCTCACCTTTCCGTTCCCGTTCGACCCGACCCCAACCTGATCATCACCCCGATTTGCTTGACTGCATCCTTACCAGAGCAGTTTGCCGCACCCAAGTTTGAGATCGGACAAACCGTGCTGTGGGCGAGGGTGGCTACCCACGGCTTTGGCACCATCATTGGACTGGTCTATGCTCACAGCGTCAGTGTTGAGGCAGTTGGCTACCACTATGCGATCGCCCTGGATGACAATAGTCCTTCACGAGCAGATTGTGCAGCGGACTGGGCTTTTGAGGACGACCTGGAACTTGTTGCCACCCATGCCCATTTACTGCAAGCGTGAAGGAGCGATCGTCTATGTATCCCACGCATCGCCAATGGACGCTATTTGAGCGCTACAAAAACTGCCCGCCGCCGATGTCACCTCGCACCTTTCTTCAGCAGTGGGCGCTAGATTATCCTGACATTGCTCGCTTGACCGGTGTAACTAGAGATACTGTGTCCCACTGGTTCAGCACTGGTCGAGGTAGCCGGGAAGTGCCAATTCACCATTGCCGGCGATTGGCAACCATTGACTTCTTTTGGCGCAACCCGGATCGCATTCCACAAGATTTACTGGATGAATGGTGTGGTTTATTAGAAGACTCAGAACCGCAATCTTAATTGACTAATTGACTTACTTCATAAACCTGTGTTGTCACGACAGAAATTGCTTGTCCAAAACCTAATCCATGAACAAAATCTGAAAAGCGATGATCCATTTATGGAAGCAGCTTAAAGAAACTCGTGGACGCTCAACTCCCACTCTCATTGAAGCAATTTATTCGCAGACAGCCCTACCTCTACCGGAAGCTCTGCTTCTGGGCAAGTCAGCGTAGCTTAGATGACCCGACAGCGCAGGTGAATCAGTACCTGACCCAACTCGTGCTAGAGACCGATGCCCAAGGCGATCGCGCTGCCTTACTTCAACAGTGGTTAAAAGTGCTGACTCCTCAAGAACGGATCAGTTTGGCGCAACTGAGTCCAATTTCAATTCGAGATTATCCAGGTGGGTCAGGCTGGTATGCCTTGCAGAAAGGCGAGTACAGTGTTATCGCTGAACCTGTGCTGCATGAAGTTTGCCACGCAGGACAGCAACAGGCAATCATTACCCGTAATCGCTACAACTGCCTGATACTGAACACAAAAAACTTATTGATAGTTGATGTAGACCTTGGCGATCCAAACTCGACTGATTATCCAGATTGTGCGGTGAGCTGCCAAATTGCAATTAGTCAACAACAAGCGATCGCGGCTTTGGAAGCGATCGTCCAGCAATTTCCCCAACTGAGCTTTCGCGTCTATCGAACTCGCAATGGGTTGCGTTATCTTTGTACAACCCGACCCTTTGACCCCTTAGATCACACCACCCATCGGTTGATGCAGAACCTTTATGTTGATCCGCTTTACGCCCGCTTGTGCAAATTCCAGGCAACCTTTCGAGCACGCCTGACTCCCAAGCCGTGGCGAATTGAAACCGATGAACAGGAACGGTTTGTCTACGATCGCACCACAGGATTGGTATTGCCAGACTATCGCTCCTACGCCGTTTGCCATTTTGTCGAAATCGTTGGAGAGCCAACAATCCTCCCCGCATTTGAGTCAGCCATTCAAGTTCATGATTCCTTTTGCCGAGTCAATCAATTGGCGCTGGAGTTGGCATGAGGCAAGCCCACTTCACAAATCTCTGTCGCCGCGACAGGGATTGATTGCACCAAGCCACGGCATTCTCTTCAATAAGACGCAGCACGGTATGTAGGTGTACGCTCGACATGAATGCATTCCAGAAGCGCTCCCGCTCAAGTTCAAAACTAGCTGGCATCATTGATCGCCAAACAGATTTGGCAAACTGCCACTCCCAAGAAATCATGAAGGCTTTGATGCTACAACAGCCAGACCCAATCACGATGCAGCGAGTTTTGCACGACTTAGTCCGGCATCCCGAATACTGGGATGCATTTGTGACAGGACCTCGATTACCAGCAACAGAGCAGGTCGCAGATCCAGGAACTCTAATTTGTCTACGAGACCTATTTATTGGCTGGAACACCGACACCCTTTACGTGCTAGCACCCAACGCTCAACGGGCGCGATCGCTCAAGACACTGGCGAAAGGATGGAACTGCACCGAGGTCATGCTTCACCCCCCTGAAACGGTTCAACGTTTGGTGGGTAAATATCTTATGAGCGGACAAAGCCTGGTTTCAGCATACTGGCAGCACCCTGCTCTCCTAGATGAGGAGTTTGATTTTGACACAATCTATGACCTGACCGAACCACTCCAATTCGATGATCTGCCGGAGTTGGGAAAATGCCCACCTCAAGTACTAATGGCTGGCTTATTGCTGAAGCACGGCTCTGAGCGCTTTCATGCTCCCACCATTCTGAAGGACCTGCAATCCTGTCCTCAGTGGTGGTACAGCTTCGTTGCCGGACCTGCTTTACCCAACTCAACCACAGGAATTGCAAATCGCTTGAGTGGTCTGCGTGGCTTTCCCGACTACTGGTGGACGGATTGTCTATACCTCTGGTCACGCAGTCAAGCTGCTGCCATTCAACTCAAAGCACTGGGTCAAAGCTGGTCGTGTAAAACAGCCACGATTCTTGAGAGTTCGGAATCCGCTCGACTTCTGGCGCTGCCCAAAAGTTCGCCTGTCGTTGTTCTGTCTTGGCGGTAGTTAGGGGAGAAATTGACAGTGCCACTTTTTGCTATCCTGCACATCGATCTTCAGGGACTGCATCGCCACAGTTGCACGTTAGTTGAGGCTGCATCGCTCACCGAGGTTGCTCAACACATGCTCACCAATCCAGACCGTTGGCAGGCAGCACTTGAATATAGTTACCCGAACGACGATGATTGCCGTAGTCTACGCATTCGAATTGGGGCAGATGACCTGACACCACACGACCTTTTGACGCTCATTGGTCAAACAGAGCCGGATCAACATTTGGCTGAAATGCTGCGAATTTATCCAGTAGAGATTCAAATGCTTGATCAAGTGCAAATAAAAACTCGCTTGCTGGATGAAAATGCGAGTCAAATCCATTCCAGTGGAACCCTTCCGGCAGAACCGACACCTACGACTACGACTGAGGCTTCTCCATCCCAGATCCTCTCTGCCTACACAGCCTTGCAGCACCAAAAAAGGAAAGAAATAACTACTCAACTCCAGCAGGTACACGATCGTTTTGCTCAGCAGCTACAGGCTGTGCAGCAGCAGGAACAGAAGTTTGTGAACACTCAAGCAGACTTGCTCAATCAACTTCGTCATCAACTGGCAATCGATGCGCGATCGCTCCTGTTGACCCCCAATTTTCAAGACTATTTGCAGGTGTTGTTAGAGCAGGATATTTGGAGATACAGCCAGTTGCGCTTTCAACTCCCTACCTCAGACCTTTCAAACTGGTTAATCCCCACCCTTGAGTTTCCAGTGCAGTTAGTCGTTCAGATGAATCAGCCCGACGAAGAGACCGTTGATGTTAATCATTGCATCGAGATGACGGTTGGAGTAGGACTTTGGCAGCAGAACTTAAGAATTCCTACAGTCACCATCAATGATGAAAATCTCAACTATCCGGGTGCTTATGATACGGAGCAGCAATGGTTGACTACAGGTCAACATTTGAAACAATCGATTGAATCTGAGCCATTTGGATTTGTCGTTTCACCAAACTTGTCATCTACTCAACACTCGCAACTGATCATGGAATTAACTTGCTTATTGGCTTATGTCACGCAGTTGTTTAATCTGAATCACACGTGTTTCACTCAGGATTGAAACCGAATGGCAAAGTCTCGCAAACTTGAAGACCTGATGGCGACGCTGAAGCAGACTCGCGACGATCCAACATCCCAATCAGGATTAGCTGTCTTGCACCAAGTTCTGAGCAGCAAATACTCGGTTGCGGTTGCTCAAGTGGCTGAGTTAGTGTCCCAATTTGAACTACACGCTTTCATTCCTGAACTGGTCTCTGCCTTCGATCGCTTCATGCTCAACGCGAAAGAAAACGATCCGGGGTGTCGAGCCAAGCAAGCCATTGCAGAGGCCCTTTACCGTCTCGACTACAGCGATGAAGTGCTGTTCCTCAAAGGCATCCGGCACGTTCAAGAAGAACCGGTTTGGGGAGGGTGGATACTGCTCCAACCTTGCGTGGCACCTGTGCTTTAGGACTGGTGAGGATGAATTATCCGCTGGTGATGGTAGAACTAGCAGATTTGC
The DNA here is from genome assembly GCA_019359375.1 of Lyngbya sp. HA4199-MV5. Classification (GTDB taxonomy): domain Bacteria; phylum Cyanobacteriota; class Cyanobacteriia; order Leptolyngbyales; family Leptolyngbyaceae; genus Stenomitos. The sequence goes on from JAHHHL010000031.1 coordinate 7,627, forward strand.
TGGTAGACCCAGAACCCGAAGCTCGGATTGGAGCGGCACGAGCAATCGCCTACACCCAAAATGAACAGGGGGTGCCGCTGCTGCGGCTGCGGGTCAAGATTGGTGACACCTCACCGGTGCTGTCAGAATGTCTGATCGCGTTGCTCTAACTTGCGCCAGAGCAATCCCTGCCGCTGGTTAAGGATTTTCTGTATGCTCAAAAATCACCTGGATTAGAAGAGGATGTGGACAAAGCAGAAGCCGCTGCTTTAGCGCTGTCAGAATCTCGATTGCCAGAGGCGTTCTCAATCTTGAAACCCTGGTGGAAGAGGATTCGTGAACAAGAACTACGCAAGACGGGGTTACTGGCGATCGCTACTCTCCGCCAACCGGATGCCCTGGAGTTCTTACTGGCTCTAATTGCAGATGGTAAGCCTCAAGCCGCGATCGGTGCCATCAAAGCGATAGGAGTGTATGTGCAGGATCAAGCGCTGTGGCAGCGAGTGTGTCGAACGTCCAAGGAACGGCAGGATGTGGACTTAAAGCCCTTCCTCGAAAAAGTATCAAAATCGATGCCAGTCTAATCTCGACTAAAGTTGACAACAGATTTGCACTGCAATGGAGTCAATCATGTACGATCCAAACAAATCACTCCAAACTGTGACTACTCGAGATTTGTGGACGGCGTTGCACGGATAATGACTGTGTGCCTGCACTGCTGGATCTGGCAAAAGGCTGGCAAACCGATGACTGCGAGGTTTACGATCGCGATCGTCTGGCAAAGATTCTGGGATTGATACTCACTTGATTGTTGTCATTTCACGCAATGTGAATGCCATCGTTAGAGCGAAGGAAATTCACCCCGTAGTCCGATCGCGGAAGGACTCATATCAGGTGTTAGATCCATAGGTGCTAGACACCAGTGCCGTGCCATTTGCATCACACACTCCTCATCGGGAAACTGCAAGTCGATTCGCTCCCAGTAACCAGGCTGATTCGCTTGGGGACTGGTTTGGTCAAAAAATGCCAATCCGAGTTCAGTTTCTGCTGTTACATATCCTTCATTCCAGAGAGTTTTGCCCCCCTCACCCAAGTAGGCATAGCCGCGCACCAGCGTTTATCAGATGACAATGAGCAAGTCGGGGGACGACAGTGAGAGCGGCGGTTAAAGTGCACCCGCTAATCGGCTCACTTTGAGCCTCTGGCGAACGAAGAAAAAGACACTCTGAGGTGGTTCCGCTCGCGAAAGGGAAACGCCAAGAGTGTCTGGAAAAATCAAACCATATCAAACCCGAGTGTATATGACTGCACGAGAGCAAGGCTTCACGCAAGTGGCAGCCGCAGCGTTGGCTGGGTTTTCAGAACGCAGCGGACAACGCCTTGAAGCGGGAGAGCATCAACCCAATCGCGGTCGTGTACGGGATTGGCGCAGCAGTCCCGACCCGTTAGCCGTGGTGTGGGACACCGAGCTAGAACCGTTGCTGAGAGCAGCACCAAAATTACAACCGATGACCTTGTTCGAGCTGCTGCAAGAGCGCTATCCGGGTAAGTACCCGCAAGTGTTACGGACTTTGCAACGGCGAGTGCAAGCCTGGAAAGCGCTGCACGGCGATGCCAAAGAAGTCATGTTTGCGCTACGGCATGAACCGGGAATGATGGGCTTGTCTGACTTCACCGAACTCAAAGGGGTTGAGATTACCATTGGGGGCAAGCCGTTTGAGCATTTGTTATACCACTATCGCCTGGCTTACAGCGGCTGGCAGTATGCCGAGGTCATCCAGGGTGGTGAAAGTTTCATTGCCTTAGCCGAAGGGTTGCAGAATGCGCTCTTTGCCTGTGGCGGCGTGCCAAAGCAGCATCGCACCGACAGCTTGAGTGCCGCCTACCGTAACATGGGGGGCGTGCGCAACAAGCCCTTGACCCGGTTATACGATGAATTGTGTGACCATTATCGGATGCAGCCAACGCGCAACAATACCGGGATTGCCCATGAGAATGGCTCGATTGAATCGCCGCATGGTCATCTCAAAAACCGCGTTGAGCAAGCGTTATTGCTACGCGGCAGTTATGACTTTGCAAGTATTGCTCAGTACCAAGCCTTCATTGACAGTGCGATTGCCAAATTGAATGCACAGCACACAGTCAAGATTGAGGCAGAGCAACAGCAACTTAAACCGTTGCCGAAATACCGCGTCCCGGATTACGAAGTTTTGACCGCAAAAGTGAGTTGTCGTAGCACGATTGACGTGCGCTGTGTCTTGTATACAGTGCCTGCCCGACTCATTGGTCGCCAACTTGAACTGCATTTGCACCACGACCGCATCTTAGGCTATTTGGGCAAGCAACAAGTGCTGCAACTCCCTCGGCTGCGAGTCACAGACAAGGAAAAACGACGGGCACGCTGCATCAACTATCGTCATGTCGCCGAAGGACTGCGCCGCAAGCCCAGAGCCTTTTTGTACTGTACCTGGCAGCAAGACTTATTGCCCAACGCCACTTGGCGTGAAGTCTGGCAGCAGTTGCAGACGCGGTTTGACCTCGACAGTGCCGCCATCCTCATCGTCGAAGCGTTGTACATTGCGGCGACCCAAAACCAAGAAGTGGCGGTGGCAAACTACCTCCAAAACCAACTCAATGCCAGCACGTTGACGCTGGTGGGCTTACGCCAGCAGTTTCAATTACTGAGTGCGCTGGGTTTGCCTGACCTAAACATTACCCAACATGACCTCTCAAACTATGACCAACTCTTGCAACCTGCCCGCGCCGACCAGCCCCTATCAGAACCTCAGCCTCTACCTCAAGCAACTGCACCTGTCACACATGCTGCATCACTGGGAGAGCGTCGAGCAGCAGGCAATGCAAGAGAGTTGGTCTTACGCTCAATTCTTGCTGGCTCTGTGCGAATTGGAAGCGCAACGCCGTTGGACGGTGCGGCTCCAACGCGCCCTCGTCGAAGCGCAACTGCCAAACGGAAAAACGGTTTCCAACTTTGACTTTAGCCATTGTCCGTCCTTCAATCCGGCACCCTTGATGCAACTCACCGATGACCCTAGTTGGCTGGAACGTGCCGAAAATCTCTTGCTGTTTGGGGCTTCGGGAGTCGGCAAGTCGCATTTGGCGGCTGCCGTCTCACGGCGCATGCTTGAGTTTGGCAAACGGGTCAAATTCTTTTCCGCCCTGGCGCTGGTGCAGCAGTTGCAGCAAGCGAAACTACACCTTCAATTGCAACTGCTGCTCAAAAAGCTCGACCGCTTTGATTTGCTCGTGCTAGACGATTTGGGCTATGTCAAAAAGTCAGACGCCGAAACCTCTGTCCTGTTTGAGTTGATTGCGCATCGCTATGAGCGCCGTAGTCTACTGATTACGGCAAATCAACCGTTCAGCCAGTGGGACGTGATCTTTACCGATTCGATGATGACCGTGGCAGCGGTTGACCGACTGGTGCATCATGCCCTGATTGTTGAGATTCAAACCGAAAGTTATCGCAAACAGTCGGCAGTGGTGCGCGCTAGCACTCCCACTCCCACCACCAAGGCGGTCTCCTCAACGGCACGATCTTAGTTGTCGTCGCGATCCTCATTGTCGTTTCGATCTGTACTGTCGCGTTGCTGTGGGTTCTAGGCAGCGCGACACTCACCTGCTGCTTTTGACACTCTGACCGATCTACCGACTCGGTCATTTTGCCGCTCTGCCTTGTTCCTTTTCCGAAGCCCGCTTGGGTTGTTTTTTGCTGCTCACTCACCCGTCTGCGTCACTGACGCGACCTGAAGATGTGCTTGACATTTGATAAGCGTTCCTCGTTCAGCCCGTGCCCAGACATGATACTCAACGACTCGATGGGTGTAAAAATAATGGGCGATGCCAAAGTCTCGGCTCAAGTGTTGAAGTACAGGTTTAATCCGCGATCCAAGAGATTGATGCTCATTCAGCGGCATCACATCTCCAATGACAAATATCCAACCACGAACTGGAGGGGAGACAAAGACTCTGGGGTCAGGACGAATGCCCTCCGTCCATCCGCAGGGTTGGAGATTTTGTAGATGCAGGGCGGGCTACCTCCTGTGGATTGGTAGCAGCGATGACCCACCAGGCTTGTTTATAGCCGAAGGGTTGAGGACGGTCGGGTTGCGGTGATTGAGGGTCAAAGAGGGTATTCCACACATTCATTGCGAATTCAGCCAACGAAACTGTAACCGCTTCTGAGATCGAGGGTGTTTCTGTTCGTGCCATCGTCCAACTAACACCACCATCTGCTGACAAATCTCTTGCCACTGAGCAGGCGTTGCCCATTCAACCTCTGTCATCTCAAGCGGCAATGCTGAGGGGTACTCCAAGGCTCCCCTGCTAAACCGCTCTGGAACATCCCATAGCACCAACTGAATTTCTGACCAAACATGCAACGGTTTGGATTTGATTAAATCCCCAATCACACCCACCCCTCCAACTCCGTGTTCATTGTGAAGTTGCTGGGCGATCGCTTGAGCTTGAGACCACCATACTTGGTGTTGCTGGGTATCCTGTCGCTGGTTCCGTTCAATTCGACGCAGAACGCGCACCCACTCATACCCCGGCATGAGCCGAACGGTTTCCACCGAGCCTACACTCATGAGCAGCATGGCGATCGCATTGCGTGTTCCGGTTTGACCGCCGATGAGTGGGAAAGGTCCCCCTTCCAGCTTGGTTTCAGGACACCAAGCGATGAACTGTTCAACGCTAATGTTAGAAGGAGTCAAATCAACCACTGGCTCAAACGGCACACTCCCCCAACTCACTTCTTCTCCCACTTCATACGCCAGTCGCCATCGACGCGGTTGAGCAATACTGGTAAAAGCAGGGAGTTTCTCATCGGTTGACCAAAGCAGTTGCGGGCTGAAGGTCAAGCCAGCTACACCTCGATAGCACCCATCCGCATCAAGCGATCGTACCTGATACCCCTCTGTTGACCATTCCCAGAATTGGGTCTGTTGTGTGATTGGATTCACCACCCAGTAGTGCGGCACGGCTCCCTGTTCGTAGTACTGCCGCCGCACCCCTTCATCGATATCTGCTTTTTCCGGCAAAACGATTTCAATCACCAGATCTGCTACGTCTTCGATGTAGCAATCATGCAGAATGTTTTCTGCCAGCCGCACGTCTCCCACCATCAGCACATCAGGGGTAAACATATGCTGTCCCACTTGCATCCCGTAGTTGGGACCAAAGCAGGAGCCAAGCGCGGCTTGACTGACGGCAGCAGAGAGAGAATTGCGGAGTTGATTGCGAACCCAGTGATGTTCACCTAAATAGCGTGAACCGAGTGGTGGCCACCAATTCTCCCGATAGTTTGGATCAATCGGCAAATCCTCTGCCCAAGTTAACCACTCGTCAGGCGATCGGTGTGGGAGGTCATGAGCAAGTCGCAGCGCTTCCCACCATAGGTCAAGTGAGGCGAAGGCAATGGCACTTTCCAATCCCCAACCAATCAGTGCTTCTTTGAGCAACCAACGGCTCCCGTCCAACATGCCGCCCACCAAAAACTTGCCGTCCACCAGTTCCAAGCGAAACTCAGGATAGAGATAATCAGTCTGTTCAATTTGGCGGGAGGCGTAATGACACTCCAGATCTTCCTGGGGTGTGCGTTGTCCTTGCGATTTGTTGTCACTTGCCATGAGTTAATCCTCAGCTAGATTCGGGAATGTCCTCTGCAAGACAGGTTCACCAAAAGTTGGGAAGAACCAAAAGCAGTTGTCGTTTGATAGAGAGCACAACATCTGGCAGTTAGAACGAAAGTTGGGATAAAACGAATCCGCTTCACAAAATCCCTGTCGACGCGACAGAGTTCGTTTGACCTTTATGAATGAAGCCGTTTCAATAGTTTAAAGAGTTGTTTAGCTGCTCTCACCCTTTGCAGAAACCAAATTACTCAGCTTGTTTAACACACGTCAGCGTAAATAGGAATCGGAATTCGATTTACTGATTGCAGGCGTTTCTCAAGTGCCTCAATTTGATTTTTGTGTTCTATCAATGATGAGCAGTACTTAGGGAGTTTAGTGATTAGGTTATGTGTTGTCGCAACATAAATTGTAATGGCGATTGAACGCGAATTTTGCTCTGTACGAAACTCTAAAGCAAACTCAGATAGCGATCGCTTCAGAATAGTAGTCACAGCAATCTAAATTACTATGAACTAGCCTCGACGTTACTGGAAGTCCAGTCATGTGAACAAAAGAAACATGAGGGGCAATTAAGCGTTTCAACCAAGTTAAAAGTAGTATTGACAAACTTGAATCAAGTTATGGCATCGAGGTCGAACAATTCTAAAGTGAAGGGTGTCTGGCTAGTTGCCATCCCGATCAATCAAGAATTCTCACAACCTCAATTTCATTTTGGAGAAAGAGTCAAATGGTGGGTAGAAACCAAATCAACAAGAAATTGGTTGACAGGACGCATCAAGGGTATGTGGTTTACAGAGAAATATGAATGGGAGTACTGGGTTGAGGTTGATCCTAAAAGTGTAGATGGACTGGAGTTGGAAGATTCAACCACACTAAGAGAATCAGCTTTGAAGTTTGTAAAGGATGCCAACTCAACCCGTGAATTTCTGCAACCGATTAGCGAGTGGCAACCCACTCACCTGGCTGCTACATTCTTGGGGTTGTCTCCGGATCAATTACGGAACCTACGACTTAGGGGAGTCTTTGTCGAGGGGCAGCATTATCGAGATACCAGTTTGCCTAACAGCGCACGACCATGTTGGCAGTGGCATGTGGAACGATGCAATCAACAGTTAGCGAAGAAGCGTAAAAGCGTCAAAGATGGTTAATTCCCGTCGCTGTCGGCGGTGCCCAATAAGTAAAACCAGGCAATTTGAACTCCGCGCGAACCACGCTTAGACGGGGCACACCCTAAACCATATCGGGCATATTTCTCCTTGGCATTTTTATGCTCTGCAATCAAGCAAAAGGCAGTTTTGCTGAAAGGATAGCCGCATTGTTTAGCCATCTCATAAGCTTTAGCAGGAGTCAACCATTGCGTTGTCTCTGAAGTGGGTGCATCTGCTGTAACCTCACTGGTTACAGATGAATTGGATTGGGAGGTCACTGCAACTGAATTAGGGCGATCCTGATCGGGCAAATGACCATCCGATTCTGATGCTGAATTCGCTTTTGCTGCGGAACTATCGCTAGACGCTCCATTTAAACTTTCAACCGGAGTTGCAGGGTCAGTTGAACAGTCATTATGACCTGCTACACCATTATTCTTCGTTTCGCTAGGATGCTCCTCATCTTTATTCAAAGGATTATCTATTCCTGAATTCTGTTCTAGGTTCAGAGTCTGGAGTAGCTTAAGAAGTTGTTGAATCTGACACTGGATCTCATCAGGAGCGATAGGAGGGTCAAGATCAGGATTGACTTCAGAGTTTTTAGGGTCTGAATCAGAGGAGGCATGAGCAGCAGGATTGGAATTATGTGCTTCGAGACTGGACAAGCGGCGCTCTAATGCTGATGTCGATGCTAAAATCTGATCTTTCAATATAAGGAACTGATGCTCCAGGAGCGATAGCCGACTGGAGAGGGACATTACCTCAAGACTGTTTGCCAATAATCGACTAAGTTGACTCAGCTCATTTTCTAGAGCAGGGGAAGTAGGGTGCTGATTCATGTTTAGGAGAGACCGAGTTGGTATTGGAGGTGTAGGGGGATTTGACAATGGTTGGACAATGTATTGCTGACAAATATGGTTAACTAGGTCTGTCAAGCTAACTCCTTCAGTTTGCGCTCTCTCTCGCAATGCGCTTTTAAGTTCTTCTGAGAATTTAAGGTTTGTTTGTTTCTCTGACATAGGATTTTCTCCAGGATGAGGTAGTTGAAGGTAGCTATGATCTCTATGTAGTTTGTTCATAAAGTTCATAAGATATAGATCTGTATTGTCTGTAGCTACAGAAGTTATAGATTTTTCAAGTTTGCTTAAAGGTGTGAATGCTATGTTTAGTACGAAAATCTAGTAGCTGCATAGCTACAAAGATAGTTCTAGTTTAAGTGTTTGAATGGCTTTAGTGGCCAATTCAGGATAAGGCAACGTGTTTGAGCAGTGAAAGTAATCCAAAGCGGTATGTAATGATGAAAATGAATCCCTGAGACTATTGAAGAACCTACATTTTGCTGCTTCTTGTGCAAGGATTAAGATACCTTGCACTAACCTATAGGGTGAAGATGGTCAATGTCTTTTGAAGGGCTGAAAATCAGACACCACTTGCAATTCATGCTCAATCATGTATGGATAATGTCTGAAACGCAAGTTGAAAACTACACTTAGGGTAATCTAATAATAAGATTGAGATTAAAATGATAATGGCTTACATGTCACTTTTTTCTAAAACAAGAGAAGCTGGCTTTAAAGTAGATATCTAGCTCTTATTTTGCTACTCCAGGCATAGTTCAACTTGTTACGATAGAGAGGTAGCTGCTAAGTGCAAAGGCGGTAGCAGTGTGCTATATTGTCGCGTGATCTTTTAAGGCTACAAACCAAATGCTTTATCTGCTACAAGCGATGTGGCAAATTAGCTACTTCTGGATAAGGAGTGCGAAAGAGAATCAAAACGCCAAGAGAAGAATCATTAGAAGCTTCTTGTAAAGGTGGGTAATGAATAGTGCATCAGAGAAACTTGCAGATTGCTTCTCTGATGCAAACTTGCATGGTGAGCAACTAATTAGAGTCGGTCAATCCATATTTCCTGCTGTCTATGCAGCGTCGGAATCGGACTGTTCGGGAAACTCCGGTGGCTCGGGTCGATCAGGATTAGTGTATCCTGCCTCGAAGATCTGCTGAAAGAAACTGTCAGGAATCCAGTGTTCATAGGTTTCCTCATGAATTTTGGCTGAGTGTCCCATCATCTTGGCTGCAACATTCGTCGGGAGCCGAAACCCAATTACCCGCACCGCCCAAGCATGACGGAGGTTATAGGGTGGAAAACCAATGTTCGCTGCTCTAAAGATTGCTCCGACTTTTCCACCCAGTTTGGAATTAATCTTGGTCTTTTCCTTCATCCCGACCGCAGGAATCTTCACGTCACGCAAGTTAAAACGATCGATCCATTCCAAGTGATAGGGCCAAACCCGGTAGGCTTTTTTGCTGCCGGTTTTACCACCAATTACACGAATTGTGATACCTCCATTTTCCAAGTCCGTAGTGTCAAGATGCCAGATTTCATGTGGACGCAAACCATAGGTGGCTATCATTCCGTATGCCCACCGCCAATCTTTGCGAATCTTATAGAAGCCCTCCACAACTTGGGTGTCCGAGGGTAAGTTTCGGGGGGCTGCCTTGCGAGGAGAGTACTTCCCTTGCAATTTCTTGAAACTCACCTTCAACCCAGCCATATTCGCTAGAGCTTGAAGCGCCATGCAGGTTCTGAGGCGAGTTTTGGTGTCAGGTTTTGTTGCTTTGATGATGCTTTCGAGCAGCCCAACTGTTAGCCGCACCTTGTCTTCAAGCTTCTTGAACACTGGCTTGTAATCGGAGTCCCAGGTTGTTTGAGATTCGGAGGTACGGGCACGTTCAGTAAAGTATTTCTCCTCGAAATCTGCGATCCACTGAGCAGGTTTTTTCTGGGTGATCTGACCATTGCGTGAAGTCTGATACAAACTCCAATCAAACTGCCCTTTGTTCAATAGCCGCCGAACAACTCTCGCTTCGGCTTCCGCTTGCTTAAGTCCCTCTACGGTGTTTGGTAGCCCTAATGCAACCTTCTGTTGGTGTGGTTTTGCAGAAAGGTCGTATCGATCGGGTAACGTACCTTGAATGGCTAGTGTTTCACCAGTGATCACTACAGAAAGCTTGACCTTACCGGTTTTGAGCCGTAAGTTTGTTGCTGCATGGGCTTCGAGAAAATTTGGCTCTCGTTGTCGTTTTGCCATACTATCTACCCTCCTTTGCAATCTGTAATTGAACCGAATAGCTCAGCGTGAACAGGTGGGGGACGCTTTTGCTAAGGACTGATTCTAGGTACTTGACCTGAGTTTGTCTTCTACTGCCTTGACAGATTGGATGAACAGCAGCTTTAAACTGCTCTAAGAAATAAATTGTTTGCATCAGACTCTCTCACTTTGGGGGATGGAGATTGACAATCTCTGACAGCTTCTACCTTCAGCAAGCTTTGTTTGCACGAGTAACTCGGCTCGTACAACTGACCGTCGCCCATGTTAATCCAAAGCGAAGGGTGAACCCTTTGCTCAACTAGAGTTGGGCGATCAATTAAAGCTTGCTAATGGGACTACTAGAGGGTGTAGCTTGTCAGCAAACTCTTCTAAAATTGCTGCAAGGATTGGCACTCCGTGTATTCAGTACTGTAGCGAAAAAGCTCAGTTGGGCAAAGTTCAGTTCGGGTCCTCTTAAGGATTTTGCAGAAATATGCTCTCTTAAAAAGGTAACTAACAGGTATGGCGAAGGAAGTCTCTCGAAATCGCGACAGCATTGTCTTATCTGAAGCGGGTCGAAAACGCCTCAAGCGATTGATGGATCGGCATGCCTACTCGATCGCGGCTTTGGCACATGAAGCTGAGACCGGGGAGAACCAGGTTAAGAAGGCGTTGGATGGTAGAGCGATCGATCGAAAAACCGTTTGGAAACTAGCAAAGGTATTCCACGCTGAGGCGGTTGATCTGATCGATGCAAGAGATTGGCAAGTATACTGCACTCAGCGGGCAAGAGCGTACCTGCAACTAACCACCTCACCCATTCTTTCTAGGGAAGGTGCTGCCCCTAACTGGCAAGAGTACCAGATTGATGTTGAGCTAGAGTTGCGACAACAGCAATTACCTCTGAAGCGAACTAGCTATTCCCTGCAGGAAGGGAGTGACTTATTTACACTGTCCCCTGATGAAGTTATCCACACTGATTCAATCCCTGCTTTCCTAGAGCGCATCTTTAAAGCTGACAATTTACGTACTGCCCAACGCATTGCTGTGACAGGACCATTGGGTGCAGGAAAAACGAATTGCCTACAGCGGATGATTGCCTGGCTTTTATCTCATCCTCAGTACGGGATACCTATCTGGATTCCAGCAGCAGCATTGCAAGCTTCAACGACGGTAGAAGATTATTTACGAACCAACTGGTTAGCGGGAGAACGAGTATCTGGGCTTGACTGGGAGGAGTTTTTAATTGAATTAACGGAAGGACGCATCTGGCTTTTTCTGGATGCCGTAGACGAATGTGGGGGCAATGCGATGTCCAGCCTAGCAAGTCTGAAAGTTCAACTGACGAAGTGGTTAACCCATGCCCATCTTGTGATCTCGTGCCGCGGTACTGTTTGGGATCTCGAATCTAATCCATTGCGACCTCAGTTTAACGTGTACTGCATCAAACCATTGCATTACGGTAATTCAGCGCAAACCGATCAAGTTCAAGAATTTATCAACGTGCGATTTCGACACAATCCCAAGCAAGGAGTGCAGTTAAGACATCGCTTGGAACGCTCTGAGAATCGATCGCTTAAGAATTTAGTTCGCAATCCATTTTGTCTGGAACTTCTATGCTATCTGTGGCAGATTTGGCAGCGAAGTCCGAACCGACTACGCTGGAATCGCTTACCGCAAACCCGCTTTGAGCTGTATGAGTGGTACGTCCATTACTTGGTTGATGTATGGCGCCCTCAATCTGGAAGCAGAGAACTACAATTCAGCCCAATCTTACTGGCGATTCAAGTGCTTGCCCTCCGTGCACTATTGGAGGAGCGATCGCCTTTTCGGATACGTCACGCCTTTATTTTGGAGGTATGGCAGTCTGAAGGATTTGATCCAGATTGGTTAGAACTTCTTAAGCAAAACGGTATCCTAAGTCTGATTGGACATGCTCAGGAAAATGCTGCAGAGGATGTTTACAGCTTCCTGCATCCGGTGTTCCAGAGCTATTTTGCTGCCAGAGCCGTTGAACGTCACCAAGTTCTGTTTGATCCCTGTGGTGAACCAGGAACTTATGTCGCACTAGAGTTGCACTTTTGGGAGGTGGTATTGCTCTACCTCGAACGCCCACTCTCAAGTTCAAGTATTCTAAGTTCAGATAAAGAAGCGCTGCTGCAAGCCTTGTCCGAATTTAACGATCAATTTAGTGGATTCTACACGTTTAGAGCACGGCTCCTTGCTGCCACTGGCATCAACTGCTATGAAAGATTCACTCAAAAAGAAAAGGTGGTTGATTCGATTGCGTGTTGGAGTTGTAGAATCCTTGACCCAAACCAAAGTGAGTTCTTAACTTTGTCACCTGGTTATATAGAAAAGTATGCAACTCAGGCGTTACTCGAAACAGATGCTGTTCAAGCTCTGGCTTCTCTCAAAAAATTATTGAAGAAGACACCTCAGCAGACGGTAGAAACTCACCTGAGAATTATTGATCGACTTCTACAAATTGAAGGAGGAAAACAGATTGCGTTTCGGGAAATCCGCTATTTATCACAGCAATCTCTGATGACTCAACTTCAATTACTACCAGTGCTGCACAAGTTTTTTCGCATCTATGAACCTGATGATACGGAGTCGATGAATCAGATTAAATCTGTGTTACTTTCGAATACGCAAGATGAATCCAATGTGGCAATCCTTCGCCTCCAAGCGACACTCTCGTTGAGAGAGATTGATTTCGAACACCCAGCAATCGCAGAAACTTTAGCGCAACTTAGATCAGCTTCTAATCAGGAGGTGGTTCAAGTTGCAAGGGTTCTCCATCAGTGGTTGGTAGATGGAAATCCAAGCGTACAGAATCTGCTGTATGGCGAAGACGGTTACTACCGTTATTACTCGTTAGAGGAAATTGATGTGTTACTTGCAGAAAGCAATCATCAACTACGTTCTCAGTCAATAATCGCTGCGGAAGTGCTGACCCAACTTGCAATGGCTATCAAGACGGACGGAAATTTTAGAGTTACGTTTCAAGGGGAACGCTTAATTCGACTTTTCAGTATCTTTAAACGGATTATCCGTAATTATAATGCGGCATCCGGGCAAGATGAAATCAGATTGACTTCTTCGTTACTCACTTGCTTTGAGCTAATCAATATTTGCTCTGAACAGTTGCCGTACCCACAAGTGTTCTCTGCTTGGCTCACGGCTACCTCATAAGCATGAGGAATGATACGCTGCGAAGTGTTTGCAAATTTGCTAGAAACTGAACGCACTGCGATCTGAATCACATCCAAGCAGTTAGGAGCACTGTCTCTTCTCTATGAACGCTTATTCGGATAGCCAGATCGCCCGTTGGCAAATTAGAAGAGATTTACGTTGACTGGCTGCGAATCACCTCGATCGCCTTCTCCAACCAATTCAAATAAGTTTGTTCTCGTTGCTTTGCTAAGTCCAATACCAGTCGATGTAGTTTTTGCTCACGCGATGCAGTCGGATTATTCAAAGATGAAACCTCGATCGCATTGCACTGGGCTAACTTCTCCCCCCGTGCTGCAAGTTCCTGCTCCAGTAGAAGCACGATCGCCTCGTTCGATAGTTGAGCTGCGAAGTAGAGTTGCACCAGCAAAGGTTCTTGCAACACAGGCAACGGTTGATGCGTCTGAAGCCAGCGAGTTAACTCTGCTTCACCTGCTTCGGTAATTCGGTAGACCTTGCGGTTGGGGCGATCGTGCTGAATCTCCACGGTACAGGTAATCCACCCCTGCGCCTCTAGTTTGTCTAACGTGCGATAAATCTGCGCCTGATCCGCCTGCCACAAATGGGCAATGCAATCATCAAAGCACTCGGTTTTGAGATCGTAGCCTGTCCGCTCCTGTTGTTGAAGCAGACCGAGAATCACATGAGCAAGCGACATAAGCGGTTTACCGAACAAGCAGGGGCATTGTCAACTTAACCGGGACTGTTCAGAATTCAGTACAGTCCCGGTTAAGTTGACAATGCCATTGTTTGATATCAAAGTTCAGCAGGAAACTCGTCAGGAGGCTGTCCGAATGGCGTATCAACAGCAGCAACGAATTAAGCAGGAGGCATCCCAAGCAAAAATGATTACCCGAATGCAGCAGTTTTTAGCTTCTGGTGATCCCATTCTGGTTGCTGAGGCGTTGGCATGGGCAAAAGTAAATCCTGGCATTTTGAAAGTCAACCAACTTTCTCTTCTGCCCAAGCTCCAGACGGATTGAGGCAATGGCTGAAGTAGTTGAAATCTCATCAACTGAGGAATGTGGTCAAAATTCTTTCAAACCTTAAGCGCTACCTGTAGCCAAGTCTGAACATTTAAACGCTAAATCTGACCGATCCTCTAAAACCTGAGTTACTATAGTCCAAAGTACAAACGTTCGCCATGCCAACCTTTCCTCCTCACCCTACGCAAGTTGCGACTCGCTTGGCAGTCGGAGTCGTGGAGTTGCAGAAGCAAATTGTGGCGGGAACCTCCTTGCCTGTGACCAGTCCGCAATCTCAATTTCGGGCTGGATTGGAGCAACTGTCGGTCTTATGCCTTGCACACAGCGTTAGACCGCCTGCTCACCATCAAGAAGCTGTTCAATGGCTGCATACCCCGATGGAACAGTGGTTGGGATTAGAATCCACGATGGCAACAGCGGGATTGAGTGGGGCGCTGTTGTTTCATGGCGTCCCAACAGAATATGCTTACGATTTGGCATTTCGAGTCGAGGGTGACAGCAACCTTGAGATTGACGACCTTCTATTCAAGGATATTTTGGAGTACTGCCAGCAGAATCGTTTGGAAGGTCAATACACAAATGCTCGTCAGTTTTTAGTTGAACACTCGTGTCTACAGCAGGGCACTCATCTCATCAACAGTAACCTGGATTGGGATAAGCCAATCGCTGAACTCCTCTGTGCAATTTATGAGCGCATTCCGCTGAAAGCCAGAGTGACTGGAAGCGAAACTGAGATGGTTGCCCTATGCCCTCGCTGCGGCTGGACATTAGAGTGGTACGGTGATTACGCCTCATGCTATAGCGATCTCTGCGGACGTTTAGTAGAACGAATCCATCATCCCGATCGCTGGATTCCCTATCATCCCGAAATGGTTCGAGTGAATCGCGGGGTTCAGCAATATGTCGTCGCCCCAGAGCGGATGCTCCTGGTGTTGAAGTCAGCATTAGAACAGATGGGCGCGACCTGTGAACTTTGGGTTGCCGTTGACAGTTATGACCTCTGGGTTCAATTCCCTTCTGGTGTGCGCTGGGCGATCGACTTGAAGGACTACTCTAGTCCGACTCGCTTGGCTTCAGCGTTCAAGCCGTTCAAACGTTATCCCGAATGGGATGAATGCTTTTACGTCATTCCTGATTACCGTAAAGTTGGCAACTACAACGAGCAGCTACAGGCAACCTGGAAAGCCAGATGCCAACGGGAGCCAGAGCTTCAGGACATCAAAATCTGCTACGTCAAGCAGATGCTCAAAAAAGCTGAACGTGTTGCTGGAGGTCGGGTATGAGGAATTGGCAGGATTGGCATAAACCCCTTGTCGAAGCACTCTATTCCCTGCTGGAAGATGGTTCCCTTGTCCGACTAGAGAAACGGGATTGTGCGCGTCTATTTGAAATTGAGATGCTGATTATGCTGCATGAGCGCATCAACAGCCCTCTCAGCCTCAAGGACACTTGGGCACTCACTACGGGTTACGTCACACCAGAAGTCGCAGAAAATGACCAGTTAAGGCAGCAAGTGGCGATCGCCCGCAATCGAGTTCGCTATCTCCGAACTAAAACCACATTCAACCGCCATTTAAATTGGTATGCTGAACTTCCTGCCACTATTCGCCTCTACGACGTTTCCCTGGAGTCCAGTACCTACTCTCGCCGCGCTATTCTGCATCATGTTCCTCAGCGCATTCAAGCGATCGAAGCGGCTCTTTCTACCTCAGCAGAACATACCCCCATCAAAGAGCAGGTTGCCAAAGCCGACACAGAATATGCGTTTTCAACCGACACTGGGTATGAAACCATTCGGATTCCCGCAGAATTGATCAACGCCGCCAATACTCTGGCTTCTAAAACAACCCTTCAGCAAATTCCTAAACGGAATCAACCCCGTCCCTCTATTATCATTCAGCGGTCAGAACTGCACCAAGCTGCGATCGAACTGAACGTGAAACTGCCAAAACGCGATTGGTTGCGATGGGTTGAGAACTTCGAGTTAAGGCTGGTTGCGACCGAGCTTGTTCCTGCTGACTCATTTACGATTGATGGGCTATTTCATTTGCTGGGTCCGACCGGAGCCGGAAAAAGTACACTCATCTACCTGATTCTTTACCTACTCTGTCAGAAAAACTCCGACTTTCGAGTCACAGTGATTGCCAACACCGTAACCGATGCTTTGAATCTGGCATCTGAATTAGAGCAAGCTGGAATTAAGGCGGCTCCAATCTTGGGGCGCGATCGCCAGTCGCACCGTTACCAATACGGCATGGCGCATCGAGACGAACTTGATCCGGGGGTGTTGTTTAATCCGCAAGCACCGGAATTAGCCAATCCTGCTCTTCATTGGCTAACCGGAACCTGCATTCTTTCTGGCTTGGTTGAAGAGGGCATCACACCCGGTCAAGAACCTTGTCACAACCTCGTCTCGATCAAAACGGCGCGCAATCAGCGAAAACCCAGCAGTACCTATACCTGCCCGTTGATGCCCATTTGCCCAGTGCATCAGGCAAATCGTGATTTGCTTCAGGCGCAAGTTTGGATTGCCACACCTGCTGCATTCCTCTTCACCGCCATGCCTTTGTCACTCTCAGGAACTCGCATACGAGCACTAGAAGCGACCTACTATTTCAGCGATCTCTTAATCATTGACGAGGTCGATCGCGTTCAGGTTTCGATCGAAGAACGGTTTGCACAAGCGACTGATCTAACTGGCAGCCAAAAATCTACGCTCGATACCCTTGAGATGGTTCTGACTGAACAGGAGTATCGAACCGGTAAAACTCGACTTAACGACAAGCGGCATCGAGAACTGAAAGTAACCGTTCGAGAAGCCAGCCGTCTGGCTGATTGGCTTCTCGGACTTTTATTTGACTACACCCACCTGCGAAGCTGGGCAGAAGCGCCACTCTACAACACACTGGTTTACGACAATTTAGTCGAAACAGTGAGGTCTCTTACGCCTGCGGAGGTTGACCCAACCCAGCTAGAGACCGCCCTAACTCAACTGAGGCAAAGCTTTGAGTCTTACTGTCGGCATTCCACTGGCGAACTGGATGCGATCGTTAGCAACGTCAAAAACACGGGAGAACTCTTTTTCCATCAGCTTAGAGCCTGGCTCAACTCAGAACTTCCTTTTCCACTTGCTCACACTCCTGCTGCCCAAACGTTTCTAGAACGACTGGGGTTTGCAGTTGTGTTGAGTGCCCTGGAATATCAGGTGAATAACCTGCTGAAGCAGTGGTCAGGATCTGCACCAGAACTGCAAGAGGGAGTTAACTTCAGCATTCACCCACCTGAGGAGTACGTTGACCTGGGAATTGAAACCCCGTTAGGCAATATTCTCGGCTATCAATTTGTGGATCAGACCGGCGAAGGAAGCCCCCGAGGAATTCTACGCTACCTCAACTGTCATGGGTTAGGGCGCTATTTACTGCTGCGCTTCCCTTACCTTTATCTCAGCTTATGTGGCGATTACGGACCTCATATCCTGCTAACCAGTGCCACTTCCTGGTCTCCCGGTTCACCTCAGTTTCACGTTGCCGTACCACCTCATGCGGTCTTAATCCCTCCTTCCAACATAGAAGCGATCGCCCATAGCCACTTCGAGTTTTTGCGAGTTCCTGGTCTGAGTGGGGATGGAATCACCGTTAGCGGAAACTTTGGACAATACCGTTATGACAATTTGATCAAACTGGTTCGCTACCTATCCAGCAGTACGGGGAGTAGTCGTTCCAGGCTGGAGCAAGAGCTTGACTACTGGCAAGCACAGGGTAATCGTCGCGGGATTCTCTTATTAACGGGAAGCTACTCAGAAGCTCGTTATGTTGCTGATTACCTCCAGTTCTCACATAAATGGAAAGACTTGGTTGATTGCATTGTCAGCGATCGCGAAACCGAAGAGGATGACTGGCTCTTACGGCGTAGCCTGGCTGAGGAATTTCCTGAACGTAACAAACCAATTCTAGTCACTCCACTGGGCAGCATCCAGCGAGGGTACAACATTTTAGATCCGCAAACTCAGACTGCGTTTCTAGGCACCGTCTTCTTTCTGGTTCGGCCTTATCCTCAACCCACTGACTTTGGCAGACATATTCGCGGCATCCACAAGTGGGTGACTGAAAACTTACTGCTGGATGCAAATGTCCTATCTACTCAATTAGGGAATAATGCCATTGATGCAATCACACAGCTTCGCAGTGAGAGCCATCGTCAATGGCGAAGACGACTACGTTCTTCAGCGCTAGGCTCTGCGGCAATGGAAACTGAGTTCTGGCATGAGTTGTGTTGGGATCAAATTGTGGTGATCGTCCAGGTACTCGGACGTTTAACGCGCGGTAATGTCCCTATTCGTGCATTTTTCTGTGACAGTGCTTTCCATCCTAAAGATGCCCGTCGCAGCCTGATTCAAGGGTGGACTGATATATTGGCAGACTACCTTGCTCCTGGCAGCACCAAACCTTTGGTCGAACAGCAGCTCGCACAGTTACTTTATTGGGCAGTCTACGATCGCCTGTTGGATCTTCAAAAACGGCTTACATAATTCCTTATCAGTAAAACGGAAAAATCGGCAACCACAATCAACCCCAGAGAAACAACTCAGGTGACATTATGAACGCAGCCTCACCCACTGAAGAAATCCCATTACCCTTCGTAGATCGTCTCCAACCGCTGGGTTGGACGATCAACAAATCGTTTGACTATAGTCAGTTGGGGAAGCTCTACACGCTCCAATTACCATCCGTATGGGTTGATCAACTGCGATCGCTCTCCGAGGTTGATCACACTCCTGCCGTTGTCAGTCTTTACTGCGCTCTTGGGGTTTGTGCCCCCAGTGTTGTTCACATCTTTCGTGGTTCCTTCTCCCCTAACCCAGCCAGGCGACCACCCTACTGGCTGGTGGCACTAGATGATGTGGTTCCCGTACCTGAACTCTGGCGCATCATTCAGGTGTGGCTGCGACAAAATTACGGTGATCAGATTGCTCGCACAGTCGCTACTCAAATGCAACCTGCTGTAGAGCAACTGGAATGGCGTGAGATTCGCTTGCAGGAAGAACCTGTTGAAATCCTCTCCGCTATTCTGCCTCACTTGATTGCTCGTTGGCTTGTTCGTAATGGGTTTCAGCTAGGGCTGACCGACAAATTAGGACATTCAGAATATTGGAACCTGGTTGTCGCCTCTTCCCCGATGGAAACAGAGGCAACGTTGGTTACCTGGCATCCAAATGACTTCAGCCATTCTGAATCCAGTCAACGCGCCAAGTACTCCTACTATTTACGATTCACCTTCGCTCCTGCAAACGGTAAAACGCCCACACTACTGTTATTCAAGGCAGGTAGACGACGCTATATGACGCGATCGCTGATTGACTCTGCTTCAGGTCCTTCGGCGACTCCTCGTGTTCTCCTTCCCAAAGGTCAAGATAGTAGTGTATTTTTGGCGGTTCGAGAACTCGAATGGCTTAGTTCGCCCACAGACCGAGAACGGGAAACTACCCTCGTGCGACTATCGCTTGCCCACCACGAGTCGTTGCTATGGAAAGGGCGAGTTAATCAGATTCTCACTGCTTTGTCGTCACAGGTGCAAATTCCTGACCCTTGCGATTTCCTAAATTCTCCGATTGCTCATGCTCCCCGTTTATTGATGCTGCATAGCTCTCGCTTCGGTTCCTACCTGGTGAAAACAGGCATTGAGGCAGCCGATCGGTATGAACTCTTTGAACGCCTTTCTGTCGCGATGCCATCCGGTATGGTGCCTGCTCCCTCGATTGATAAAGTCAATACTCAATCAAAGAACAAAAAGCGGCTAAGGGGTGCTGATCAAATTCCAGGAGATCGAGGCATCTACAGGATTCAGCTTGCCTCATCCACAAATTCAGAGCTAGTTACAGCGCTCCAGGAAATTTTAACTGCCTCCAAAGTGAAGGGGCACCTCAGCTTGCTTAGTGATCACGAGTGGGAGTTTATAAATCGTCTGGGTGAGCGAGTATCAATTCAAATTGATAAACAGCCACTTCCCCGCGAACACATTGCAGCCCTTGATCTACAAGGAACCTACTCCAAGGCAAATATTGCTGCTGCAACTCAAAGTCGTGCCACCCGTATTGAAGCTGATTTACGTCGTGCTGACATGGGAAGCATAACGTGCCAGGGTGCGATCGTCGAATTGTTAGACTATCGCAAATTAGCACGACGAATTCGTAGTACTGATCCCAAACCTAGTATTCGTTGGGGCTATGCCTACAACGGGCAGGTGCTTCAGTTCATCACGCCTACTGAACCCTTGATTGATGTTGAAGCATTTCGACCAACCGACCCAAATAACGAAAAGCAAAATAAGACTTACAGGCGCAAACAAAAACAATTAGAGAGTCAGCAGAAAAAAGAACAAGGAAAATGCGTCAACAGTATTCTTGATTTGCTGCGACAGCTTAGCTTTCCGCTAGGTATTCCTTTCTACAACGGCTTCCATCACACCTTACTACCCAATCAACTCGACATCTTTGGAATATACGTTATTCGCGTGAATGCTCGTAACCACGCTGAGTCAAAAGTTGTTATTCCCGTCATTGCCCACGTCCCAGCAGCAACGTTTTGTAGTGAGGTCCGCGTCTTTCTACCTAGTGACAGCGGACCGCAGGAGATGAGCTACTACGACAGCATGAGTGCGATCGCGAGGCTAGAACGCCAACACTCGTTAGATTGGAATGATGATCAGATTCGCAATTTTGTAGACTGCGTGTTCCGAGATCTTGAGCTACAGCATCCGGCTCTAGTGTTATTCAACAATCAGAACATTCAGAAAGATTTGCCGCATCTTGTTGAAATGCCGGATGACCCCACAAATAATTCTTGGCATCAGGGGCTACGTTTACCTGTCCAAAATCCACAGTTGTTGAGGGTCGCACGACTGCGCTATTCGACCGATGGGTTGGTAGGGGATGTTTGTCCCACAGCCGGATTCAATCGTTTTTCGGGGCTGTATCACAATTCTCAGTTCAGCGATGCCTATTTTTCGATTGGGCGATCGCCTCGATCTGCAATGCGTCCGGCAGGTGCTAGAGTGCGCGATCGCATTACAAAACCAGGATGGAATCAATCGGCTTTAGAAATCAGCTGGTTGTGCTTGCAACCGGAGGATAAGCCAGAAGATTGGTCATTGGCAGTCCACCGCCTTCGAGAGTCCTCGCCATTCTTGAATTCTGAGATAGTCACCTCTCTACCTCAACCCCTGCATCCCCTTGAAAAGCTCAAAGACTACGTATCTCGCCTTGATTTTGAACGGTTGGAGGATGATGGCGAAATGTTACTGGAGGTGGAAGAGGACGATCATCAGGAAGGTGTCCAGTTGAATTTGTTTTAGATAGCATCGCTGTTTAAGCTAATTACTCACCCTCTCCAAAAGATTGTATTAACGGATTGCCTCAACCAATAGGAACGGCCTTCATCCATGAACACAATACTATGACACAAAGTAATACCGCACCGGGTTGTTGGCAATCTATCAAAACAAATTATCCAGAGGTTCATGCGGTCCTGCAACAAGTTGCCGAAGCTATCTACACACAAATAGAAGATGCTGTTCCTGCGGGTCAGGATCTTACAGTTCAAGTTGAGCAGGCAATTACTCTGGGGTTTTTAGAGAAACAAGTAGACAAGATTGCTTTTGTCGAGCCAGCTCTTCGAGCAGACTATTTAGTCCAATATGCCGTTAAGTTGTTGTTTTCGGCTTGGGATGACGTGAGCATTTTTTTAGATACTGTTGATCATCTTTACCGCTGTAGCGTTTTACTTAACTACGATCGCGCTCTTGGTGTTCGATCACTATGCACCTTGGCTCATGAGCATGGCAGAGATTTAGTCAGTCGTATTACTGAAGTCGCGACGCTGAGAAGTAATGAAGGTATCACCCACGAGCAATTCTGGCATCTATATGAGTTATTCTGCGCTGCACTGCCTAATCTTCAACCTGAACCGAGACATTTAGCCGATGCTCTAGAAGTAATCGCGAACGTCAATCCTGGTGCAGGAATGATTCAATATGAAATGCAAGGTCTATTGAAACAATCGCAAGCAACAGTTGAGGCTTTCTACCAAGAGTTTACAAGTCGCTCGAATCCGCTCTTTGTTGAATTTGTATTTACCACATTGCTGATTCTGAGTCAGTTTGATCTACAGACTGCTCATCAACGAGCATCATTGCTAACTGATTCTGATGATTTCATAGAAGTTAAATTGGGAATCGCCGTATTAGGACGGCTTAACTATGGTGGTGTCAAACAATCAGAATTATTGGTTGTAACACTGAGTTGTTTCAACACATTCCTGATGCAGCCGAATGTCGAAGTAGATTCTCTATTAACCAGAGCCTACGGCGATTTGTTAGATCAATCTGATGAAGCGATCGCTAAATTCGTTGAACTGTCATCTCGCTCAGATTTGGCCATTCGTCAGGAAGCAGCTCAAGTTCTTTGCTGTCGAGCAGAACAATTTCATCAACAGAACTGGTATAAAGAAGCCTTACTTTCCCTTTTGCAAAAGCCACTTCCACATCCAGAACTGCTGAAGCAGATAGATTTTGCAGTCCGTCGATACGTTAGTACTGAACCTAATTTTGCAATCCAAGTAATTGAAGCCCTAGCACTAAATTGGGACTACGGCAATAGTGTCGATAATACATTGCCTGATGTGACTCAATACACACTCGCAGAATTATTCAACCATCGTTGTGATAATTTAGCTGCCGCACTAACTCAATGGTTTGCCTCAAAGATTCCCAGGTTACATCGTGCTGCATACGAAATTGAGCATTCTTTTACCTCACCTCCGTCCGCTAACCCTAATGAAAGTGGTGAAAGCAATCTGGAGCCACCGATTCTACTTAATAAAGCTGTTTTGGATTCTCTTGATGAACTTACTTTTCACCAAATGCTGTGCCACATTGCAGGATATGTTACAGGTGGAGTCTCTCTCACAGCTTTAATTCTGTCAGCCGTTCAGCGAGAGCCTCTTTCTCAAGCCATCGCCAATCAAATCGTAATGCTTCTCAGCGATTATGTCCTTTATGATTACCCCAGCAAAGCCAGAGCCTATTTAAACCAGCGTCTCACAGCAGATAATCTTCTGGAAGTTGAAAGTCAAATTATTCAAACTGCATTAAACCGATTTGATCGCTATCTTCAGGCTCGTCAATCGTTGCCTCCTTTGAAAGAACTACAAGCACCTCCCAATAGAATTTATGCCTACTACCAAGCGCAATGGAAACAGAACGCAGACATTGTAGAACAAGCGAAAGAGCGTTCAATCTTTCGGTCTATCTTTGGTGGACGGGAAATCCCAATCAAATATGGCAAAGCATCTGCTCACTTTGAAGATGCGACGCAAAGGATTTCTGAACCTATGCGGTTTGCGCCCATGTCCTACGAATACGATGTTCCTCAAAGCGATGTGATTGATCCTGTTGGTCGTGCCTATCAACGTTGGCGGTGGAGGCTAGCAGGGTTTGAGCAAGGTACAAATAGTTCAGAGATAAATTCCGCAGAGCCAGAAGTATGAAATTAGTCATTCGTGAGTATCTGAGCATGTTGAAGGAAGCGGGCGAACTCGATTCGCTACTCTTTGATCTACTCATGAATATGAAAATCATTCCCCTAAATCGTGCCGAAAGCGGAGGAAGGCAAGATGGTGTGGACATCCCTGCTATTGGAAACGACCCAGAGGATGGAAGGCGGAAGCTCTTTCTATTTACAGCAAAGTGTGGAGATATCACACGGCAGGAATGGGATGCGGCTCCAAATGGAATCAGAGCATCTTTAAATGAAATTTTAGAAGGCTACTTGCGGACTCGCGTTCGACCGGGACATGCAAAACTACCGAAGAAAATTGTTCTGGTGACAGGTGGAGCTTTGAAGCAAAATGTTGCTCAGAACTGGACTAACTACGTTCATGAACACACACAGATTCATTCTAAATATGGGGAAATTGAGTTTGAATTTTGGGGTGGAGAAGAGCTTGCACCTAAAATTGAAGACTATTTGCTCGATGAATACCTGTTCCCCGAATCTTCCCGCAAGAATTTGCGAAAGACGATCGCTTTAGTTGACCAAAATGAAGATCAGCCGAAGTATTTTTATCAGCTAATTGACGAAACTCTACTTAGTGGTAATTTGCCAACTGATAAGAAGCCAGGTTCAGTGCAAAAGCGTCGGAAAGCTCTACGCCTTCTGCATCTCAGTTTGAGCATAATATTTCACTGGGGCGAGGAAGCCAATAACCTACGTCCTGCCTTTTTGAGTGCTGAATACATGGTGCTTCGTGCTTGGGATTGGCTACGGCGTAATAATTTGTTTGAGTGTAAGAAAACGATGGCAGGGTTTATCCAGCTATTCTTTACATATCTCACAGTTGGAGATCATTACGCTGGTAAACTCCAACCCTATTGCTACGTTCAGGATGGGTTGTTTGGTTACAACATGGCAGATGAGGTGGAATATCCACTACGAACTTTCGAGACCATTGGGACTTTAGCAAGTATTGGGTTATCTTACTGGTACATCGCTCAAATCTTGGAAGGTGAAACACAGCAACGCTATTTTGACCAAGCTTCTGCGATCGCTCGAATGCTAGAGAATTTAATCAAAAGCAATCCATCTGCATGGACACCACTTTACGATAGCCACGCAATTGATATTGCACTTGGCTTGCTTGCTTTAACCGCAGCAAACGACCAGGAGACAGCAATAGAGTGGGTTCACGGAATCTCAAGCCGGATCTTCTATGCTTACGATAGTTTAGGCAGGCATTTCCCAATTGCTTCAGACAGCCATGAAGAATTAATTGCACTGGAATTCGGAAAAGCCCCTCCCAAAGAGGCATTGACCAAACTTTCAACACTTTTGCCCCTACTAGCGGATTGGTTTGCCATTTTGAAGCTTGATGAACAGTACCCGGATTTTTACGAATCTGTCGTTCATATCTTTTCTCATACCAATCTTCAAATCTGGTTCCCAGACAATGAAACTGAAAATTATCTTTATTGCCAAAATGCTGGTTACGTGAGTGGGCTAACAGTTGACTCTATTCAGCTACCACCAACTCTCGATGAACTTAAAACATTCATCATCAATCTACGTGAGCAAAAACAAGAATTTAGAAGCTTCAGTTGTTTTTCTAAGGGGTATCCTGCATTAGGGCTAGTTGCAAGTCGCCATTTTCGTACCCCTGTTATTCCTGCTTACTGGCAATACGATGTTAAGGAATAGATTTGTGCTGCGACCCTACTCCAGTCGCCTTAAACTTTTTGCTTCCTGGTTAGTCTGAGAAGGTGTCTTGATCCAACTCCTCAACTACAGCCGCCGCTGCCTCGATCTCATGCTGTAAGTCTTCAATGGAGGGAAGTTTCTCCTTAAATTCATTAGGTAGTGCAGCGGTGGTGCGGTAGGTAGAGACGCTGATCGGCTGACTCATGCCACGGAGGGCATACTCTACAACGGATTTCTTCTTAGAACGACAAAGAATGATCCCGATCGTCGGGTTATCGTGCTGACGGCGCAGTTTCTCATCAATCACATTGACGTAGAAATTGATTTGCCCTGAATACTCAGGCTTAAAGTCTGTCGTCTTCAACTCGATCACGACGAAGCAACTGAGTCCAAGGTGGTAAAAGAGAAGATCAACGAAAAACTCATCCCCTTCGACCTCCAATCGGTATTGACTGCCTACAAAAGCAAACCCAACTCCCAGTTCAAGCAAAAATTTCTGCATTCGCCCAACCAGGGCACGCTCTAAGTCACGTTCCAAGGCCTTCTCGTGTAGCCCTAGAAATTCAAGGTTATACTCCGATTTCAGAAGGCTTTGAGCAAGATCAGATTGAGGTGCTGGGAGTACTTCTTGAAAATTAGTTAATGCACCACCTTGGCGATCGTACAGAGCCGTGTCAATCTGATGAATTAAAACATTACGACTCCAGCTATTCTCAATTGTCTTCTGCATATACCAGAGGCGTTGCTCCGGGTCTTTCACCTTATCCAGGATTACGCAGTTATGCTTCCAGGGAATTTTTGCACCAAGTTGGTGCAAAATTACTTCGTCAGGATAAGCCTCCGCAAACGATCGCATATAGTTGAGATTTCGAGGAGAGAAGCCGGTCATTTCAGGAAACTCTATTTTGAGGTCACGGGCTAACCGATCAATTACCTTTGCTCCCCAGCCTTCCTCCTTCTGGCGTTGGAGAATTTCCCGCCCAATTTGCCAGTAGAGTAGCACTAACTCCTGATTGACTGCTAGCGCTGCTTTAATTTGGCTGGAGCGGATCCTCTCCTTTAAATGGCGAAAGAAATCATCGTAATTATCAGGAAACAGGGAAGATTGCTTGGGCATGACGGGAATAGAGATCCAGATTTTGCAAATCATCTGTCGTATTTTGAAATACCACAGTACAATTAGGCAAGTTAAACGTCGTAGATGAAATACGACATAAAAGTATCGACATATGTCAAAACAACAACCACATCAAATTGTTGTAGGAATTCTTGCCAATGCAGGTGGAGTTGGAAAAACAACGCTAGCAGTCCATCTAGCCTACGACCTTTTTAAGCGAGGTTGCTCTGTAGCACTTATTGACCTTGATCCCCAGCGTGCTTTGGATGTGTTCTGTGGACTACCATCGGTAGAAGCTGAAAACAGTGTCGTCCGAATACTGTCAAAGGACTTTGATGGCAAGTGGCCGCTTGCTTCTGCTTGGGACACTACAAAGATTGAAGTTTGTCAGGGGCATCCAACTCTATCGCAGATTTCTGATGACTTAGTCATCCGTAGAAGGGGGGAATACACTTTGGTAGATCGGTTACATAATCACCCCCTTCCCCATGATGTTGTGATTTTAGATTGTCCTGCCACACTGGGGATGATCTGCGAAAACGCGATCGCAGCCAGCACAGGGCTACTCGTTCCGATTCAGCTTGAGATGAAGTCTGTATCGGGAGTCGCTGATTTAGTACAATGGGCGATCGCCATCTCCGATGATCTCCAGCTTGATCCTCGTCCACCGATTCTTGGACTAGTTCCCAGCTTGTACGACAGCAATCGTGCCATTCATCGGCAATATCTACAGCAATTACCAGAAGTCGCTGAACAGTTAGGGATTAAGCTCTACCCTCACATTCGAGATTCGTCCGAGTTTAAGAATGCGAGTGCCAATGGATTGCCATTGCAAAAATATCGTTCGGCACATCCTGCAAATAAGGATTTTGAAGCACTCGCAAAAGATCTCTCCGCACTCGTTCGCAAAGGGCTTGTTCGTAAAGGAAAGTAATAATGTCGCGAATTCCTGCTATCAATCAACGCTTTACAGGAGCCTATCAAGCAACCGAACAGGCTCAGCGAATTGCAGAACTCCAAGCTGAGGTAGAACAACTTCGAGCCGCTCAGTCTCCCGATTTAGAAGCGCAGTTAGAAGTTCTGCGCGAGCAACTGAAGGCTCAATCTGGGGAGCTTGCAGTAGAACTAGAGCTAATTTACCCAAACCCACATCAGCCCCGACAAACCATTACATCTGAAAGTATTCAGACGATCGCTCGAAGTCTAGAAAAGGACGGACAAATCACACCATTGATTGTGATTCCACAGGGCGAGCAATATCTGCTTTGGGACGGACAACGTCGTTGGGAAGCTGCCAAATCGCTGGGCTGGAAAACTCTGCAAGCGGTAACCGCCCCAATGCCTAAGGATTTGCATCGGAAGGCACTGCTAACGTTTATTCATCACGAGGATCTCAATCCACTGGATAAGGCAGAAGCGATCGTCAAGGAGGTTGCAGATTCAACTGGCGTTACAGCCGAGGAAATTTCAACGGTACTGTCTACTGTGCTTCGCCGTTTAGAGCGTGGACAACAGATCAACCAACTCACTTCCTTGATAGCTGTTACTCCCGAAGAGCAACAAAAGGGACTACAACAGTTGGACATCAGTGAAACTGAGACAGCACTTCTACTCTCTTTGCTTGATTTAGGTCTGAATCCAGCCTCGGTGAAGGCAAATCTACTTTCAATGCTGGCATTACCCCCTGACCTGAAGCAAGCCATTCAAGAGCAGGGGCTGAAAGGTGCTCATGCTTTGGCGTTAGCTAGCCTATCAGATAAAACTTTGAAGATTGCAGAACGTCAGGCGACCAAAGAGCGTCTTGCTGCGACTCAAGAGGTGATTGAGCAGGATTTGACCGTTGCGAAAACTCGTGAGCTAGTTGCTCAAGTTAAAGCAAAGTATTTAAATCACAAACCCGTTGAATCAAAAGAAGTTACGGTCGCTGCAAAGGGACTTGAAAAACTATCACCTGGCATTATGAAAACTACAAACCAGGAACAACTTGTAGAACTGCGACATATCCTTCAGCAAAAACTTGCTGAAATTGAGGCAATCCTAGCAGAGTAGTTCCCAGTTCAATCCTGCCGAACTCAACTGAGTAGAAACAGCGTGGATTACTGCTATATCTCTAATTTGCCTCTCTTTCAGAAAAGTGAGTACTGAAACCCACATTCCGCACTTCCAACTGGCACATTGAGGATTAACGACGAAGTAATCAAGGTTACAGCGATCGTACCCTGCTCAATTCGCAACTATGCCAGCTTACTGAGAGAAAGCGCCGAGTAGTTCATCTAAACTAAATATTTTGAAACGTTTGCTGTGAATGGGTTTGAAGCTTAATAGTTTGGTGTGACACTTAAAGGGCGGAAAGTGGGCTGAAACAACTCCTCACTTAGAATTTCTCAACTGCTCATTCACTGCTTTTAGGTCAAACGCTTCAGGATCAAACTCTCGACCCACCCACTCCTTGCGCTCTTGATAGTCCGGATGACGCGGATTCTGCAAAACTTTCAGCAATGCGGTATAGCCCCAACTGCTGCCACAATCCTCTTGTGGACAAGCCCGGTTTCCTGCCAAGCAAATGGGATAGGGCTGTTCAGCCTGCATAGGTAAAATCTTTTCTACCGTAATTTCATGCAGCCACTCATCGCCAAAATCATAAGTGTAGGAAAACGTGAGCGATGCATGAGAGACGACCTGATCCAACCGCAGACTTTCATCTTCACTCAAAGAAAACCGGTGTAAATGATAATCCTCCCAGCCCATCACCCGCTGCAAAATCTGATGGAGTTGAGCCAAGCTTGTACGGCTCCCAACTTGAACTCTGCGCCAAATTTGCGGACGAATGCCTGCCAAAACCACCTTCAACTGGTAAACCCTTTCCGGCTTTGCAGATCCTTTCGATGAAGTCGTGAGAGTGGAGGATAGATCGGCTGGACTCTCCCCAAGTGCTTCACAATTCACAGCTTCATCTGATCGTTCTATGACAACAGGTTCGGGCTGCGAACTGTGAGCAGATGGTTCTCCAGGGTTGTGTTTGGAGTCAATCGCCCCTGACTTTTCCGTAATCTGGTCAAATGCCGCTTCTGCCGCTGCCTGGTCTGCTGCCCTGGTATAGCGCCGAAAGCTCTGCACCGACCGATGCCGAGTTAGAGTCATCACATGATACGGATTCATCCCCTTCAACACCAAGTTAGTCGCAAACGTGTGGCGGAACTGATGCGCGTGGAAGTCAATTCCGGTCTGCTCGGCAACCCAATCCATTAACTTGCGAATCCCGTCATAGCCTAGTCTTTTGCCGCCATTCCGTCGAGAATAAGAAACAAACAACGGAGATTGGGGCGGTAGCACCTCTCCATTCGTCTGTCGCCACCCTAAATACTGGTCTAAATCTGCCAGTCCCTGCTGGGTCAACGGCACCCAACCCTTACTATCTGCCTTTGCCTCTCGGATTCGCAGTCGTCGCCCGTCATAATCCTCCACGTACAGTGACGACACTTCCTCTGCCCGCAACCCGTGTAGCAGCACCGAAACTAACGCCACGTTTCGTTCTGGCAATGAACTAAGGGCAACTGCCCCGTAAATCTGTTCAACTTCTGTATCCTTCAGATTCTGTGCTTCCGGTTCTTTTAACTTAGGCAAATCCACTTCGGTCGTTGGGGCAAACGAGACATAGCGAGATCGCACCATCCAGCTGTAAAAATTCCTCAGTGTTCCCAGAATCCGTCGCACTGTTGCATCTGACAACACCCGTTGCCCTGACTCAATATCTTTCCGCAGTAGATGCGCTTTGAACTGGGCAATCTGACGCGGTGTCACCTCTGCCCATGCCTTATCGGTCCAATCTAGAAATGCCTGCAAGTCCTGTCGGTAGGCTTTCTGACTTTTGGGAGCGAGCGATCGCGCTTGCAAAAACTCGTCTACCCGCAGACTCCGTAGTTCAACAGGATGATTAGACCCAACAGCACGGACACCCTCAGTTGGTTGAGCTATGCTCTGAAGTGGAAGGATGACAGGCTCAGGAATGGATTTACGGCTCATCTGCTACATTAAGATCGTTAGTACTAAGATAAAGCATCCCGTGCTGTTGAGCGATCGCAATTTCAAAGCATACTCAGAGTCGTAATCTCAAAATTCTCTTCAATCATATTCCGGATAATCATCATTATCTGGAATATGCAAATGTAAGACGAAATCAGGGTTGGGGATGAACACCAAATCTGAAAGGGCAGTAGAATTGAGGCTGTGAACTCGTTGAGTCAAATGGCGATGGTTTCAGTTCCACCCAAACTAACGGTGATTGACGGCATCATTCATATCGAGCAGGACGACCCACCGCGATCGCCTAAGGATGTGTTGCCCACCATGTACGATTTGCCCAGTGAAGACCCGGAGGAGCCTGGTTTGCCGGATGAATTTCATGACCTCCAACCTCAACTCCTAAGTCGCACACTGAGCTTAACGGGCTACAGACGGGAGAATTGCTTCACTGCATCTGACCTTAATCTCTACTACAATGTGCGGCATCCGTTGTGGCACAAGCGCCCAGATTGGTTTCTGGTGGTCGATGTGCCGCGCTTGTACGAGCAGCGAGATTTACGCCGCAGCTATGTGCTGTGGCAGGAGGGCAATCCGCCCACTGTGGTCGTCGAGTTTTTGTCACCGGGAACGGAAGCCGAAGATTTGGGGCGCTTCTATGAAGGAACGGTTGAAGGCGTAGAGAGTGGACCAACGAATTCTGTGGTTAGTGCTTTAGAGGCAGATCTCGATGAGACGCAGGCAAAACCACCTCCAAAATTCGAGGTGTATGAAACGCGGCTACGAGTGCCGCATTACTTTGTCTACAGTCGCTTCACCGGGCGCTTACGCTACTTTAAGTTAGAGGGTGGGCAATATCAGGAACAACCGCTTAATCCAGAATTGCCGCTAGTGTGGCTGACGGATTTGGAAATTGGCTTGGGCATCTGGCAAGGGGAGTTTGAGGGAGTGACCGCTGCCTGGTTGCGCTGGTGCGATCGAGACGGCAACTGGCTGCTCACTGATACGGAGCAAGCCCAAGCCCAACTGCTACAAGCGGCTCGCAATCTGTTGGCAACGGGGATGGAGCTAGAGCAAATGTCTCAGCTATTGAATCTATCAGAGGCACAAGCTCAATCGCTCCGTTCATTCGATTAAACCTCTGCCACTGAAGCGATGCGTTCACGAAGTGCCTCTAACCGAGAATCGTCCAAGCAAATTCCAGCCAAGTGCGATCGCTGTGCTCTGCTCTCGATGGCGGAGGTACGATCGCTTCATGGAGCAGCAGGCGATGGGTGCTATGTCACTAAGGTGTGCCGCAGTCGCCGATCCTATGCGCGGCATCGTAACCTGCGCAATCAAACTCGCAGACAAAGATGGCATGAGACCTCATCGGGAACTAACGGTGCCAAAGCTGAAACTCAACCGACTGCTCAGTTAATTGTCTATCGGGCGACTCGCTACAACGCTCCAATTGATGGCATTGCGGCTGAGGTGCGGCAGGGGAAAACTAAACTGGCAACCGTGCAGCCAGTCTACTGTTTGGGATTATTACCGAAACAAATCGAGGCTTACATTGAGGCTATGTGGTTGGTGCTACAGCAGGACTATGGCATTGATAAGTTTGCAGGTGTCGTGCAGCAGTTGCCGCGATCGTGGCAGGAATTAAAGACTGCAAAGCAACGATCGCCCCGTCATCGCGAGATTAAGATTGACTTACCTGGGGTGACTGATAGTTACTCAGCCGTGCTGGAGATTTGTCGTCAACCAGAGACTGCTGCTGTCATTGCGCTCAAGACAGCAGTGTGGAGAGGGGCAACGCCAGAGAGCGGTACACCATTTCTCGACTGTCGCGGGCTGCTGCCGTCTCAGATTCATGCCTACCTGGGTCAAGTGCTCGCGTTGCTTCAATCGCGCTACAGTATTCGCTGGTTTGCTCGGCAAGTGCAACAGCCCCTCGAATCGTGCTTACCCTGGTTGGGACAGACAGAACAGACGAGCGAGGGGGAATCAGAACCTGAAGTCACGTTAGACCTTGACCCGCTGTGGCGGGAGTTGGAAACCAGTTTACAACAGCGTGACCTTCCTCCTGTACAAGCATTAGAGGTGGCGGCTGAGGGCATCTCTCAGATTGTGTTGCAGTTTGCTCAGTTTGCAGAGCTGGCATTTGAGGAGTTGGAAGCCGTCGCGGAGCGTGGCGTGATACTAGCAGAGGATGTATTTGATCAGTATGTCCGTCAAACGATGGAGGTGGATTTCGAGCAGTTTATTGAACCTCTGGCAACGCTACCCAGAAAGCACTCGGAGCGACAAGAGATTAGGGAAGGAAATTCCGTTGTCGGGGAGTTAAATCAAGCGGCTGTGCTACAAGTGTTAGATGAGCAGATGAGCCAAGAACCAGAGTTAACAGAATCAGAAATCTTCAACGGAGCTTTGGCGTTGGCACACGAAGAAGATGCCTCAGCCTGGGGAGGGATGATCGCTCAGTGGATGCAGGAACACCAATCGTCATTACCTCTCATGGAACTGGTGCAGGCAATGCAAATGCCGTTACTCAATACTTGGTTAGGAGTGCTGTTGAGCGACGAGTTTGTAGTGGAGCAGCGTGGACAGTTTTATGACTTAACGAGCGTGTGGATAACTGTGATTACCCACTCCGATCAATTTACTGAATCAAAATC
This sequence comes from Lyngbya sp. HA4199-MV5, assembly GCA_019359375.1. GTDB lineage: Bacteria > Cyanobacteriota > Cyanobacteriia > Leptolyngbyales > Leptolyngbyaceae > Stenomitos. Next base: position 40,770 of record JAHHHL010000031.1, read on the forward strand.
CATGCCAACTAGACCATAACGCCACGCGATCGCCGTAGCTTTTGCCCGATCCGATACCTCCAGTTTTGCCAGAATGCTGGTGACATGATTGCGAATGGCATTATCAACTTAACGGAGCAGATTCAAAATTAGGCACGATAATTCCTGAGCAGTCTTGATCTCTCGGATGACGCAGCAGAATTTAGCCCAGCAACTTCTCGCCAATCTTCAAATCGTTGGCGTAGCTGTTCTCGATATCGTTTTGCACTCAGTTCATGTTGTTTTGGGTGAAAGTGGTCTCGGATCGGGTCAAATGTCGAGAGAAATCGTTGCGCTTGTCCTGGAGATTTGAATCGCCTCATTCGTCGTTCTCGTACCCGGGTCGGTTGATGCGAATTCTCCGCTCGATTATTTAATCCCTTGTGCTGTCGATGTTCTACGCTTGGCATCACCTGTTTCTTTGCGGCTTCGTAACTCTTCAGTTTGTCCGTCACCATCACCCGTGGCACAAACCCTTGTTTCTTCAACAGCTTACGGAAAAATCGCTTCACTGCTTCGGTGTCTCGATGGTGTTGCAGCAAGACATCCAGCACGTTTCCTTCACTGTCCAACGCCCGCCACAGGTAGTATTGCTGCTTTTTGATTGTGACGACCATTTCATCGAGATGCCATTTGTCGGTCATATAAGGGCGCTTGTGCCGCAGCTGATTCGCGTATTGCTGCCCGAATTTCTGGCACCATTCTCGGATTGATTCGTAAGTGACCTCGATCCCTCGGTATAACATCAGCTTCTCGATATCTCGGTAGCTCAAAGGGAAGGTGTAATAGAGCCAAACGCAGTAGCTGATAATTTCGCCGGGGAAGCGATGACGGGAGTACATGGGCAAGCGGATGTGATCAACGTTGAACCAGTACGATTATTCTACATTCCTGTTAAGCTGACAATGCCGGGATGGACTGGCATATTCCTTGCCGTGCCAAACCCGAAAACTCCAGGGCATCCGCCACTGTCCAATCTCTAGATATAAAATGACCAGATGCAACCCGCGTTTGCCATTGAGCAGTCGCACCCAAGGGTCAGGACGCTCTGGGTTTTGACTCAGTGTACTCAACTGTAAGAACTTGCCGCACTTTTCTAAACTGGTCAGGTCAATCAACACTCGCAAGGGCAGGTCTTGACGCAGACGATGCCCGACTACTTGCTGCACTATCGTTTGGCGAGTCATGCGAATCACAGCACGAGTTGACCACAAGTAGTGATTGAGAAATCGACTTAACGAACTGGCTGACTTGATTTGGGTTTGTTGGGGTGAGGGATGCCCTTGAGCCTCTAAAAACAGCCCCATCATTGCTCTGAGGCTAGCTTTTTGATACTCACTAGGCATCAGGCAAAGCAGACTATACACTAGCCCTTGGGCGTGTTGAACAATGGTTTCCATAACCGTTCAATTGAATTTTGATTACGCCCTTTCTTTCAGATTTTTTTCCCTTTGGCAACCCCTTACTGACACTGGTGCAAGATCTCAGTTAATCCTCTAACACTTGACTTGCTACATCGCACCGCTTCAATTACCCCATAAAGGTTAGTATGGAGTACCAGTCCCTTCGATGAACTCTGGAGGCAATACATCACTAAACAGTAATTGCTGTAGCTCAACACCTTCGGGACGGCTCCAATCCTTTACCAACTCAGCAATCAGAGTAATCGTAGCAGTTAGCACAACTCCAGCATCACGCATCCGCTGCCGTGCTAATTCTTCTGAGAGGTAGAAGGGTGAACCAGAAGCATCCATAACTGCTTGAACACCGTAGCCTTCTTGCACAGCGCTGATAGTTGGATAAACTAGGCAAACGTCTGTAGTGATACCAGCCATAATTAAATTGGGGCGGTTGGTGTCTTTGACTGCTTTGACAAAGTTCTCATCATCCCAAGCATTAACGATGCCTGCACGTTTGACTCTTGACTCGTAGGCTTCAGGTAAGCTTTCTGCTAAAGCAGTCATCAGCAGACCTTGAAACCGCTCTTCTTGGCTACTCGTTAAGACTACAGGCATTTTAAGTGCCTTTGCTACTTTCGCAAGTGCTAGCGTGTTTTTCTCTACCTCAGTTAGCGGTAAATTCTTGATGAGCTTCATGGTGCCAACTTGATGGTCAATTAAAAGCAATACTGAGTTTTCTTGAGTGAAGTTAGGATGAGTATCGATTGGAATTGTCATGGTGTGTGTCGGTTACAACGTCGATTCAGTCAAATCACAATGAGAAGTATGTTACGCATCTGAATTACACAAACACTTTGTTTACTAAAAAGAGAAAACAGTTCGGAGTGTACCTGTGACGATCGTGCCATTACTGCTTTGATTACCCGCTTCTGTAATCACCTGGATCAGGGGTGTAACTTGAATGTTGTTACTAATAGGAAAGTTATAGAATGCTTCAAGATTTGCTTGTGTTGCATTGCCAACATTGCTCTCAATCAGAGGTTGCCCGATCGCAATTCCTGCTAAAGCACCTCGTTTGAACAGATCCCTGAAGGCAATGCCTGCCATCCAGTAGCTCGGATTCAAATCGCCAGCGGTGCTATTTAAATAGGTGCCGTGACCGTAACGACCAAAGATGCCGATTTGTGGTGATAGCGCCAGCTCAAAATTGGCACCAAACACATCGAAAGGAGTATTGAGAAATACACCACCAGAGTACTGGAGTCGTAAGGCAAAAGTTTTAGAAGGTGAGTATTCTATTTCAACGGTACCCTGGTAAGGATCGCCGAACAAACCACCACTGCCCCCTCGATTTGGAAACAAGATGGCAGGAGCTTGTGGACCTTCCACATATCGCTGATCGTTGTCATTAAAACTGGCAGCATTTCCGGCAACATACACTGCTCGAAGTTTGAACGGACTTTGTTCTGGCTGCCACTGAACAACAGCACCCGCTCCCACTGAACGAGGAAATAGAGGAAAGTTATTAATTAACGCTTGAGTTGAAAAGTCAAGGAAGCTAACGTTGGCATAACTATTTTTATCAACGTAATCTGTAGCAACAATTTGAGGACCGATCGTGACGCTGACATCTTTAATCGGAATAAACGTGTAGAACAAGCGCCCCAAACTAAACTGAGGTCTACCAGGAACCGCAAAATCTAACACACTGCCAAAGTTTGGTTCTAAAAAACCAGCCGCGTTATCATTAGAACCTTCGCTTCCAGCGGTTAGTCGGACTTGTAGTTGATCAGTGCCTGTAAAGCTGGTGTTGAAGAACAAGGAAACGCGGTAGAGAGAAGTGGGATTTGGGTCTTCCTCAGCAACGACTGCCCCTGTAGGGGAGAGAATACGCGCTGCTCCGCAGGTACCGCAAGGGTCGCCTTCAAAGCCACCTGCATTCACGGCAACGATTACTTGTCCGGTAAGCTTTGTTGTTGTCGAAAACTGATTTGCTTCTAGAGTGGTTGTCCGAATTTCTAACGTATCAACCCGTCCCCGTGTCGTTGCTAATTCGGTGGCAAACTCTTCTTGCAATCGTTGTAGGGTCAGCAAATCTTCTTTTGGCACTGAGTTGGTTACACTAGAGGTAACTAGCTCAGTCACTCTATTCAAGCAAGCATTCAGTCCTGCCGCAAACTCATGGCGAGATAGCGCTCGATCGCCTTGAAATTGTTGATTGGAGTACCCTGCAACACAACCATACCGCTCCACTAGCGATCGCAACGCCTGAAATGCCCAGTCGCTCGGTTGCGCATCGGTAAGCTGGGAGACCGATGTGACTTGATCCTGATCCTGATCCATTACAGACGTTCCGTCTGCTTCGCTCACGAGAACAGTCTGAGAGATCGCTGACTTTGTCAGTGAAATTACATCTGTGCTGAAGTAGGTGAGTGCACCCAGCAGAATCCAGAGTTTTACCATCTTTTACTAATGCCTTTTGCTAAAAGCATTTTTGACGTTACTTCAAAACATTCTTAGTGATTTACTCTATAGGGTAATACCTTAAAAGTATAGATAGCCCATCATGCGTATACCAATATTGAATCTGAGTGATACCTTAAAGGTATTGATAATTCAGGAATCAACTGATGCGTTAAAGAATGCACGTTTAACCAAAGTGAGGAAGCTATACTGCTACACCACCTGCAAAACAAACTTACCGTGTCACCGGCGGTAGATTACATTGGGTTTCCTTCGTCAACCCAACCTATGGGCGAGCGATCGCACTAAAGAAATCAGCAATCTTTTCGGCAATATATACAGGACGATCCTCTGACACCCAATGACTACACTTATTGACGACTTCGTAACTGGCATCAATAGCATACCGTTCAAGCGTTTTGAAGGCTCGTTTGGCATCACCACCTAGATACCCGCCAAAGCCCAGCTCTGCGCCAATATATTTGAGCGGCATCGTGAGAGACTTTTCTGGCAAAACGTTGCCATCAGGTGTGTAAGCCGGAGGCCTATTGTAATAGGATGCTCCACACTCAATCACTCCTGGTATCTTGGCAGTGCGGACGTACTCAGCAATATCTTCAGGCTGTATCGCACCAACGTTATAGACCCACTGTGTAAAGAATTGAGGAATGAACTGCTCCTCACGTCCCGACGCGAACGAAGGAGATAACCGTGCAGCATTCATCGGGAAGTGCCAGATCTCGTTGATATGCTGCAAAAGAATCTCACCCATTTCTGGCCCATCGATTGAAGTTTCCGTAAAGAACAGTTTTTCAACCAACTCAGGGTTGTAGGCTGCCATGTGAGCCAGTGGCGGGCCGCTGACATCGTGTCCCACAACAAGGACTTGATCTTGTTCTAAATGCTCAGTAATGAATGTTTTGATGATGGTCGAAATCGTTCCAGTGTCAAACGCAGAGGGTGGTGAGCTATCTCCAAGTCCTGGCATGTCGAAGGCAACGCAGGTAAAGCGATCAGCAAGCTGCGGCATCACTTTTCGCCATTCATACCATGAAGCGGGCCAACCATGACCGAAAACAATCACTGGTCCTTGCCCCCCAATCACATAGTGTAAGTTGACTCCTTGAACATGTACACGTCGGTGTTCAAAAGTTTTAGCGAATTCAACTCGATCAAAGGGAGCTATTGCGAGAATGCGATCGCGATAATAAAGATCGGTCGGGTCGGTCGTGGGTTGTTCCAGGGGCATTACAGATTCCTTATCTACTTCAAACTTGAGTGAGTTTGCAAAACTGCGTCAATTTCTAATGATCTTTGTAGGCATACGCACGTTCAATTCTACAAAGTGAATGTATTGGGATCGCTTCAACTCATTCCACCATTGACACCAATGATTTGACCTGTAATCCAACGTGCTTCTTCGCTAACCACAAAGGCAACAACATCTGCAATGTCTGTCGGCTGTCCCAACCGTCCGAGCGGGGTTATTTGGGGTGCCATCTCTCTTGCCATGTCTGGAACCATATCGGTTTCTGTTGCACCTGGAGCAACCGCATTAACAGTGATTTGTCTCGCTCCTAGCTCTTTTGCCAACACCCGTGTCAACTGCTCTACTGCGGCTTTACTGGCGGCATAGATAGATGTGTTTGGATCACTTCGTATCGTGGCATTACTAGATAGATTGACGATACGTCCGCCATCTCCAATTCGCCGTGCTGCCTCTTGTAATGCTAAAAAGATACCCCGCACATTGAGTGTTATTACTTTATCGAGTTCCTCTAAAGTGGTATCGATCACAGGTTTCATCAAGAACGTACCAGCATTGTTAATTAGAATATGCAAGTTGCCAAAGTGAGCTTCAGCCGCATCAAACAGTTGTCGCACTTGACCAAGATCGCTGATATCAGCCTGTACCGCGATCGCCTTGCCACCGCTGGACTCAATTGCTTGCACTACTTCTTGTGCTTTATCGGCATTACCTGCATAGTTGACGACAACAGAGGCTCCATCACGTCCTAAGCGTTCGGCGATCGCTCGCCCAATCCCACGCGATGAACCTGTGACAATCGCCACTTTGTTAACTAAAGTCATTGGCTTGCCTCCATTGTGTGATTTAACTTACGAGCATTACCTGAACGTCAAATCCGATAGCCAAACGCATTTCTTGCAGTATCTCTTTTCGTCCAACCTCTGCCTTCTGGACTCATGTAAGCCGCATATTCTCGGAAGTGAGCGATTTTTTCGTCTTCGATCACAAACACCATGACAACCTGATTAGAGTATTCGTAATCTGCAATCTCACCTTCAATTCGCGCTTCAAAACAAATTTCATTCCCGTTCGCGTACACTTGTTGAATAAACCAGTCGGTTCGAGTTACTTCTGTATGATGGGCGAATAGTTTTACTGCTTCATCTTTACCCTGAAGTAACCCTCGTTCAGCAAATCCAGGAACAGGAGCATAGAATGTCAGATCGTCTTTCAGTAAATCAAGAAATGGTTGCCAATCTCCTGTATGGGCACCCTGCTGAATGAGCTTAATGCCTTTGATTGCGGTTTGCATTGCCATCTCTGAGACTGGCTCAATATTGGTTGAAATTGTTTGTTGCGTATTCATGTTTTTCAACTCACTACGTCTGTTAGGATGTATCCCACGAAACATTCAATCACTTCTAGTATGGCTTTACCTTGAAATATGAATTGCAGAAGTAATGTTTTAATGCTGTTAAAGCTGTTTGCTACCTGATTCTGTTTGAATCGTAAACCAATAACCCGCTGACGCGATCGCAATCGTAATCAAACCTGAAATCACATTTGGATAAAGCGGAATGCCGCCAAACTGAGATGGAGAAACATTGCCGAGAACAGGATCATTGAGAAAGCCATAGGAGGTTCCGGGCAGCAGTCCAGAGGCGATCAAACCAATCCAGAATGCGGAGCCGAGAAAGGCAGCAAGCCCCATCGAGAAGCGATCGCTCGTGGGACGAACTTTCAAAATGGCTAAGGCAGCAAGCCCCAGAGAAGCCGCCGCAAAGAATGACATCGCACAATGCAGTTTGGCGTGAGGCAACCATGCAGGATTGTTCATATGGGCATTTGCTAGAAAAACGGCATCCGTGACGATCGGAATAATTAGGGTTGAAAGAGCCGCTACAACCAGCAACCCTTTAGCAAGTTGTTTTCTGGGCATGATGGGCTTCCTCACTGCAATGGATTTCTGACAATTCAATATTACCCGTAAACAACATCAAACCTGCTTGATGATCAACCAGTAAGGCGCAGGCATTACTACCATCTAACATTTCGTGAGTCATACCAATTCTCCTGAGTGTTGTTACTCTAGTGAGTGAATGCGGATAGATAGCATAAAGGAAACCACACATACGGAAACTAACAGACGTTACCAATGTACTGCTTATCAAAAATTGCTGAAAATTTTACTAATCTTGCTAGTTTTAGAATAAGAAGGAAAAAACTACCTAAAGACAGAGGTGTTGAGGTTTGGAGATTATCTATCCACTCGCCAAGTTCAAAGCAATTTTTGGTAATCTCTAGGCGTTATCCCTGTGCATTTACGAAAAAATTTGGTTAATTGTTGCTGATTGGCAAAACCGAGGCGATCGCTAATCTCCCCAATTGATAGTTTTCGCTCTGTCAGCAATTGTTTTGCCAGCTTGAGGCGGCATTGAGCCACAAACTGCCAGGGTGTCAATCCAGTTGATTGCTTAAACTGCCGCAAAAAGTGATACTGGCTCATGCCAATCGCCTGCGCCATCTCTGGCAGCGACAAACTTTCTGTTAAATGCGTATTGATGTACTCAACTACTTGCTGCAATTTTGTGTTGGCAAGTCCTTCCTGCTTCTTCTGAATGGTTGGTTTTCGAGTTGAATACCGTTGCAGTAGGTGCATGGTTAGTAAGTTAATTGCTGCCTCAACATAGAGGCGATCGCACACCTGATCTGACGTAAGCTCCGATAGCAGCGCCAACCCAATCCCGTGAATTAAGGGATCATGAATTTGATGTTGCGGGACAAGTTCAACCCGATCGACCTCCATCGCGTCAGCGGTACGGTTGATCAGTTCCGGTTCCACAGCCAGAAACGCATAGTCAGCCTCTCCATGTATCCAAACCTGATGGTGAGCTTGCGCCGGAAGCAGAAATGCCTCACCGCTCGTCATCAAAGAGCTATGAAAGTTGCCGTTCAGCCTGCGCTCTACTTTCAGGGGATCACACCGAGTCAAAACAACGAGAACATGCTGTTCATGGGTGTGCTCTGGAGTTTCATGAGCAGGCTGATAGTGATGTTCAACTTTGACACCCTGCCATCCTTGCTGATGGCTAGAGTAGAGTGGTTGATGGGGCAGAATCTGCAAAAGCGCATTTTCAGCCGTCGAATCGATGGATAAACGATGTTGTGCCATCATCTTTTGCTCCTGAATCAAAAGACGTTAATAATGAAATTTCAATTTAGTGTTATGTACCATTCAAACTCATTTGTTCTCATAGACAGGTGAGATGTCCATGTTCATGCGGAAGTCATAGATTTGATTGTTGGATGAACGCAGAATGCTAGCGCAGGGTAGTGTCACTTGCGTCCCGTTCTGGCGCGTGTAGGTGACATCTGCCTCCCATACGGCTGAATTACCATTATCACCGAGCCATATCCCGGTATTTTCGTGGTGCATTGCCTGAATCGTGGCAAAAAACTGAGCCAGGGCATCTCGAATCGCTTGCTTACCTTCTGCCGGAGGTTGATTGCTAAACTGGAACTTACCATCGTCGGTAAAGTAAGCGGCGATCGCATCCGCATCCAGCGTATCTACTGTTTTGAAATAGTTGCAAACCCATTCAGCATCCATTGGTTTGTCTCCTAATCATCCAGCGGGACTGGAATACACTTCGCCACCATCTACCAAAATCTCTGCACCCGTGACAAAAGCGGCTAAATCACTTGCCAAGACCAGAACCATGCGAGCAATGTCATCCGGTTCACCCATTCGCCCTGCGGGATAAAATTTTGCCGTCGCGTTGCGAGCATCTCCACCTTGCATCCGGTTAAGATCAGTCATGTTCGCCTCAACTCCAGGCGTATCCGTCAAACCAGGACCGACTGCCACAACGCGAATGCCATACTTGCCCCACTCACTGGCAAGCGCGGCTGTTAATCCTCGCACACCCCATTTAGAGGCGACGTAGTGCGGTTGTTCCGACACACCGTGGAACGCTAGACTGGAAGCGATGTTGATAATGACTCCACCACCCTGGTCTTTCATCAATCGTCCGGCAGCCCGACAGCCGTAGAACGTTCCAGTCAAATTGGTGTCAATAATCCGCTGCCACTCTTCGTCAGTCACCTCAAACGCTGCTCTTATGGGTAACAATCCAGCGTCGTTGACCCAAACATCGAGTTTGCCAAACTCACGCATTGCCCGTTCAGCCACCATTTCTGCTTGGGTAGACTGGCTCACATCTGCTGTCACTGCAACAATTCGCGCTTTGCTCTCTGGTAGTTCGGCAACCGTTGCTTCGAGTTGCTCGGTTTTGCGATCAACTGCCACGATCGCGGCTCCCGCTTCATGCAACCGTCTGACAATGGCTTGACCAATACCGCGTGCTGCACCTGTCACGACAATGACGCGGTTCTCTAGCGAAATGAGTTCAGAAATCGTTTTGTTCGCAACGCTGGGAAACGCCACTTTTTCATTCGTTACCTGAGTCATCAATTTGCTCCTTGTTGGTCGTTTTGAGGATTGGGTTGAAATAATTCAATCAGAACACCGTTGTTGTCTTTGAAAAAGGTATACCGCTCACCGTGTGAGTTCGGTATCTCTGTGATTTCGGCAACAAATTCAATGCCTCGATCCTTGAGCGTGTGGTATGCCGCTTCAATGTCGGGTATACCTAAAGCCACATGATTCAGTCCCCGGACTCCAATGTTTGCTGCTACGTTGTTCCGGTACGTTGGCATAGGGTCAGAGTTTTGCACTTCAAAAATCTCCAAACGAAAGTCGCCTAAACTCATAAAGGCAGCTTTCATCTTCAAGGCGGCAATCTCATAGGTGTAGTCATAGGTGAAGCCGAGTTTTTCACTGTACCAGTCAATGGTTTCCTCCAAATTAGTAACTGTGATACCAAAGTGATGTAGTCGTAAACTAATATTTTGATTCATTGACGTTGCCTCAACCAAATCATAGATCTCTGAATGCAAACCTTAATGAATACCCTGCTGTTCCATTGCCCGCTGTACCCCTTCGTCTTCGCGTAACTGTTGGTAGAAGCGATACAGCTTGGGATAATCGGACAGCGGTTTCGGCAGGTTGTTACCCCAGCGCGTCATGGCGAATGCATAGGGGTCAGCGATCGTGCGGCGATCGCCTACTAGATAATCTTTGCCTTCCAGGTGTTTGTCTAAATGCTGATACACGCGATCGATTAGCCGATAAGATGCTTCCTTCACAGATTGACGATTGGTTTCGCTGTCGTCAGTTGTGTAACGCTGCGGCATAAAGAATGGAAAAAAAGCGGGATGTACATCGCCCGTGAGAAAAGCTAACCAGCGATCGAGTTCGTAAGCATCCTGTAACGTCCCATCATCGCCGAGGTTAGCGTCTGGATATTTGTGAGCCAGGTATTTCAGCAGCGCATCTGCCTGATTCATCACACCGCTATCACCATCGATCATGGCAGGAACCTGCCCCAACGGATTCATTTGGAGATACTCTGGGTCGCTTGGCTTCACCTTCTGCAACTCATAGGGTTCACCAATCCACTCCAAAACAATGTGAGGCGCGATCGCGCAAGTGCCGGGAGCATAAAACAGTTTGATCATGATGGTCTCCTTACGACTTCGGTAACTGCTGAGCCATCTGCTTTTCCAAGGCTTTGCGATCGCTAGTCAGTTGCGCGATCGCCCACTGAGCTTCATCACCCGGATACACATCTTCAACGCCATTGATTACCGCTTGCAGAGCCGCTTTTGCCACCGCGTCGGGAGCCGTTTTCGGATTGTCAGAATTCTTGCTGAAGTCGGTATCGACGGTTCCGGGCAGCACGGCAACCACCAATGTTCCCTGATCTGCCAGCTCAGCTCGAATGCCTTGAGTCATCGATAAAGCTGCGGCTTTTGATGCACTGTAGCTACCTCGAAAGGGAAGATTGCTCAATGCTAAGGAAGATAATGTATTAACAATTGCGCCACCCCCGTTCTGCTTCAACACAGGCGCAAACGCACGGCACATCATCAAAGTGCCAAAGTAGTTCGTCTCCATTTCTTTACGAGCATGGGAAAGATCGGGAGCCGCAATCAGTCCAGCATCATAGCCAACTCCGGCATTGTTAATCAGCAACGTCACATCTTGACATCGCTCTACCGCCGCTTGAATCGATGGTTCAGAGGTGATATCTAACGCAAGTGGAATGATTCGCTGGGGATCGAGGGCAACCACCTCAGACAGTTTACTTTCGTCACGCGCACAGGCATAGATGCGATCGGCTTCCATGTCATGCAATGCTTTGACATACTCTTTGCCAATGCCCTTGTTAGCACCGGATACTAATGCAACAGCCCCTTTAAGATTCATCATTCATCTCCTTTTATGGTTGTTACTTAAACTGATCAACTGCTAAGTTTCTCCTCACTGTTTCGGAGTTCATTGAGCAAAGCACTGCCATTGTTAAATGGGCCTAACGTTGCAACTGCTGCTGCCAATTCCATCACCTTGTGTAACTCTTCCCAAGTTGCACCCGATCGCCGTGCTGCGATCGCATGAAACTTAGCTGCCCCTGCACCTTGAGCCAGCAGCATTCCGAATAAAATGAGCTGTGTTGCTTTGGTATCAAACACATCAGAGTCAAACGCATGGGCACGAAGTTGTTCTGCCAATCTAAGAGCTTGTGGATCAATATCGGCACTAAATTCAAACTTGGCAGCAGGCAGCGGCGGCATAGAGCCAAACAAATCAGCGTAACTATCTCTAAACGCAGTCAAGTCAGCAGGTAGGGAGGTAGCCATCATTCGTTTCCTCTCGTTTGTAGAGTTAGTTGATTAGCCAGTAGGCTGGGTAAATTGCTGTAGGAGTGTTTCAGAAGGCGCAACGTTACCGCGAGCCAGTAAATCTTTACCCCGCAATTCTGCCGTCACCCTGGCAATGTTTGCGCCGTGATGGTATCCAGCTAACTTCATCTCGTCGGTGATGCCGATTGGCTCCATTGCCGCCCCACCTGATCGCCCATGTACGCCCCAATGCATTCCTGCCACCTGAAACCCTGGCGTTGTTTTGGGCAGCGTTACTAAAATCATGCCGCCTGCTGCCATTGCTCCCAGTAGCCCAAGCTGAGCCAGTTCACAGCCCGCTCCACAGTCGCCATAGCCACCACCAACGGTAAATACTCCTCCAACTTTGCCGACCATTTCATCAGTTAGCCAAAGCTGCTCACAAACATCTTCAATAAATTTCTTGATGCGAGAGTCTGCCGTTCGGTGACGCATCGGTGAACCGATGATTAACCCGTCACACGATCGCACATCATCTTTTGTGGCATCCTGCGCCTCTTTAAGCTGAACATGAGATTCCTCAACGGATTGAGCGCCACTGGCGATCGCTTCAGCCATTTGCTGAGTATTTCCCATTAAGGTGGTGTAAACGATTAATATCTGGGTCATCTTGCCACTGCTACTCCTCAGTTAAGAAGTTGAGCAAAGCAGTTGCAAAGGCAGCAGGTTGTTCCTCCGTTAGCCAGTGACCCGCCTTCTCAATCACCTGTCCACGCACATTGCTGGCAAGCTGCTGTACCGACGGCAATCCGAAGGCTCCAACTGCCTTCTCACCGCCAATCTGCAAAACTGGCAGGGACAATTTTCCCTTTGATGCCAGTTCTCGATTGTGTTCTGAATCATCCCACACGGCAGCAAAATAGTTGAATCCAGCCCGTAGTACACCGGGACGCTGCAATGCCCGCACGTAGATCTCAAAATCATCAATGCTAACTGCATCGGGCTTATCGCAGTGAATCTGAAAATACCACGACAGCAAATCTCGCTCTCGCCCGGCAATGAATCGTTCGCACAGGTCGGGAACGGTGAATGCAACGAGTTGCCAGCCGTTGTCCCAACCGCGTTTGGGGGCAATATATTCCTCATAGCCAAAACCCGGAAAGACAAACTCAGCTAGCACTAGACGGCGCACCGCTTCAGGGTAAGTTGCCGCATAAGCGTAGGCAGTTCCTGCACCCTGGTCATAACCGACTAAGTGAATGCGATCGTAGCCCAGCACCTCGTGCACCAATTGATACATATCATTCGCCATTGTGCGCTTGTCGTAGCCACCCGCAGGAATAGAGGAACCGCCCATGCCGCGCTGATCTGGAGCAATGATGGTGAAGTGTTCAGCCAGGGCTGGCATAATGCTGCGCCACATGTGCGAATGCTGGGGAAAGCCATGCAGTAAAACTAAAGGGTCGCCTGTTCCTGCTTGTAAATAGGCAAATGTTAACTCTCCAACTTTTGCGGTGTGTTGTTCAATCAGGGCATTGACAGAAATCATTATGTGATCTCCAGAATCTCAGTTTTTGCATCGATAGCAATACAGTTGTTTGGGATTTCCAGGGGTGTAAGTTGAGGAATAATGTACCTTTAGCCAGAAGCGATCGTGCAGTCGTTTTGTCACCATTTTTAGTGATCCAATTCGGCAGCAACACTACCCCAAAGGTATAGATATATCAGTGTTCTATATCAATTTTGAAATCAAGCAATACCTTTAGGGTATTGATAATCTCATCTTAATCATGGAATTGCGCCAACTACACTATTTTCTTGCCGTTGCGGAGGAGTTGAGCTTTAGTCGAGCAGCGCGACAACTCAACATGGCGCAACCGCCTTTGACTCGCCAGATCCGCCAGCTTGAGCAAGAATTAGATGTTCAACTATTTGAGCGCAATAGCCGTCGGGTTGAACTGACCGAAGTGGGCACTGTGTTTGTTGAGGAAGCCCGTCGCATTCTAGAGCAAGTGGAGCAAAGCGTTGGTATTACTCAACGTGCCAGTCGCGGCGAAGTGGGTCGGCTTGTGGTCGCTTTTGAAGGGTCTTCTGCCTACGACGTGATTCCTCTGTCACTAAAAGCTTATCGAGAACGCTTTCCTGACGTAGAGGTGGTTGTGCTGGGGATGACTACAAATCAGCAAATTGAAGCACTGCATAACAGTCAAATTCAACTTGGATTTGTGGTGCCACCGCTGCAAGGACAGGTCGAAGATTTGGAAGTAGAAGCAGTCATCCAGGCATCTCTGATTGTCGCACTGCCAGAATCACACAAGTTAACAGCAAAATCGACCATCAAGGTACGATCGCTGGCTAAAGAAGCGTTGATTTTGGGACAGCGTCACAGCGGTTGTGGATTTTATGACCAGGTGATTGCGGTCTGTCGTCGCGCAGGTTTCAGTCCGCTCATCAGACAGGAGGTCAATGAAATGCAAGTGTTGCTGGGATTAGTAGCCGCAGGCTTTGGCATTGCCATTTTGCCAGAGTCGGCAAGGCAGTTTCAGCGATCGGGGGTGGTGTATCGCGAGTTGCAGCCTGCTTCATCCGAAGTGGCATTGGCGATCATGTGGCAAAGGAATAACCAATCGTCGGTATTGCAAGCTTTCCTAAACGTAGTTAGAGAAATTGCTGCATAGCCAGAACCGTGAAGAATCCATGAATTCCATACTCTGTCAATTCACGCTAAGTAGTTATTTAGTGATTCAAGAGACTCACAAATTTCGATCAGTCGCTGCCTCAACCATTGTTGCCCAACCTCCAGATGATTCCGTTCGTGCCACATCATTTGTAGAGTTGTCGGCGCAAGTTCGATTGGTAACGCCGTCAGATGCAGGTGGTCTACCACTCCACTTAATTGCACAATCCGCAGCGGCAGTACAGCAATCAGATCAGACTGGGCAACGATCCGAGGAGCAACAGCAAACTGATTCACCGTAAGGGCAATCCGTCGCTTGAGTCCCCGCTCCTGCAAAAGTGGATCAATCAAACCAGTAGACTCACCCGTCAGTGTCACTAGCAGATGCTTTGCCTGCATATACCGCTCTAGAGTCAGGGTTCCGACGGTCAGCGGATGCCCTTGCCGCATGACGCAAACAAAGGGCGAAGTCAGGAGCGAGTACGATCGCAGCCGCGCTCCTGGATTGGGAAACACCCCGATCGCCAGATCAATCTCTGCGTGCTCTAACAACATCGGAGCATTGATGTAGGTCGTCGGCACTGTTCGGATATCAATTTCTGGCGCGCTTACGTCCATCACCCGCACCAGTTCTGGCAGAACCAGGTTCGCCGTGAAATCGTTCATCGCAATTCTAAAACTTGTGATTGCAGTCGCAGGGTCAAATTGGGAGGGTTCCAGCGTTTGTCGAATTTGAACCAGGGCATCTCGCAAGGGTTGCCACACCTGCATTGCTTTGGGAGTTGCCCGAACGCCGGTCGGCACTTTGATGAATAGTTCGTCGTTGAGCAAATGGCGCAACCGTTTGAGGGCATTGCTGACAGCCGGTTGAGTCATGTGTAAGCGCTCAGCAGCACGGGTGACGTTGAGTTCGGTCATCACGGCATCAAACACGCGCAGTAGGTTGAGGTCGATTTGCTCGTAATTCATCTAAGTGATAACCATCATGTTAATCATCAATTGGACAATATGATACGCCACTTTTATCCTCAAGATGTAGGCAAAAGTAGGAGTCCACCATGCAACTCAAAAACCGAACTGTAGTGATTATTGGCGGCAGCTCTGGCATTGGCTTTGCCACCGCAGAGCTAGCTCAGGCAGAGGGGGCAACTGTTGTCATTACAGGACGCGATCCGGACAAGCTCGATCGTGCTGCCCAGCAACTCGGTGCTGTTAGAACGGCGATCGTAGACATCACAAACGAAACGGACGTACAGCAATTAATGCTGCAACTTGATCACATCGACCATCTCATTGTGCTAGGCGCAAGTTTGGCATCGGGCAAGGTGGTTGACACACCGTTGCAGGAGTTAACCCGACCCATCCATGAGCGCATTTTGGGAGCCGTTTATGCCGTTCGTCATGCGGCTCCCAGGATGTCTGATGGATCAATTACGCTCACGTCTGGTTTGTTCTCAACTCGTCCCATCCCAGGCATGACAATGGCTGCGACTGCGGTGGGTGGTATCGAAGCGATGAGTCGGGCTTTAGCACTGGAGCTTGCACCAATTCGGGTGAATGCGATCGCCCCTGGCTACATCGACACACCTTTGCTGCAAGCCGCGTTTACAGATCAGTACGAAAGCGTCGTCAAAGCTCAAGCCGCAACGCTGCCCGTTAAGTGCATTGGCACGGCACAAGAGGCTGCCCGCGCCATTTTATTTCTGATGACAACTCGCTTCATAACCGGAGAAGTGCTGCATCTGGATGGCGGCGGTCGCTACGTGTGAGGGACAGGAATTCATTTCACCATTAACTAGGAGACTTCACAATGAAATTCATGCTTGGTATTGGCGTTGCATTACAACTTACAGCCATCGGGATGCCTGCTATCAGTGCAGAAACTCAATCATCTGCGCCACAACCCACACAACCCATCAATAAGGAGCAACCCACTAATAAGGAGCCACGCTCTGCGACGGTTCCTGAGCGATCGCAGGATACATCAGACCATTGGGAACTCACACAACCCGACGACAAAACTCAACTCTCAGAGCGAGACCGTTTGATTCTCGAACGCTATTTGATCAGGATTATTCCGAGAACTAGCGACTAATTCACTTGATCAACGAGTGCAGAGCGATCGCACACTCTTGAGGATGTGCGATCGCTCCCCCGATCGGATGATTTCTCACCATTCGATTCAACAGAGCTTGACTTAGAGTGCGCTCTAAGTTTTAAGGTGGAACCATGCTTCTGAGGTGAGTGCCATGCAAACTCTGACCATTCAACAGGTTGCCCAACAAACCGGACTGAGCGTCCACACCCTGCGGTATTACGAACGGAACGGACTGCTCGAACCCGTCGATCGCGCTAGCAGTGGGCATCGGCGCTATTCTACAGAAGATATTGCCCGAATTGAGTTTCTGACTCGTTTGCGGGCAACGGGAATGCCGATTCGGCAAATGCAGGAGTTTGCTCGACTGTTTCGGGAGCAACCAGATGCCATTGGCGATCGCCGCAAGCTGCTGGAGGCTCACGAACAACAGGTACAGGCATACATTCAGGGGCTTCAGCGCAACCTGGAAGTAATTCAGTGGAAGATTGGCTACTACAAAGGTTTGGAGGTTCGCCAGCAAGCCGATCCAGACTACTCCTATTCTCAGACGCATGAACGTCAAGAATGTCTAGCAGCGGGACGAGCGTTCATGCTAGAACGCACCTTGCAGCAGGGAGATGCGGAGGCAAAGGGGACATCTCAAGCGGATGAGATCGTTCCAGCCTCACGCTAAGACAAGTTTAATCCCATTCAGTGTCGTCTGTTGAGTGTGTCCACAAACAACACTGCTCACTGCTTTGCGCTGCAACTAAACCCATCAATGGAGAATCCATCATGAATATGCAAACCAAAGTCGCTCTGGTTACGGGTGGCAGTTCAGGCATGGGGCGATCGACCGCACTTCTATTTGCCAAACAGGGCGCAAAAGTTGTCGTCGCGGCTCGTCGAGCAGCCGAAGGACAAGCGGTCGTTGACCAAATTCGACAGTTCGGCGGAGAAGCGAGTTTTGTCAAAACCGATGTCACCCAACCCGCAGAGATTGAGGCACTGATTCAAAAAACCGTTTCATTGTACGGACAGTTGGATTATGCCTTCAACAATGCCGGAACTGAAGGCACGTTTGCTCCGATGCCGCAACTCACAGAAGCGGATTGGGATCACACGATCAATACGAACTTGAAAGCCGTTTGGCTGTGCCTCAAATACGAGATAGAGCAGATGATGCGTCAGGGTGCGGGCGGAGCGAACGACTCTCGTCGCACTTACGCTATCGTCAACACCTCTTCCTGGTTGGCAAAAGGGGGAATGCTCGGCTCTACCATTTACTCTGCCAGCAAAGGTGGCTTGGATGGGATGGTGAGAGCAGCGGCTCTGGAATGTGCTCAACAGGGCATTCGCGTTAACAATGTGAATCCTGGCATCATTGACACGGAAATGTTCCGTCGCTTTGGCAATCCCGATGATGCCAACGATGTCGTGACTAAAACGTTTACCCAGCACATTCCCATGCGGCGTTTAGGTGAATCAGACGAAGTGGCAGAAGCGATCGTCTGGCTCTGTTCGGACGCTGCCAGCTATATCACTGGACAAACGATCGCCATTGATGGTGGCTTTGCCATCCCCGGTTTCCGCTACTAATCGAATTATTGCAGGAGGTGGACGATGACAGTTTCTCACTTAACGATCGTTGCTCACATCAAAGCGAAACCTGGTATGGAAACACGAATGCAGCAGGATTTATTAAGTTTGCTGACTCCGACTCGTGCCGAATCGGGTTGCATCACTTTTGACTTACTGAAGGACATCAATGATCCAACGAGTTTTGTGCTGTACGAAAATTGGAAAGACCAGGCAGCACTGGATGACCATTTTCAACAGCCTTACGTGAAACGAGTTTTGCAAGCTTATGAAGAGACATTAGCAGAACCAATCGAGGTTTTATCTTTGAGAAAAATTGAACATTCATGATCGCGATCGCAAACTGGAGATTAATCAATGCAATACAAACTGTTGGGCAACACTGGATTGAGAGTCTCTGAACTGTGTCTCGGAGCAATGACCTTTGGCGAAGATTGGGAATGGGGTGCGAATCGAGAAACGAGTCAAGCCATGTTTGATGCCTTTGCCGAGGCGGGTGGGAATTTCATCGATACTGCCAATGTTTACACGAACGGTACGAGTGAGAAGATGTTAGGTGAATTTGTGGGTGCAGAACGAGACCGTTTTGTCATCGCCACGAAATACACTGTGATGATGAATCCGAATGATCCAAACTCCAGCGGCAACCAGCGCAAGAATCTGATGCGATCGCTGGAAGCCAGCCTGAAGCGACTGAACACGGACTACATCGATCTCTACTGGGTACACATGTGGGATACGGTCACACCTGTTGAGGAAATGATGCGGGCACTCGATGATGTAGTGAGATCGGGCAAAGTCATGTATATCGGCATTTCCGATGCGCCTGCCTGGATTGTCAGCCGTGCCCAAACGATCGCTGAACTGAAAAATATGACCCCGTTTGCGGCAATTCAGCTTGAATACAATCTGGTGGAGCGCACCGTAGAGCGAGATTTGCTGCCGATGGCGGAAGACTTGAATTTGAGCATTCTGGATTGGTCGCCGCTCGGTGGAGGGGTGCTGACCGGAAAATACTTGAATCATGATTCTGACCAGGATCGGCTCAACAAAGCCGAGTATTTTCAGCATTACAAGGTCGATCGTGCAATGCAGATTGCTCAAGCCGTTGTTGACGTTGCCAACGAAATTGGCTGTAGCGCGGCGCAGGTTGCCCTCGCCTGGATTCGCCAGCAGTCACCTCGCCACATTCCGATTATTGGAGCTAGAAATCTCAATCACCTCAAAGACAATCTTGGCTGCTTGAATGTCACATTGAACAGTGATCAATTAACTCGCCTGAGCATTGCTAGCGAAATTGATCCGGGTTTTGCCTTAAAGTTTCTGCGTCGATTACAAAACTTGTTTTTAGGTGCAGCAACAGAAACATTGGATTTAAGTCTAAATCCGGTTTCACGATTAGTGCTCGATCGCAAGTAACAATCAGCCATTCAATGAGATTTGCGATGATTAAAACCCGAAATCTAGTAACAATCCTGGCAGGACTCCTCACCCTAACATTAGTCTTAACCCAGCCTGGCACTCAGGCTCAACAGTCAGTGATACGGTCGTCCTCCATCCAGCATTCCCCGATTCAACTGCCTGTGGGATTTCAGTATCCCAACGGCATTACTCATAGCAGCAATGGCACGTTGTACGTTGGCTCAGTCACCAGTGGACAAATTCTGCGAATCACTCCAGACGGCAAAACAGAAACCTTTTTTCCTGGAACAGAGGAGATTTTTGCAGCAACCAGCTTGCGACTGGATGAACAACGCGGCATTCTTTGGGGAGCCTCACCTGATTTTCTCGGCGTTCGTGGTACGGATGGTCAAATCACTCGTCGTCCCCACCGGATTTTTGCCATTGACACCCGCACCGCCAAAGTTTTACAAGTTATTCCCATGCCGAATGGTGGATTTAGCAATGATATGGCAGTGGATGAGAGTGGAGGCATTTATGTCACGGATAGTTCGCGTCCGCGCATTCATTACCTTGCTCCCAAAACTACGCAACTCCGAGTTTGGGCAGAAGATGAACAGTTTCGCTCTCGCCAGATTGGTTTAGGCGGCATTGCTCGTGCTGCCAATGGCGTTTTGATTGTGGGCATGTTCTCGGATGGCAAGCTGCTGAAGGTGACTCCACAGGCGGAGGGAAAACCAAAAGTGGAGGCAATTCCGTTACCGCGATCGCTAGAAAACCCTGATGGCATGCAATTTGCTCCTGACGGTTCCCTGCTAATCACCGAAGGCTCCGTCTCCAGTGGTAATGGTCGCCTGCTGCGGATCAGAAATATTTTGGACACCAGAACACCGAGAGAAATTGAAACTTTGGCGAGCGGTCTAGAATCACCTGTCAATTTGACGATCGCGGGTCAAACCGTCTGGATCACCGAATCCCGCATTCGCCACCGTTTGCTGCCTGGGAAAGAAGCTGCCATTCCCGATGCGTTTTTCGTGCGTCCGTTTACGCCGTAGACGGGAGGTGTAACCAGCAAGGTTACCTAAGGTAACACAATCCCTTTTGTCCTCTATTCTGAATGCCGCAGAGAAAGAGTTACTCGGTAGTCTGTAGTTGACGCAAGCTGACACCTCTGGAGATGATTTGCTTGTGCTTAAGCTCTGTATATATGAAGCGATCGAAAACTCTTACAAATCAGAGGACTCATCAATTTCATGACTGTGTTTCGCAATGCAACAGCAACCGGATTCGTCAACTCGCCCATCCTGGCAGAGCGCAACGACTGCTCGACGATCTCTTTTGTCCGGGGAAATCGCAATGATTCGTACTGCTGAAATGCGGTAACCGGATCTGAGTGTGTTTGCAAACACTGAGTTATAACCCAAGCGTCTTCTAATGCTGTACAGGCTCCCTGTCCCATTGTGGGTAGCATGGGATGGGCAGCATCTCCCAACAGGGTCACATTCTGCTGGCTCCAGGGCTGTGTAGGTAGGCGATCGTAGAGATCGGTGGTCAAAATGTCGGCTTCATCGGTTGCGGCAATTAATTCAGGAATCGAGGGAACCCAATCTTGAAACATCTGCTCAAGCTCTCGCCTGCGTCCAATCGCAGTATCGGGCTGTGATTCGGGTGCGATCGCCGCCGCATACCAATACATTCGCTCCTTGCCCAACCTCATAAAACCAAATCCTTTCCCAGGTCCTAAAAACTCCTGGATGTAGCCGGGACGGTGGCCTTTAGGAACATAATTTGTCAGTCCTCGCCATGTTTTGAAGTGGCGATAGGTTGGCGGACGATCGTCCAACAGAACTGCTCGCACGCGCGATCGCAATCCATCTGCCCCAATTAACGCATCGCCTTCAACCGTTAGACCTGAAGCAAAATGGGCACGAACCTGACCACCCTCCTGCTCGAATCGCTCAAACGTCTGCCCCAACATGAACATTTCGTTGGGCACGTTTCGCCACAGTAGCTGGTGTAACTCCGCTCGATGGATGCCAATCACAGGTAGCTCAAAGCCATCTAGCGGAATGTTGACCAATTCTCGACCATATTGTGAATTGAATTGGTAGTTGGTGGTGGGATAGCCAACCTGCATCGCATCCTCCAGCAACCCCAACCGTTGTAAAATGTGCGTCGCGTTTGCCCATAGCGCAATCCCTGCTCCGACCTCTCGTAAGGCGTTCGATCGCTCATACACAACGGGTTCAAATCCAGCTTGATGCAATGCCAGTGCTGCGGCAGCACCGCCAATTCCGCCACCCACAACGATGATTCTCTTTGCTTTTCCCATAACTCACCAGAGTTTGAGTCGTTTAGCCGACAGACTTGTCAGTTGGTACATCTATCAAACAAGTTTTTAACACAATTGTCAACTGACTGTTCAGTCGGTAAATCTGTAATAGTGGAGTTAATCGTTGGAACTGAACAGGCTATACTGACTGACAGGTCAATCGGTTGGAGATTTTGTGGCTCGTCAAGCAAACGCTGAAAAATCATCGAAGGGAAAGTCGGTGCGAGATGCGGAAGCAACTCAAGCCATTATTCTGGCAGCCGCAGCAGAGGAGTTTGCTCAACACGGGCTAACAGCGGCTCGAACTGAGGCGATCGCAGCGAAAACGGGTGTAGCCAAGTCGATGATTTATTACTACTTCAAAGACAAAGAAGGCTTGTATCAAGCGGTGCTGGAGCGATCGCACGCTGATCTATTGCAGTCCGTTCAACAATTAGGCTTGGAGCATCTACCTCCTGAAGCAGCTTTAGAGCAGTTTCTCACAGCATTGCTCAACTGTGTGTCGCGTAATCCAAAGTTGCCGATGATCATGTTTCATGAAGCAATCCAGAATCGGGGCAAGCGCTACAAACGGAGTAGTTCCCTCAGCATTGACACAATGCTGATCAATATTTTAGAACGAGGGACTGCGTCAGGGGCATTTCGCCCACTTGATCCGTTTCAATCTGCCATTAACATTATGGGAACGTGCTTGTTCTACTTCATTGGATCTGGCAATATTCAACAGCATCCTCAAGGGAAACGACTGATGAGTAAAGCAATGTTAGAACAGCACACGCAAGAGGCGATCGCGCTGATTTTGGCAGGGGTACGACGCTGTTAAAAGTAGTGAGATTAAATGCTGGAAGTTCGGATGTGCGCGATCGCCACCAGCAGCGCATCGAGCATGACTTCATAGCTGGCATCAGCAGAGCGATCAAGCGTCATCAACTCTGACTGCTCTCGCATAATAAAACCATAAGTCGCAGCATTCACCATGCGCATCACATCGATCAATGCCTCATCACTTAACTCATACAGTTGCAGAAATTTCTGAAATAGGTGAAGTGAGTCTTGAATCATTTCAGCTTCTTCTGGATCAGTCGGTCGCATCTGGTAATGCATCATAACGCTGTATTGGGCGGGATGCGATCGGGCAAAATTGCGAGTGGCACGAGCACTAACACGGAACAATTCTTGCGGGTCAGTGATGCCTTCGGTCTGCTGCTGACAATCTGCCAAATAAGTTCGCCAAATCGCTAAAGCTACCGCTCGTCGCAGTCCGGCGTTTCCCTCCAGATGCTTGTAAATCGCAGGTGGTTTGATGCCCAATTCTCGTGCCACTCGATTCACACCCAGCGCCGATTCTCCTTCTTGGTCAAGGCAGGCGATCGCCGCTGCAATCACATCGTGTCGAGTCAATGAATTTTCCTTCGTCGGACGACCCATAGGGATTTATTTTGGTCGAACAATGTGAAAAGCAGAGACATAAGACAGTTGAACCGTATCACCGTTTTGCTCCAGCACCTGTCGTAATCCCTCGATTAATGGTTGCTTTTGCTGTGGCTCCAGTTGCAGGTGAGGCGAATAGGTATTCAACAGCAGCAAATACTGATCCACAGAATAGGTTACTTCTACCTTCGTCTGTCCAGACACCCTGTCTTTGAAGTAACCAGACTCGATCGCCACTTGTCCCAACTGGTCGAGAATCTCGGCTTGTGTCGTGCTGTCCTCATAAGCACGATTGAGAGTGGGTGTATGAGCTTGATAGACCTCGGATAGCTGCTGGTAGACCTCATAGCGGGGCTGAAGTTCCTTATTCCACAGCAAGATGAGTGCTCCCTCTGGACGCAATGCTGCCGCTGCTTTGGGATAACCCACTTCTGGCGCAATCCAATGAAATGAACTGGCTGCTAATACGGCATCGAATTTTCCAGGTTCTAATTCCCACTCTTCAAACAAGCAATTTCGCAGTTCCACATTTGGATAGGGTTCACAGGTTTGCTGCGCCAGACGATAAAAATCGGGATTCGGTTCAACGCAAACCATGCTCCAACCCAGCGCAGCGAACGCAGGGGTAGCGATCGCCGGACCACACCCAACTTCCAGCACTGTCGAGTCGGCGGAAAGTCGCGCGATGTCCACGACGCGATCGATGATTACCTGCGGGTAGCGCGGTCTGACCTGTTGATAGGCGGCGGCGATTGGCGAATACCAGTGTTTGCGTTGTTCCAGATCCTTGCTATAGCACTCGTTGCGGAGAGTTTGTTTGAGATCTTTCATGATGAATTTAAGCGAATTTAGTTAATTGTATTAACTAAATATAGGTATGATTAACCTTATCACCGAAGTTTAGGAAAAGTCATGAGCGATCTTGTATTTAAGTCCGCCGTTGAACTTGCCCAGATGATCCGCGATCGCACCATTTCATCGGTTGAAGTGCTGAATACTCACCTGGATCAGATTGCCAAACACAATCCGAAACTGAACACCATCTGCACTCTCGACGAAGCTAACGCTCGTGCCAGAGCCAAGCAAGCCGATGAAGCCTTAGCCAAGGGCGAAAACTGGGGTGCGTTGCATGGCGTTCCCATCACCATCAAAGACATTTTTGAAACGGCAGGACTCCGCACGACCGCAGGCTACATTCCCCTCAAAGATTACGTGCCTCAGCAAGATGCAACGGTAGTTGTAAAGTTGCGATCGGCAGGAGCGATCATCATCGGCAAAACCAACATGCCGGAATTGGCAGGCGATTATCAAAGTACCAATTCTCTGTTTCCACGAGTGAATAATCCCTGGAATGTAGATTACACAGCAGGCGGCAGTTCGGGGGGCAGTGCGGCGGCGGTTGCAGCAGGGCTTTCGCCGCTCGATTTGGGTAATGATTTCGGGGGTTCGATACGGCAACCCGCTCATTTCTGCGGGGTGTATGGCTTGAAGCCGACCGATCGTCGCGTCTCCACTGCTGGACAAATTCCCGAAGTACCGGGAATGCCCCACTGTTTGCGACAAATGATGACCACAGGTTGTTTAGCGCGATCGCTCAAAGACATCCGCCTCTGCTTTTCCCTCATTGCAGGTGCTGATCCGCGTCGTCCTGATGTGCCACCGATACCGCTGGATAATCCGTTTGAGAAGGCTCTGCCAAATCTCAAGATTGCCTGGATTGACCAGTGGCAAGAAGTTCCCGTGAGTCGTGAAACTCGTGCTGCGATGCAAATGGTGAGACAAACGTTAGAGCAAGCAGGAGCCAAAATTGACCACTGGTTGCCACCCGACTTTGATTTGTCGATGATGCTGAATCTCTACAGTCGCATGGCAGCTTATGTCAATAACTATGCCCAGCCTAAAGATCGCTACAACATCCGCCGCAGTTTGACCTTACTCTTTCGCACTGCAACCCAGGGCGACCCTGAACTGCGGCGATTGGGCAACTTTAGCCGCTATCTCCCTGAACTTTTGAATCCCAGCTTGAAGGGTTATTTTGAAGCATTGACAGAGCGAGATCGCCTCATTGCCCAAATGGATGCAGCATTAGACGCTTGGGATGTCTGGTTAACTCCTGTTGCCGCGACCCCTGCCTTTACCCATCGTCCTGCTTGGAGTGCGATCGAGATTGATGGCAGATCCTATCCGCACGGGGTGGCAAATGGGGCTTATACGATGCCCTTCAACCTGAGTGGGCATCCCGCTGTCGTCATTCCGATTGGGCAAACTCAGAATGGATTACCGATTGGAATGCAGATTGTCGGAAAACGCTGGCGGGAGATGGAATTATTGGCGATCGCCCAACAAATCGATACCATCATTAGTGGGTTTCAACCTCCATCGGGTTACTGAACCACAAACTGTTTGCCGCATTCCTTGCAGCGGTAGCACTGCTTGCTCCGACGATACCCATTTTTCGATAATTGCTGCGATCGACAGTGAGGGCATATCATTACTTTCATTACACCCCTCAACCGATGATCTCCCATGTGCGGCTCTAAATATGACACCAGCAAGTCTTCAATTTGTTGAGTTAACCGTTGACGATGCTCCTGATCTGAGCTGCGAAGTGCCGCTAGCATCACCGCGTTGCTGCTATGCACACACACTTCTGCTAATAGACTGTGCTGTTCCTCGGTTAAAGTGGGATTGCGTTGCCTCAAAATACTCGCCATAAAGTCGATCGCCTCTTGGGTCATACTTTCATCGATCGACTGGAAGATCTCGCGTGCTAGATAAAACTGCACAAACACCACCCGCGACACAGGTTGTTCAAACAGTTCTGCAACAGCAGACGCGATCGCATGAATCATTTGACGCAGCGGCAACTGAACGATAGATGGGATGTCTACCCCTGCCCAGAATGCCTGCACCCGCTCTGCATGGCGTAGTTCCATTGCCTTAAAAATGGCGGCTTTATCGGGAAAAAACTGGTAGAGAGAGCCGATCGCCGTTCCTGCTTTTGCTGCAATCAAATGAGTGGTTGCAGCTTCATAACCCACTTCATCAAAGACTGCCGCTGCCGCATCCAAAATTTTTTCAACCCGTTCTTTGCCCCGCTGCTGTTTCGGTTGGCGGCGAAGATTACTGGATGACTGAGCGCTTGACGAACGTGAATGTTCTGTCATATTTTAGAAACACGACGGATTTCTCACAATTCTACCCCTCACAGAGGACACTATGCAGTCCATGCTTCCCGGTGCGCCCTGGCTGTTGGCGCACAAATCCATGCTGAACTTGAATCAACCCCGGAAGATTTCTCTGTATGGTGCTGATTATGTGATGTGGAAAGATGCGGCGGGAGAGATTCATGCCTTGCCCAATGCCTGTCCGCACATGGGAGCAATGCTATCAGAGGGCTGGTGTGAAGCTCAAAGTAATGGTACAAGCAGTGTCGTGTGCCCGTTTCATGCTTTACAGTTTGACTCAGAAGGCTGTACGGTTTTACCCGGAACAGGCAAGAAAACATTACCTCAATTGAAGCCTTTGGAGTTAATGATCCAGGGAGATTTCATCTGGTCTTACGGAGGGTACGAGCCGCAAATCCCCATTCCTACGGTGCTGAACGAGGTTGCAAAAACCTACACCTTTGTTGGGCATACGGGCGATCGCAGTGTGGAAACGGATTTGCTCACCATGCTGCTGAATATGCATGATTACAATCATCAAAACGGCACTCATCGAGACTTGTTTCGGATTACTGAAGTGGAGTTTCACCAATTCATCGATGATGGACATCATTCCCATGCCTTTTATGACATGCCCACTGCCCCCTACAGTCTGACCGAAAAGCTGAGAAAACCCGATTTAATGCTGTTGCCCAGCACGATTAAAGCACACCTGGAAAACCATTTCCCATCCCTGGTCATTTTTCATGGCGAAATGCCGTTGGGTAAAGCCGCACAATGTCACATTTTTGTACCAGAAGCCGAGGGTCGTACTCGGACGTATATTTTGCTGTTTGGTCAGGCAAAGCATCCTGCTTTTAAGATATTTGGCAGCACCTACCTCAAGTTTGGTAAGGTTGTGGTGGATCAAGATGCAGATATTTTAGGCAAAATTTATCCCGATACGCCTCAAAAGATTAAACTCAACAATGAAGTCGGAATGGACTGGGTAAGACGTAATTTTGAGAGTTTCCCTGACGTTGTGGAACCCAATCTTTCCAGGTAAATACCAGATCACTTTCAGCCTCTAGTTGTTGCTCATTACTAATTCTATGTCCTGCCAACATCTCAAGTCATTGACTCCGGAAGCGCTGATTCCCAAAGCGAACTATCCCACATTTCGTTGCGAAGAATGTATTCGGATAGGCGATCGCTGGGTGCATCTGCGAATTTGTCAGACCTGTGGCAAGATGTTGTGTTGCGACTCGTCCAAAAATCAACATGCCCGTCGCCACTATGAGGAAAGCGGGCATCCCGTTATCAGTTCAGCAGAATTGAGTGAACAATGGCTGTGGTGCTTTGTCGATGAACAGGCGATCGGCTACTAACCACGGCAGGTGATGGATGACCTAATCTGTAAGGTGCCCCTTTATCAAAAATGCTCACCTATGGCACACATCATCAAGCCACCCTGCGATGAAGGGGTAATTCGCTCTCAGCCCTGTGCTGCTCCCTGTCGGCGAGACGCTAGAGTTTGGGTGCTAGTTGCCACGATTCTTGGCTCCAGCATGGCATTTATCGATAGCACCGTGGTCAATGTGGCGCTACCTACCCTGCAAACCGACTTAAAGGCAACGGTTGCCGATGTGCAATGGGTCGTGGAATCCTACGCCTTATTCGTGGCGGCGTTGATCTTGGTGGGTGGGTCGTTGGGCGACCATTTTGGACGACGACGGATTTTTGGGTTAGGCGTGGCGCTGTTTGCTGTTGCCTCTGCCTGGTGCGGGTTGGCTCCTACGATTGGACAGCTCATTGTAGCGCGGGGTGTGCAGGGTGTAGGAGGAGCCTTACTGATTCCGGGTAGTCTGGCAATCATCGGTGCTGCCTTTACCGATGACCAGCGAGGACGAGCGATCGGGCTGTGGTCAGGCTTTACGGCAATCACCGCTGCTGTGGGTCCAGTCCTGGGTGGCTGGTTGATAGAAACCTTCTCCTGGCGCTGGATCTTTCTGATTAATTTGCCATTTGCTGCGATCGTGCTTGCCATCACGCTTTGGCGGGTACCAGAAAGTCGAGATCCCGAAGCATCCAGGCTAGATTGGTGGGGGGCATTGCTGGCGATCGTTGGCTTAGGCAGCATCGTGTATGGGCTATTGGAATCTACTAATGTCGGATTCAATGCAGTTGTAATTGGGGCGATCGTCTTCGGGATGCTTATTGTCGGGTTATTTTTCTGGGTGGAATCTCGTCTCACTTCACCGATGTTGCCATTGAGCTTATTCCGCTCCCGTACCTTTAGTGGAGCCAATTTGCTCACCCTGCTGCTCTATGCTGCCTTAGGTGGGGCGCTGTTCTTCCTGCCCTTTAACCTGATTCAAGTGCAGGGCTATTCGGCGACGGCGGCTGGAGCCGCCCTGGTTCCCTTTCCCATCATCATGTTTTTCCTTTCCCGCTGGTCAGGGAGACTGGTGGATCGCTATGGTGCTCGATTGCCGTTGATCGCGGGGCCGGCGATCGCGGCGGTTGGCTTTGGCTTGATGACATTGCCTGGGATCGGCGGCAGCTATTGGACAACCTTTTTCCCGGCAGTTGTGGTGCTGGGGTTGGGTATGGCGATTTGTGTGGCTCCTCTGACGACAGCCGTGATGAATGCCGTAAATGTGCGCTATGTAGGAGCCGCTTCAGGAGTGAATAACGCCGTCTCTCGGATTGCCAGTTTGCTGGCGATCGCTCTACTGGGCATTGTCATGCTCAACCGATTCACTCAAAGTCTAAATCAACGCATTGCACCCCTGCAACTTGCTGCGGATGCTCAGCAGTTTCTAGAAAGTCAGCGGGTTAACTTAGCGGCAGCAGCCGTACCACCGGGATTGAGTACTGAAGTGGCAGCAGCATTGAAAAATGCGATCGCAACTGCGTTTGTGGATGGGTTTCGACTGGTGATGGGAATCGCGGTGGGATTAGCCGTTACCAGTGCAATTACCGCAGCCCTGATGATTGAGCGTCGTAGAACATGAGAGGGTCAAGACACAACTGTTGTCATGGCTTAGGTTTGAGATACCACCTTCGCATCCTGAAATCCATAAGTTGCTGTGTAGTCTGTGTTGTGAGCGATCACAATTCTCCAGCAGTTCTCCTAAGTGGACACTGTGCAATCTTCGTTCTCCACCACAACGAGATGTAGTAAACCGTGACGAGGGGGTATTGGTGATCCATCAGGCTTTGTGTGTCCCATTGTTTCCCATGCAACATCAACTGAAGCAACATCTGATCGAACAGCCTTGATCCTAATCTCTTTAGTTTGTAATTGAGCATTTTTTAGGACGGTTGAGAAGGGTTGAGCGTGCAGTCGTTCAATTTCCGTACGACCTGTCATCCGTTGTCCAACAACATCTGTAAATTCGGCATCATCCGTAAAGTATTCGGAGAAGACTTCTGCATCTTTACGGTTCCATGCCACTAGCGCATCTTCTACAGTGCTTATCAGCTTTGATTGATTGTTGATCATTAGTTATACACTTCCTGAGTCTAATTTCGTTAACGGTCTAACATTGCTGTTGCTTCCACTCTTTAGGGCTGTTTACCAGGTCGTCTTCCCCAAGGTTTCAGAGTCGAAATTGCAATAATGACCAAGAGAAAGAAAATCTGAATCAGCGAGCCAATCAAAACTCCTCTGGCATCAAACAAATAGATGGGATTCTTGAACGCATTTAATCCTTGTGATAATGCGATGTCTTCTGCTGCATTTCCCCAGGGGAACAGCCAGAAGGTTCCGAAAATCATCAACCCGGTTGTTAGAATCCACTTGGTAATCACCCAATAGAATTTGAAAAACCCGTAGTTGGTTTGCCAACAAAGGATGGTTGCTGTCACCACTGACCCGATCGCCGCAGGAATTACAATCAAATCATCGAGTAAATTGATGGCTGAGTTGAGTGCAAACAAAATGTCAGCATTCGTCGTATCCTTGTTTCTAAGCGCAATCAGAAACATACTGAGAACCGTTCCAGTCCACAGTGCGGCAAAGCCAATGTGAAACGACAAAACCCAATTCTTCTGTTGAAGGCTCAGTTTGAATGGTTTCTTGGCTGTACCAGGCTGTGGTGCCTTTTCATCAGTTTTGAGGGTTGCCATTGCATTCTCCAGCGTTACGAATGCTCACAGTGTAGCGATCGCTTTCCACTGGAAGCTTGACTAAAGTTGCTCAAATTGTGCAAATCTTGCTGAAAACTCTACCGTAACGTTCTAAACTTTTTGGGTGTCATACCAACGTATTGGCGAAAGAGCCGAGTAAATGAACTGTGATTGGTTAGACCGACTGCGAAAGCAATCTCAGTAATGGTCAGTCGAGTGGTTCTTAATAACTGCTTGGCATGATCAATCCGACATCGAGTTAAATATTGATAAGGCGTAATGCCTGTGGATTGCTTGAACAAACGACAGAAGTGATATTGACTTAAATTCAAAACAGCCGCAACATCGGGCAGAGCAATATCTTGATCAAGGTGAGTGAGAAGATAATCTAATACCGTTTGCGACTGAGATTGAGATAAACTCTTATGCTCAGAAAATGATTGAGGTTGCCAAACTGAATATTGCTTCAGTAAGTGAATGATTAACCCAGTGACTAGCGATTCTCCAAACATACGACCCGCAGGATGCTTTGCCTCAACGTCTGATTTCAGAGCTAACCCAATTTGCTGCACCAGGGGATCGCGAATTCCAATGTGAGGAATGAGTTCAACTGGTTTAACTCCAACGGATTCATGAGCAACCTGTTCAAAGAATTGAGGGGAAAACCCCAGCAGGGAGAACTCCCCTGCCTGTTGCCAATAGGAGGCATACCGCATTCCAGCGGGAATTAACAACATCTCGCCTGGCTCACAATAGCAAGTTTGGATTTGCCCTTCGATTTGATGTTCCGACTGCCCTGGATGCCCGCCTTGCCCTGTGATCCCAATAACGTGTTGCATCCATTGATGCTCTGGACTTTCGTGGGCAGAGTGATCGTAGTGATTGAAAAAGATGCCATGCCAACCCGACCCCTGACTGGATAAAACAGGGTTATCTGCCAAGGCAGGCTTAGTGTGTTCAGCCATATCAACTTGCAGCAGTCTAGCAGTTGTGGGCATGACAGGAAAGGTAGAGATGGTTAATTCTCACAGTTTAACGTAGAGGCTCATCAGAAAACGCCGCTTCGGTTTGGAACTGGTAGATTGCATCTACGAAGGTCATGACTGCTCTTTGTAATGCCTGCGAAAGTTCTAGGTCAGCCACAATACCATCAATATCAATGTTTCGACCCAGCAGCGGTACGGTAATGGATGCCTCAAGCACAATTCGTCCAGTCATGACCGTAACAATTTCAGTTAAGGATGACTGGGCATAGGTAGCGCGTGGAGAAGCATTCAGCAGAGCGATCGGCTTACCGATAAA
This sequence comes from Lyngbya sp. HA4199-MV5, assembly GCA_019359375.1. GTDB lineage: Bacteria > Cyanobacteriota > Cyanobacteriia > Leptolyngbyales > Leptolyngbyaceae > Stenomitos. Next base: position 72,743 of record JAHHHL010000031.1, read on the forward strand.
CTCCGATCCACTAACAAGCCAATCGAGTGCATTCTTTAAGACTCCTGGCACCCCATGAGCATACTCTGGCGTTGAAATCAGCAATCCATCAGCCCAGCGGATCTGAGTTCGTAAATCGGTGACAGAAAGCGGCTCGGTTGGCTCCAGATCAGGGTTGAAGTGCGGCAGAGAACCTAATCCGTCATACAGTTTGATTTCGACCGTTGCTGGTGCTAGAGCGATCGCCGCTTGCAGCAGGGCTGTGTTAGACGAAACCCGACGCAGGCTACCTGATATCGCTAGTATTCGGATGATTTGAGAAGTCTTATGCATGGCTGTAAAAGCGTAACCCTTGTAGCTTGTTACAAGTTTGCCAAGTTTACAACCTGCTTCAGCATGATAAATCCCAGCCGCAACCTCGGCAAACATATCGAGCAACCCTGGGGCATAGGCAGGACTAGCGCCATGTTGTAACATCGATTCGGTATAGGCTTCTGGAGAAACAGGCTGAAATCGAACCGTCTGGTTGATTGCTTCACTCATTTGTACAGCCACCTGATTCAACGAGAGATCTTCCGGTTCATCAACTCCAATGCCTTCTTGACCTGACCAATCTTGCTGCAACAGCCATTGGGCAGCGACTACTCCAATATTGTGGGTTGCCACCATTGGTATCGGAAAATCGCCTGGAAATGGGTAGAAGAACCTGCCTTGCTGCAAAATTGGTTCAACCTGCCACAGAAAATTCTCCATAAAGTTTCCACAGCGCAGGTAGCGAGCAGATCTGCCTGTGGCGTTCAAGACATCTTCCATCGCGTGGAGTGCCGAAATCAGACCCGCATTCTTGGAAGAAGTATGGTCATCAGACGAAATTCCACATCGTGGTGCAGGGTCAATGCTGGTTACAAGTGGAGGGCTGGAAGCAAGCGATCGCGCTATCCGCAGGCGACTTAATTCTGTTGTCAAATGCACCAACCCATGCATTCAGAGACACATTAACGAGTCCTGTAGTGTCGGTGGAGCACCTGCAAAAACCTCCCCTTGCCAATGGATTTAAGGCAGTGCAGTACGGTGGAGCCAGCCCTGAGATTTACAGCGTGATTGTTTCGAGTGGGATGCAATTTTGTGAAGCAATACACAACCCATTGCTGGCTGCGTTACCCCTACTGATTCATATTCCAGGCAAAGCGGGTCGGTTGATGCCTTGGTTACGAACCAACCTGGAGTCGTTGGAGTGTGAGGTAGTGGCAGACTTACCTGGACGACAAACCGTCTTGACCCGACTGGCTGAAATCTTGTTTGTGCAAGCGGTGCGCGTCTACTTATCTCAACTGCCAGAGCAGCAAGGGGGATGGTTACGAGCATTGATCGAACCAGGTATCAGTACGGCGTTGGGATTCATGCATCGCCATCCGGAACAACCCTGGACAGTGGCAGCGTTGGCACAGCACGCCTCAATGTCGCGATCGAGTTTTGCGGCTCGGTTCACACAGCTTGTGGGGGTGCCGCCATTGAAATATCTGACGCAGCGGCGGATGGCGATCGCCTCAACGCTGCTACAAGAAGAACACTGGACACTACAGGAAATTGCGCTGCGAGTGGGGTATGATTCAGAAGTTGCCTTTAGCCAAGCGTTTAAGCGGTAGAGTGGTCAACCGCCCGGTGCTTATCGTCGTCAGCGGTAGCGTATGCGACGGAAGCATTAAATTTAGCGGTAAAGAGACGGGCTAGCGTATTTCAAACAGCGGGATAACCAAACATCAATTAAAACGATAGATGGTTTTATGTACTTGACTGCTTGCGTCTTTTAGTAGTTGCTGGCTTAGTTGCTGCTTTCGCAGTCGTTGATTTTCGAGTCCGAGTTGGTTTAGCGATCGCCTCACTCTTCGATGGTTTTTGTGCAGCAGATTTTGTATCGCCTCGTCTGGTTTTAGCAGAGGTGGAAGTCGATTTAACATTCGTCTCGCTTTTTGCCGTTTTTGTAGCACTCGACTTTGCTCGACCTCTCTTGGGTTGAGTCGGAGCAGGTGTAGCTTCTGAATTTGCCTCCGGTACAGATGCGACTGACGGTTCTGTAGTAGCAACGGTTTCTGCTGAAGGCTGTTCTCCAATCGCAGGTTCATCACTTACTGACCTCTTCGATCGCCTTGGCTTGCTCTTTGCCGCCTGCCGTTTCCCAGATGGAACATAATTCTTGAGCGTTAACGCACTGATCTTAATCCCCTTCTCGCTCAACATCTTCGCTAAGTCTTGATAGTTGTAGCCTTTTGCGAGAGCAGCTTTAAGGGATTCCTGCATTTGCCCAACAGCTTCTCGCAAAGTCAAGTCTTCTTTCGGTTTCTCAGGCAACTTTTGCAAGAAATCACTGGCTTGTCCAACAGCCTCTTGATTGACAACAGTTGCTCTGGAACGCTGACGGGTCGCAGTTGCCATCTTGATGGATGAGGTGGAAGGGGACTGACTTAAATTCAGTGCGCTCAATTCCAAACTGAACACAATTTTTGGATGTCTAGTAGAAGTGTCGAGCATCGGCAGCGGTGTATGAAATATCTTATGTACGAAACTGCTTTCTGCTCGCATACCACTTATGAATCGCTCACAGATCCATCCAATAGTGACGTAAGGAAATCAACTTGTACATAAGAAACTGCTAAAATTCTTATTGAAACCCGATAGCTACACTCCTTCTAACAAACTGACTGTCTGTTGCCTTACCACAACGCTTAACTCCTGATTCAGTCAATTTGGCGTAGTTGCTTCCCCACATATCGACTTTTGAGTTTGCCATTGTCTCGCCAGTAAGCGTACCAGTAAGGACCGTGCAACTCCCCATTCTCCCCAGCACACTTACATCCGACTTTGCCACAACGAATGCGCTCTAGTTGATAGAGACGATCGCCCAAGTGTTGTACCTCCACCACCTCTCGCCCTTTCGTCCCGCCTGGTTCTGAAGTCCTTGATTGTTGTTCCAGGGCTTGAACAATCGCACCCAATTCTGCATACAGTTGTCGTGCCTGATCCAGGTTGAGCTTATGGAGATCCGCACGGAGTTTATCAAAGTTGGAACGCTTGGTCATGCTTTCTTATGTACAAAGTCGTTTTGAGATAGACAGAGAGGTCTCATAGAAACTAATTGAGGATCGAGCAGGTCTTAATTTCTTATGTACAACGTCCACTTTGATAAAACTGCGAATGTAGTGATTGAAGCCGTACATAAGGAAATAAAGGCGTACATAAGAAACCGTGCTGCCTTAGAACCCCCGAACTCACCCCAACAGCATTCCAACTCACGCCTCTACACCGGATGGTCATCACTGCCTCCTTCCAAGGGACTCTGTAAGTCCATCGTTTTAGATTTATGCAAGTACGATCGCCCATTCTCCAGCAAGGAAAGCTGAAGTGGGGTCATATTCAGCAGGTTTGGATTGACCTGCGCCCACGCCATCGCCTCCGCCATCAAAATGGGGTCACCAGAGTCCAAGAATTGCTGCATCCGAGCGATTTGTCGTGCTTGGGCAGCTTGAGCTTTGATCTGATTGCGCTGTGTTTGAGCGATTCGAGCCGCTTCTCGGAAGGCTTCCTGCTGTGCCTGAACGTTTAGTAATTTCTGTTGAACGGATTGAACAGGTTGCAATGCTTCTGAGGCGGGATGAGAAGCAGAATTGCCCCGAAAATTACTGTCAATCGATGAGATGTCTGAGGCATCACGATCGCCTAAAGCCTTACCAACTGGATTATCACCATCATTGATAGCTAATAAGCTTGGCGGACTGTGCCAGTTAGACGCGCTTTGATCGCGATCTAACTGGCTGTCTGAATTGATGTTTGGGGGGTCTGGGGGGTTTTCCACAGGTCGCTCAGTTACACTGGCTGAATCGTGGGTTGAGTCAATGTCGAAGTAGCTGGGATGCCATAAGTCACGGTGGCGATACAAGGAAGCACCCCCAATGCCGTATTGCAATAAGGTCTGAAACCGAGCGGTGGCTCTGATCGGTAGACTGTTTTTCTCCAGCAAGTCTGCAATTGCCCGTCGAATCCGATCGCGGGTTGCTGCCGATTGCCGCTGATTCCAGGAAGGAGATTGATCAATGGCAGCGGTTAGCTCTGGATCTTGGGGTTCAGGTTTTGGTTTTTGAGGTTGATCACCAAAGTGGAAGTAGTGACTGTTCTCAATGCATCGTGCCCATTCTTCTGCACGATGTTCAATTTCATGTTGATGCCGACACCACTCGCTATAGCCAGGAAGCGATCGAGCTGTTTCAACAATCTCACTCACCAGGGCATCGCCTTGCAGCGGCTCTCCACCCGAAAGAATATGGTGAAAAATGTAGGCTCGCATGGTGATGCGTCCGAGTAATCGATTGGTTTGTCCATTCCCAGTCCAGCCCAGTTCAATCTCGGCATTCAAATCGTTGACAAACTTTTCGGCTTTGCCTGAGATGCCAAAGTGTTTTCGTTTAGCTTGTTTCAGTATTTGTTTGAGTGTTTTACTGTCAATGTCGTTGCGCTGTTGGTTGAGTTGCCACCCTTTGACAAAGGTATGAGTGTCACTCCAAATCGGTTGAAATGCTTGATTCAGTAGATAGGAGCCGAGTTGCAACGGCAAGCGATGGGCATTAAATAAACTAAGGTTGCCATTCGTTGCGTAGGGTTTTGGGTTAGGAAAAATCTCAAGTTGTCCAGGTTGAAGCTTGAAACCAGCGTTTTCGAGTAGGCAGGCGAGGGCGATCGCCAACTGCCAGGAACTTTGCGTTTGTTGGAAGGGGAAGTAAAGATGCAAGCCACCGCTGTAGCTGGAGGTACAGGCAATGTAGCCCACGAGTCCAAGTGATTCGAGTGCAGCGGCAAGGCGTGAGACGGCAAAAGGATCGTGTTTGGGGTGATAGGTGCTGCCTGTGTCAATGTCGAGGAGGCAATAGTTAGTCTCTGCCCCAAAGCGAATGCCGTAGAGGTAAGCGCTTTGCTGAATTAGGCGGTCTGATAAGGGGTGACGACTCTCAGTTCTCCACTCGACCGTTGCACCTGGATTTGGGTGTTCTGCCCAGATGTAATCGAACCGATGGGGAAAGAGCGCGAGAAATTCGTCGCTCCGCTCCTGAACATATCGAAAATGTTTGATTGATTGGAAAGTAGTCATGTTAGCTCCACTACAATAGAGCCGGTTCAGAACACTTTCGTTTAAACCTCTTCAATCCCAAAATCAGATTGCTGCGGCTGCAGCAATCTCTTCAGTCCGCTAACCCAAACAGAACGACCCAGAATTATCAAAACTCCGGTAAAACTATTGCATGGCGAACCGTAAGGACTGCTATCATGCAGATACACAAACTTGATCGAAGAAATTGCCGTTTCTTCAACCAAGTCCAGGAAGCCGGGATAATTGAGGCTTTGACGAGGCTCTGTCCCGGTTTTCTAGTAACTGCAAATGAATGCCGTTTGGCACTTTAGGTAGAACCGATCTAAACAATGGCCTTCAGAAAACCATTGCGTCATGGTGTGTGACCTCCGGGTGGTGAACTGAGTGGTCTTCGCTGAATCTAGGGCAAGCACCTTAGATCAGAAGAACTATAAGCAGATGCGATCTATTAAACACCTAAAATTTTCTTGTGAAACACGCTGAAATCCTCAATACGAGTGACTTACGCCGGAATGATAGAGCAGTAATACGCTGGAGTGATAGACTAACCTGTACGCGGGAGTGATAGAGCAAAAGTTTAGTTTTCCTTGGAGTGATAGACTAACCTGTACGCCGGAGTGATAGACTGATCGCTCTAGCATCGTTAGAAGATGCGTTTCCACGTGTAACTTACCGAATTCATACGTGGGAGTGATAGACCAAGTTGTACGTGGGAGTGATAGACTAGTTTTTCTCTATACGCGGGAGTGATAGAAGCACTTATACGCGGGAGTGATAGAGCGTGAAGGCAAAAACATACGCGGGAGTGATAGAGCCTGAAGACTAGATCTGGAGTACGTAAGATCGAAATTCGTTATATCTAGTAGAATCTCTCCATGCTTACTTATCCGCCCTATGACTTTGAGTGAAAAAGACCCGGCATTTCCGGTAGACGGACAATTACTCATGGTGCTGCCCAGAGCCGCAGCTTCCGTTAATAATCCAGATGTGCGTCTGCCGATTTTGCGTTCTGATGGGGATGGGTATTACCTGGAGATGCGAGTTGAGGCGGATACGAACGACGCTGGTGAAGTCGCGGTGGTCCGGCGCGTTCCGCTCGAAGACTTGACGACGGATGAGTGGGAGGAACTTAAACAGCAGTACGATAGCCTCGACTTGGAGGCACTGGTCGATCAAGGAATTAGCAAGGGACTTGAGAAGATTCAGGACCGCAAAATCCAGCGCTTGTTCATGGCATTGCTGACCTTTCTCAATCCTCGGCAGGTCGGAATCGTACTGTATCTCTATAAACTGGCAGCTGAACAGAACAACGGTCCGGTCGTGACTTTTCGTTCTAATGATCTATTAGAAAGCCTAGGCTACTCGCGGACTAAAGGAGGTAGCTTTCACGCGAAGGTGCGATCGCAGCTCAATCGTGACTTGGTAGCACTCCACCGGGTCGAGTTAGTGTTAGCCAAATCTTTGAGGGAAGGCAACAAGATCGGGGCGGAAGTCATTATCAAAAGTATTCTGCGGATTAAAAGTTACAAAATAGAGAACCTCTCAAGAGATTTTGACCTGGTGAAAGCCGCAGACTATACCTATGAACTAGCAGATTCATACACAGTCTCCTTAGAGTTTTTTGAGGGACCGAGTCGGACAGGCGACTACGTCTTGTTCGCCGGAGATGTAGACACGACGCAAAAACTTGGCAGTAATACCAAAAATGACTATAAAACCAAACTGCTACTTTATCTTGCCAGCCGTCTAAAATGGGATTCTCCCCAAAATGGGCAATACTTAACAATTTCTAAACAATACCTGTTCAAAAATCTCGATCTTTTAGGTAGCAATTCCTCACGAAATAATCAAATCTTCTGGCGCACGGTTGAAGAATTACAGCAGGCAGGATACATTCTGGGCGCTCAAGAATTACCTGGTAAAAGGAAAACACCGACAATTCAGTTTCAAATCAACCCCGAACGGCTACGGTCAAATACAAATCCGTAACTGCGATGCACTCGTAAGATTCTGATCGCTGTATTCACAATTTTCCTTATGTACAGTGCAGTATTTCTTACCTACACTGTACAGCAGCTAAACAATGAGGAATTGGCGTTATTGGTTTAGCTGATAGAATCTGTACATAAGAAATTGGTTGTACATAAGAACTGGAGTTTAGACTAACGGCACGTGGGAACGGCTCAACTCCTTGCAAGAAGTGAGTGAGATGGCAGGAACAACGCCATCAGCGATTAAGCAGACTTCTTGTTATCCACTTTAGGGTTGCGAAAT
>JAHHHL010000032.1 GCA_019359375.1 Lyngbya sp. HA4199-MV5
AAGATTGCCGCAGTGGGTTCTGGTATAGTAAACACAACTTTTCAGGGGTGAGATGGACTTTGTTCCGCTCACCCCATTCTTCTATACCTTGTCCCTCTTCCTCCAAATGGCTAAAGTCGAGCTAAGGGCTGAGCCTCCCTTCCCTCCCACTTTTGTCAGTCAATCAGCCGACACCCTCCGGTGCGTGAAGATAGAGAAGATAGAAGATACGACCCATTAAACAAAACCGTTCGCTTTCTTTCTTCAGACTTTCCAGCTTCTTCAAATTCGGGTTTTCTGGCACGCTTGCTAAAAAACCTAAGTGCAACGAACTTGGTTCAAATTCTGCCTCTCGAAATGGATTGTTCGTCATTGCCATCTCAATTTCAGACGGTTCAATCACAAGCATATGTGGCTCGAATCCGCGTCGTTCTCTAATTTCAATGGCAAGTCTTTTAGAAAAGCTAGACATGTCGTTGGATTCATTTTGAAAGACCACATTGCCACTTTGAATATAAGTTTTGACCTTGCTAGCACCCAGGCTCTCAAAAATAGACGTGAGATCCTTCATGGGTAAAACGTTCTTACCACCAACGTTTATGCCTCTGAAGAGCGCAATGTATGTGTGCATCAGTTAATCATGAATTTACTATCTTTTCACCTCACACCCTCCTTTCTACTCCGGCGGAAAAACTCCTTCCCGCACGTCACTTCCATACGTCTGCACTGCTTGCGTGATGCTTTCACGTAAATTGACATAGGACTTGGCAAAGGGCGGTTGCCGCACCGAAAGACCGAGTAAATCTGCCGTCACTAGAACCTGCCCATCACAGTGGGGTCCTGCACCAATGCCGATCGTCGGAATAGACAATTTCTGCGTAATTTGATGCGCGAGGTCACTGGGCATATGCTCCAGCACGATCGCAAAGGCTCCCGCTTGCTCCAGGGCGATCGCCTCTGCCAGAATATGTTCTGCCGTTTCGGGCGATTTTCCCTGCTGCCGATAGCCCAGACGATGCACCGACTGAGGCGTGAGACCCACATGCCCCATCACCGGAATGCCCGCCTGCACCAGTTGCGCCACTGTTTCTACGATTGCCGGATTGCCCCCTTCGAGCTTCACTGCCTGGACACCCGTCTCCTTCAACGCCCGTCCAGCAGAATGCAACGCCTGTTGCACACTCTCCTGGTAGCTCATGAAGGGAAGATCTGCCACCAGCAGCGCCCGCTTTACGCCTCGTCGCACCGCCTTCGCGTGATGTAGAATCTCATCTAACGTAATGGGCAGGGTTGTGTCGTACCCTAATGCCACCATTGCCAGCGAATCCCCCACCAAAATTACGTCAACACCCGCCTCATCCAGCACATGCCCGATCGCATAATCCCAAGCGGTTAAGACCACGATCGCGCGCCCTTGCTGTTTCCATTGGGTGAGTTGATGAGTCGTAACAGGCATTGGGGGCTAGGGTGATGGGTATAGGGTATAGGGTATAGGGTATGGGGGACAGGGTGAAAGGGTTAGATTACCGAACATCTTGCCTGTTACCAGGTTGCCTAGCCATCGACCGATAGGCGCTAACCACGCAACCTACATCGCTCTCTCTTTAAACCCTACACTCTACACCCCACACCCTATCCCCTGTCCCCTATTCCCTCCCCCCTCACCGCCCACTCCGACTAAACGTATTGTGCGCTCCTGTCCGAAACGTCGTCAGGCTCACCCAGGCGAGCCCTTCGCTGGTGCCAACCCACAGTTTATTGCCGATGTCGGGGGTCAGAGAAAGCACGCGGCTCGAGGGTAGTGTGCCGATCGCCCCCGCAGAAGCCCCATTAAATGGATTGATTCGCACTAATCCCGTTGTAGTGCCCACCCACAGGCTATTTACCTTATCGAACTGGAGCGCCGTCACGTTGCGTCCCCGGAGTTGCGTGACCGATCGCACCTGCTGTCCAGCTTTGTCTAGTTCCAACAAACCATTCGGTGTGCCAATCCAGAGCGTACCCCAGCGACTCAGCGTCAGGGTTTGAACGGTGGTTCCGGGCAGGTTCCCAACGCGTTTCATCACTGTTGCGGTAGCCGTGTCAATTTGCACCAGGCTATCCAATGTGCCCACCCACAGATTGCCGTCTTTATCGAGGCTGAGCGCATTCGCACTGACTCCGGGCAGATTTTTTAGTGTGGTCATCAGCAGTCCCCGATCGGGACTAATCAGCGCCAACCCATCATCGGTACCGACCCAAAGGTAGCCCCGTTTGTCAGTCAGCAGTGACAAAACCCGGTTTGAAGGCAGCGAAAAATTTTGTGCCGTTACCTCCCCAGTACGCGGATCAAGGCGCACTAACCCGTCATAGGTGCCGACCCATAGCCGACCGACGCGATCGACCGCTAAGGCACCCACCGTCTGATTGGGTAAACGAAGGCGCGCCCGTACCTTGCCACTGCTGGGGTTAATCTGCGCCAATCCCTGCCAGGAACCCACCCAAAGCGTACTGTCACCCACGGGCTGAAGGGCACTTACTCGATAATCAGGGCTAACAGATTGCTCCTCTTGCCGCTGTCGTTGGTCAGGTAAGGGCGTGACTGCAGGGGGAGGCGCCGCAGAGGGGTATAGCGGTGCCGCGTTAGGATCACCCGTTGTCTGAGCCAGAATGACCGTACCCGTGTGATTGATTAGTCCTTGTAGGGTCAACAGTAGCAAGGCAACTCCCATCGATCGCCCCACGAGTGTTCGCCCAGCAATTGTTTGCCCCACCCTCGATCGCTCTAACCCTTTAGCACAGCCCATAAGTCCCTCTCCACCAACGATGACACGAGCAATCCAGGAACCAGAGCACGATCGCACGTTCACCAGGGTTGCCTCTTGCGCCCCATGATACTGCCAGTCGTTTCAGATGAACGTTAGACTTAGCAAGTCACCAGCCTGCGATCGGGTGCGATCGGGGAACCCACTTCATCCCTTCCTTCAGCCGTGCAAGACCGGGCTTTAAGGCGCGATCGTCCAGCCGTGATCATTCATCGTGACGTGACGGGGAACCATAACCTTACCCACTTCATCCGGCGCTTGCCGTCCTCAGCCATGTTTAGCCGTAAAGCAACCATTCCCATCCTTCTCCTTTTGGCGCTGATCTTTATCGGCTTCGGGGACCAATTTCTGCCCAAGCCCCTGAGCAGCGCCAGCTACAACACCCGCGTTGCCCTCGATCGCTGGATGACGGGTTCGTTCAAGCTCTGGCAGCCGAAGGCAAATCCCAATGCCCGCACCGAAAGAGCGGTAGAACAGCAAGAGTCAGGGAAATAGCCTTAAAGGATGGTTTAGAGTAGTTTTGTCACCCTGTAACTTGCTCTGGCAGAATGTGGAACAAAGCGCAAGTTTCCACATAGTTTAAGCACTTTACTGAGATGCCTTTAAATAGCCGCATTTCAATCTGCAAGACTTCTACAAGCACTGAAAATTCACAAGATAGCGTTCCCTTTCCTGTAAATCACTTGGCAAAAGACAATTAGGAAAAGAGAAGCAGAATCCTTGTGTGTACCATGCGATATGCTTCAACCAAACTGTGTCAATGAGCGATCTCTTTTCAAGCAAAGAATAATATATGGCATCAATACATTTAGCAGTTATTGGTGGTCAAAAAGAGATCGTTGCAACTTTGATCGCGAGAGGAGAAAAGATTAACATTTCTGACTTTCAAGGCAAATCCCCACTTCATCTAGCAGTAGAAAAGGATTATATCTCTATAGCAGAATTGCTCATTGCTAACGGAGCAGAAATCAACGCAAGGGCTGGGGCGCAAGGATTTACACCTTTATATTTTGTCAAATCACCAGAAATGCTGACGCTACTCAAGGGAAATGGTGCAACAGTCCGAATGTATTCATGGGCTGAAGCTATCCACTTTGTATTTGGCGTTTTTGAAAAGCTGGTGTCATCCGGGCTATTCGGGTAGTCTCCAATTTAGACCTACATTATCGATCAAAACTGGAGGTTAGAGCAGCGATCTTCTACTGTTCTTCCTCTGTCAACCACGTTTCCAACTCGGACAGACCAGAAAAGTCCAGCAACGCTTCCCCAATGCTTCGAGTTGAGTACGAGATAACGTATTGATTTGTGCGGTTACTGACTCAGGTAGTGTTCCCACTTTGCGGGTCAGGAGCCGTAAAACGAGCGATCGCTCTCCCTGCTCAATCCCCTGCTCGATCCCTTGCTCGATCTCTTGCTCGATCCCCATACGCTCGACGCTGCTGATGTAGGGCATTTGTCGTTCCTCTTCGTAAACTTTCAACTCTTGCCAGAACTCGCGCTCTAACCCTTTTGGCAGGATCATAACCCAATCAATAAACCGAAACAGGTTGAGAATGTCTTGTCGCTCATAGCCCTGCTCATACAATCGTCGAATTAAGCGTAACTTCGACTCTTTCCGTTGCTGAGAGTCCTGTTGCGTTTCCTGCGTTTTTAGGTGCGCAATGACGACAACGGCAAAGGGATTGCGATCGCGCTCCAGCTCAGCCCAGCGATCGCGGTAATCGAGCAACTTCACCATCCCGAAGCGGAACGTGAGTTCTGTATCAGGATCACCAAAATGATATTGATTGGGTCGCCATTTGGCATTACCGTCACACAGAATCGCCAGACTGGTCGCGTGACTGTGAAAGCAATCGAAAATTCGCAGGTGATACACCAGCATTCGTTCGGCAAATCTGGCTTCGGCTTTCGCTTGAACTTCAACATGCACCAGTAGCCAGAGTTCTTGTCCTCGCTTGAGCCACAATTTTACCAACTGATCGGCATAGCGTTTGCCGATCGCGGCTTCTGGCGCAATTTGCTGAAATTCTTTATCTAGAAACTCATAGGGACGGTGCCAATCAATGCGTGCAGCAGTTTGTGGAAAGAAGAAGGCGATCGCATCCTGAAAATACTGACGCAGAATGTCCTTCCAGGGAGAGTCTTGGTCTGAGCGAGGCGTGGGCATTGAGGCTGAAGCATTGACGGTATAAAATAGTTTGATTGTACTATATTGTTTGTGCGATGGTATGCTTCATCTCGCGGTATGATAGTGAGCCTGTAATCCACTTGTTGCCGTTGCTTTGCAGTGACAAAGTGACGGTGTGACGCAAAGCTTTTGCAGCGAAACTTAGCCCTTGCATTCACGGCACACTATGACTCAGCATTACCGCATCACGCTTCTTCCTGGAGATGGCATTGGTCCCGAAATTATGGCAGTGGCGGTTGAGGTGCTGAACGTGATCGGGGCACAACTGGATCTGGCGTTTGAGTTTCAGGAAGCGCTGATGGGTGGGGCGGCGATCGATGCGAAAGGTGAACCCCTTCCTGCCGAAACGTTAGAGCTGTGCCGAAATAGTGATGCGGTGCTGCTAGCGGCGATCGGGGGCTACAAGTGGGACACCTTACCCCGTCATCTGCGTCCCGAAACGGGCTTGCTGGGGCTGCGGGCTGGCTTGGGGCTGTTTGCCAATCTGCGTCCTGCCAAAATTCTGCCCCAGTTGGTGGATGCCTCCAGCCTGAAGCGCGAAATCGTGGAAGGGGTGGATATTCTGGTGGTAAGAGAACTGACGGGAGGCGTGTACTTTGGGCAACCCAAAGGCATTTTTGCCACAGAGACGGGCGAAAAGCGCGGGGTCAACACGATGGCGTATACCGAATCGGAAATTGATCGCATCGGTCGCGTGGGCTTTGAAACGGCTCAGAAGCGTGGAAAGAAACTGTGTTCGGTGGATAAAGCAAATGTGCTGGAAGTTTCGCAACTGTGGCGCGATCGCATCACGGCGCTTGCCTCTGACTATCCCGATGTCGAACTTTCGCACATGTACGTAGACAATGCCGCCATGCAGTTGCTGCGCTATCCCAAACAGTTCGACACGATCGTGACCAGCAATCTGTTTGGCGATATTCTCTCGGATGCCGCCGCGATGTTGACCGGAAGCATCGGGATGCTGCCCTCTGCCAGTTTGGGCGCATCGGGACCAGGGGTGTTTGAGCCAGTCCATGGGTCTGCACCTGATATTGCAGGGCAGGACAAGGCGAACCCGCTGGCGCAAGTCCTCAGTGCCGCCATGATGTTGCGCTATAGTTTGAACCAACCTGCCGCTGCCGATCGCATTGAGCAAGCCGTCAACACGGTGCTGGATCAGGGCAACCGCACGGGCGATATCATGTCTGACGGCAAGATCCTTTTAGGCTGTAAGGCAATGGGCGAGGCGTTGGTCAAAGCACTCCAGTCTGTGTAGTTTTGTCAAGAATTGGCGCGATCGACTCGAATTTGCTGGGTGTGAGTATACTTTTACGAGGTTTCAGCCGTTTTGATCGTTGCCAAAGCGTGCCGTCTGACCGTCGAGGTGATAATCAAGGGTAAATTTAAACGAATCAACCCTTGCTGAGAACGTACAGATATACTAAAGTCAGCAAAAACAAAGGGGCAAAAAGGTGGTATACGTTTCGCAGAAGCAGAATCAAGGCAGGGTGGATGACTCGGACTTTACGGCGTTGCTAGACCCCGCTCTGATTCGTTCAGCGCGGCTCATTTACACAACCTATTACGAAGTTCATCCCGGTCTCATCCAGCGTCCGCTAGGGGTTGCCATCAACCGCTTCACGCATCGGGGCAAGCTGATCTTTTCGGGCAAACCTGTCCTTTTGCCCCAAGAATGCTTTGTGCCGTTTAGCCAGATTGAGTCGGAGATGTATTAGGCGGGATGGGGAATAGGGAGTAGGGAGTGGGGAGTCGGGTGAAGAGGAGCGATCGCAACCATTACTTTTTCTGTGCCATTGGGGTAACTTAAGCGGTGTACGCCGATCGCGTCTAATGCATTCCCTCACCCTTCTTTCTCATGGATCTTTTGTTTGAGCTACCCGTGACGATCGCCGTCTTCATTCTAGGAGCCGCGATCGGTAGCTTCTTAAATGTCGTGGTGTATCGCTTGCCTGCGGGGTTATCGCTGGTGCATCCACCGTCGCGCTGTCCTAAATGCTTACATCAATTAGGCAAGCGCGAGAATATTCCGGTGCTGGGCTGGCTGCTGCTGAAGGGGCGCTGTCGGCACTGCAAAAATCCCATTTCTGCCCGCTATCCCCTGGTGGAAGCGCTGGCAGGAATTTTGTTTGTCATTACCTTCTGGGCGTTTGGCTGGTCGTGGCAGACGATCGGCTACTGGGCATTTTTAAGCTGGCTGCTGGCTCTGTCGCTCATTGATCTGGATACGATGACGTTGCCTAATCCGCTGACACAATCAGGGCTGGCGATCGGTCTCATCTTTCAAGCCATCCTGGGTTTTACGCTGACTGCCACTCTCGCAGGTGCCCTGACGCAACTCATGCACGGCATTTTGGGTGCAGTGGTGGGACTATGGCTGCTAGACCTGATTACGATCGCGGGTTCCATGCTGCTGGGACAAGCCGCAATGGGTGCAGGCGATGCCAAACTCGCTGCCATGATGGGTGCATGGCTCGGCTGGAAATATTTGCTGCTGGCAGGTTTCCTTGCCTGCGCGATCGGTGCCTTTGCGGGTGGAGGCGCGATCGCCCTGGGCTGGATTAGCCGTCGTCAGGCAATGCCGTTTGGTCCCTTTCTGGCACTGGGCGCAGCGATCGTCGTTTTTTGGGGCAGCGCCATTCTTTCCACCTATTTTCGGGTGTTCTTTCCGCTGGCGTGAGGGGAAGGTTAAGGAGGAGTTGTTGGTTGTTGGTTGTTGGTTGTTGGAAGGGCAGAAGGCAGAAGGCAGGAGGCAGAAGGTAGGAAGCAGCAGAGGAAGCACAGGAAGAAGAGGCTCAACTCAAAACTTGAAATTCTCTAGCGTAAAGCCTTCGACATCAAAGAAATGCAAAGCGCGTCTAATAGACTCAGCGGTGTATAGCGCTACTCAAAACTTTCCCCTACTTCCCTTGCTCCCCCATTCTCCCTCTGTCCCCTCTGCCCCCCATTCTCCCTCTGCCCCCCTGCTCCCTCTACCCATGTCATTCCCCACTACAGATCTGACAACTGAGAAGCTCACTGCCGCGCACCAGCATTACCAGTCGGGACAGTTAGCTGAAGCCGAAGCGCTGTACCGTCAGGTGCTAGAGGAGCAGCCGGAACACGTTGCCGCCTTAACCTGGTTGGCGTTGATTGTAGATCAGTTGGGTCGAGCGGAG
Source organism: Lyngbya sp. HA4199-MV5 (assembly GCA_019359375.1). GTDB lineage: Bacteria > Cyanobacteriota > Cyanobacteriia > Leptolyngbyales > Leptolyngbyaceae > Stenomitos. The sequence goes on from JAHHHL010000032.1 coordinate 8,127, forward strand.
GAAAGTATTGCGTACTACGATCGCCTGCTGGAAATTGCGCCGAGTGCAGAAATCCATAGCAATCTGGGAACGGTGCTGTGTCGTCACGGTCGCGTAGAGGAGGGGATTGCCCACCAGAAACAGGCGATCGCGCTGAAACCGCATCAACCAGAAACGCACTACAATCTGGGCGTGATTTTGGCTCAAACGGGTCAGCTAGAGGACGCGATCGCGCACTATCGGCAGGTCATTGCGCTGGCTCCCCAGTACGGTGCGGCACACAGCAATTTGGCAACGGCGTTGTATAAGCAGGGCAAGCTAGACGCGGCGATCGCACATTATGAGCAGGCACTGGCGATCGACCCCACACATGTCAACGCGCACAATGGGTTGGGTGTTTCCCTGTTTCGTCAGGGTCAGGTTGAGGCGGCGATCGCTCATTACGAACAGGCGATCGCCCTCAAGCCCGACAGTTACAGCGCTTACAACAATTTGGGAACAGCACTCCAGCGGCAGGGCAAGCTAGAAGAAGCGACAGCCCAATATCGGCAGGCACTTGACATTAATCCCAGCTATGCCAGTGCCCACGATAATTTGGGAACGGTGCTACAGGAGCAGGGGAACGTAGGTGAGGCGATCGTCTATTACCGACGGGCGTTAGCGCTTGATCCCAACCTTGCCAATGCTTACAACAATTTGGGATCAGCGCTTCAATCGCAGGGCTATATAAACGAAGCGATGAGCCACTGTCTGAAGGCGATTCAGCTTCAGCCCGATCATGCCGATGCTCACAATAATTATGCCAGCGGTCTGGTGGAGCAAGGTGAGTTTGAACGGGCGATCGAGCATTACAGAGAGGCACTTCACTACAAGCCTGACCATGCCAACGCCCATTTGAATCTCGGTATTGTGCTGCTGCTGTTGGGCGATCTGAAGCAGGGCTTTGAAGAATATCACTGGCGCTGGGAGAGTCAGCAATGTGCGTCGCTACGCTATCCAAACGCGCTCTGGGATGGGTCAGATCTCAACGGCAAAGTGATTCTGCTGACGGCAGAGCAAGGCTATGGCGATACCATTCAGTTTGCGCGCTACGCCATTTTGGTCGCCCAACGCGGTGGTCATGTGGTGATTGCTTGCCAGAAACCACTCATCCGCCTGTTGAATACCCTGCCTGGAATCGATCGCTGTGTCGATCGCGCCAATGTCGATGTTCAAACGAATGTTCATGCACCCCTGCTCGACCTGCCATTGCTGTTGAGAACTACGCTAGAAACCATTCCCGGTAACGTGCCCTATCTCACTCCATCCAGCGACTTTCGCCTGCCGATCGCCGATCATCAATTACCGACTCCCGACTCCCAACTCCCGACTCCCTTCAAAATTGGCATCATCTGGGCAGCCAACCCCGATAGCTCCACCAGCCGTAAGCGATCGTGCGGGCTAGACCGCTTTTTATCTCTCCTCCAAATTCCTGGTGTAGCGCTTTACAGCTTGCAGAAGCATCCGGCAGAAGCTGATCGAACTCTGCTGGAAGGGCATCCCACCGTGTTGGATTTGCATGAGCAGCTTGATGATTTTGCCGATACTGCCGTCGCGATCGCCCAACTCGATCTCGTCATCAGCGTGGATACTGCCGTTGCCCATCTTGCAGGTGCTCTCGGCAAACCTGTCTGGACGCTGCTGGCAAATGTCGCCGATTGGCGCTGGCTGCGCGATCGTGACGATACACCCTGGTATCCCACCATGCGTTTGTTTCGGCAAGAGAGAGAAGGCGATTGGGATGGGGTGTTTGAGCAAGTGAGAAAGGCATTGATTGGAGGAGAGGGGAGGCAGGAGGCAGAAGGCAGAGGGCAGAAGGGAAGAGAGGAGAGAGGGGAGAGGAGAGAGGAGAGAGGGGAGAGGAGAAAAGCAGAGGAGGCAGAGACTCTTTCCGAACTCAAAACTCAAAACTCAAAACTCAAAACTCCCACACCCCACACCCCACACCCCACACCCCTTATCGGTTTCAACCAACTCCAAACCTGCCGCCACGGGACGTTCCTCTACAATCGCAATGATCTCTACATTGGTCGATCGCTCGAATTATATGGCGAATGGAGTGAAGGTGAGGTGTCGTTATTCCAACCGCTCATTCAGCCAGGAGATGTGGTGGTTGAAGTGGGCGCGAATATTGGCACGCATACAGTGTTTTTTGCGAAAGCGGTGGGGGCAAAAGGACGCGTGCTGGCGATCGAGCCGCAGCGCATTGTGTTTCAAACGTTGTGTGCAAATCTGGCGCTCAATAGCATTACAAATGTGCACACCTACGCGATCGCCCTTGGGGAAGCGCCCGGTTTCGCGCAAATTCCAGCACTGGATTATCACCAGCTCAACAACTACGGCGGCGTGAGTCTCAGCCAGAATGCGTCTGGAGAACAGGCGGCTGGAGAAACCGTCCAAATTGCAACGCTGGACAGTTTTGCGTTAACCCAATGTCGCCTGCTGAAAATTGATGTGGAAGGGATGGAACTTGCTGTCCTGAAGGGAGCAACAGAAATGCTCCAGCGCTGTCAACCTATTTTATATCTTGAGAACGATCGCCAGGATAAATCAACCGCCTTGATTCAACATCTTGTAGCACTGGGTTATGAGCTGTACTGGCATTGTCCACCTATCTACAATGCTGATAATTTCTTACACAATCCGCAAAACGTTTTTGGCAACACAATCTCCGTCAATATGTTGGGGTTGCTGCCCATGCATCACCTTGCGATCGAAGGCTTAAAACGAGTCAGTCTTCATGATCAACCAACCTTTAACATCTAAACCCTGATTGACTGACAAATCTTTCTTGCAGGTTGGGTTGAACAGGGTAAAACTCAACAATGGCTGAGTTTTGTTAGATTTTATTAAACTCAACTCAGCCTACCGTTTGTACGCAAGTTTGTGTGGAATTGGTATCAGATCGATAACCTTATCTTTCATTAGAAAGACGCAATGATCAAACGGTCTCTTTAACATGGAAAGAGCTGAAATGGTAATCCCACAGATTTCGAGGCAAGTCTAGGGCGTGTCATCAATTAGCTCCGAAACCTTGCAATATCAGCAGTGTCACGCCCGTTCCAACACACCAGGCTAGGGGCTAGAACCCTTACTGCAAGCAATGTGTAGTAGTAATTGATGACAGCCTCTAGTATCAACATAGCAGTGCTTGTGTCACATTTTGCTTTGCATCAGAACGATCGCGAAGGGCACTGACGTTGTCATTTTTTCTTTTAAGGAGTATCTAATCATGTCGAAGCAATTTAAGAAGGGCGCTCGGGTAGAGTGGGAATCTTCTGGCGGCACGTCGCGGGGTGTAGTCAAAGAGGTTATCACCGAACCAACTGACTTTAAAAACCACCATTTTGAAGCATCCAAACAGGAGCCTGAATACCGAGTGGAAAGCGAAAAAAGCGGCAAGGATGCCATCCACAAAGCCGAGGCGCTCAAAAAGATTGATTAGGGCTTCCGCAAGCTTCGGAGGCTTGAACCAGGCATCAGGCAGCGCGACCAACGTTGCGGCTTAAACCTCCGAGGTTTTACACTCTATCTTCGTCCTCCCTTTCACCCCTGCCGTAACCTGTGACGCTCAAAGAAACTCCAAATTTCCTCGCTACCATTAAGTAATTGGGTCGGTCCCGAACCACCTCTAGGCCAGACATGCCCAACCCCTTTAAGTGTGACAAGCTCGACTTCTGAACCGCCCTGGCAGTTAGCATAGCGAGCAACTTCGACACGTCCGCCCGTTAGCTGCTTCACCTGCACTGATGCGGGACAGTTATTGTGACGCTGCCAGAAGTCGATCGTCCGAGGCACAGACAAAATTGAGCCATAGCTGAGGTTGCCCCCCTGCCAGGGCACTTTGCGATCGTCCGTCCCGTTAATCATCAGCATGGGGGAGGGTGCTTGAGGTTTGCAAGAGCCTTGTAACTGGCTGGGTAGCGTGGCAACGACTGATGCAAACGCTGCAATTTGAAACGACGATTCACAGGCAAGCCGCTGTACGAGAAACCCACCATTCGACACACCAGCCGCATATACCCGGCGTGAGTCGATCGCCCGAACGCGTTTAATGTGGTCAATCAACGCAGGCACAAAGCCCACATCATCAACGCCCGTCAAAAACTTGTTAAGCGGGTTCCAGCGGCGATCAATGCCGTCAGGGTAAACCACCATAAAGCCTTTCTGCTCTGCAATGTCGTTAAAGCCAGACCCATTCGCCAAATCTTTCCCCTGCGATCCGTAGCCGTGAAAAGCCAGCACCAATGGCAGTGGACGATCGAAGCGGTATGATTTTGGCGTATAGAGGTGATAGGTTCGTCGTTGCCCTTCGTACACCACCTCCCCTGTCATATCTCCAAGCTTCACTGGTTGAGCCGCAGAAGCCGCATCTGATTGCGGGGATTGTTCACGCTTCCCCGACGGTGTTTGACACGCGGTCAGCCCGATCGCGATCAATAGTGAAAGTAACCGAGCCGCACGCCCCCACCCGATAACTCTGTTCATCACAGCAGGCTTCACTCCCCTTAGAAAGGCACCAAACATGCACGATCGCCATACGGTAAAAGCGCCGTCACAAAGGCTTTATGACCCATTCATTTAGCCAGCAAGCTTAACAAAAATTTATAGAAAGCAAGTCTGTCTTTAGATTGATTGTCTGTTTTTTAGTACAATTGTATTAATTAATTGATGAAAGAGTGCGTGTGCAAACTCAGCTTTAGCCATAAAGAGTCAGTACAAGGACTACTCCGACTCCTGACTCCTGATTCCCTTATAGAACCAATCGCTTTAGCTCCTACCCCCTGAACCCTGAACCCTGCCCCCTGACTCCTGACTCCCCACCCTTGAAGTTCTCTTGCCAACCTATGCAACCAGTTCGTCTCTAGCTACAATGTGCCCACACAGAATGATTTAGCGATGACGGAACGATTTGTCAGACCGATCGAGGCTTTCATGTCACGGTTATTTTAAACTTACAAGGCACGCAGAATGGCTATTATTGCCCTCAAAGCCTGGTATCTCCAGGAATACGAGCCGATTAAAGAATTAGAAAAGCGTCCCCACGATTTACGCTTGAGCAAAAATAGTTTGCTGAAGTCAGGGTTGCGGGCAGATTTTTTGGAAGACAGCGCCGAGGTAAAGCAAGCCCTCTGGTTTCAGCGCTACCTCGAAGGGGAAGCCGTCGAATTCTACATTGAAGGCAGCGGTAGCTATGCGATCGCCAACATTGACCTGCAAAGCCACGAAATCTACTTCTCCAAACAAGATGCCCTGACGCATCTAGAACCCACAATTTTTCTCTGCTACCAGACTGAATACGCCGAGTCTAGCGAATTGCTCCGCGAAGAACTGCAAACCCTGGTGGAAAAACTCAACCCTCGATCGCGCTTACCCCTAACGCTGGTTGAATCTCATCGCCTGACGGATGGACCCACGCGCTTAAGCAGCAAAATGATGCGATCGATTCGTCAGAGCCTCTTGTTCATTGCCGATGGCACCTCGATCGCCCACATTGACAGCACTCCACCCCAACTGATCCCCAGCCCCAAAGTGTGCGTTGAAGTAGGCTATGCCCTGCAATGCAAACGCGCTGACCAGATTATCCTCGCCCAAATGGAACGCTCCGACCAACCCGGACAGTTTCCCTTCGATCTCCCCAGCCAGCATCGACTCGTCTTCAAAGACAAAGCCCAACTCCACAAAAGCCTGCCGTCGCTGGTGCAGACGCAACTTCAGCGGTTCAACTTGTTGCCGTAGAAACCTTTGCAATGAGGATATGCGCTTCCCAAGATATCCTGAGAATTCACCCTTAGGAATGGAAATTAAATCACTTCGATCACCTCAGCCCCTTAATTGTAAGGGCGCGGCATGCGGCAGATCGCTCTAGGTGAAGGCGAGGACTTTCTATCGCATGCCACGCCCCTACGCATCGAATGACACCTTCACAAAGCCTCCTTCCTTAGAAGCCCGGAAAGGGAACAATTTGGCGTGAAATAAAATTAAACGCGCTTTGCTGCATTGCGGCTTGACTCTTTGAGCAGGCTTCATGGGTTCGCACGCCAAGGCGATCGCTGCTGCTGTAGTCGATCGCAGGCACAGACCAGTGCATCGCTCCTGAAAGACGAATTGCAATGCTCCAAATGGTGATCAACGAGCGAGAGGAACTCTTATGAGCAGGACATTCTTAAGCAAAAGAGCACTAAATTTACGCCCTGTAACCGCCGCTCAAGCGAGAGATTGTCAAAGTGGCGAAGCACCCGTCTTAACCCTCATTGGCTTAGCCATTGCAGGCGCATCACTTGTTGCCACCTTGATGACTGTGCCAGAATTTCGTGGCTACTTCTTTTCTGCGTCCGAACCCAAGCCAGCCCCCAGTGCAGCCGCACCAGACTTCTCAGCTCAATCACGTCCCGTTCAGCAATCAACTCCAACCCCAGTCGCGTCAACCTTTCAGCCAGTACCGACCACACAGCAGTCAGTCATGCCGTTCCCAAGACCACTGCCTCAAGTGACAGGAGCCGCAAGCGCGGCTCGACCGTTTGGGGCTGCATCAAAATCATGGTGTCTTGGCATGAAACAGCAGTGGCAATTTCGGCAGGAGCATTTCCAGCAGAAGGATGAGTCGATCAAGGCGGTGATGGAGGAGAAGGATTGTGGCTACTGGGGCATCAGGGCAGAATAGAGCTCTGTTAGTAGCCCTCCCAGCGCGATCGCCCACAATCAGAAAGCACTTTGAACGATATTTTTGAACCATTCGTGGGCAAAGTGAGTGTATTCAACCCAACTGCACCGATAATTGGGAAGGTTCTCACACCATTAAGGGAACGAGTCTATGACGAGCAACTTTAACCAACCAAGACCAGGCGATGCTGTCGCCGCAGAAACACCCGCCGCTTCGGGCGAGCAACGCCGCAGTAAGTATGCTCGCACGCCAACCGAATATGCGGTGCATCTCTTGATTGATGGTGGGCACCGCGAAGAAGTGCGGTTTGCCACGATTCAAGAATTTCAGAAGTGGTATAGCAGTGAACTGGTGCCGAAAGCCGCCTCTAATGATTTCATCACGGTGCCCATTAAAAATGTGCAGGGCGAGTATATGGTGCTGCGACCCGCAAGGGTCTTGGGCATTCGGGTCGAACCCGTCTTTAGCTCTAGCGTCGAGCGGTTTTAGTCGCCAGCATGATGAGCGCGAAGGGAGTGACTGTAAGCCGCTGGATTAGCATTATCTGTGCGGGCACCTTCTGGGTTGCGGCTAGCGTGCCAGCCCGATCGCCGAGCCAGGTCGTGCCCGATCGTCTACCCAAGCCAGTTCTCTCTCCGGCGACAAAAGCTACTGCCCCGTTGCTGCCCTTGCCGATCGCGCCATTTCGACAATCGGCAGACAGCCCGTTTGATGGGGATTTTAAGACACCAGACGATCGTCGATCGTTGTTAAAGGCGATCGATTACAGCCTGCGTTACTTACAAACCGAGCGAGCGATCGCGGCGTATCGTTCCTCTCCAACACCAGGGATCACCCGTGAGCGAGTGGTTCGTAGCCTCAAGCGCTTTCGGCAATTGCTGCTGACGACGACTTCTGCTACCGCATTGCAGGCGGCGATCGAGCGTGAATTTGTGTTTTACCAGGCGGCGGGCAACGATGGTCAGGGCACCGTTGCGTTTACAGGCTACTTTGAACCTGTTTACACTGCCAGTCGCCGTCCCACCGCAGACTTTCGCTATCCGCTGTTTCGGATGCCGCCTGACTTAGCACGCTGGGCAAAACCCCACCCAACGCGACTCCAGCTTGAAGGAGCCGATGGGTTGCAGTTCCACAATCGTTGGTTGAAAGGTTTGGAACTGGTGTGGCTACACGATCGCCTGGAAGCCTTTCTCATTCAGGTACAGGGATCAGCGCGGCTGAACCTTACCGATGGCACTGTAATGACTGTCGGGCACGCTGGCACAACCGACTATCCCTATACGGGGATCGGTCGAGAACTCGTCAAAGCAGGCAAATTTAAGCTAGAAGAGCTGACGCTGCCGTTGCTGATCCAATACCTGACGGATAATCCCGCCGATCGCGATGTGTACCTTCCTCGCAACAATCGCTTTGTCTTCTTCAAGCGAACCAATGGTGCTGCCGCGATCGGCAGTATAGGCGCACCTGTGACAGCAGAACGGTCGATCGCCACCGACAAAACTCAGTTTCCTCCCGGTGCGCTGGCGTTGATTCAAACCCAGATTCCCGCCGCCACTCCAGCAGGGCAGTTCGTTAAACGCTCAGTCAACCGTTATGTGCTGGATCAAGACACAGGCGGCGCAATCAAAGGGGCAGGGCGCGTCGATCTATTCATGGGTACGGGGAAACAGGCGGGCGATCGGGCGGGTCTCATCAACGACACAGGGCATCTGTATTACTTGCTGCTGCGATAGTCCGCCTGCGGCTCAAACCAGCACGCCTCCAAATGTTAGGGGCTGTCATCAATTACTACTACACATGACTTTCAGCAAGGATTCCAGCCCCTAGCCTGGTGTGCCGGAACGGGCGCGACACTGCTGATATTGCAAGGTTTCGGAGCTAATTGATGACACGCCCTAGCGATCGTGCCCTTTCCACAAAGCGCTTTCAGGAGATCCTGGCTTGAACGATGCAAAGCTTTTCAAGTTGTCTTCAGGTTGCCTCCATTTTCAACAGTTAAGGCGGTAAAAGCGCGATCGATTCGGGTATCTGTTCACCTTGCAGTGCCAGTGCATAACGAATAGCTCAACCCGTGTTTGAAGAACAGACAGCTTGAGTTAGTTGGTACTATCACAGCACGTAAGCTGACGCTTGAATACCGTTTGCAAAAGAAGATTTAGACGAAACCTTTTAATCATTTTATAGCTGAATACAGTGGTTTCAAACTATTAGTTAAATTCTGTCTCTTTCACTCAGTAGATATTAATTTGCTTGCTACAATTGTCCCGATTCACGTATGCAGTGCATCTTGCAGTTCAAGTTGCCAGCGATCGGCGGTTTGTCTGACATTGAGCACTGACTGCTATAGGCTAAAAGCTGAAACTCAATCAGCATGGTCTTTACAGATTGTCGGGTTGCTAGAGCTACACTTGTTGGAGCGTCAAAAATCACTCAATTGAGTGTAGACAGATAGATGAAGATCGGCGCTAATAAATTGAGCAGGATGGGAGCCAAAGGCTGAACTAAATTTGGCTAGAGCGTCAAAGCCACAGTTGAATCCATAGATTTGCGGGATGGGCTATGGTCGCTTCATTAAGTGTTATAAACTGGCAAACTGGAAGGATCTGCTTAGCTGAAAAACGTGCTGTAAGCTAGCCAGAGAGTGCTGGCGATCGTCGAGTTTACCCAAGCGGTAGGCTTTTTGTGAGCCGATGAAAGGCAGCTTGTAAAGGCAAGATTTAGGGTGCAGGGTGTACAGGTTCTCTTCTTGCAGGGAGCGCCATTACAGGCATCAATACCATTCTTCGCAGCAAAAAAAATGCCTCATCTATGCGTAATTCTGCAATTCAAGCTGTAACCATTATTAACGGTTCTTCAAGGCTGAAAAGCATTAAACATTGCGCCTAAAAGCAGATTCCTACCTTCGATTGGCTCAATGTATTACTTTTTCTTACAGTCAGCCGGATAAGGATCGTCCAACGTCTGGATTATACAGAACTGGAGGAAAGACGATGCGGCTAAGCCGTCACGACAAAAAACGCTGTGATCTCAAACAGTGGTGTGTGTGAGTTAGAGCTTGTTTTCGCTTAAACAGTTTTTGTGCCCATAAAGCAACACAAAAGGCAACAAAACGTTCATTTCAGCCCCCAATGAACACGATCATTATGAATTACTCAATTAATTTCGATAATTTACTGCAATCAATCTTAGAAAGCTTGATTGATGGTGTTTTAGTCATGACCGATCAACATGACCTCGTCTATGCCAATGGCATGGCACGTACTATTTACGCTCAACTGTGGCGTGACACCGCCGATCCGTTACCACGCGAAATTCAGCGTATCTATCAGTCACTGATTGAAAGCAAAGCCCTGTGCCCTACGCAGTCGATCGTGCTCGAATCAGAAGTGGTCACGCCCAAAACGACCTTCCGCATTCGGGCACAGTGGTTGGCGCTGGAGATTGCCTCACGCCCCTGCTTATTGTTGCGCCTGCAAGACCAGAACCAATCAGTACAGAGTCTTGCGCTTGCCGAAGCCCAAAAATGGGGATTGACCCCCCGCGAAACGGAAGTCTGGTTACATCGACGATCGGGCTGTAGCCGTAAAGCGATCGCAGCCAACCTCTACATTGCGCTGGATACGGTCAAAAAACACTTGAAAAACATCCACCTCAAGCAGCAAGCGGCAGAAGACGAGGCAGAGTGGCGATCAAGTCAAGCATCGTAAGGCAGTGTAGACCAATCAACACGCACGGCTGTCATACCTGGCAGCACATGTTAGAAAGCGAGCAGGGCTTTCTGGATGCGCTCCCCAATGGAGATGGAGATAGGACGCGTGAAGATGGGGACGATGCCAGCCTTCAGGGGTAGGGTATGGGTTGTGGGTTGTGGGGTGTAGGGAAAAAAGCGGAGATGTTGGTTCCTGAGTCAGAGAGGAGCGATGAAACTCATGTCCGCAAACAGTTGAATTATGCTCCAGCATCAGACTATCTTGATGGGCGATCGCCTGTCGGTAGCCCAGGGTCAGCCGTTTTCCCATGACTGCCGTAGTTGGCAACGTTCCTACCATTGGCAACGATTGACCGTCAAAGGTTGTGATCGCTTCGCAGAGATACATCAGCCCACCGCACTCGGCATAGGTCGGCATACCAGCTTGAATCGCTTTTTGCACAGCTTCACGAGCCGTCACGTTCGCCGCTAACTGCTCTGCAAACACTTCTGGAAAACCACCACCAAAGTAAAGCCCCTGCACGCCTTCTGGTAACGCGCGATCGTGCAGAGGACTCCAGGGAACCAGCTCAGCACCCAATGCTTCGAGTAAGTCCAGATTATCGGCGTAGTAGAAACTGAAGGCAGCGTCTTGAGCGATCGCAAGGCGGGGAGAAGAGGTGAGGGGTGAGGGGTGAGGGGTGAGGGGTGAGGGAGTGGATTTTGACTGCTGACCGCTAATGCCTCTCTCCTCTCTCCTCTCTCCTCTCTCCTCGCTCCTCTCTCCTGTTTGCTCCAACAATGGCATCAACCGTGCCCAATCAAAACACGTTTCGCCCAGATGAGCCAGCCGATCGACGATCGCGTTCAGGTTTTCGAGTTCAGCAGTGGGGATGAGTCCCAGATGGCGATCGGGAATGGTAATCTCGTCCTGACGGCGAAGGACTCCTAGAATGGGGATACCGAGGGGTTCCAGGGCAGCGGTGAGAAGTTCTAGATGGCGATCGCTGCCAACGCGGTTCAGCACCACTCCGGCAAACTTGAGGCGAGGGTCGAGCGATCGATAGCCGTGGGCGATGGCGGCGATCGAGTGAGACATCCCGCTGCAATTCAGCACCAGTAGAATGGAGAGCTCTAGCAACCGGGCGATGTGAGCGGTGCTGGCAAAATCTTTGCGTCCAGCCGCTCCGTCAAACAGCCCCATGACTCCTTCAACGAGAGCATGGGTGGCGGTTTGAGCATGGCGATCGAAGCACTCCTGCACGTAGGCTTCGGAAGTCAACATCGGGTCAAGATTGCGGCAAGCGCGACCCGTCACATAACAATGAAACATGGGGTCGATGTAATCAGGTCCAACCTTAAACGATTGCACCTGTATCTTTCGCTGCCGTAAGCAAGACAGCAACGCCAACGTGACGGTTGTTTTGCCCACCCCACTCCGTTCACCTGCAACAAGGAGAGACATAAAATAGTTGTTGGTTGTTGGTTGTTAGTGGTTAGTTCTAAACTCTAACAACTAACTGTACTGACTCAAAACATTAGCCCGTAGGGTGCTGTGTAGGCTTCGCCATCCAAGAAAAGCGTCAGCGTAACGCAACGCATATTAAGGCTAACCTAACGATTCAATACATCTAACAACTAACAACTAACGACTAACAACTCTCTACCCGTGCAGCTTCAGTACTTTAGCAACCACGGCTAAGCTTTCTTCATACAGCACATCGTGTCCCCAGCGTTGAAGCTGCTGGCTCAACAAAAACTCTGCCTTCTGATCTGATAGCGATGAGACAACTTCGGTCTGGCACGCCTGAGCACTGCCGCCTGCTTCCATGCGCATACAGCCTGTGGTTTCCGAGCAAAGGATCGTGCAGCAATTTGCTTGTAGGTTTGTGGATGTGATGCGAATCCCGACGAGATCGCCCAGGATTTCGCCCCAATCGGCAGTTGGAATAGCAGCTAACTCAGCCGTAATTTCGCGCTGGTTGGCTCCCTTAAAGGTGATGTATTTGAGGTCATAGTCACCACCTGCTTCTTTGAACGCGACAGGTTGCCAATCAAGCCGACTGGCAATCCAACCGAGGTAAAGAAGTGCCTGAGCAGCGTTCCCTTTTTCGTAGTCGATCGCAAGCTGGTCTGCTTCAATCAACGACGCGCGGCGCTCAGGGGGATCAAATGCGGCTGCCATCAGCTCTTGCCAGGGTTGCAGGCGATGCCAGTTCAGGTCGGCAATATAGGTGCCTTCGTCAATCAACTCTTGAATTTTGAGAAACTCAGACTCTGGATCACTGAAGTAGCAGGAGTCGAGAATCAGGCAGTTGCAAGTCTCTGCTAGCGCTTTGAAGAGGGCTTGATCGGGATTTGGGGTTGCTTTCCACCACACAAATTTGGGCAGATCGGGGATCATGAGAGACGCAACCAGCGCTCCGACCCGCTCCAACGCTGCTTTTGTGCCCCGTAAGGTGATGTACTCGCAGCAGATGAGATTGCTGCCACTGCCTTGCTGTACTGGGCAATAGGCAGAGACCTGAGCCGTTACGCCCTGATCTTCGCCTAACACCGGACAAAGGGTGATGATGCGACAGGGGTTTTGCACTGCGATCGCGTCACTGATGCTGAAGCCGCGCACGTTGGGGTTTGAGAACTTGATGCGATCGCTCGGCTTTTTGGTAAATTCTTCGCGGAGCTTCGCTAGAGTTGTAGGATCAACCCGCCCTGTAATGGATAAACCGTAGGCTTTCTGGGCATCCTGCACCGCCGCTTTAGTCATGGGACCATGAATACCGTCGATCGGTCCTTCGTAAAACCCCAGTGCGGCTAATAGTTGCTGAAACTCTTCTGGCTCGTAAACGACCATGCTAAAGGTCGCTGCTCTGGTGGCACCTTGATTGGGTGAATCAGCATTCTGAGTCTGCCAAATGGCACCGAGTTCTGCCTCAATTTCATCAAGAGAAATATCTTTGGGTCGTTGTAACGCAACAAGTGGAGTGGTGGTCATAGTCAGTTGTTGGTAATTAGTTGTTAGTTGTTAGAAAAAGGCAGGAGGCAGAGGGCAGGAGGCAGAAGGCAGTGATCAATCGTCAGTTATCAGTCTCCAGTCTTTAAGCAAACCATGTTGATGTACTGGTCACTAGTTCACTGATGGCTGCTCACTGTTCACTGGTCACTGTTTCACTGGTCACTGATTAAACTTTTTAGCCTTTAGCCTTTAGCCTTTCCTTAAAGTCTTCTCCAGTTCCGCCCATCGCTGTTGAGCAGCAGTTCCGATTCCACAGGTCCCCAGGTGCCTGCTTCGTAGAGGGGAATGCTTTCGGGGGTGGCAGGGGCATCCCAAACGTTCAGTAGGGGAGTCAAGATGCGCCAGGAGGCTTCGACTTCATCGCCACGCGTGAAGAGGGTCTGATCGCCGAGCATACAGTCTACAAGTAAGCGACTATAAGCATCCGTGTTTGCTTGCCCAAAGGCAGTGTCGTAGCGAAAATCCATATCGACCGATCGCGTCCTCAAAGACGTTCCTGGTGTTTTCACCTCAAAGCGCATCGCAATGCCTTCATCAGGCTGGATCCGCATTGTAAGAATATTAGGATTGGCTTGCTTCGCTGCTGATTGAAACATCAAAAAGGGCACTTCTTTGAACTGAATGGCGATTTCTGAAACCTTTTTGGGCATCCGTTTGCCTGTTCGCAGATAGAAGGGAACGCCTTTCCAGCGCCAGTTGTCGATCGTCAGCTTGAGCGCCGCATAAGTTGGAGTCGTCGATTCTGGTGCCGCGCCTTCTTCTTGCCGATAGGCTGGCACTTGCTTGCCCTTCATCCAGCCTTCCGTGTACTGACCGCGAATGGCAGAATTGCCAAGCGTCTCTAGATCTGTCAGGTGAGTGGCTTGCAGCACTTTCGTCTTTTCGTTGCGGATGCTGTTGGCTTCAAGCGAGTTAGGGGCTTCCATCGCGGTTAAGCAGAACAACTGCATCAGGTGGTTTTGCACCATGTCGCGCAAGGCACCTGCCGTTTCGTAGTAGCCTGCTCGTCCTTCCAGCCCCACCGTTTCGGCTACCGTGATTTGAACGTGATCGACAAACTGACGGTTCCACAGTGGCTCAAAAATGGCGTTCGCAAACCGGAACACCATCAGGTTTTGTACGGTTTCTTTACCCAGATAGTGATCGATGCGATAGACCTGCTGTTCATCACAGACCTTTTGCACCACTCGATTGAGCGTTTGCGCCGAAGCCAGATCACGACCAAAAGGCTTTTCAATGACTAGCCGTTGCTTTTTGGGGTCTTCGATCATGCCCGAAGCGCCAAGCTGTTGAATGGCTTCAGCAAAGAACTTGGGCGCAACGGACAGGTAAAACACGCGATTGCCCCGTGTGCCACGCTGCTGATCAAGCTCTGCCAAAAACGTCTTCAGCTTCTGGTAATCGTCTTGGTTATCCAGGTCGCCGGGGTGGTAGAACAAGCCTTTGGCGAAGTCATCCCAGATAGCCTGTGTCCCCAGTCCACCACCAAATTCTTCGACCCCTTCGCGCATGTGCTCTCGAAAGTAGTCATGGCTCCAATCACGGCGGGCAACCCCTACGATCGTCAACTCAGGCGGCAACCGACGCTCTCGCTTCATCTGGTAGACCGCGGGCACGAGCTTGCGTTGCGTGAGATCACCAGACGCACCAAAGATAATCAGAATCTGCGGTTCGGGAATGCGGTCTTGCTGGAGACCAACGCGAAGGGGGTTTTCGAGCAGAGTAACCATAGATGAGAGCGGGTAAGTTGGAGTTGAGCAGTTGACTGAAAGCAGTTGTTAGTTGTTAGTTGTTAGTTGTTGGATGGAAACTCTAACAACTAACAACCAAAAACCAACAACTAAACGGCTGCCAGACGGTTTACTTTGTCTTCGAGGGATTTCATCAACGACTGGAAGGGCTGGATGAATTTGTCGATGCCGTCAAGGAGGAGTTCGTCCATGACGTGATCCAGGTTGATGTTGATGTCGGGGTCTTTGAGGCTTTCGAGCAGATTGTACGACTCGTCAACGCCTGTTTCAATCCGATCGGCAACATTACAGTGATCGGCACAGGCTTCGATCGTGGCGGGTGGCAATGTGTTAACCGTATCAGAACCAATTAGTTCATCCACGTACATCACATCACTGTAGTCCGGGTTTTTGGTGCCTGTACTTGCCCAGAGGAGGCGTTGAACATTAGCACCTTTGGCACTTAGAGCCTTCCAGCGATCGCTCTGAATGATCTTCTTATACTCCTGGTAGGCAATCTTTGCGTTAGCGATCGCTACTTTTCCTTTAACTGCTAGCAAGCGATCGCGGATGGCGTTGTCGGGCACACCTGCTTTTAGCTTCGCGTCAATTTTGCCGTCAATGTTGGTATCGATGCGGCTCAGGAAGAAGCTAGCGACGGAGGCAATCTTGCTAATGTCTTTCCCTTCTGCCACGCGCTTTTCTAACCCGCGAATGTATGCCCAGAAGGTTTCAACGTAGCTGCTGACAGAGAATAAGAGCGTGACGTTGACGTTGATCCCCTCACTGATGACCTGCTCGACAGCCGGAATTCCTTTCGACGTGCCGGGGATCTTGATCATCACGTTTTCTTTGCCGATCGCTGCATAGTAACGTCGCGCTTCGGAAATCGTTTTCTCGGTGTCATCGGCAATATCGGGCGGCACTTCGATGCTGATGTAGCCGTCTAACCCGCCAGATTCGTCATAGATGGGTTTGAAGATGTCACAAGCATCCCGAATGTCCTGAAACACCAGCGATTCGTAAATTTCCAGGGTGGACTTCTTGGCTTTGATCCCCGCTTCAATGTCAGCATCGTACATCGCATTCCCCGCGATCGCCTTCTCAAAAATCGCCGGGTTTGATGTGATCCCACGCAGTCCACGCGTTTCAATGAACTTCTTCAAATCGCCGGATTTAATGAGATCCCGCGCCAGATTGTCCATCCAGATGCTCTGACCAAACTCTTTAATCTCAAACAGATGATTCGTCGCTGTCATCGTACTTCCTCCTAAATCAGATTCCTGGTCATCAGCGTCAAACTTCTCTCTAACAACTAACAACCAAAAACCAACAACTATTAATGTGCTGCGATCGCCTGCCGCGATCGTTCCTGAATAAACGACTCCACTAACGCCACATCCTCTTTACTGCCAATGATGAGTGGTGTCCGGGCGTGGAGTTTTTCTGGCACGGCATCCAGAATGTCCTGTGTGCCAGTGCTGGCTCTGCCCCCAGCTTGTTCTGCCAAAAATGCCAGTGGAGCCGTCTCGTAAAGCAGCCGCAGCTTGCCCTCTGGCTTTTTGACTGTACCGGGATAGAGAAACACGCCGCCCTGAAACAGAATGCGATGGAAGTCTCCCACCAGGGCACCACTGTAGCGAGCGGTATAGCCCTCATGCCGATGAACATAGCGAATGTAATCGCGGATTGACTCATCCCATTGCCAGAAGTTGCCCTCGTTGGTGCTGTAGATGGGACCATGCTCCGGCATTTGGATATTTTCACTGGACAGAATAAACTCACCCAGGCTGGGATCAAGGGTGAAGGCGTGAACTCCTTTGCCGATCGAATACACCAGCACGGTACTGGGACCGTAGAGAATGTAACCCGCTGCAATCAACTTGCGTCCGCTTTGCAGTAAATCGCTGGCTGTTCCGTCCAGATCGTCGCCTTCTTGCTGACGCACCGCAAAAATGGAGCCAACGTTGATGTTGATATCGACATTGGAGGAGCCGTCGATCGGGTCGTACAGTAACGTATAACGCCCCAGCGGACAGTTTTCAGGAATGTAGTACGGCTTCTCCATCTCTTCAGAAGCCAAGCGGCAGACTAACCCGCTCTGCTTGAACACCGAGATAAAGACCTCGTTCGCGTACACGTCCATTTTCTTAACGGACTCACCCTGCACATTCTCGCCACCCGTAAAGCCTAGCGCGTCTTCCATCAAACCCGCACGACTGAGACGACGAGCAATGAGCTTACCTGCCAGCGCAATCCGGTTCATGAGCGCGCTCAGATCCTGCGCGTCGGCAGAAAAGCTCTGGAGTTGCTGAAAGACGTGACGCGAAAGGGTCGTGCAGTCACGATCAAGCGCATATTCATAGTCTAGCGATTCGTAGGCTTCGACCATTGGTTAACCTCCTGATAGCCGAGCTTGGTCGGAATGACTCCGCTTTATTATGCGGTGTGCTTCCACCTTCTATCTTAGGAAGGCATAAGAAAATCGGCATTTCCTTTAGAACAACTACAGAAATGAACCACTGACAGGTGTTGGAGAACACCGAGTAGGTTGGGTTGAGTCCGCGAAACCCAACAAAGCATCTTTTCGCGATCGCGATCAATTTAGTAGTAGGCAGAGTAGTAGGTTGGGTAGAGGACACGAAACCCAACAAGACAATTTGCCGCGATCGCGATCAATTTTGCCCAGCATTGCCCATCCTGAATTTAGTCAGGTCGAGGGCAACTCATGCACTACCGCCGTGCCAAAACACCAGGAGCAACCTATTTCTTCACCCTTGTAACCCATCAGCGGCAATCAATCTTTCAACATCCAGAGGTTGTTGAGCAACTCCGCCAAGCCTTTCGCTCCGTCAAACAAACCCACCCCTTTACGATCGAGGCGATCGTCGTCTTACCAGATCACCTCCATTGCCTCTGGACGTTGCCACCAGAGGATGCCGATTTTTCTAACCGCTGGCGCTTGATCAAAAGTGGATTTACTCGGCGCTGCCCTGCACAATTTCGCCAGCAACGATCAACGGCTCGGCAACACAAGGGGGAACAAGCAGTATGGCAACGACGCTTTTGGGAACATCAAATCTACGATGATGCAGATTTTTCACAGCATTGCGACTACATTCATTACAATCCTGTCCATCATGGCTTGGTGAAAGCACCCAAGGAATGGGCGTATTCAAGCTTTCATCGAGCGGTGCGATGGGGAATGTATACGGAAGATTGGGGAGCCAATGGTAAGATTCAAAATTTAGATGGGGTAGGCAAAGAGTGATGAGTGTTGGGTTTCATGCTTCAACCCAACCTACAAGATCCGCGATCGTACTGAATAAGCTAAAGCCTCAAAAGCTCTTTCTTGAAACCAGCAAAGCTTGCTGGTTTTTTGTTGCCCAACTATAAGCGTTACATACTACTTGAGCCTTCCCTAAAAAAAGTATAAGCTTTCATCAGGAAATACTGGAGTATGTATGTCGATAGGCGAAAGAACTTATTACTTTGGTCGGTTAAACATTGCTGCGATGTATGACAACAAAACAGAATATGTAATTAACGCTTTTCGTCAAGGGGTAAGGCTAGAAGAAAGGGGAAACATTTGGGAATTTATTGACGTTTCACGCCTTGAATATAATAACGACATTTACATACACGCATTTTTGACAAAGTACAGAAAATTATTTCCTGAAGAAATTGTAAACCCAGACACAAGCCAATCTGAACAAGGAGTAATTGAAAATTTAATAATTGCAAAGTCCAGCTTTTTTCTGCATATAAAATCTGGGACGATTGCTTATCAAGCTTCGTCAAATCAAATAAGAAGCAAACAATTTGATTCTCAATTTTGCAAGCTATTTGAAAAAGCTCACAACCATTTCTTTGTTGATACTGACATACAAGCCATAAATGAAAGAGGCGATTTCATCGAAAGAATAAATGAGTTTCAGACTATTAAGAAAATTTCCTTTAAACTCCATCCTTCTAATCCACGATCACACCCAATTTGGAAAAGTCTTGATGATGATATAAAAGCTATTGGAGCTTCAAAATACACTGAAGAATATAGTTCTAAAAAAGATGGCTCAAACAGCCTTAACATTGATAGAATTAGATTAAGCGAAGAAATAAGAAGCAAAATTGAAATGGCAAATGATGGGTACGGTAAGGCTTCATTTTCTGGATTAATAAACGGTGAATTCAAAACAATTACAACTAGTGGTAATCCCATTAAGGCAACTGTTTTAATTCGTGAAAAAGTTGAAGATGTTTTTGATTCTGTAAAATCAAGTTTTGACAAAATTTTGAGAGGTTTAATAATTAATGCCGTGAAACTTGAAAACATAAAATACATATTATTATCTTGGGATTTTCCACTTAGCATTGCGATTGGTGCATTGCTATATTTTTTGCTGCCTGAAACCGTGCCAAATGCTTTTGCAAAGGATGTGTACGGTGTTGCAATTTCTATTCTTTCAATTATTTTCCCTTTGCATTTTGCAGCTTTAACTATAATAATGTCGTCGAGCGATGACAGTTTTGTTCTTTTTTTAGAAGAAAAAAATAGATATACCGCAATTATTTTTATATTTAGGTTTTCTCTGCTTAGTTTATTTGCCGCTTTGGTTTTTTCTATATTTGCTTATGTCAATACATTAGTTTTAACGGTTGAGGGATTTTCAGACCAAAGAAAATATCTTTTTTCTATATTTGCTTCTATTTTTTCGTATGGCTTGTGCGCTACTTTAACAACTACTCTTGATGCTATTACGTATGGGTTAATGAGATCAAAGTTTTTAAGAGCAAAAAAAGCGACAACAGAAGCAAAAAGCAACAAAGAAAACAAGTAAACTTAAAATGAAATAAAAACCATTTGTAAAATAAAACTGTCGCTAGGTAAGCACTTCAATAATTTGGCTATAGATAACAAGCAATACACTTCTGTAAAAGATAATTTTTTAAATGCAAAATAACCCACCCTTTAGACGTGGTGAGTTAAGTATATAAATGCCAAAACTATTCAAATATCGATTTGGCAAGTGAAGGTCTCAAACTGACAAGCAGTCTTAGCAAGTTAGCGAATAGTGTTAAAGATTATCAAGAGGGCAAGCAGCAACAGAGCCAAAATATGATGAAGGGGCATAATCACGAGATTTTTTATACAACACTTGGTTGAGCGAAGGTCCCAAAATGTTGACAATCTTGAACGAAATAAAAAGTCGAGTGCCGCATATCTACAAAAGTCGTCCATATCAATTGCCTGAATCTTACTATCTAAGCCCTATAATGGATGCTGGCATCATCTTAGATGCAATTAGCGAGATGGAAAAAGCTGCTGAAGAGTTTGGAACGCATTTTAGTTAATTAAAGATATTGAACTTCATCTTGCTGTTTAAGCTGCCGAACCAAGTCTTTAAAACCTGGCTAAAGTATTCAATTTGAATTAAAGCGGAGGTTGGAAATGACAAATCGATTCTGGCTTAACAGGACAAACTGGTTGGTCGATCGCATTCTTTGCAAAGTCAAGTTTTTGCAAGTTGGTGAGCGATCGCAGCGCACTAACATCCATCAAACGATTGTCCTCAAGATTCAATTCCCGTGACTGAGTGAGCGTACTTAACGGATTCAGGTCGCTAATATCGTTGCGGCGCAGGTTGAGCTGGGTCAACTGATGGAGAGGCCGCAACGGGCTGAGATCATTGATCTGATTGTCGCTCAAGCTTAGTTTTGACAGGTTGGTGAGCGATCGCAACGCCTCCAGATCGGTGATTTCATTCTCGCCAAGCTTTAATTCTACTAATCTGGTGAGCCTATTGAGTGGCTTGAGATCGCTGATGGGGTTGCGACGTAGACCGAGAATCACCCGGTATCGCAAGGGTTCCAATGGGCTGAGATCCTCGATTCTGTTGTCGCTGAGCAGGAGGGTTTTCAGACTGGTGAGCGATCGCTATCTTTTCTAGTAGCCAGACATCGCTTCCTCCTTCTATTGGGTTGAGTGCAAGTGGCAGAGGCGATCTTTCAGAACGTGAAGAAGAATTGCTGTGAACTAATCGAGCGTTGGTTAGAATCAGTCATGGTTACTCAGCTCAATATCAACGAAGCTTTCAGTATCTCAAATTCAAGCTGATCCGTTGATCGGACTCTTCTCCGGCTCTCCTGAGCTTGGTACACAGTCAGAAGATACAGCGTTTTCCAATTTACTGAGGTACACCTTACTCCCTTGATTCCTTGACTCCCTGCATGGGTCTGTACTTCACTTGATTGAAAATTGCTGTATTCTGCAGTCCGACATCACAGCCAACACTGGATGAACGTGGAAACAAAGCATCTTTCGCCCTCAACGATCGCCCCCTCACTAGCCATTACGACTGTTGCCTGAGTTGATTGTTCTAGAATGTCATTCACCGAGAAAAAAGTTAAACGTATGAAAATATCGAGAGTCTATCGTTCCTTCTTATTAACAGCAGCGGCGGTTGCGTTTCTTGCCTCTTCCGCTCAAGCTGAAGCTTGGTTTTTTGTTACCGAGAGTGATACGGATACTAAGTTTTTTGTCGATCGCGACTCTATTAAACGTAAAGGAAACTTTTCTGAGGTGAAAACCTTTGAAGTTAACCAGAAGCCAGAAGACGACGGCACAGTTGCATCAATTGTGACGCGAGAATATGCCTGTAAAGAGAAGAAGTCTAGAGTCAAGCAGCTAGTTGCTCTTTTTGATGATCAGTCAATGAGAGTCTTTAAAGAAACGACAGCGTGGGAATTGGTCAAAGCAAACACGGTAGACGCTGCGCTTTTGCAAAAGGCTTGTGTCTCTCAGTAATTTGATTTTTCAACCATGTTCTGGTTCAGTTACCGAATCTGCAACGATCGCGTCCTTCCATCCCGAACATGACATCGTGGAAGTGTAGAAAGCATCATGCAATGTTTTGGTCAGGAGTGTAGCGATGAATCGTGGGGAAGTAAGGCGTGCAGGGTTGGTGGCGATCGGTAGTTTGATGCTGCTGGGTTTAATAGGCTGTCTGAACGCAACAAGTCTGAAGGCAACGAGTCTGAAGGCAACGAATGTAAATCCGGCAATTGCCACTCCTCAGCCGACTCAACCACAACCGATCGCGATGCAGAAAGCTCAGACTGTTGATCCTAAACTCGTGACTGCAAATACGAGCTTTGGGTTCAAGCTGTTCTCAGAGTTGCTGAAGCACGATCGCGGCAAGAATGTGTTTGTGTCGCCGTCGAGTGTGGCGATCGCGCTTGCAATGGCTTACAACGGTGCCAGTGGCGAAACGCAGCGGCAGATGGCAAAAACCCTGGAGCTTCAGGGCATGAGCTTGAATGCACTCAATCAGGGAAACGCGAATCTAAAAGCATTGCTGGAGCATCCTGATAGTGGCGTGCAGTTGGCGATCGCCAATTCCCTTTGGGCGCGGCAAGGCGTTCCCTTTAAGCCGACTTTCATGCAACACAATCAGCAATTTTACGGCGCACAGGTGACAGAGTTAGACTTTGCGGCTCCCGATGCCACCGCGACGATCAACAACTGGGTGAAGGAAAAGACGCGCGGCAAAATCAGTCAGATTGTGAATGGTTTAAAGCCGGATGACATCATGTTTCTGATCAACGCTATTTACTTTAAGGGCAACTGGACGACGGCATTTGAAAAAAGCGATACCACGAATAAACCTTTTTATTTAGCGAACGATCGTCCGAAAAGCCACCCCATGATGGCGCAAACTGGCAGCTACAAATACTACGAAAATGACCAGTTTCAGGCAGTGAGTCTTCCCTATGGCAAGCAGAAGGTAAGCATGTACATCTTCTTGCCAAAGCCATCTTCTAACTTATCTAGCTTTGCAAAAACGCTGACGGCTGAAAACTGGCAGCAGTGGATGGGGCGCTTTAGAAAGCAACCGGGTTCAGTGCAGGTGCCGCGCTTCAAGCTGGAATACGATGTGGAACTGAAAAAAGTGCTGTCGGCTCTGGGAATGCCGATCGCCTTCGATGCCAGCAAAGCCACCTTCGACGAGCTAAGCACGGTCTCCACCAAGATCGATCAGGTCAAGCACAAAACCTTTGTAGACGTGAACGAAGAAGGCACTGAAGCTGCTGCTGCCACCTCTGTCGGTATTGTTGCCACTTCTATGCCCATGAATGAACCGTTTCAACTGGTGGTCGATCGCCCCTTCTTCTGCGCCATCCGCGACAACCAGACTGGAACAGTATTGTTTATGGGTGCAATCGTCGATCCCAAGTAGTCCTACCCTCCGCGTCCTCCGTGCCTCAGCGGTACAGCCTAAGATGGTAGAAGGAACCGCAGAGACGCAGAGAGCGCAGAGATTTTGGATATTGACACGACACTGCAACAATTTGCTCGCTTTGGTGTTCGGTTGGGGCTGGAATCGATTCAGGAGCTTCTAGTCGCGCTGGGCAATCCCCAGGAGCAGGTGCCGATCGTACATGTGGCAGGCAGCAACGGCAAAGGCTCCGTCTGTGCGTATCTTTCGGCAGTGTTGACGGAAGCGGGCTATCGGGTGGGACGCTACACCTCGCCGCATCTGGTGCGTTGGGAAGAGCGAATTTGTATCAATGAACAGCCGATCGCCGCTCAGGATCTCGAAACGGTACTCCAGCAGGTGATCACTGTTAGTAAGTCCCTTGACCCATCGCCTACTCAGTTTGAGGTTTTTACCGCTGCTGCATGGCTTTACTTTGCTCAGCAGAAGGTTGATCTTGCGGTGATTGAGGTTGGCTTGGGCGGACGGCTGGATGCGACGAATGTATGCGATCGTCCCCTGGTCAGCATCATCACCTCCATCAGTCGCGAACACTGGCAACGGTTAGGTCCCACACTCGCAGATATTGCCTGGGAAAAAGCTGGCATCCTTAAGCACAGTGGCATCGCCGTCATTGGACAATTGCCATCAGAAGCCGCTGCCGTCATTCATCGCCGCACTGCCGAGCTAGAATGCCTCACCGTCTATCCTCAACCTGCAAAAGATTTGGGCGACGGGTGGGCAGAATATCAAGGCGTTGAAGAGTACGATATGCAGCCAGAATCGCCCGATGACGAAGCGGAGGGCGTAATCATGCTCAAAACACTCAAATATCGATCGCCCCTCCTCGGTGATATCCAACGCCACAATGCCGCACTGGCGATCGCGGCTCTCCAACTGCTGCGACAGCAAGGATGGCAGCTATCGGATGCAATGATCGTCAACGGCATTGCCAAAACAAAATGGGCAGGACGACTGCAATGGTTCAAATGGCAAGGACACGAGATCCTCATCGATGGGGCCCACAATCCAGCCAGCGCTGAAGTTCTACGTCAGTTTGTGGATAGCCTCGTGATCGATCGCCACCGCGACACCCCGATTCATTGGGTGATGGGAATGCTCTCCACCAAAGATCATGCCGATGTGTTTAAGGCATTACTGCGAGGGGGCGATCGGCTTTACCTGGTGCCCGTTCCCGATCACAGTTCTGCTGAGCCAGAGAAACTAGCGGCGATCGCCCACGAAGTCTGCCCCGATTTAGCAACCTGCCAAACCTATCCCGATGTGTTTTCTGCTTTAGAAGCCGCTACAAACAACCATTCAACATCTCAGCTTTCAGCCAGAATGCAGCCTCCAACAAATACGCCCCTCACCGTAGTATGTGGTTCACTGTATTTAATCGGGCATTTCTTTCAGGTTGTAGAGGCTGCACTTTAAGCTCAGATCGTTTTTACCTGCACCGTACTGATTACGCAAAAAACTCCTCAGCCGGGGCATGGATGCCTTCTTTTATCAGGGTGGTGCGGTCTTTGACGGGTGCCCAGCCAAGCTGACGTTCTGCTTTGGAGGAGTCGAACATAGCCGCGAAACTGCGACCTTCCCAGTCGGCGTAGCTGGGGAAGGCGGCATTGGGGTCACGTCCGAGCTTTTTCACTGCCCACTTGACCAGCGACTCTGAGTAGTTCCGCCAGCTTGAGGTGGGAATACGGCGCAGTTTCAAGCCTGCCTGCTGCTCAAATTCGTCAAGATAGTCGTTGGCGGTCACTTGAGGTTCGCTTGTGAGGTTAAAGGACTCGCCTTCGATGCCAGGAACCTCGATCGCCCGTGCCATGGCATCCGCCACATCATCCACCAGCACGATCGGCAGTTTGCTGTTACCATCGCCCCACAGACGGCAGACGGAGTTATAGGGCCATGCAGCAATACCCCAGTGATACGGATTGCCACCGCGACCGAGAACGACACCGGGACGGAAGATGACGACAGGTAAGCCTTTTTCACGCTGCATCTGGAGTAAGAGCCGCTCGTTTTCGACCTTCGATCTCGGGTAAGGAGCCACTCGCAGCATCCCTTCATGGGGTTTTGTGGCTTCCGTAATCGTGCCAGCACTGTTGCCTGCATAGTAGATGGCGATCGACGAGGCGTAGAACAACCGCTTCACACCATGTTCCAGACACAGTTCTGCGACCTTGCGCGTCGGTTCCACATCGGTTTTGAGGTACTCTGCCCAGGTTTTGCCATTGCCGCGTGCCAGATGGTAGACGTACTCGATGCCCTCTAGCGCCGCACTAACGGCATTCGCATCGGCAAAGTCGCCTTTCGCCAGTTCCACACCCAGGCTGCGGAGGGCGGGTGAGCAGTTGTTGGGGTCACGGGCAAGAATGCGAACGCCGTGCCCATCCTGCCGCAAGCGTTTCACCAATGCCTGACCGATAAACCCTGTGCCGCCAATCACCAGCACATTGGACTTCGGCAATTCGGCTACCGCAGGCTGATTCAAGGCAAAGGCATCGGTTTTTGGCTCTGGCAAATGCGTTTCGCGGGCAATCCACTCAGCCAGAGCGATCGCGCCTTCTCCCAGGGACGGATCAATCCGCTCATCCAGCTTGCTACGGCGTGTGGTGTAGAAACTCTCGACCGTCCGCGCAATGCTGTAGGAGAAAGGTGCAGATACTTTGGAAAGCCCAGCTTTGGCAAGCACCGCGTTTGTTAATGTGCCAGCCGCTTGCAGGAAGGATTCGCGGGCAGTGGCAGTAACGGTGGCGAAGCGATCGACATCCAGCAGGTAGGGCGTATGTTCCTGGCAGGTGTAGGTATTGTTCTCGAAGTCCACATGGGCAACCGCATTGGTGCCGCGTACATGGATGTAGTGTTCTGGGTAGCCGTCGATGAACGAGAACCGGATGCGAATGCTGGTGTTGCCCTTCCAGCCGCGAATTTCCCAACGACGGTAGAACTCCAGCCCGCGAGGTAGATCGACGCGATCGTTCACGTCTACTGAGAGCGAATCGGGTTGTCCGATCAGATGCACCAGATGGGTGAAGGAGTGGGGTGCCACTTCAAACAGGATGTTCTTCGGGGTTTGCAGCATCCATGCACCGTAGGGTCCCCCGGTCAGTTGACCCAGTTCCTTGTTCCAGACGATATCAATTTGATCGACTCGTCCCAGCCGCCCACTGCGTAAGTCGGCGACGAGTTTTTCGTACACGGGGAAGTAGAGGAAGTTGTGGCTCACGCCGATCGTCTGTCCAGTCGTTTCGGCACGACGACGGAGTTCCTGGCAGTCGCTCACTCGATGGCACAAAGGCTTTTCGATAAAGGCATCGACCCCCGCTTCAACCACCTGACAGCCTGTAGCAAAGTGGACATGGGGCGGCGTAAGAATATGCACCACATCCAAATGCTCTTTGGACAGCATCTCACCCAAATCGCCATAGACTGTGGGGATGCCCTTTGCCTGAGCGAACTGTTCTGCCAGCCGCTTGTTCAGGTCACAAATGGCGCGTACCTCAACATTGGGCAAAAGGCGCAGTGCCGCGAGGTGATAGTCCGAAATGTAGCCCGCTCCCAGCAGTGCAACGGCGACGGGTTTGCTTTGTCCGTTAGTGGCTGTCATTGGCTATCTCCCTGTGATTTGAACGGTATTGGCGACAGGCGTTTGAGCGCCTTTGTATTCAATGATTTTGTGCTGACGGTGGAGTAAGCGATCGCTCGTAAACTTGATGACTCCGAATGCTTCTGGAAACACCGACGCGCCGCAGGACAGACCCCAGGGGATGCTCTCCTCCCAGGAAAAGCCTCGTTTGTGGGTACCCAGAATGGTTCGTAGTGCCGTCAGTGGGTAACGTGCGAAGGCAAGGAGCGAAAGCCCAGTCGTGAAAGGGGCAAGGACGATCGCGCCCACAGGCACTATCACGCCCCATAGCCAGGTACGTCGGATTTCCTTCACAAATTTGCGTTCTGGTGGCGCACCGTGCAAGCTGTTGACCTGAGCATAGGCATAGCCACAGCGTTTCGCCCGTTGCCACCACTGCGAGAGGTGATGGATGTTGGCATCGTGCAGCGTACTGGTGTGGTCAATCCGCAGAATCGAACCCTTAACTTGACGCAGCCGCACGCTGAGTTCATCATCTTCAGCCGCAATCACGCTGTTGCCATAGCCACCCACAGCCGCAAACGCACTGGCACGAAGCATCACGTCGCCACCAAAATGCATGGTTTCTCCAACCGAACCCATGCGCCACTCGACATCACAAATGCGGTTATAGGAACTGCGATCGGGATAGCGTTCGCGTCGCCAGCCACACACCGCTACGACTGTAGGATTTTCATCCAGCGCGATCGCCGCTGCTTCCAGCCAACCCGCTACCACTTCGCAATCCCCATCAATGAATTGGACGTACTCGACATCGGGGTCCTGTTCGCGCAGACGATCGAACCCTGCATTTCGGGCACGCGCCGCTGTAAAGGGAATCGATAAGTCCAGATTCACAACGGTAACACCACGATCGCCAGCCGCCTCACAGCTTCCATCCGTCGAGCCAGAATCCACGTAGACAACGGGACGCGAGCCATCCACCACCGAATCTAAGCTGCGAAGTAGCCGATCGCCCTCGTTGCGTCCAATAACGACGACTCCAATTTTGTGTGAGCTAGTCACGCACCCTCCCTCTCAACACCATTTGCCATTGCAGACCCTTGTCATCGTGCGATCGTTCCATCCGGTCAGAATCAGTCTAGACTTCCAACGCGGTGATGGAATTAAGCGTAGAGTGCCCAAAAACATGTGCGGTGTTCATCTCAAATCGATAAAACAGCCCTTCATGCTTTTGCTGACTTCCAGTACAACATAGAAGCAGGTGGGGTTAAAGCCGAAGACGAGACTGGAACGCAAAATTATCAGTACATACGGAATTTGTGAAGCGGATATTAAGCGGTGCAGGAAGTAAAAAGCGTATGGGGTTTGGTGAGTAGAAGGCAGGAGGCAGGAGGCAGAGGGCAGAAGGGGGAGGAATGAGGGATGAAGTATAAAGGCTAAGTTTTTATCCTTTATACTTCCCTCCTCACTCAAAACTCCCAGGCTGACTGCTGCCCAACAACTGCTGCCCAACTACTAACTGACATTCGCCGACTCTGATTCAGCCGCTTCTTGTGACGGATGGAAGTAGTCGTAGATTTGCTGCGCCAGACGAGGACCAATACCAGGAACCGTGGCAATTTGAGCAGGACTCGCTTCACGGAGGTAGTCGATCGACCGAAACGTAGCAAGCAGTTGTTTTTGACGGTGTTGTCCCAAACCGGGAATCTCGTCGAGGCGCGATCGTCTCATGCGATCGCTGCGCTGTTGACGGTGAAAGCTCACGGCAAAGCGGTGTGCCTCATCCCGCAAGCGCCGCAAGACTTGTACTCCGGGTTGTTCTGCATCGGTGCTTAAGGGTAAGGATTCTCCAGGTAAGAAAATCTCTTCTCGCTGTTTGGCAAGGCTCACGACTTTCACATCGTCCAGCAGGTTCATTTCTCGTAAGACCGCGACTACAGCTGAAAGTTGTCCCTTGCCACCGTCAATCATCACCAGATCAGGAAAGTCAGCCGTTGCAGAGACGTGACGACTGAGGACAGAATCGGTTTCCGCTTTCACCAATTCCCCCTTTTCTTTCATCGCGGCATACTTGCGGAAGCGACGACGAATCACTTCTGCCATGCTAGCGAAGTCATCCGAGTGACCAGAGGTGACAGTCGGGTTTTTGATTTTGTAATGGCGATAGTGCTGTTTGGCAGGTAGCCCGTCCATAAACACGACCTGTGAGGCAACGGCATCGGAACCCTGGATATGGGAAATGTCGTAGCCTTCAATGCGGCGAGGGAGTTCGGGTAAGTCGAGAATTTCGGCAAGATCGAGCATTGCCTGCGCGTTGCGATCGGCGAACCGCTGTGTTCGCGCTAACTCATACTCGGCATTGCGCTCCACCATTTCGATCATCTCAGCTTTCGTCTGACGCTGGGGCGCGACGATCGTCACCTTACGCCCCTTTGCCTCCGTCAGAAACTCTGCCAGCATGTCACCTTCGGGCAGTTCGTGCTGCACCATGATCTCAGCGGGAATCTCCACCGCATCGACAGTCTGGTAGTGCTCTTCCAACACACGCTGCAAGATTTCTCCGGGTGTACCTGATTGAGCATCGGCAACAAAGCCCAAGCGTCCCACTAAGCGCCCTGCACGGATCTGGAAGAGTTGCACACAGGCGTATTGATCATCGGCAGCCAGCGCGATCGCATCCCGTGAAATGGTATCGTCTGCCATCGACACTTTCTGGTCAGCACCCAGCAATTTCAGCCCTGCAATCTGGTCACGAATTCTTGCCGCTTGCTCAAAGTTCAGTGACTCTGCTGCCTTTTCCATTTGAGCCGTCAGAATATCGGACAGTTCGCGCGATCGCCCCTGAAAGATCATCGCCACCTTCTGGACGATCTTGTGATACTCCTCTGGGGAAATCAACGCCTGACAGACACCGGGACAGCGACCAATATCGTAGTTCAAGCACGGACGATCCTTGAACAGGGGTTGAGGACGTTGCCGCAGAGGAAAGATTCGCTTGACCAAATGCAACGTTTGGCGCAGCAACCCCGTATCGACATAAGGACCATAGTAGCGATCCTTCTTTTCTTTGCCCGATCGCCGTTTGCGGGTAATAAAAATACGCGGATATGCCTCTGACCAGGTGATGCAGAGGTAGGGATACTTTTTGTCGTCCTTCAGCAGCACGTTGAAGTGGGGTTGGTGCTGCTTGACCAGGTTCGCTTCCAGTGCCAGCGCTTCCGCTTCGGTATCCGTGACGATGAACTCAATCTCCGCCACTTGCTTCACCATTAAGGCAATGCGGGGACTCAAGCCTTGATTATCCCGAAAATACGAGCGGACGCGCGATCGCAGCTTTTTAGACTTCCCAATATAGAGAATCTGATCGTTCGCATCCCGCATGTAGTACACGCCCGGTTCCGGTGGAATTTCCTTGAGGCGGCTTTCCAAGCGATCCGGGTCTTTAACCAGTGTTAACGCTTTTGCAGAGGGCACAACAACGCTTTGTGATAGGGCTTCATCTCAATTTTAAACGAATCTATGGAGACTTCAAACATTGCTAGAGACGCACATCTCCGTAATCGCTAAGATCAGTGTGTAACTAATTAAACACTCTCACACTGATATAGGTGGACCCTGTTATATGACGCTCGAAGAGTTTGAATCACAGACCCGTGAGGAATTAGAACAAACCCTCAACCAGTTACAATCCGCAACGCTACTTATTGCAGAACTTACAGCTCAGATCTCACAGACAGGTAGAACTGTTCAGTCACTCAGTCAAAATATTGAAACGTTTGTCGCACAGCAACGAAGCCAGTAGCCC
Source organism: Lyngbya sp. HA4199-MV5 (assembly GCA_019359375.1). Classification (GTDB taxonomy): domain Bacteria; phylum Cyanobacteriota; class Cyanobacteriia; order Leptolyngbyales; family Leptolyngbyaceae; genus Stenomitos. The sequence goes on from JAHHHL010000032.1 coordinate 38,901, forward strand.
CGATCGCATCGTCGCGTGTGCCCACAAGATTGGATTTAGGCTGAAAGCCCTACTCTGGATCCAGTCGTAGCCCAGATCTAAACGCCCTCATGATCGACAAGTGAATGATGCGAGATTTCGTCAAATTCATCGCGATCGTGCCTTCAACTGGATCGTCATGCTGGCTCATCGTGAAGAAGTTGAGGTGCAGGAGGTTACTTACTGCACCTTAAGCGCTTTGAGTTCATCATCAATAGCCCGTTGAATTTGAGGCAACATCACAGGCTTGACTAAATATTGACGAGCGCCCAGGCTTAGGGCACGTTCTCGATCAGCTTGGAAAGCAAACGCTGAAATCACAATAATGGGCGTTTCTGACCACTCTACGGTTTGCTGTGCTTGCTCCAACACCGCAAAGCCATCTATATCGGGCAGCTTCAGGTCAAGCAAGACCAGATGTGGGCAAAAGAGCGCCATTTCTCGCGCAAAGGTAGCACCGTTTGAAAGCGCACGAATTGAGTAACCGCAGTGCCTCAAAAAGTCAGTCATCAATTGACGACTGATATCATTATCCTCAACCAGTAAGATGCGAATGCTGGAGTTCAAGTTGGGTACAGGGGCAGCGATCGTTGTTTGCATAGCACCTTGTTGCTCTGTAGCGAACCAAGCCACCTTCCCTAAAAAGACCTTGAAGCCAGATGCAATCTGATTCTTCAGCACTCAGAAGACGGTTCAAGCAGAGAGAGACGCTTGGTTTGTAAGTTTGACATTCAGGAACCGGGTCGGCTGGTCAAATAGCTGACGCAGATGGTTGACGATACATCGTCTAAATGGCACTGTCAACGATCGAGATCACTCAACAGCTTACTCAGTACGTTGCTGATATGCTTGTGCCAATCGTAACTCGTATTTAAACATTTTGCTTCAGCATGTGTGACCTTCTGTGACAGCGATCGCTGCATGAATCGTACCGTTCTGGTTTGATTAAGAGACCTTTACTTCATGCGATCGCGGGTTCGGGTAACGCGCCCTGCATTCGACCGAGCCAGTTGAGTAAGCTATCCAACTGCTGCTCTGCCTTGAGTGCCCCCAAACCGCGCACTGTGACTTTGCCGGAACTATACACAAAGCGTGAGTGTAGATGATCAGGCAGGTTGGCTTTGAGCAGATTCCACGCGGGTTCTGCCATCGGTGTTTCTAGTGAAATATGTTGCGTGCCGTCGGGCTTGATGCGCGAGAAGCCCAGCTTTTTGGCGATTTGCTTCAGCTCTACAATGCGTATCAATTGCAAAGCAGCAGCAGGAATGGCACCGTAGCGATCGCTCCAGTCGGCGGCAATTTGCGTGAGTTCTTGCTTGGAACCAGCAGACGCAACGGCGCGATACGCACTCATCTTTTGATCCAGATCGGGGATGTAATCAGCAGGAATGAATGCGGTCAGGTTAAGGTCAATCTGCGTATCGTCAACGGTGGGAATTGCTTGTCCTCGAATTTCGCCGATCGCCTCTTCCAGCATTTCAATGTAGAGGTCAAAGCCGATCGCGTCCAGTTGTCCAGACTGTTCAGCCCCAAGCAGATTGCCCACGCCGCGAATTTCCATATCCCGCACCGCTAACTGATAGCCAGAACCAAGCTGGGCAAATTCCTGAATCGCTCGTAACCGCTGGCGTGCTGTATCTGTCAACTGGCTTTGCTTGGGGTAAAACAGCCATGCGTGCGCCTGAATGCCTGCCCGTCCCACGCGTCCCCGTAGCTGATACAACTGCGACAACCCAAACCGTTGCGCGTCTTCAATCAGAATGGTGTTGACGCGAGGAATATCCAACCCCGATTCAATGATGGTCGTGCAGAGGAGAATATCCGCCTCACCGTCGCTGAAAGTCAGCATGGTGGTTTCCAGTTCGGCTTCGGGCATCTGTCCGTGGGCGATCGCAATCCGAATACCAGGCACCATTTCACGAATCCGAGCCGCAATTTCTTCGATGCCTTCCACACGGGGCACAACGTAGAAAATCTGCCCGCCGCGATCGAGTTCCTGTCGCATGGCGGTTCGCATTACTTCAGGGTCGTAGGGTGACAGATGGGTTTTGATGGGACGACGGGAGGGCGGCGGGGTGGTAATCAAACTCATCTCACGCACACCTGAAAGCGCCATGTAGAGTGTGCGTGGAATGGGTGTGGCGCTGAGTGTGAGCACATCCACTTGCGTTCTCAGGGATTTAATTTTTTCCTTCTGGTTTACACCAAATCGCTGTTCTTCATCCACCACGAGCAACCCTAAATCCTTTGGCTGCACGTCCTTGCTGAGCAACTGATGGGTGCCCACCACGATATCCAGTTCACCTGTTTTCAGCCGCTGGATAATGTCTTTACGTTCCTGGGGAGTCCGAAAACGGTTGAGCAAACCAATTTGAATGGGGTAGGGCGCAAACCGTTCTTTGAGCGTGTGGTAGTGCTGCTGGGTAAGAATGGTCGTGGGAGCCAGCATTGCTACTTGCTTCCCTGCCGTCACTGCTTTGAAGATGGCGCGAATGGCAACCTCTGTTTTGCCGAAGCCGACATCCCCGCAGACCAGCCGATCCATCGGGCGATCGCTCTGCATATCCTGCTTTACGTCCTGCGTTGCCTTGAGCTGGTCAGGTGTTGGCTGATAGGGAAAGGACTCTTCCATTTCCTCTTGCCAGGGCATATCTACCGGATAGGTAAAACCCGTTTGCTGTGCCCGTTGCGCGTAAAGCTGGAGCAGATCCACCGCCACTTTTTTGATGGCTTTGCGAACCTTGCTCTTGGTACGCTCCCAGGCTTTGCTGGACATTTTGTTGAGTTCGGGCGTAGTTTCGCCTGCCCCCCTAAAGCGCGAGAGGGAACTAAGCTGATCTGCTGCAACCCGCAACAAGCCATCAGCGTACTGCAACACCAGATACTCGCGGGTTTCGTGGTTCAGCGTCAGGCTTTCCAACTTGAGAAAACGCCCCACACCATGATTTTTATGCACCACGAAATCGCCGGGACGCAGCTTGTTTGGGTCAACCTGTTTAGACGCAGCCCGACGGCGTTTGCGAACATAGCTGGGCGTGGTGAGAGAATGCTGCCCAAAAAACTCCCGATCGGTTACGACAACCAACCGGAACGTCGGCAGAATGAAGCCTTCCAACTCCGCCAAGCCAGAATACTTCACCGCAACGGGAACGTGCTGCACCTGAAGCTTATCGATCGCCAAAAAGTCTCGCGGATTCGGGATGAACTGCGCGGGACAATCATGCTCTTGCAGCAGCGATACCGATCGCGACGGTTGCGCCGACACCAGCCAGATCGAAAAGCCCCGATCGCGCTCCTCTCGCAACGTTTCTGCTAGCCTGCCAAACTGATGGGGAATCGCAGGCACCGATCGACTCGCCAAATTCATAGGAGCCGCGCCTTTATCCTCTGCTGTGCGAACCTTCGGCTCCTCCGCCAGTTCGGACAAGTAGAGACGATCAAACAACTCCACCTCTGTCAGCGACTCCGCAAACGATCGATGAATGCGGAGGTGAGAGGTGAGGGGTGAGGAGTGAGGGGTGAGTTCTGCATATTGCTCTTCGGCGTGCTCAAACCAGCGATCGCCATGCGCTTCAGATTGGTCGGGTTCATCGATCGCAATCAGCGTATTTTCAGGCAAGTAATCTAGCAAAGAGGCAGGTTTGTCAAACGCAATGCCCAAGAAGCGACGGGAACCTTCTGGCATTTGCCCCTGGTCAAATTTCTCTTGATCTTCCTCAGACAGAAATGACTTGACGGCATCGGCTTTGCTGCCTGTCAGCGCTGACTGAATAATAGGCGCGAAGTTTGTCGGTGTGAGTACAAGCTGTTCAATGCGATCGAGCGATCGTTGCGTGGCTGGGTCAAACTCCCGAATCTGATCCAATTCGTCCCCAAACAACTCCAAGCGCATTGGCAACTCAGACGCAACTGGAAACACGTCAATAATGTCTCCCCGACGGCTCCATTGTCCTTCGGTTTCGACCAACGGGACGCGATCGTAGCCCAACCGCGCCAATTCATGCCCCAGGGTTTCTAAATCTAATTCCGCACCCCGCTCTAGCGTTAAACAGTAGGGTTTGAGAGCAGAGACAGGCGGTAGGTGAGGTTGAAGGGCGCGTTCGGTAGTGACGATCGCAAGAGGGTGTGGGGTGTAGGGTGTGGGGTGTGGGGGTGAGGAAGAGAGTTTTGAGTTTTGAGTAGCACCTTGCGCCGCTACGCTAGAGAGTTCGGAGTTGCTCCCCCCTGCTCCCTCTGCTCCCTCTGCTTCCTCTGCTTCCCTTGCTCCCTCAGCCCCCCCGACTCCCAACTCCTCTCTCCTCTCCCCTCTCCCCTCTCCCCTCACCAGATCCGCCAACACCTGCAACTGCCCCCAAACCAGCTCCGACTCTGGATCAAACGGCTCGTAGGGCGATGATTCGGATGTGGGGTAGAAGTGAACGGTTTGCCAGCCCATTGCGTCGAGTTGAGCCGTCCAGCGTCCGGCTTCTTCGAGCGTGGCGGTGACGACGAGCAGATGACGGGACTGTGCCTGCGCCAGAGCAGAACTGACCAATCCTTTCGGCAACCGTGCCAAGCCATTCAGCTTCAGGTGTTGATGCTGCTGAAGTTTGGCTAGAAGTTCTGTAGTGAGGGGCGATCGCCCCAGCGCACGAGTGATGGAAGAAAACGCCATGTTGAAGCTCTGCAGTCCGATAAGAAGAGTTACTTATCTTCATCATAGAAGGCTCATCGCGTGGCTTCAGCGTTGAGTAGAGCGATCGCCGCCACATCTGTCCATCGAAATCCATATAGAACACAGCATCAAACTTGCGTTGGATCGTTCGTTGGTGGATACACCCCGTTTAGCCTCCACGCCCCCGTGTCTCTGCGTCAGCCTCCTCCCCCAATTGTTAGATTCGCCCCCTCGTTCAACAATTGTGGCAAGGACGAAGACATCAAGGGTCTGGCGCTATCAACCGTTGCAGGGCTTCATCAAGTTCTGCGATCGCAGGTAACTGTAAACGAAAAACATCAGTCAATGCTGCCCGCAATGCTTCTACCGTATTGAGAAGCTGTCGCTCTGTCCGACCATTTAAATAATGAGTGGTCAGTTGATGATTCAGCAGGACATGACGACGATCGGGATCGGGTCTGGTGACAATCAGCGAGGTGACAAACTGTGAGGCAGGATGCGTTGAGGCGTACCAATTGCTCACCTCATAATCAGGTAGCTGGCGCACCTGTAAGTCAAAACAGTAGAGCGCTTTCCATGTCTGATTAATCAGGACTTGCAGAGTATACGTGTCATCAGTCTTCAGCAAGCGAAATGGTTCGTGGGGTGTCTGCTGTTCAAGGTCTGGTTTTAGCAGTATGGCTGTGGTGAGCGTCACTCCACCGAAGCCCGCATCAACGATGTATGGCGCGTTATCGATGTCTACCCGCAATAGCATGTGGCTGAGGGGTGTGATGGTGCCTTCGGGTCGATTCCACAAAACACGGGCGGCAAGATTGGTGACTTGAAAGCCGAGTTTAATCAGCGCTGCCCGCAGCAGCGAGTTCTGCTCAAAACAATAGCCGCCACGCCCACTGTGGATCAGCTTTTGTTGCAAGCTTTGAGTGTCTAAAAGGACGGGTTGCTTGAGCAGTGGATTGAGATTCTCAAACGCGATCGTTTCTGTATGTCGTTGGCAAAGGGCTTGTAGCGTTTGAAGGGTAGGAGCGCGATCGCCGTTATAACCAATGCGCTCAAAATAGGCATTGAGGTCGATCGAGTCTGGGTGGGTTTCCATAGCAGCCTAATGAACGCGATCATTTCCAGTGATGTCGTTGAGAGTGTGGAGACAATCCGTTTCGTTCGGTTTAGGGCGTGTCATCAATTAGCTCCGAAACCTTGCAACATCAGCAGTGTCACACCCGTCCCAACACACCAGGCTAGGGGCTGGAACCCTTGCTGCAAGCAATGTGTAGTATTAATTGATGACAGCCCCTAGACTCTAGCAAACTCAGCCGGATTTTGATCACGGCGATGCTGTACAGGAATGGGAGTGCCCTGGCGATCGCCCACCAGAGCCGCTGTGGTTTCCAGCGCTGCTCTCAATCGCTTGGCGGCGTAGATCGACATATCGCGAGGGACGCTGATGCGATCGCGCAGATAGCGGAGTGCTACATCCCCATCTGCTGGGGGTATACATAGCTGACCCGTCATCAGATTTGTCAACGCGCAACGCAGAGCCACATCCATCACCCCATCGTCAGCGGGGTTCACGCGAATGATGTTGGCACGATGCTTCAGCACGCGATAAAGTGCCTCAGTCCGAGCGGTTTCGGGTTCGGGATAGGTGACATCGGGGAGACCATCCCAGGGACCTCGATCGACGCGAGACTGGTTGATTTTCGTCTGCGGATCACTGTTTTCCCAGCAGCCTCCCATCTGCGGCGGGAGGTCGTGTACATGGGTATGAAAGTCGCTTTGGGTACCTCGGTAAGTGGGTCGGCTTTCCATCGCATCAAACCAGTCGGAGAGGCGGGGGTTGACTTCGCGCAGAGAGTAGCCCTTGTAGTAGTAAAGGCTGGCGTTCATGCGCTCCACGTAGGGCGTGAAGATTACGTCCGCGGTGCTGAAGGTTTCCAGGAAGTACGGGCTAGGGGTGGCACTCAGCGCTGCTTCCACTTTGGCGACGACGCTGATGAATTGTTCGCGGTTGCCGTTTTCTTGCTGGGGCGATCGCGCAGGATAGCACAGCCACGCACACCAGGAGCGAAAGAGCAGACGTTCCAGATAGCGTAAGGGCAGCACGGTAGAGTCTTTCATGCCGAACACCAGCGGTTCAAACGCCTGTTCAAGAGCCAGCAAAATGTCATCGCTTTCGGTGATGAGGCGACCATCTAGCTCGATCGCGGGCAGCATTCCCGATGGCACTTTGCGCTTGTACCAGCGTTCCTTTTCCCCGTAGCAAAACATCGTCACTTTCTCGATGCGATAGGGAATCTGCTTCTCCTCCAGCCATAGCCACACCTTCTGGCAGTAAGGGCACCAGGCATGGTGATCGCGGTAGAGGGTCACGCGCACATCGGCTTCCGACTGTCCAAAGAGACGCAAACGGGTTTGAGCGTTGGTGGCTCCATTGACCAGAGCAACTGAGAAATCTGACAGGGCTTCAAGCTCTGCCCAACTGAGAGGCGCGATCGTGGTAGCAGTGGCGGTCATGTTGAAATTAAGTAAGTGACTAAGAAGATCGGCTCAAGCGGTGAATTGACATCGGTTGGGCTAACGTTGTTTGCCCGTCATGCGCTCGTGGAGGCGATCAATGCCGAGCGATCGCTACTGCTAGTTTAAAGCAAGGCTACCCCTCGATCGCGGTACGTGAATCCGTCAGAGCAAAGGACTCCAAGCCCATGCGTCTACGATCGTCAGCCTGCCCTTATTGATCAACGACGCGCTATTCCCTGTCAGCAAAGCACCTTGAAACCCTGTCAGCAAAGCGCAAACTCGCAAGGAAGGAGGGTTGCGACTCAACCATGAGCCTCAAAGAGTCGGCTTACGCAAACCTCGGAGGTTTGACCCAAACATCAGGTATCGTGACCGAGGTAATCGCTTAAACCTCCGAGGTTTTGGTCAATGCGTGAGTCCTGAAAGAGTGAACGACGAAGCTCAAAAACTCAACGACGAGGTTCAAAGACTCAACGACGAGTATTTATGACTCAATGATGAAGTTCAAAGACTCCCGCACGAGTATTTATGACTCAATGACGAAGCTCAAAGAGTGGACGACAAGGTTTAAAGACTCAACGACGAGTGTTTGGGACTCAATGACGAGGTTCGAAGAGTGGATGACGAAGCTCAAAGAGTGGACGACAAGGTTTAAAGACTCAACGACGAGTGTTTGGGACTCAATGACGAGATTCAAAGAGTGGATGATGAGTATTAAAAGCTCTCTAGCGGCTTACCATCCTACAATGACCTTCCACATAAGGGAGCCGATCGCCAGCATTGCCAGGTGTTGCGGTAGGAGATTGAGCAGCGACTGACGGGCAATCTTTTGGGTGAGTACGACACTGAGCCAGAACGAGAAAATGAGCGCAACGCTTTGTAAAAAGGCAATCACGGCAGGATCAGCAATGGCGATCGGCAGGTTGGCGGTCCCAAAGCCAAAGGTGGCAAAGGTGACGGGCACAATCTGTCCGGCTTCCGTCAAGCCAAGCCGCAAGTAGTGTGCCAGACTTGCGCCCAGAACGAGGGGCAGATAGCCATACGCCAGTTCTAAGAAGGGGCGCGGTTTGCAGTTCCGTTGCAAGAGTTGAATGATGGCATAGGCAGAGAGGGCGATCGTGCTGGGCAGCAGTAACGCTAATACCGAAACGCCTGCATGAATGCCAAAGTGATCGAGGTGGAGATTCCAGCCCCACTCTGCTTCAATTTCGGGCAAGCGATGGAGGAAGACGGCACCAAAGAGCAGAAACAGCAGGCAAACTTCCGCATAGGTCGGCTGGTGGGTTGTCCAAAGCTCAATGCCCGGTGGTCGTAGGTTTAGCTCGACGGAACGGTGGGGGCAGGCTTTGAGGCAGGTCATGCACAAAACGCAATCGCGATTGTCTTCCAACTGGGCGGGATGGGAATAGAGCGGACAGCCGCCTGTTTCTTGCCCTTCCCCTTTTTCGGGACCACCTTTGTAGCACTGGTAGGTCGTGCAGGTAGCGGAACAAATACCCTGCTGGGCGCGGAGTTCGACCATCGACAGCTTGGCAAAGAGTCCATTCATACCCCCGATCGGGCACAGATAGCGACACCAAAACCGTCGCTCAAACAGCAGCGAGAAGATCACTGCCCCAGCGGTAATCAGCAGCAGCAGGCAACCGGATAGATACGCCGTGTCCTCCAGATTCCACAGTTCTTCCCACAGGAGAATGAGGGTAAACATGCCAAACAGAAACCAGCCACCCCACTTTTCGGCTTGCTGACGGGGCCAGGGCAGCAGTTGGCGCGGGTAGAGCCAGAGGGAGAATTTTTGCGCGAGTTCGCCGTAGATCATAAACGGGCACACCGAACACCAGAGCCGTCCTACAAAGGGGAATGCGGCTAGAATCACCATCCACCACCATGCCCAGAAGAAATTGAGCGCGATGTTGCGATCGCGGCTTTGCGGTCCCAGCATGAGTACGGCAACCACGACAGCGAAGAAGCCCAGGGTAAAGCCATAGTTGATGCGATCGGGATACCAGGGACTCCGCAAAAACTGACGAAACTTCGGTGACGCGTTGAGCAGATTCACCCGAAACCGTCTGGTTTTCCCGCCGACTGCCCAAAAGACTTCTTCCGTGAGTTCTGATGCCCCGTCGGATTGCAACAGTGCCCGCTCGACCAGGCTTTCTAACTCAGTCAGATTTCCAGGAAAGTCGTAGCCCTGGAGCCGTCGCAGCGCTTCTGGAGCCACACCCGGTTTCGCAAGCCCTCTCGCCCGACACAATAAGCTGAGGTAGTATTCCACCTGCGCCTGGATATCCGCTTTTCGCACTCGCAAGGGTGGCACACGAATAATCTGTCCGACCAGTCCTTTGCGCTCCAGCGTGGGCAGCACTTTCTCGGAGGTCATCATGATGCGAGCCTGACATTGACGCGGGGTGGGTGGGTTTTCAGCATCGCGTCTGACGGGATCGTATTCGCCCGTTTCTAGCAGTCGCACGACCTTATCTTGCAGTTCGGCTGGGAGTTCCTGCACGTTATTCAGCAGCAGGGTACCTTCGCCTAGCCATTCGATGAGTCCCGGTTTGCCGCCCACGCGCCCAAACAGTTCAGACCCACTGGCTTGCAAGGTGTCGCAGTTGATTTTGATCATCGGCTCGTGTCGATCGCGCGACCCAAAGTGAATCAGCGCCGTTGCATTGTCTTTGCCCAACCCCGGTTCACCAAACACCAGCACCGATCGCCGATCGCCCGCTGCCTTCTTAATCTCCTGCCGCAACCGCGTAGCATAGCGACTGGAGCCCACAATCCCCCGTCGCACTTTGGGCACCAGATAGGGACGTAGCGCTGTTTGCCGTTCCCGCTCATACGCCAGTTGGGCAGACACCTGATCCAGTTCCGTGGCAAGCTGACGCGAGAGGGTCTGGGTAATTTCGGGATGCTGCTGGACGATCGCCAAAAAGTCAGCTTTGGGAATGCTCCACACCACGCAATCGGTGAGTGTAATTACCGTCTGTTCGACAGGCTGATCGAGCGCCAGTTCCTTCAGGTGCAGTACCGTTCCTGGCAGCAGACTAACGGCATTCGCTAACTCTGTTTTGCTGGTGCGGTAGCTTTCCAGGCGACCTGCCTTGAGAATGTACAGCGCTTCGGGTGCCGTATCCTCCAAAACCAGCCGTCGATTTTCCTGCACAGCGTCTTCCTGAATGGCGGCGGCGATCGCCTCCAGTGCTCCCTCCGATAGGGACGACAGACTTGTGTTTTCGCGTAGCCATGCCACTTTTTCTGCCTGCTCCATCCCATCGCCCTCTAACAGTTTTGCACCTGGCTTTTGCTAACGGCGATCGTACCTGAGTTGCCGCAGCAGACCGCATTCCTCAATATTTCGATGCATGAATCACCTGGGTAGGGACGTTACATGTAACGTCCCTACGATAGAAGGAATCGCTATTTTTTGCTCACACAGCGAGAAAATCGCGCTATAGATTAAAAAGAAGAGGATTTGAACCAGGGGTGTTTCATTTCAGTGAGCGAGTATGTTTGGCAACAGATTTGTAGCGGATGAAGCGGATAAATGCTCTGTAAATAGTGATGCAGACATCTGTTTCATCCGTTTGCTATCCGTTGCCAGTGTTCTAGCAGCAGAATGAAATAGCTATGGAATTTGAATGATGTAATACCAGTGATGAAAGTCAGTTTACGGCGAGTTGGGTTGAGTTGTTTATTGCTTGGGACGATCGGTCTAACAAGCTGTCGCCCACAAGCGCTATTTTCAGGGAGTAAAAATGCACTCAAAGCAGAACATTCAACCGTTACGATTACCTTAAGTGGTTGGCAAAGTAGCCCTAACGAAACGCAGCTTTTGCATCAGGTGATTCGGAACTTCGAGGCAAAAAATCCGGGTATTCGCGTTAAATACGAAGTCATTAATAGCGAATACATGGATGTGATCAAAACGCGGCTCATCGGGGATGTCGCACCGGATGTGTTTTATCTAGATGCCCTTGAAGCGCCATTATTGATGCAATATAATGTGCTGGAACCGCTGAATGGTTACATCACACCTGCATTTAATCTGGCTGATTTTGAACCCTCCATGCTCAATGCATTTAAACACAAGGGTAAGCTCTACGGTTTGCCAAAAGACTTTTCGACTCTTGCCTTAATTTACAATAAAAAATCCTTTGCATCGGCTGGTATTGCTCAACTACCCAAAACATGGGACGAGCTGATTACCACATCTAAAAAACTGACGATCGACCAGAATCAGGATGGTAAACCGGATCAAATTGGCTTTGGGCTTGCACCTGAATTAGCGCGACAAGTCTTTGTGCTGAAGGCTTTTGGTGGACAGTTAATCAACTCTAATGGCTATGCAACGTTTGCTGAATCGAATAGCTTAAAAGGTCTACAACTTGTGATTGATCAATATCGGCACGATCGCACCTCAGCCCAACCCACCGATGTCGGCGCAACCTCAGGAAGCGAGATGCTGGGTCAGGGAAAAGTTGCCATGACGCTTGAAGGTAATTGGGCAATTCCCTACTTCAAAGAAACCTTTCCAGACCTTGATTTTGCTACCGCAGAAGTCCCTACGATCAATGGCAAACCTGGCACAATGGCATTTACCGTTGCCTATGTGATGAACCGCAAAACAAAGCATAAAGAAGCCGCCTGGAAATTGATTGCCTATTTAACGGGTGCTGAAGGGATGAAAGCGTGGGCAAAACAAGGATTGGCACTACCCACTCGCCGATCGGTCTTAGCAGCATTAGGCTATGAACAAAGTCCTTTGTATGCCCCCTTCGCTAGAGGTGCCCGGTATGCAACAATCTGGCAGGCAAATCAGAACTTGCCCACGATTCGGATGAATTTCAATAATCAATTTATCAGCGCTTTATTAGGAGAACAGACATTGCCACAAGCGATGAAAAAAGCGCAAGACACTGCCAACCGAGAAATTTATTTAGCTAATTAGAGAGACCAGATCTCCGCTTTATCGAAGAAATCGGAGATCTAAAAGCAGGGTAGGTACTTATTATGAATGCATCCAGTAAAAATAGCCAAAAGCAACGAGCTGTAGATGAAAATATTACAGGATATCTCTTTATGGCTCCAACGATTCTAATTGCTGGGGTTTTCTTGATACTGCCGATCGCCTGTGCGGTCGCCCTCGCTTTTCAAAAAGTGCAATTGTTAGGCGATGTAAGCTTTCAGTTTACAGGATTGAAAAACTTTTTGCGGATTGCTCAGGACGATCGCGTGTGGATTGCGCTCAAGAATACCGCTTCCTATGTGGCGATCGTGGTGCCCATTCAAACAATCCTTGCGCTTGTTTTGGCGCTGATTTTGAACAGTCAAATTAAGGGACGATCGTGGTTTCGCGTGGCGTTTTTTCTGCCCACCGTCACCTCATCAGCGGTATTAACCTTAATTTTTATGTGGATCTATAATTCTAACGGGTTGCTGAATAGTCTACTGAGTCTTTTACACTTACCAACCTACAACTGGTTAGGCGATCCAAATGTTGCGCTGAAGGGCATTATGATCATGAATATTTGGTCAACAGCACCGCTGTTTATGGTGATTTATTTGGCAGCATTGCAAGACATTCCAGAAACACTCTATGAAGCAGCCACATTAGATGGAGCGAACCGTTGGGAGAAATTGCTGCACATCACCATTCCCTTTCTACAGCCTGTGACCTTTTTCGTTGTTGTCATGGGAATTATCGGGACATTTCAACTCTTTGATCAATCGTATATTTTCTCTGCAGGGTCAGGTGGTCCGAACGATTCCACGTTGACGATCGTGCTTCTCATCTATCAATACGCCTTCAAAAACTTGGATATGGGCTATGCCTTAGCGCTTACATTAATCCTGGCAGCTATCTTGATGATCTCAACCATCATTCAGCGCACGTTGTTTAAAGAAGAACGTTTGGATTAGGAGCTTTATATGAAAGCCATACGTTTGTCAAATACGATTCTCTATATAGTTCTAATCGCCTACACGCTGATTACTCTATTACCGTTTGTCTGGGCGTTATCTGCATCCTTTAAATCGCTGGCAGAAATCTCAGCAGGGGGCTTAAGTTTGGTGCCCAAACAGGTTATATTCGCAAATTATCAGACAATTTTTACACAAGAACCGCTCTTTGGTCGCTGGTTGATGAATAGCGCGATCGCGGCAATCTCCGTCACCTTATTGAACCTTTTATTCAACTCAATGGCAGGTTATGCCCTGGCAAGAATTTGCTTTCCGGGGAATCAGTTCTGGTTCTTCCTGATTCTGGCTGTGCTGATGGTGCCAGGACAAATTACGCTCCTGCCTAAATTTCTGATTCTCAAATCGCTGGGTTGGCTGAATACCTATCAGGGCTTAATTGTGCCCTCCGCCGTCAATGCTACCTTCATTTTTATGATGCGACAGTTTTTTATTAACTTCCCCAAAGAGCTAGAAGAAGCCGCTGCGTTGGATGGCTTGGGTCGTTTTGGCACCTTTTTTCAAATTGTTTTGCCCCTCGCCAAACCTGCCTTAGCCGCTCAAACTATTTTCGTGTTTATGGGTTCCTGGAATGAATTTCTCATGCCGCTCGTCATTCTATCTGACCCCGAAATGTTCACCTTGCCCCTCGGCTTAAATGCCTTCAAAGGACAATACATTAGCTACTGGAATTACATCATGGCAGCCTCCATGATTTTCACCCTACCTGCCTTAGCCGTCTACGCCTTCTTCAACCGCTACTTTATTCAAGGCGTAGCGTTTACAGGTGGGAAAGGATGAGGAAGAAAGGCTAAAAGATAAAGGCTAAAGGCTAAAGGATGAAGGCTAAAAGTTTGAGGTTAAAAAATTATTCGTTTACGAATAATTAGTTGCTGATAGTGACAGGATGCTGAATTGCTGAGAACAAATGATTGCCTCTACTTTTTATACTTTATACTTCATCCTCTAGCCTTCCCCCCTCCCTACTCCCCCCTCCGTTGTCTATCCTGTTAATGGCGTTAGTACGATCGACGTGACATGGCAGGACATAGTAAGTGGGCAAACATCAAACGGCAGAAAGCCAGAGTTGATGCGGTGAAGAGCAAGGTGTTTACCAAGATTTCGCGGGAAATTATTGTAGCGGCGCGGAGTGGAGTGCCCGATCCCGAAGGGAATTTTCAACTGCGGACGGCGATCGATAAAGCCAAGGCAGCAGGCATTCCCAACGACAATATTGAACGGGCGATCGCCAAAGGGGCAGGCAAACTTGGTGCTGATAATGCGGCGCTAGAAGCCATTCGCTACGAAGGCTATGGACCCGGTGGTGTGGCGATTCTCATCGAAGCGCTGACCGATAACCGAAACCGGACGGCAGCAGATCTGCGGGTTGCTTTCAGCAAGAATGGTGGCAACCTGGGTGAAACGGGCTGTGTGGGCTGGATGTTTGAGCAAAAAGGGGTGGTGGAAGTCTCTCTTACTCCGGTCGAAACGGGACGCAAACGCCGATCGGACGAAACCGTTGCCATTCAGGAAGACGACCTGTTGGAAGCCTTTCTCGAAAGCGGGGCAGACACCTATGAGTTGATTGAAACCGAAGAAGGCACGTCTGCGGAAGCGATGACCGAGGTGGCAAACCTGGAAACCCTGAGCCAAACGCTGAAAGACAAGCACTACAGTGTCAGCCGCGTTGAACTACGCTGGATTCCTGGGAACACGCTAGAGGTGAGCGATCCCGACCAGGCACGATCGCTCCTCAAGCTAATGGATGCCCTCGAAGACCTGGATGATGTGCAGAGCGTCACGGCTAACTTTGAGATGACCGATGAACTGATGGCGCTCAGTGTGGCTTAACTACACATCGATCGTTGAAAAAAGCGTGTGCTGTGCCCTATGCAAGCTAGGATAGCGGTAAGTAGAAAGGGATTTTGGTGATGGTAGAGCGTCCAATTAAGAAGTCTGAACGTCAGGCTAAGCCCGAAGGCGACAGTAGCGAAACCGTTGCAAAAGCATTGCCAATACGGAATGTCGAGCGCCCTGTGCTGAACAAAGATAAAGAGAAAAGCACAGAAGCCGTTCAAAGCAAAGAGAGAGAGCGTGGCAATGACCGCGATCGAGGGAGCGATCGGGGCGGTGAGCGCGATCGGGGCAAAGGTAGAGGCAAAGGGAAAGGACGTGATGAAGAGCCAAGGCAGGTCGTGAACCCGGCACTGGCACGAGGACCTAAGCCAACCAAACCCAAGCCACCAGAGCCAGAAGTAGAAGAAGTCCCAGCAGAGGTGATTGAGGAAGTCGTCGCTGAGGAAGTGGTGGCTGAAGAAGCTGTGGTAGCGGAGACTCCAGAAGTTGCCGCTGAAGCACCTGTAGTAGAACCTACGGTGGTAGAACCTGCGGCAGTAGAAACGCCAGAAGCTGTGACAGAAGCACCTGTGGTAGAAACAGCCTCAGAGTCTACGGCTGAAGCCCCTGTAGCAGCGGAGCCTGTGGCAACAGAAACGCCCGAAGCTGTGGCTGAAGCACCGGATGCGGAACCTGCTGCCATCGAGACTCCTGAAGTCGTCGCTGAAGCACCTGCTTTGGAAGAGACGGTAGCAACCGAAACGCCCGAAGTGGTGGCTGAAGAACCCGATGCGGAACCCGATGCGGAACCCCCGAAGGTTGTGGCTGCTAGCGAGAATGCGTAAAGCAGGCGATCGTGGTTTAACCCGTTGCTAACCACGATCGCCTCCCTGATCCAATCGCAACCTCCGGACTGTTCTTGCGTCAACGTGTAAATTGGGTTTTATTGGCTAAACGAACTCAGCTTACCTATGATGCGTCGCAAAAGTGTTGTAGCTAGCCTGGTGGTGATCGCGCTGTCCATCAGTCTGTTCACTCATTGGCTGGTGGATAGCCCTTCTCAGGCTCAAGCCCTCGATGAATGCCAACAGACAACAGCCGCCAGCAACCAAAAAGCAGCCCTGCTTCAAGCGGCGATCGCGGGTGATGCAGAAGCTCAACGACCCTATGAAGCGACCATACGGCAGCAGGGGCAACAGCTACAGCAGTGCCGCAACCAGAGCCAGTTTCAGACTCAGGGGGTTTGGCTGCGTCTGTATCCTTGCGACAGCAAACCAGGGGTATTGGATACGGTACTCGATCGCATCGTCGATCGCGGCTACAACCAGATTTATGTGGACACCTTTTCTAACGGTCAGGTGCTACTGCCATCGAGCGGCAACCCAACCCCGTGGTCTTCTGTTGTCCAAAATCCAGGCTATGAGCAAACCGATCTGTTGGCGCAGGTCATTCAAAAAGGGCACGATCGCGGGCTGAAAATCTACGCCTGGATGTTTGCCCTCAATTTTGGCTACACCTATGCCACGCGACCCGATCGACAGCAGGTATTGGCACGCAACGGGCAGGGCGAAACCAGCCTCACCGTAGGCACGAAAGTCAGTCAGGATACCAGCCTGGATCTGACCGTGCAGGACGAAATCTTTGCCGATCCGTACAACGCACAGGCACAAGGCGATTACCTTCAGCTTTTGCAGGCTGTGTTGCAACGACGACCGGATGGCGTTCTGTTCGATTACATCCGCTATCCCAAAGGCGTTGGTGGAGCCTCCATTGCCAGTAAGGTCAAAGATCTGTGGATCTACGGCGATGCCTCCCAGCAGGCACTCTATCAACGTGCCCAAAACCAGCAGGGGCTAGACCTCATGCGTCGCTATCTTCAGCAAGGCTCGGTCTCCGCAAGCGATGTAGCAGCCGTTAAAAAATTGTATCCCACTGAGAAAGAACCGCTCTGGCAGGGACGTTCGACCGGAGCCGCTTCCAAAGGTCTGTCCACCATTCAAGCAGATTTGTGGACGCTGGTAGTGGCTCACGCCATGCAGGGGCCGATCGACTTTCTCACTACAGCGTCTAAGCTTGTCCAACAGCAAGGCATTCCTGCCGGAGCCGCGTTTTTCCCGGAGGCAAACCAGGCGATCGGCAAAGGCTTTGATTCTCGCTTGCAGGCATGGGATCGCTTTCCAGCCGCGATCGAGTGGCACCCAATGGCATACGGGCTGTGTGGTGATACAAGCTGCATCAACGCCCAGGTGCAAAAAGTGCTCAGTCTGGCTCCAGCGGGAGCGATCGTCGCCCCAGTCCTCACAGGACAATGGCAGCAAGCGACTGAGCGCCCCTCGTTAGAAGCGCAAATGGGGGCATTGCGATCGCTCACACCACCCATCCGATCAGTTAGCCACTTCTCCTTTGGCTGGCAAGAACGGCAGCTAGAGCGCGATCGGCAGTTTTGTCGGCTGTAAGGCTTTATACTCTCGGCAACTTGTACTGCCCCACAATGCGCTTGGCGTACTCTGGCACATGCGCGTCGAGCTTTTCAGGGTAGTGGCGCTTGACGTACAGGTAATTGCGGGTGAAGTGGGAGTCGATCGAAAACCGTGCGTATTCTAGCCCCTTTGGACCCATCTTTTCGATCACGACACCCATTAGTTTGGCTGCCCACATGGGTAACGTCACGCCTTTGTCGTAGGCAGGAATGCTGTTTTGCACCGCATCGTGACGATCGCCCTGGGACATCACGGGTTGGGTTTCGATTTGATCCTGTACGAGATCCAGCATCTCCTGTCCGCGATCGTTCCGCACTACAATCCACTGCCAGCCAAAGGGCGCACCCATGTAGCCCACAACGAGATCCGCTAAAGAATTGACGTAATCAAAGCAGCTCATGCAGGATGGCGCAAATACATCTTTAAGTTGATTGGTTTTCAACCCAAAAAACGGCACTGTTTCCACTGAACCATCTTCATGCTTAAAGTGGACGCGGAAATCCTGCATAAATTCGTAGTGGACGACCGTTGAGGGCGATCGGCTGGTCGTATCCAGAAATTTCTGGAGTCCAGCGCGGGTTACATTATCGACACAGGGCGTACCCAGCACGTATAGCTTCTCTAAGCCCAACTGCTGCTCGACTGCTCGGAGCGCTTGAATCTGACAGCCAACGCCAATCACCAGCAGCCGCTTCATGCCCGATCGCTCGATTTCTTCCAGCACCGAGAGGTTTGGTGAAAGGGTAGGCTTGTTCACTTTTGCCGCGAGAATTTCTTCTGGGGTACGCGCCAGGACGGGCTTGGGCTGAAAGCGATCGTCCTCCGTGTTCTGCACACACACGACCCCTTCCACCAAGCCACGCGTCAGCATTTCAATGGCGATCGTGCTGACAATGCCCGTCCACTGTGCGCCTTCCACTGGCTCAGTCTTGCGGGCTGCCGTCATGCTCTGGCTCACGCCAAAGTACCACTCATCCGGATTGTCCAGATTGCGGCTGCGATCGTGGATCTGCGTCTCCAACTCGGCAATCTGCTGATGCAAGAAAGCACAGGCATCTTTGACGTAGTGAATGTAATAGGTATCACAAAGCCCACACTCGCTGCACAGTGCTTTGGCGGGGCGGCGACTATTGGGCTTGAGAGCTTTCGCCTTTTGGTGGGAGGGCGCTACGGTCATGGAGATTAACGGGTGAAAAGGTCACTGTTGATCACAATAACGTAATGGGGTGCCGTGGGATAGGCTTTGCCACTTGATTTAATGGGGTCTACTGGTCTCTATAACAGCAGTACTGATGGGGTGTCAGATTGCGCTTCGAGGCTATGTAAACGAGACAAACTGTCTATAGAGAGAGGTAGCTTTCTTGACGACAAGGGCAAACTTTAAACAAAGCGTTTGCAGCGTCAGACGATCGCCTCAATCTCCACCACATACCAGTAATAGACCATGAAACGGTTGCTGACCTGCTTGATTGGGGTCTTGGCTTTCACCACATCAAGCTGTGCCCTTGCGTCTCTGTTGACCGTGCCCCCTAAAGACCTGATCGGACAGACGGTGAGTTGCCCAACAGGAGAGCAAGCAAAAGCAGAAGGGTTCACGGTTTTGAGCACGCAATCATGGTCTCAAGGAGTCATTGTCCTTTACAGTGCTCGTTGTCCAGTCGTGGTGAGTCGCGATCGCACCACGATGCAGCCAGTTTTTGGTCACAAGATTGTTACGTGGCACGGCACCACATGGCAGGTAAGCGGGAACGGGAGCTATGGCACTGCCCCCACCTCAGCACCGACAAAGCAACTGGTGGAATATGGCATTAGTCGCTCTGCTAGTGTCAACCGCTCTTCCCCGCCCGGTGAACGCTACACCATTCTGTACGGTCGAGTGCTTCAGCCTCAAGTGGCGGCAATCGAAGCCACGTTTGACAATGGCAAGATTTTGCGCGGTAGAAGTAGCAACGGTGTGTTTGCGTTGCTTTCTGCGGGAGCTACAGGAGTTTGCGAGTTGCGCCTTTTGGGATCAGACAACCAGATTTTGCAACAAGACAATCTGGTTGCCCCCAAGCGGTTTGCTCAGACGGGGCGATCGACTCAATGCTTGCCGATGTCACATCAGCTTTAGGGGCTGTCATCAATTACGACTACACATCACTTTCAGCAGGGGTTTCAGCCCCTAGCCTCGTGTGTTAGGTCGGGCGCGATGATGCTGATACCGCAAGGTTATGGAGCTAATTGATAACGTGCCCTAGCGATCGCGACTACTCACCAAATGAAAACGGGAGCGATGATGCGATCGCCCCCGTTCAACTACTTACTGAGAGTTTCGAGATTTAGATACGAGCAGCATACGCTTCCTTCTCAGGAATGTTTGTATACTCAGAAACGATCTGCCGAAACTCATCGCCATCAATGGTTTCCCGTTCAATCAGCAGGTCTACCAGACGATCGATCACCGTGCGGTTCTCACGGATAATGCGACGGGCATCATCGTAACAATGCTCGACGATCGCACGCACCTGGGCATC
Organism: Lyngbya sp. HA4199-MV5; assembly: GCA_019359375.1. Classification (GTDB taxonomy): domain Bacteria; phylum Cyanobacteriota; class Cyanobacteriia; order Leptolyngbyales; family Leptolyngbyaceae; genus Stenomitos. The sequence continues at coordinate 58,877 of JAHHHL010000032.1, forward strand.
AATCCGAGAGGCGATTTCCTCAGAATATTCTGAGCGCGTCATCCAATCCCGACCGAGAAACACCTCACCCTGCTGGCTTTCCAGCGAGAGCGGTCCCAAATCGGACATGCCGAAGCGAGTCACCATCTGACGCGCCATATTTGCCACTTGCTGAATATCGTTGCCTGCACCCGTTGTGACTTCGGCATCGCCAAAAATGACGATTTCAGCGGCACGTCCACCCAGGGCACCCGTAATCCGCGCCAGGATCTGCGATCGAGAAATCAATGTCTGGTCTTCTCCCGGTGTAAACCAGGTTAAGCCCTGTGCCTGACCACGCGGAATCAACGTGACCTTTTGGACGGGATCATGATCCTTCACCAGCGTACCGATAATGGCATGACCAATCTCGTGATAGGCAATCAGACGCTTGCTCTTGCTGTCTACCAGCGGGGTGCCTTCCATGCCAGCCACCACCCGATCGACCGCATCATCCACTTCCAGCATGGTCATCGCTTCTTTGCGGCGACGCGCGGTGAGAATCGCTGCTTCGTTGAGTAAGTTCGCCAGATCAGCCCCCGTAAAGCCAGGAGTACGACGGGCGATCGCTTCCAGAGACACTTCTGGACTCAGCTTTTTGTTCCGAGCGTGAACTTGAAGCACTTCCAGACGACCTTTCATGTCGGGCGCATCGACTGTCACCTGGCGATCGAAGCGACCGGGGCGGAGCAAGGCAGAATCCAGCACATCGGGACGGTTCGTCGCCGCGATGATGATGATGCCTGTGTTGCCCTCAAACCCATCCATCTCAGTGAGCAACTGGTTCAGCGTCTGCTCCCGCTCATCGTTGCCACCCCCAATGCCCGCACCTCGCTGCCGTCCCACCGCATCAATCTCATCGATAAAGATGATGCAGGGCGCATTCTCTTTCGCTTTCTTGAACAAATCCCGCACGCGTGAGGCACCCACGCCGACGAACATCTCCACAAACTCAGAGCCAGAGATGCTGAAGAAGGGTACACCTGCTTCACCCGCGATCGCCTTTGCCAACAAGGTTTTACCCGTACCAGGAGGACCAATCAGCAACACACCTTTGGGAATCCGTGCCCCGACAGCCGTAAAGCGTTCAGGCTTTTTGAGGAAGGTGACGACTTCTTGGAGTTCTTCTTTGGCTTCTTCGATACCAGCGACATCATCAAACATCACCCCGGTTTTGGCTTCCATTTGAAAGCGGGCGCGCGATTTGCCGAAGCTCATCGCCTGTCCAGGTCCACCTGGAACATTGCCAGAACGACGGAATAAGAAAAACAATCCACCCAGTAACAGGACAGGAAAGATCAAGTTGCCGAGCAGTCCCCAAATGGCACCATCGTTGCGAGTTGGGTGAGAGTCGAAGCTAATCTTGTCAGTTCTCAGTCGGGTAATGACTTCTGGTGCGTTTCCAGGAAGGTCTACGCGCAGTCGCTGCACGCGATTGTCCAGCTCAGGATCTATAGCTTCGACGATCGCCGTCCGTCCATTCTCATAAAAATCAACGCTTGTCACCCGATGAGCATCCAGATACTCCAGAAACCGTCCGTAGGTCATCCGAGTACTGGCAGCATTGTTGCCCATGTTGACAGACGTGCTCATGGACGAACCTTGCCAGAGAAAAAAGCCGATGACGACGGCTGGCAATGTCCATAGCAAGACTGTTCGCCAAGAAAATTTCATACGCTAGCGCCCTCTCACTACAACTAAAGCAATTTGATAACGACCGGGTGCCATCACCCGCAACTTTTCATGCATGTCATAAACCAGCAATCGTTAATATCCTTTTCTAAAGCTAGAACCCTCACATTGCTTCACAAGCGACGATCGCACGCCTGCGAACACGCAATACCTTCCTGTATGAGAGCAATTGTTAACTAAATTTAACGTATTTACTCAGATCAAAGCAACCGAGTTCTCTCGGTACGATCGCTTAGCGCTAAAAATATTCTTTAGAGAATAATGGGTGGCATTAGAATAGCCAGCGCTCAGCCGTTTACTCTTAGGATCACAGATTGATTAAGGTGCAATTCTCTGCATAGGGACATGGCATTGCCATGTCCCTAACAAACCTCAGCTTTACAGATTATTTCATTCACGATCCTTAGTTAAGACTTACCCGCAACCTGTTCCGACGACCGACTTCTGACGGAGCCGCCGCGCTGAAGCCTGACGATCTCATTATTGACGCTTCTCTGTAATGCGAAGCACATAGGCAGGCGCACGGTTTTTCGCGTAGGAGCTAACCCAAATCTTATATGTGCCACGAAGCCATTGCCCCGAGACACCAGGGTTTTTGCCCTGATAATCGTCGTTGCACCAAACACCACCGGGACCTTGAATGGCTAACGCCGTATCTTCTGAACTTTGCACGACAAGGCTCAACGATTCAAAAAAATCGGTTAGCTCGATCGTTTGGTTTGGCTGCGTTTTGGTATAGCCAATGCATTCTCCCGTAGGGGTTTTAGGAAGTTTTACCACCTCTTTAAGAGGCATATCGCCACCCGCTACGCCCTGCACCTCTAACGGATTGGGTGAAAAGCGAGGACCAATCGTGACAATATCAAGGTTTTGAATGGATTGAGCGTGCAGAGGCGCGATCGCAAACAAGAAAAGGGGCGCGATCGCAAGTACAACAAGACCTGCACCTACCTGTAAACCTCGGTGGTTGGTATAAAACATGCTTGAAACGGTGACAGTGGGAACAATGACGCGTCGCTGAGGGTAGAGTTCCTGGGGGGAGGAGAGGGGAGAGGAGTGAGGTGTGAGGGGGCAGGGGGGAAGCGTTGATCGAGCGGTCAGCTATCAACAATCAGCCGTTAGCTTTTTAGCCTTTAGCCTTTAGTTTTCTGCCTTCTTCCCTTCTAACAACCAACAACTAAAAACTAACAACTAACTTGCCAACTACTCCCCTCTCGCTGCTTCTAGCGCTGCCTGAAGACGAGTTTGATCGATGCCGTGTTGGTGGAGCAGCAGCCAGGATTGCACCAGATCGGGTCCATTCATGGCTCCTGTAAGAGCGGCGCGAAGGGTTCGCATGACCAGTCCTTTTTTCAAATTTTGCTCTTTAACAACCTGTTTGATCAAGTCCTGAACAGTTGTTTCGGTGAGCGGTTGGTGGTCTGCGATCGCAGCCGAAACTGCTTGAATGGCTGTTGCAGACCCCTCTTGCTTGAGTTGGGCGATCGCGTCTTCTGTAAAGCCAACCGAATCTTTGAAGAGATATTCACTCATCGGTACGGCTTCATCGAGGCGTGAGAGGCTGGGACCGATGACGGCAGCCAGTCGTTCGAGCCAGGAGCGATCGTTCCAGTCAGACTCAAAGCCAGCCGCTTGCCAGTAAGGAATTAACAAGTCAGTAAGCTTGTTCGCAGGCAGGGCGTGCAGGTATTGACCATTGAGCCAGTTGAGCTTATCCCAATCAAACTTGGCACCTGCCCGATTGACGCGCTCAAACCCAAAATGCTGCGCCGCTTCTGCCAACGTAAAAATTTCGGTCATCCCTTCTGGTGGCGACCAGCCCAGCAGCGTCATGTAGTTCACTAGCGCTTCTGGAACATACCCCATGCGCTGAAAATCTGAGATGGACGTAACCCCATCCCGCTTAGAAAGTTTTGCCCCGGCTTCGTTGAGGATTAAGGGCGTGTGCCCAAAGGTTGGCAGGGCGGCTTCGAGCGCTTCGTACAGCAAAATCTGCTTGGGTGTATTGCCGATGTGATCTTCACCGCGAATGATGTGAGTGATCTTCATGTCGATATCATCCACCACGACCACAAAGTTATAGAGTGGCTGACCAAAATCACTCCCAGATGCGGCGCGAGCAATGACCATATCGCCACCAAGATCGCGTCCTTTCCAACTCAGGTTGCCTCTTACAAGGTCGTTCCAGGCAATCTCACGATCGTCCTCAATGATGAATCGAATGACGGACGATCGCCCTTCTGCTTCGTAAGCCGATCGTTGCTCTGGGGTCAGATTACGGTGACGGTTATCGTAGCGAGGTGCTTCCCCTTTTGCTTTTTGCGCCTCTCGCATGGCATCCAGCTCTTTAGGTGTGTCATAGGCACGGTACGCCAGGCCTTTGTCCAACAACGCCTGCACCTTCTGCTGATACAGATCCAACCGTTTGCTCTGGTAAAAGGGTCCTTCATCCCAGGTCAAGCCGAGCCAGGTCAAGCCATCCAGGATGTTCTGCGTATATTCGGTGCGCGATCGCTCCTGATCGGTGTCCTCAATGCGCAACACGAAGGCACCACCGACATGGCGTGCATACAGCCAGTTAAAGATGCCTGTGCGAGCTGTGCCAATGTGAAGATTTCCGGTGGGACTGGGAGCAAGGCGAACGCGAACGGTCATAAGAGGAAAGGCTAAAGGATTAAGGCTCAAGGCTAAGACTTACTCTTACGAGTCGTAGCCTTAAAAGCCAACGTTACTAAAGTCTAGGGAAGAACGACAAAAAAGTTCAACTAATCTCACCCTTTCCACCTGGCTGTTCGCTACTGTCTTAGGCGGTTGGTGGCTTTGCCTCGTTGGGATGCATGATCCCCCACAGTTTTTCGGCATCGTCGCCTGATAACGTCACGACGCTGTTTTTGTCAGAGGCATCGCCAGCAAGATGAACAAAGCCTTTGAGCGTTTCGTTGGTTGACCAGATGATGCGGGTAATTTGCTCTGTATTTAAGGTTGCCTGGGTAGAGGGAAAGTAGATAAAAGCCATATGTGATTCCTTAACGGTGTAGATTCGCGCTGATACATTTCGCCCAAGCGACAGCCAGAGATGCTTTGAAGCCAGCACATTAGCTCATTTAACTGTGGAACGGTGCAAGGCTGATCATCTTGTCTGCGTGTTTACAAAAACTTGTCAAATTGACTGATTAAGTCGCTTTGGGGAACGGGCGATCGTCGCAGCAAGCGTGTCGGTAGCAAGCGTACCGCAGTCCATTTATCCTCTACATCATCCATAGGGTTAACGCGATGACTGCGTGAGTGACTACGATGCTGTTGTCTCATCGAGTCTTAAGGGCACTCTAGCGAGAGTACGATCGCGGAAACGTATGCTTGCTAGAGTTTGGAGTGCATCACTGGTTGGAATCGATGCGGTTAAAGTCGGCGTAGAAGTCGATATTGCGGGTGGCTTACCAGGGATTGTGGTGGTGGGACTGCCCTCACAGGAAGTGCAGGAATCGAAAGAGCGGGTGCGGGCAGCGCTGAAGAATGCGGGCTATACCTTCCCCATGCGGAAAGTGGTAGTCAACTTGACCCCAGCCGATCTGCGAAAAGAAGGACCAAGTTTTGATTTACCGATCGGGGTTGGTATTTTGGCAGCCTCCGAGCAGGTGAACACCGATTTGCTGGATGACTACCTGTTCCTAGGGGAAGTGTCGCTGGATGGGAGTTTGCGCCCAGTTGCGGGAGTGCTGGCGATCGCTGCTGCTGCCAAACGTCTGGGCATCTCTGGACTCGTCGTGCCTGCCGATAATGCGCGTGAAGCGGCTGTCGTGAAAGGGTTAGCGGTCTTCGGCTTCAAACATTTGTCGGACGTGGGCAACTTTCTCTGTGCTGCCGATCAGTATGTGCCAACGCAAGTGGACGGGCTGGAAGAACTGGAGCGATCGCAATTTACTGGTCCCGATCTCAAAGATGTTAAGGGGCAAGCCCATGCTCGTCGTGCCCTCGAAATCGCCGCGGCAGGAGGACACAACCTTATTTTTGTCGGACCGCCAGGAAGTGGCAAAACCATGCTGGCACGTCGTTTACCTGGGATTCTGCCACCATTGACGTTTGAAGAAGCTCTTGAAGTCACTCAAATTCACTCGGTTGCTGGCTTGCTGAAAAATAAAGGTTCACTGGTCGCAACGCGTCCCTTTCGCAGTCCCCATCATTCGGCATCGGGACCATCACTGGTGGGTGGCGGTAGCTTTCCTCGACCCGGTGAAATCTCTCTGTCACACCGAGGGGTGCTTTTTTTGGACGAACTCACAGAATTTAAGCGTGACGTGCTGGAGTTTTTGCGCCAACCACTGGAAGACGGGCATGTGAGCATTTCTCGCACACGGCAATCGGTGTCGTTTCCAGCCCAGTTTACGCTGGTTGCCAGTGCCAATCCCTGTCCCTGCGGCTACTTTGCCGATACCGTACAGCCCTGCACCTGTACACCGAGAGCGAGAGAACAATATTGGGCAAGGCTCTCAGGACCGTTAATGGATCGCATTGATTTGCAAGTGGCAGTGAATCGCTTGAAGCCAGAGGAGATTACCCAGCAGCCCAAAGGCGAGGAATCGGCTTCGGTGCGCGATCGCGTCCAGGCTGCCCGCGATCGTGCCCATACTCGTTTTAAAGAGACTCCCCTGCGCTGTAATGCTGAAATGCAAAGCCGACACCTGAAGCAATGGTGCGCGCTCGATGATGCCACTTGTGGTTTGCTCGAAGCCGCCATTCGCAAATTGGGTTTGTCGGTAAGAGCCAGCGATCGCATTCTCAAAGTGGCACGGACGATCGCCGATTTGACTGGGGACGAGAACTTGCAAACTCAGCATGTGGCGGAGGCAATTCAGTACCGCACGATCGATCGAATGCAGTAATAAAGCGTTGGAGGAGAGAGAGGTTTAACGATGAACCTTCAGTGTTTCAACTCAGTTAGCCCGGTTGCGGTATGGGGAAATCTGTATGAATGAGCACATCGCTCGTTCTCCTCTTTGAGGTCTTCTAATGCCAGTCAAAAACTTTCGTCACGTCCGTAAAACAACGGTGGTTAAAACGCCCGACGGTGGGCAAATCAAGTTAGGCAGCTACCGTCCCGACAAGAGAAATCCCAACGACAAGACCTATAAATCCAGTCGATCGGCCGACGATTTGCCGTCAACGGTCGATTTGCGACCCTACATGACCCCGGTTGAAAATCAAGGCAACTCCAATAGCTGCACAGCCAATGCGATGGCAGGCGCTTACGAATATCTGGCAAAGCGCGTTAAAGGGTCTGCACACGATGTCAGCCGTCTCTTCATTTACTACAATGCTCGCGATCTGGACGGTGCGCCCGATGCCGATGAAGGCACATACCTCCGGAGTTGTATCAAGGTACTGAAAAAATATGGCACCTGTGCAGAAGCAACCTGGCCCTTTGATTTACATCGCATCTTTGAACCACCCCACGAAAGTGCCTACAACGAAGCCACGAACTTTCTGATTGAGGATGCCTATCGGGTGGATGTCGATCTCGATGCGATGCGGCAATGTTTAGCAGACGGCTATCCGTTTACCTTTGGGTTAGACCTATTTTCATCATTTCAGAAAGCTGGATCAAAAGGCTTAGTGCCAATGCCTGACCCAGACAGCGAACAGCATGATGGTGGACACGCTATGCTCTGCGTAGGCTACTCCGATGAAGACAAGGTGTTCATCGTCCGCAACTCTTGGGGCGAAGGCTGGGGCGATCGCGGCTACTGCTACATCCCTTATGACTACATGACTACCCCCGACTTAAACGGCGACTTGTGGGCGATTCGGCACGTAGCGGATGCTGATATTGACTTAAGCCAGGATATTCAAAGTGAGCAGGCTTCGTTGTTTAGTGGAGCAACCGCCGCGATCGCTCACGCCATGCAGTTTGCAGGAGCAGGTCGCACAACAGAGTACGACAGTGACTACACGGTTGAATATGCCGAACAATCGGTCTTCGTAAATGGTCAATTCATTGCCGTTCCAGACTTTGAAGACCTGGATGCCTTGTATTACGCCGAATACGAAGACGAATATGAGGAATTTACCCTAGAAGAAACCTCTGAAGAGACTGAGGATAGCGACGAAGAAACCTCTGAAGCAACCGAAGAGCTAGAAGAAACCGAAGACAGCTACGAAGAAGAATTTGAGGACGAAGATGAGGTCTCTGAGGCAATAGAAGACAGCTACAAAGAAGAGTCTGAAGACGAATTTGAAGCTGAGGATGAGGACGAAGAAGCTGAAGATGAGGACTTTGAGGAAATAGAAGACAGCTACGAAGAAGAGTCTGAAGACGAATTTGAAGACGAAGAGGAATTTGAAGAGGGTTACGAAGAGTCAGAAGATGGTGAGGAGGAGACGGGCGAAGACTATGGTGGTGAAGGTGAAGAAGAATAGATAACATCGTCATCACGAGAAACTCGAGGGCTAAAGGAGAAGGGTGAAGGCTAAAGGGGAAGGATGAAGGCTAAAGGCTAAAGGATAAAAAGCTGACTGCTGACCGCTTAATCAACTCCTCATCCCTCACCCCTCATCCCTCATCCCTCACTCTTCACTCCTCACCCCTCACTCCTGCGTCCTAAACTTTGCCACTCCAGATCTATGGCGATCGCGCCTCCCTATGCGACAGTAGGAACGCACACGGAAGGACGAGTGAGCTATGACCTTGTTCAATAAACCATCGGGTGGGTCTGACTCCTGGTTCAAGCTTGGTCTGATTGGGCTGCTGGTGCTGTCCTTAGCATTACGCTTTTGGGGTTTGGGGCGGTTTAATAGTCTGGTCTTTGACGAAGTGTATTACGTCAAATTTGCTCACGATTATTTAACCCAGACTCCGCTGTTTGATGGGCATCCGCCGTTGAGCAAGTATCTGATTGCGATCGGCATCTGGTTGGGCAATCAGCTACCGATCGGGCGCGATACGGTCAATAGCCTTGCAGGAGCGGAGTACAGTACGTGGAGCTACCGCTGGCTAAATGCGCTCACGGGTTCGTTCATCCCGCTGGTGGTTGCAGGCATGGCGTATCAGTTGACTCGTCGTCGCAGCTATGCGTTTTTGGCTGGGCTGTTTGCCGCGCTGGATGGGTTGTTTCTTGTAGAGTCGCGCTATGCCCTGAATAACGTTTACCTGGTCATTTTTGGGCTGTTGGGTTTGTGGTTTTTGTTACTGGCGCTGGAGGGACGATCAACCCGTCGCAGCCTTTACTTAATCGGCTCAGGCATTTTTTTTGGAGCATCGGCATCGATTAAGTGGAATGGCTTATGGTTTCTGTTGGGTGCCTATGGGCTATGGCTGATCGCCTGGTTGCTCCGTTGGCTTCAAACGCGCTTCCCTAACCACGCTGGGCTACAGCTATTTACAGGTACGACAGAAACGACACCAGCCGATCGCATACCGCGTAGCCCTCTACAACAATTGACTCACCTAGCACCGTGGCAAATCGCCTTGAATCTAGGCGTAGTACCTGCCGTTTTTTATCGTCTGATCTGGATTCCACATCTCAAATTCAACACCACGGTTGGCTTTTGGGAACTGCAAAAACAAATCCTGGACTATCACGAGCGGGTGCCCAACGGTCCAAAAGTACACCCCTACTGCGCTGACTGGTATACCTGGATTTTGATGTTGCGCCCAGTGGCGTACTACTACAAAGTTGAGGCGCAAGGTGGTTCATTGCTCTCTACCGATCCGGCTGTGAAGGCTGGTAGCACGGTGATTTACGATGTCCATGCGATCGGCAATCCCTTTCTCTGGTGGTTCTCAACGCTGGCGATCGTGCTGGTATGCATTGTGCTGGCACAACAGCTTTTGAACTGGCAACCCACTCAAAGAACGGGTGGAGGTGTTGACCAAGATCGCCCACCTGCTCCTAGCTCGCCTTCTTTAAACGGCACGGAAACCTGGTTGGCACTCTTTATTGGCGTGAACTATGCTGCCAACTTACTGCCCTGGGTGAGGGTAACGCGCTGTACGTTTTTGTATCACTACATGGGTGCGTCGGTTTTTGCGACGATGGCGATCGCCTGGTTGGTCGATCGCTGGCTCCATAGCACACAGCCAAATTTGCGAACGATGGGTATTGTGGCGATCGTCCTCATTGTGCTGGCATTCATTTTCTGGCTACCCATCTACTTAGGCTTACCTCTATCCACACTAGGGTTCCGCCTGCGGATGTGGTTGCCGTCGTGGGTGTAAGGAACGCGAATTTAATCAGGTGTAATTCTTTCTATAGGAGCGTTACATGTAACGTCCCTACAGACGGGAAGTGGTTCAGGTTAATTAACCCACGATCCCAAGGGGTTGAGGAGTTTTGAGTTTAAGTCTTACGCAAAAGTGCCGTGGCTGAATCTTCCAACGAAAGCCACACGTCAGTTGTGTTGCTGGGTCGAATATTGAGCTTCAAGGCACAGACTTCAAAAGTAGCGACGCTACAGGGAAACAATGCCAAAACGCTGTAGGATTGGCACTGACCTTTGGTCATGCTAGTTTGACCTGCGGTTATGCTATGTGTGAGATCGGTACTGACAGATCAGGGCTATTGATATGACCCGGTTGCGTAACCAGTTGAGTAAACAAAAAACTGCGATTGTCTCTTTCTCTGTCCTACTTGCCACGACGATCGGAGGCATCACCGCCAAGCCGCTCGTTGCTGCATGGATCGTTAACCCTGTTCTGACTCAGGTGCTGGGTGCAAGCGCCTTTCCGCTACCCACAAGCGTTCCGGCAGGCACCGTGATTCGGATTGGTGGTTCCAGCGGGATGGAGACGATCAATCAAGTGCTGAAACGACGCTTTGAACAGCAATTTGTCGGCACAGACGTGGTGCTGAATACCCAGGGAACAGGACCCGCGATTAAAGACGTGCTGGACGGGAATGCAGATTTGGCAGCGATCGGTCGATCGCTCACAGAGCAGGAAAAAGCGCAGGGTCTCGTCCCAGTCCCCGTATCGCGGCATAAAATTGCGATCATTGTGGGCACGCAGAACTCGTTTAAAGGCGATCTGACGTTTGAGCAATTCGCCAAAATTTTTCGTGGCGAAATCAAGGACTGGTCGCAATTAGGTGGCGCTCGTGGTGCCATTCGGTTTATCGATCGCCCAACCAGTAGCGACACACGCCAAGCCTTTCGCAACTATCCCGTGTTTAAAAAGGCTCCCTTTGTCACGGGAAAGACCGCAAGACAGGTTGCTGACAGTACCAGTCAGGTCGTACAGGCGCTAGGGGAGGATGGCATTGGGTATGCGATCGCGGATCAGCTTGAAGGGCGGGGCGATGTGCGTGTGCTCACAATGCACAAAACCTTGCCGAGCAATCCCAAATACCCATTCTCTCGGCCACTGATCTACGTTTACAAAGGTCCGCAACCAAATCCATCAGCGCAGGCATTTCTGGGCTTTGCGTCTGCCCCTGCCAGCCGTAAGACCATTGAGACCGCCCGGAAAGAGGCAACCACTCTTCTTACTGCCAATCCTGACGTTGCATCCCCATCCCCCAAGGTCTCCGTTCCCAGCTCTCCAGCCGCAAAGCCCAGTGTGACAGCAGCACCTCAAACCGCTTCACCCACGCCTTCAAAGGCAACAGAGTCGGCACCAGCTAGCGTCATCCCGTGGTGGCTCTGGTTGCTGGCACTGCCGCTATTGGGTGGGCTGTTTTGGTGGCTGTTGAAAGACCGCGAAGGGCAGCCTGAGCCAGAAGAGACGCTGTCTGAGCCAATGGAGCCAGACGTACTGCTGGAAGAGGCGATCGTGCCTGTGCCTGAGATTGCCCCACCCCTGCTAGAAACGGCTCACTCAACGGGTCGTAGTCGCATCACTCTAGAACCCTGTAACTGTACCGATGCCTACGCTTCCTGGGAAATCCCTGCGGAAGCGAAAGAGACATTTCAGCAGCAGGGCGCTCGCAAACTGGTACTACGCCTCTACGATGTGACGGGGGTTGATCTTCAGCAGCAACCACCGATTAGTTTGCAAGAATTTGATTGCGATGTTGGAGCGCACGATCGCCACCTCCCCATTCGGACAGACGATCGCGACTATCTGGCTGAACTCGGCTACATTGCCGAAGATGGTCGCTGGCTTCAGGTTGCCCGATCGGAGTCGGTACACGTTCCCCCTTGCCCCCTTGGTCAGCCGCCCATCACGACCGATGAAGCTACGCCCGTAAGCGATCTACCACCCCCTCAAGGCGATGATGCCGTCAAGAGTGGCGGGGTGCCTCTGGTTGATCGGGGTGTGGCAGAAGATCCTCTACCAGAAGACGATACAGGCACTCGCACGATGCTGGCAGGCGATCGCACCCATTTCCCCCTCAGCCCCGAAGCAACTCCCGTTAGCTGGGTGCCATCCAATCCCAAAGCCGCTTACGCCTACTTGGATGGAACCGCTGGAGCCACAACCGTTGAGGCTACGTCCCTATCCTTTGCACACAAGACGGCTAAGGAAGATAACCACGATCGCTCCTCCGCAGCCAGCGAACCCAGCAGTCAAGGGGAGATTGTTTTGGTGCCCCGCGATCGCCAAAGTGCCTACATTCACTGGACGGTATCGCAAGCAGACAAGGATGCCCTGAAACATCAGGGTGGGCAGCAATTAGTGCTGCGAGTGTATGACGTGATGGGTACCGAAACCACGACTGGCTACAGTAGACAGGAGTTTCTCTGCAACGAATGGGAGCACGATCAACAGGTACCGATTCCTGTCAGCAATGTTGATTATGTCGCCGAGTTGGGCTACACCACCTTTGATGGACGCTTTTTGACCCTGGCTCGATCGCCCGCCACGCGAGTTCCTGGAGCTTAAAGCAATCGTCAGTCTGCTTAAGTGGGTGAGTCAGCCTGCATCGGTGTCGATCGTGGCTCAGTCGATCGCGCAAAGGCAGTCGTTTAGGGTATGAAACGGTAGGATGGCTAATAGTCAACATATGGGTTAGGCAACTACCGCAATGTCTCTGCGAGAGCGTTTTAACATTTCTAAGCTGGCAATTGAGTACCCCTGGCTCACGTTGGGCTTCTGGCTGGCTGTTTCCGTTGCAGGGCTGATGGCGTTCAGTTCGCTCAAGTATGCCTTGTTCCCAGATGTGACGTTCCCTGTCGTCGTCGTGAATGCGTCGGCAGAATTGGCAACCGCGCAGGAGACCGAAACCAAACTTACAGTGCCGCTGGAACAGGCACTCAGGGGGCTAGAGTCAGAAGGTTTAAATGGGGTGCGCTCTTCAACCTATCCAGGACGGGCGATCGTCAGCCTGTCGTTTGAGGTGGGCACCAATTTGGAGCAATCGGTCAAACGCGTTGATGCCACGCTGAAACCGCTCAAGCTGGCGAATAGTGGCACCTATAAGCTCACCCCCGTTAATTTGAACGAATCTGCGGTGGCTAGCTATGTCGTTGAGGGCAAGCAGCAGTCCCTGGAGCAGTTGGCGACGGTGACTCAAGACCGAATTTTGCCGACGATCGCCCAGGTGCCCGGTGTCCTCAAAGTTAATCTGCTGGGCATTCCCGGTGGAGCGACAGTTAAACAACCTGCATCACAGCCAAACACAGCCGAGCAGGTGATTTTAGACGCAGGTACTTCGGCAGTGCGGTTTAGCGGGCGCGATGCCTTAGCCTTTGAGGTCATTAAGCGCAGCGATGCCAATACGCTTGAGGTGGTAAAAGCCGTTGACCAAGCCGTTGAAAAAGTGCGATCGCAGCTACCAGACGTGCAGCTCAACCTGGCAGAAACGCAGGCAGAGTACATCCGTGAAGCGACCGACTCCACGCTGGATGCGCTGGTGCTAGCAACCGCTCTCTCGGTCATCGTCATCTTTCCCTTTTTGTGGAATTGGAAGGCGACGCTCATTTCCGCGCTGGCAATTCCCACATCCCTGCTGGGCACCTTCATTGTGATGGCAAGCTTTGGGTTCAACCTGGAGACCATCACGCTCCTAGCGCTGGCGCTGGTGGTGGGGATCATTGTGGACGATGCGATCGTAGACGTAGAAAACATTGCTCGTCACCTGGATGAAGAAAACACCTCACCGCGACAGGCTGCCATCAACGCCACGAACGAAATTGGTCTCACGGTAACGGCGGCAACCCTGGCGATCGCGGCAGTCTTTCTGCCCGTCGGTCTCATGGAAGGGGTCATTGGACAGTTTTTCCGCCCCTTTGGCATCACTGTTTCTGCCGCCGTACTCATTTCGCTGCTGGTTGCCCGCACGCTATCCCCCCTGTTAGCGGTCTATTGGCTACGACCTCGGCAGAATCATCCGACCACACAAGGCTGGTCAGGGTTTGTCCAGGGCTACTGGAGGCTGCTTCAATGGTCGCTGAACCACCGTGGCATTGTCATTGGGGCTGCGTTGCTCAGCTTTGCGGCAGGTGTGGCGCTCATTCCCATCATTCCGAAGGGCTTCATTCCCAAGCTCGATCGAGGTGAGTTTAACATCTCCTATACCGCCCCTCTGCCCCAAGCGGCACTGGCTCAAGCGGCTCAGGCGGCTCAACAAGCACAGGCAGCACAGGCTCAGGGAACGGGTGCTCCTCCTACGACGCTCCCTCCTGGTGTCAATCCGGCAGACCTAACTGCGCAACAGGCACCGCCCATCAATCCTCTCACCGAATCGCTCGACACGGCAAAGAAGCTGGAAGCGTTTGTGCTGAAGTCACCTCAGGTGGAAGCCGTCTTTACCACAGTGGGCACCCGCCAGCAGCCTAATAAAGGGACGCTCTACGTCAAGCTACGCAAAGATCGCACGATCCATACGGCGGAACTACAAGACCAGTTTCGCCAGCAGTTGCCTGTGCTAAAGGGCGTAACCACGAGCATTGAAGACATTCAATTTATTGATACGGGTGGCGAAAAGCCGTTGCAGGTGGCACTGATTGGCGATGATCCGCTGACACTCAGCCAAACAGCAAAAACCATTAAGCAACGGCTGGAGAAACTACCGGGCTTTGGCGATGTCAGCACGACAGGCGATGCTAACACCAGCGATAAAATTGTCGAAATCGATCGCTGGGATTCCCGACGAGTGGCGTATGTGAGCGCCAACTTAGAGCAAAATCTGGCGTTGGGTGCAGCCACCGATCGCGTGGTGGCGATCGCCAATGAAGTCAAACCCGCCTCCATCACGCTCGATCTGGGAGGGGATTCTGCTAGAGTCGGCGAAATTTTTGGCAGCTTTGGCACCACCCTCACGCTTTCGGTCGTCTGCGTTCTGGTCGTGCTGCTCTTGCTGTTCCGCAGTTGGACTGATCCACTGGTGATTGCGTTCTCGCTGCCGCTGTCGATCGTGGGCGCACTGCTGGCATCGTTGCTCACCCGTAGTGACTTCGGCATGATTTCAGTCATCGGCATTATCTTTCTGTTGGGACTGGTCAACAAAAACGCCATTCTGCTGGTGGACTATATCAATCAGCTTCGCCGCAGTGGAGCCTCTCGCACTGATGCCATTCTCAAAGCGGCTCCTGTACGCCTGCGTCCCATTTTGATGACGACCGCTGCGACGATTCTTGGCATGATGCCGATCGCCCTTGGTCTGGGAGCCGGAGCTGAACTCAGAGCGCCAATGGCGATCGCCATCATCGGCGGACTTGTCACCTCCACACTCCTGAGCCTGATCGTGGTGCCAGTCGTCTACGCCCTCCTTGACGACCTGAAAATTCGATTAAAAGGGAAATCCGTTTGAGCTGAAGCGAGCAATGGAAGCGTTTGTTAAAATGAGTAGCAGACGGAGCAAGTGACCGGCATGCCTACTGTTGCTCAGTTAGAAAGTTTATATCGTATCAGCTATCAGTTAACGTTTATGATGTTGCAACCGATTCATCTGGTCTGCATCGATCGTCGTACTTGCAACGTGTATGTTTTAGCTGGCTATGATGAAGCACTTGAGTTTGAAATCATACCGAATGGAGAGGTACTGTGATGAACCAAGTAGATTTTGATGCCATGAATGATGCTGAATTAAGACGATACTTTTTGGCGAATCGCCAAGATCAAGATGCTTTTCATGCCTATCTGGACAGGCGTAACCAGCGCCCAAAAGTAGTCATCGCAAGCCCAACTGATCCTGATTTTGATGCCAAGATTCAAGCTGCCATTCGACAACGCTTAGAAGCATCAGATAGTAGTCAGACAGCCAACAGTAGAGTGGAGCGAACAGAATAAATATCAATCTCATCATAGATAGCTGAAACTATGCAGGTTTTCGTTACAGGTGGAACGGGGTTTATTGGCGCGAATTTGGTGCGTTTATTGCTCCAGGAAGGCTATACGGTCAAGGCGCTGGCACGATCGGGCAGTCGCTTAGACAACCTGCAAGGATTAGATGTTGAAATTATCCAAAGTGACCTGAATGATCCGGCTTTGTGGCAGCACATGCGCGGGTGTCAGGCTCTCTTTCACGTCGCGGCGCATTACTCGCTCTGGCAAACCGATCGTGACGCACTCTACCAAAATAATGTTATCGGCACGCGCAATATTCTCGAAGCGGCGCAAAAAGCAGGCGTAGAGCGCACCGTGTATACCAGTTCTGTCGCGGCGATCGGGGTTGGCAGCGATGGCGAACCCGTAGACGAAACCCATCAAAGTCCCGTTGAGAAATTAGTGGGGCATTACAAAAAGTCCAAATATCTGGCAGAGCAAGAAGCGGTGAAAGCGGCTCAAGCAGGGCAGGATATCGTGATTGTGAATCCCAGTAGCCCGATCGGTGCCTGGGATATCAAGCCCACGCCAACAGGTGATATTATTCTGCGCTTCCTCCGTCGTCAGATGCCTGCTTACATGGATACAGGCTTGAACTTCATCCATGTGGAGGATGTAGCGTGGGGGCACTTGCTGGCACTACAGAAAGGGAAGACGGGCGCTCGCTATATCCTCGGCAACCAGAACCTCACCCTCAAGCAACTGCTCGATCAGCTTGCCACCTTGACTGGACAACCTGCACCCCAGCGATCGATTCCCGCCTGGATTCCCCTCACCGTTGCCTGGATTGATGAGCAAATCCTCGCGCCCTTGGGCAAAACGCCTTCTGTCCCGCTGGATGGCGTTCGTATGGCGCAACACCCCATGTACTACAACGCGGCGAAAGCGATCCATGAACTGGGTTTACCGCAAACGCCCATTTCTACAGCGCTGCACGATAGCATAGAGTGGTTTGTGAAGTATGGTTACGTCAAGAAAAGCTAAAGGCTAAAGGCTAAAGGCTAAAATCTTTATCCTTTATACTTCATCCCTTATCCCTTCTTCCCCCTGTGTTCCGTTTCGAGGAGTGAAAACGCATGGCAGTTCTTTTACAGCAAGCGATCGAAGTTG
Source organism: Lyngbya sp. HA4199-MV5 (assembly GCA_019359375.1). Classification (GTDB taxonomy): domain Bacteria; phylum Cyanobacteriota; class Cyanobacteriia; order Leptolyngbyales; family Leptolyngbyaceae; genus Stenomitos. Next base: position 75,897 of record JAHHHL010000032.1, read on the forward strand.
GTAAGTACATCGTTTCTCAGCGTCTGAAGGGGCGCACCAAGTATCCGTTGACCCTCATGCTGGAGCCGCTCTTTCGCTGTAATTTGGCGTGCCCAGGCTGCGGCAAAATTCAGCATCCAACGGAGATTTTGCGGCAAAATATGACCCCAGAGCAGTGCTTTGCTGCCGTTGAAGAATGCGGTGCGCCTGTAGTTGCCATCCCTGGTGGAGAACCGCTACTGCATCCGCAAATTGACGAAATTGTGCGGGGTCTGGTCGATCGCAAAAAGTACATCTACCTCTGCACCAACGGTATTTTGCTAGAGAAGAGCCTGGATAAATTTACGCCTTCTCCATACCTGACGTTTAGCGTCCATTTAGACGGCTTGCGTGACCATCACGATAAGTGTGTCGATCGCAAAGGTATCTTTGATGTTGCCGTTAAAGCCATTAAAGCAGCCAAGGCGAAAGGCTTCCGAGTGACAACCAACACCACTATCTTTGAGGGCACCGATCCTAAAGAGATGCAGGACTTCTTTGATTTCATCGGGACGCTTGGCACAGACGGTATGATGGTCTCCCCTGGTTACAGCTACGAGTGGGCACCCGACCAGGAGCATTTTCTCAAGCGCGAACAAACCAAGTCACTCTTCCGCGAAATTCTCGCGCCCCTCAAAGCGGGTAAAAAGAACTGGAATTTCAACCACAACCCTCTGTTCCTGGACTTTCTCACGGGCGAGAAAGACTACGAATGCACACCCTGGGGGATGCCAAGCTATAGCGTACTCGGTTGGCAAAAGCCTTGCTACCTGTTGAACGAAGGACATTACGAGACGTTCCAGGAACTTCTGGACAATACCGATTGGAGTGCATACGGTCGATCGAGCGGTAATCCTCAGTGCGCTGACTGCATGGTGCATTGCGGCTATGAACCAACCGCTGCGGTCGATGCGATGCAGCCACAAAACATGATGCGGGCGATCGGCAGCGTTTTTGGTGTTGCCAATTAGACCGTAATCTAATATCCCTAATTTAATGTAGGGACGTTACATGTAACGTCCCTACCACACGTTTATTTATTGCATTGCAAACTGTGGCTTAATCAACCAAATCTCTAGCGGCTCGATCGGCACCACGCCGAACGTCATTGGCGGTTTTCTCAGCACCTTTTGCATAGCCCGTGCCAAACTCTTTGAAGGCTTCTCCAGTTTCTTTGCCAATGCGCTTGAATCGCTCACCAGGATTGCCTTCCACTTCACGAGCTTCACGATTCCATTGCCCCGTTGTTTTGGGTCGGTCGGCATCGTTCTGATTAATGCGATCGCGTAAATTTGCAGGTAAAGGCTGGTCATTCTTACCCGGATCAACGTTAGTTGTCAGTAAGACAAAACCGACTAAAGCCACTGCGAAAACTCGCTTTAGTTGCAGTGCGTTCAATAAAGAATTGAATCGAGCGATCGTCCTAGAAATCAACTGTGTCATGCCATTGCTCCACTAATTTGTTCTTAACCTTTTCGGCTTCTCTGAGATGCGTTGACCTGCTCCAAAGGCTGCCGTTGCAATCAACGAAAATTGCAACCATTTGCACAAAGGCATGAGTCAAACGATGCTACCCTTTGTTTCAAACCAATGAACTCAAAGAATTTGCATTCTCAGCACACCGTCAAGACTAACGTTCGAGATCGCCCGTTTCCTCTGACAAAGGTTATAGTTCCCTGGTACGAAAGCCGATGACTAAAATTACTCTGAATAAAGACTACCCGGTTGGTGCTTTGCAGCTTCAAACCAGCACCATACAATACCTCGACATAGAGTTAATTCACGACACAAGCGACTTGAGGCAAAACCGATGATTAAAGCATATGCAGCTCATGAACCGGGTGGCGAGTTGAAACCGTTTGAGTATGATCCCGGTGCATTAAATGCTCAGGATGTTGAAATTAATGTGGAATATTGCGGGATTTGCCATAGCGATCTCAGCATGTTGAATAACGAATGGGGCATCACTCAATATCCCTTTGTGCCTGGGCATGAGGTCATCGGCACGATCGGGGCGATCGGCGATGCGGTGACAGCTCTTAAAGTAGGGCAACGCGTTGGCTTAGGCTGGTATTCCCGTTCTTGCATGAACTGCGAATGGTGTGTTTCGGGCGATCACAACCTTTGCTTGACGGCAGAAGGAACGATCGTAGGACGACCCGGAGGGTTTGCCGATAAAGTGCGTGCCCATCACACCTGGGCATTTCCGCTACCAGAGCAGGTCAATCCAGCCGTAGTTGGACCATTGTTGTGTGGTGGCATTACCGTCTTTAACCCGATCGTGCAGTTTGATATCCACCCTACCGCTCATGTGGGAGTGATTGGCATTGGTGGGCTGGGACACATGGCACTGGGTTTTCTGCGTGCCTGGGGATGCGATGTCACCGCCTTCTCGACCAGCCCCGATAAGGAAGCAGAAGCGCGTCAACTGGGTGCAAACCACTTTATCAACTCCCGCGATCCAGAGGCGCTAAAGTCGGTAGAAAACACCTTCGACCTGATTATTTCCACCATCAACGCCGACATGGATTGGAACGTCTACATTGCAGCACTACGCCCCAAAGGACGGCTACACATCGTTGGTGTTACGCCCAGCCCCTTATCCATCGGCATTTTTCCGCTCATCGTCGGGCAAAAAGCGATCTCCGGTAGCCCGACCGGTAGCCCCAGCACGATCGCCAAAATGCTAGACTTTGCGGCTCGTCACCACGTCGAACCCATCACCGAAACCTTCTCCTTTGAGCAGGTGAATGAAGCGATGGAAAAACTTCGTAACGGCAAACCCCGCTATCGGCTGGTGTTGAAACACTAAGAAATGGAAATTAAATAACTTCGATAACCTCAGCCTTTTAATTGTACGGGCGCGGCATGCGGCAGATAAATCTGTGCAAAGGCAAGGACTTTCTACCGCATGCCACGCCCCTACGCACAGAATTACACCTTCATAAATTCTCATTCCTAAGGGAGTAAGGAGTAGAGAGTCCACACTAACAAACCGTGAACTGAGGAAGCCCTAACCTGTTAGACCTTGTTAAACAGAGGGATTTCCAGGTCAGGGTGATTCCATTTGCCAACTTCTAATGCACTGAGGTTGCGGCTTGGGCACCGTTCATGGCGGCTCCATTAGTGGAAGCGGTGTCTCCATTTTGAGGAGTCGTTGAACTGGTGGTTGCAGCTTGTTTTTTGGAGCGTTTGTAGGTACTCGGCGGTTTTCCACCTGCCATTTCGTATTCCTTGCTGTCCTTGCCATACATCGCTGCGACTGCACTCAAGATGCGTGACGACAAAGTGGATAAGGCGGCTTCGGTTTCAGCAAATTCAATGCGGGTGCGATCGGCTTCTGAAAGAGCAAGATTTTGAGCCTGTAAGCGGGTGTCTGAAGTGGCAATTAAGGCAGCATAGTCTCGCAAGGTTAGTCCATTACCTAAATCCATTTCGGCATGAACCGATCGTAACCCGTTCAAGCGCGCCTGTGCTTTTTCCAACGTAGCGGAACGCCGTTTTTGATATGCCATAATGAGTGGTCTCCAGAGGCTAGATGGTTTCTGATGATGGGTTCACTCTAGCCCTGCGCTCATGAGCGAGAGATCCGTAAAAGTTTGTAATCTGGTTAAACTTGCAGCCAAGCGATCGGCGTTTGCTTCCGTAAATTCCTACAGATAGAGGGTCAAAAGTCCTTTTGTAAACCTCAGAAATCATTTCCTACACCTCAACAACGGTTTCTCAGATCTCAAAAGCCGTTTTGTAGACCTTAGTAATTGTTCTGTGGGTCTCAACAGTCGTTTCTTAGACCTCAACAACCGTTTTGTAGATCCTAATCATCGTTTCGTGAACCTCAAGAACCGTTTTGTAGATCTCGGTAATCGTTTCGTAGGTCTCAATGGTTGTTTCATAGCTAAGTACAGGACAAAAGTTGGAGGGATTGCACAAAGTCGGACTCATTGGACGCAGATGGATTGAGCACTAAATGGCGCAAATAATCGAGCCCTAACCGGAACAAACTTTTGGCACGACGACGGTGT
>JAHHHL010000033.1 GCA_019359375.1 Lyngbya sp. HA4199-MV5
AGATTGCCGCAGTGGGTTCTGGTATAGTAAACACAACTTTTCAGGGGTGAGATGGACTTTGTTCCGCTCACCCCATTCTTCTATACCTTGTCCCTCTTCCTCCAAATGGCTAAAGTCGAGCTTAGCGCCCTCTACGCCTCTGCGGTTGATAGCATCAGCCACTGGACCGTTCATCCACCATCTCTCATGAATCTTGGTGGCGCATCCTTATTGAGAAACCACAGCTTGCTGATGGTGATATACCCACTTGTCTAACCAGGTTGCATGTCAAACGCACCAATATACAGGTAATTTAGTGTAGGAGGGAATGACGCGATCGCGACTGTTTTGTCTGCGCCTACCTCCTTGTGAGCCATACTAACCATGCCTTTACAGCCGACTGCTTCAAGTTTTCGTTGGACTATTCACAATCCCATGCACAAAACTTCCGATCTTCACGTGGTTGAAACTCGTCCATTGCTGAGTCCAGCCTTTGTTCACGGTGAATTGCCCATCACCGAAAAAGCCGCGCTCCTGGTCACCGAAACGCGCGATCGTATCCGTAATATCTTGCGCAGCGAAGATCGACGGCTGCTCGTAATCGTTGGACCGTGCTCGATTCATGATGTACAGGCTGCTTACGAGTATGGTGAAAAGCTGGCAGCACTCCGCACAGAATTAGAAGACGAGCTAGAAATTGTCATGCGGGTGTACTTTGAAAAACCGCGCACCACGATCGGCTGGAAAGGACTGATCAATGATCCCCATCTCGACGGCAGCTATGACATTAATACCGGGCTACGGCTTGCCCGTAAGCTGTTGCTGGACCTGGCTCATTTGGGACTGCCCGCTGCAACCGAGCTACTCGATCCCATCATTCCCCAGTACATTGCGGATGTCATTTCCTGGACGGCGATCGGGGCACGCACCACCGAAAGCCAGACTCACCGCGAAATGGCATCGGGGCTTTCCATGCCAGTCGGCTTTAAGAACGGCACCGATGGCGGCTTCCGCATTGCGGTCAATGCCATGCTGTCGGCGAGTCAACCCCACCGCTTTTTGGGGATCAACTTTCATGGACTGGCAAGCATTGTCACCACCACAGGTACGCCCGATACCCATCTGGTGCTGCGGGGCGGCAAGCATGGTCCCAATTACGACGCATTGAACGTTGAAAAAGCAGCGGCGGAACTTGCTCAGAATGGTTTGAATCCCCGCGTGATGGTCGATTGCAGCCACGATAACGCGGCGAAGGACTACACCAACCAACCGATCGCCCTCCAAAACATTGCCGATCAGATGGTGGCTGGCTCTCACCATCTCATGGGCGTGATGATCGAAAGCCATTTGAAGGCAGGCAACCAGAAGTTACCCAAAGATTTAAGCCAGTTGGTGTATGGTCAAAGCATTACCGATGCCTGTGTGGATTTTGCGACGACCGAGACGATGCTGCGATCGCTCGCTAGCTGTCTTGCCAAAGCGAACCGTCAGGGACAATATGCTGTAACGGCTCACCATACTCATTGACCAACTTCAGTCAACAGGTCATCTAAATCGCCAAACAACTGCTCTAAAACAGGTGCAACTGTGAGCCGTAGGGAGCTAAGCTAGGGGCTGTCATCAATTAATACTACACATTACTTGCAGCAAGGGTTCTAGCCCCTAGCCTGGTGTGTTGGGGCGGGCGCGATGATGTTGATACCGCAAGATTCGGAGCTAATTGATGACGCGCCCTAGCGTCCACCTTTCATATTGGGCATCATTTCCCATCACTGGCTGATGGGTTCACCACTTTTTTGTTGATCATTTTGAGAAACAGTTCTGGGGTAATGCGAGAGCCTATTTTGAGAATTTTAACCATGCCAACTGGAATTTCAAGCTGATCGTTTGTTAGTCCTTCAAAGGCTTCTTTTGAGACGATTTCGGGCTTCACTCCCTTATCTTTCTGCCCTCGTCTATCTCTTGCACCTCTGTCTAGCTCTGTATCTACGATGGGTGGGATCAGCTCAAAGACTTTAACCGACGTATGTTTGAGCTGATAGCGCAAAGAGATAGAAAATGAATGCAAGCCAGCTTTTGTCGCACAGTAAACGGGCGTGATTGATAATGGCACAATTCCTAAGCCTGAGGTTACGTTGATAATCGCAGCCTCACTTCTTTGCACAAAGTACGGCACAAACAAAGCAGTCAGGTGAATACAAGCCTCAAGGTTAATCGCTATTTCACTCTCACCATTGAAGTAGTCTGCCTCGCCGTTGAGAAAATTAATTTCCCGCTGCACTCCTGCATTATTGACAAGGATATTGATGCTGGGGTGATTTTGGGTGCAAAACTCAACGAGTTCTCTCCGTTGGTGCAGTTCTGAAAGATTGCACTGGTAGGTAATGATCTGTGGCAGTATTTTCTTGGCTTCGCTAAGTTTTTCTGCTCGTCTTCCACAAATAATAACAGTGTTGTTTTTTGCCACGAAGTCTTTGGCTAGCTCAAGTCCAATCCCGGTGGCACCACCCGTAATCAGGACTGTATTATCAGTCGTTTTCATTGGTTTTCCTTTAACCTGACGCTTTACAGGATAGCTGGTAAGATGATGGACAGAAAATGTCTAAACGTCCCTATTTCTTAGCCATTCGTCCAGACAATCTATGCTGCGTCCCGATGCTTTAACGGATATTTTGCAAACCGTTCATCTGCAAAGTACGATTCTGGGATCGGCTCGCTTTACGGCTCCCTGGAGTATTCATATCCCTGATGAAGATGAGGATGAAGCCACTATTCATGTGGTGATGCAGGGACAGTGCTGGCTACTGCTGGACGATCGATCGCACCCCATTCACATGGAAGTTGGAGATTTGGCGATCTTGCTTCAGAGTCAGGCGCATACTATTTGTGATGACCCTGCCAGTCCGACTGTGGAGCTTGAAACGGTCATTGCCCAAAAGCCTGACCCTGGCTATAAACGCATTGCCTATGGTGGTGACGGGTTATTGACTCAACTGGTGTCAGGTACGTTTAAGTTCCGTGGCGATCGTGCCCATAATCCTCTGTTATCTGCCCTGCCACCGCTTATCCATATTAAGAATGAGATGGGGCAATTTATCCCCTGGCTAGAAACCACATTGCAGTTTATTGCGGCTGAAATTGATATCAACCAGCTAGGCTGCCAATGTGTGCTGTCTCGTTTAGCTGATGTGCTGTTTATTCAAGCGGTGCGGGCTTACGTCATGGGGCTACCTGTCGATCGAGGCAATTGGTTACGCGCACTCACAGATACCGAGATTGGCATAGCGCTATCGTTCATACATCATTATCCGGCTCGTTCTTGGACGGTTGCCTCCCTTGCCGAGCAAATTCCAATCTCTCGCTCTACCTTTGCTGAACGGTTTCGCCAGTTGGTGGGGCAGCCTCCCATGCAGTATTTGACCATGTGGCGCATGGTTAAAGCAGCAAATTTATTGCGAGAGAGCCAGCTAGATATGCGGGCGATCGCGGCTCAGGTGGGTTATGCGTCAGACGTTGCTTTCAGCAAAGCGTTTAAGCGCTGGTCAGGGGTTGCACCAGGTATCTACCGCCACAAGGCTTGCACAGGTAATCGAGTTTTGGGATTGTAGTGCCAGTTAACGATCGCGCTCCTGGTGCCGAGCCGTCTCCAGCAACAGTCGCCGTTCTGCCCGTGCGATCGCCCAGTAGGTGGCTTCGACCGCACCTGGATCAACTGAGATGGAAGTGATCCCCCAGCGTACCAACGCTTCCACCAGGTCAGGATCGTTTGAAGGGGCTTGTCCGCAAATGGAGCAGGGAATGCCCGCCTGTCTGGCTTGCTGAATCAGTTGGGCGATCGCTGCCCTGACGGCTGGATGACGCGCATCAAACGCCGATGCCATTGTGCCATGATCACGGTCTGCACCCAAAAGCAACTGGGTCAGGTCATTGGTGCCGATCGCAATGCCCTGCACGCCTGCACGCACATAGTCAGACAACAAAAATAATACAGACGGTACCTCTGCCATAATCCACAGTTGGAATTGCGCGTTGTGCAGTAACCCAGCCGCCTGCACTCGCTGACGACAGAAGGCAAACTCCTCCACAGTACGGACAAAGGGCAGAAGCAAGCAAAGGTTAGGGTAGTGGATTTGAGCCTGCGCCAGTGCTGCCAGTTCTAGATCGAAGAGTGTGGGGTCAAGGCAGTAGCTAAAGGTGCCGTGCAAACCTAGCGTGGGGTTGACTTCTGGGAGAACCGCTTCGCCACCTGGTAAGCCGCGTGACTCGTGCGATCGCAAGTCCAATGAGCGGTAAAACACTGGACGGGGTGATAGAGCAGCAGCGAACTGCACGAGACCCGTCGCCAACCGTTCAACCAGTGCCTCGCTACGTCCGCTTTGTAGCCACTGGAGAGGATGTTGATGTTCCAGCACTGAAAGCGTCAGGAGTTCGCTACGCAGAAGCCCAATGCCGTCGATCGGCAAAGCCGCGATCGCCTCCAGATGATCGGGCTGGCTGAGATTCACCATCAACCGGGTTCCCAACAGTGAGCGATCGCGGATTGTAATCATCTCGCTCGAATGCGCTACAGGCAGCGTGGTTAATGGCTGGAGCATGTCTGCCATCCGGTACACAGTGCCCCGATCGCCATCCACCAGAATCAGTTCACCTGGCTGAATGTGCTGCATCGCCCCGGCAGCAGCCATCACCGCTGGAACACCTAGCTCCCTTGCAATAATGGCGCTGTGAGAGGTCATACTGCCCTGCTCCAATACAAGTCCAGCCGCCTGCTTGATGAGGGGGAAGCAGTGGGGCTGCAACATTTCAGCTACCAAAATGGTTCCCGGTGGCAGTGCTTCGATCGTGGTGGTCTGATCAGAAAGGATGGTGGCTCTGGCGATCGAGCGCCCCTGTGAGGCAGCTAAGCCCGTCACCAGCAATGCCTGTGGCTCAGACGAGCGTTGCTTTGTGGGCATCAGGGTAGACTGACTTGGCTCTAAACCGGATTTAGGTGCTGTTTGAACCGCGCGATCGAGGGGTGTGGTGAGGGCGATCGGTGGCTCCTGGTTTACGGGATGAAGCGGATGCAGGTGTGCCTCTGATGAACATGTCATGATCTGAGTCAGCCAAAACTGTCGTGGTTCATCTAGTGCAGACTGATCGGCTGAAGCTTCACCCAATGCTGAAGACTCACTCGGCTCTGGAGGCTCACCTGGGTTGGGATACAATATCCACTCAAAAGCAGACACGTTGCTCATCTCTGCCATCACGCGTTGCCCAAACTGTACCAAGACACTTATCTGTGTGGTGTTAAGCGATGGGTGCTTCTGCGAATGCTTCTCTGGAAAAGCAGTTTTGAGCAGGGATAGGGGCGAAGCCTGGGATGATACAAGCGCTGTGTGTTGAAACGCTGCCAGGTCACCGATCTGCAGGGGATCTACAGGGTTGGAGTCGGGAGGCAACGGCGCTGCCAGCTCTCTAGATGATGTATGTGCTTGATCGATCGAATCGAATGGCTTGGTCGCCTCAGCATACCGTTTCGTCGTAATGTTGTCTGCAACCTGATAGACGATCGCTCGGTTGCCTACCTGCTGTAGCTGCGTCACGCCAGTAGCTACCTGAGCTTGATAAAGGTCTGGGATCACTTCTCCCCAGGCGATCGCCATGCCCAACCCAGGGGTTGCCTGCATCTGCACCGTATCGCCCAGGCGTTGCACCGTGCCAGAAGCGATCGCCGATCGTAGCGGTTGCACCAGCACAGCCAACCTGACCTGCTGCAACGGAATGTTCAATCGCTGCCAGTAAAATAAGCTTTTTGCTCGAAAAAGCTGTGCCCAAAGACGCTTCAACCCCCGATCGACATCGGCTGCTGTTGCCTGACAAAACTGGCTATCAAATAACGCTGAGCTTTTGCCGTCTGCGATCGTGCCCACCTTTAAAGCATGGCGGGCAGTGGTTTTGATAAACAACGAAGGGCGTAATATCACCACAGGTGCATCTAGCTGCTGAATCGCAGTTTCCAGTTCTTGCTGCCAGTCTACGGGTAACGGGGCGACTTCAACGGACTGTCGTAATTGCTGCGCGATCGTCTGTAACTGCTGGGGATTGCCCAGATCTAATCGCAGGGATGAGTGCGGAAGATCGGCAAAGAACGGTTCTGACCAGTCGATGGATTCTAAAAACTGGCGCAGCATACCCGCCGAAACCACAAATCCTGGCACCACAGGAAAATCCTTTTGCAGCAATTGCCCCAAGTACAGCGCTTTGTTGCCAACGAAAGCCTGATGATGCGGTTGAATCTGATCGAGCCAGTAAAGATTAGCCACAGTTGCAACTCATAGCAACGATACGTTAGAGCCAACATCAATTGATTTTAGGGGCTGGGAAGAAAAAATGATATGAACGGTGGGAGCAGGGGCAGAGGGCAGAGGGCAGAAGGCAGAGGGCAGGAGGCAGAAAAAGTTGTTGGTTGTTGGTTGTTGGAAGGAGGGGACAGGGGGTAGAAAAAGTTGTTGGTTGTTGGTTGTTGGTTGTTGGTTGTTGGAAGGAGGGGACAGGGGGTAGAAAAAGTTGTTGGTTGTTGGTTGTTGGAAGGAGGGGACTGGGGGTGGGGGCAGGGGGCAGGAGGGTTAGATGAGCGATCGGTTAGTGGTCAGGTTGTGGGCAAGGAAGCCTCGTCCTACATGCATTCAATGATCTAAGGCGATTTCCACAAAAGAAGTGACCCAACGTCGTGCGGGCATCTTGCCCGCGTCGCAAGCGAGACACTTGCACTACGGTATCCATTGGGTAGATGCTTTAAGAGAAGTCACCTAAGCGATCGACTGGCTATTGCCCAAGAGCGGCAGGGTCACCTTAAAGGTAGCGCCTTTCCCCAAGCCTGGGCTGTCTGCCTCGACGGTACCGTTATGTAACTCGACTAATTGCTGCACGATCGCCAGCCCCAGCCCCAAGCCTCCTTCAACGCGGGTTGATGATGAATCTGCTTGTCGAAAGCGATCGAAGACAAAGGGGAGAAAATCAGCGCTGATCCCTTTCCCGGTATCGGTGACGATTATTTGAGCACCGTATTTGCCAGTACGCTGAGAATCGATATCCACTGGCGCTGCTGTTACTGGCGCGCCGACTCCCGTTTCTGGTCTTCCCACATTGCTTAAGGTGATTGTCTCTTGCGCTCCCCGGTCCCCTACCTTTTGCCCCCTGTCCTCTGCCTTCTGCCTTCTGCCCTCTGCCTTCTGCCTTATCTCTTCTGCTTTCTGCCCTATCGCTTCTTGACGAACGATCGCCAACTGCACCCCTATTTGACCACCCTCCGAGGTGAATTTGATGGCGTTAGCGAGCAAGTTCCACACCACCTGTTGTAAGCGGTCTGAGTCGCCCAAAACGATGAAGGTAGCGGCTCGTTGCGCTATGGGCAGCGGTTCGTCCAGCCGCGTGATGGTGATAGACTTCGCTACTGCCGCTGGACGCATCGCCTCAATTGCAGCGGTGATGATGGTTACCAGATCAACGGGGTGCAGTTGCAGGTAAATCTTTCCTTGTGTGATTTTGGAAATGTCGAGAATGTCATCGACTAGCTGGTTTTGCAGGCGAGCGTTGCGTTCGATCGTTTCCAGCGCCCGTGCCGTGGTTGAGGCATCAAATTGGCGCGATCGCAGCATCTTTGCCCAGCCCAAAATCGAGTTCAAAGGTGTGCGCAATTCATGAGACAGCACGGCAAGAAACTCATCCTTCATGCGGTTTGCCTGCGCGAGTTGGTCGGTCTGGTTGCGTAGGGTTTGTTCTAGCCGCTGGCGCTCGGTCAAGTCGAGGATGAAGGCGATCGTTTGCTCCCGCGTTTCACCCAAAAGCCCAAAACCGATTAAAACAGGGATACGGCTGCCGTCCTTGCGGATATATTCTTTCTCGTAAGGGGTACACTCTTCCTCCCTTTGCGCTTCCTGAATAGCCTTTGCGTCACGCGGTAAATATTCTACCGGGGTAAGCTTCGTCCATTGCAGTTTTCCTGCTTGCAGGTCTTCGCGGGAATAGCCCACAATGCGGAGAAACTCATCATTGGCTTCGTAAATACCACCGACTATATCGCCAAAGAGCAGTCCGACCACGTTCGCTTCCATCAAAGAAGTCAAGCGCTCTTGACTCAGTTTCAAGGCGGCTTCTGCTTGCTTCCGTTCACTCAGGTCTGCCACGATCGACATCACGCTGTCGGCTTCTGCGCTGACACCGCGTAGCACCGCTGTCCACAGACCGATATAGATTAAAGACCCATCCTGGCGCTGTCGATAGGTTTCCATGCCGTTGAGCAAGTTCCCGTTGAGCGTCGCGTCGATGTTCGCCAAAAATTCTGCCTGTTTATCTGTGGGGACGGTGGGCGTGCTGCGATCGAGCACGTCTGCCGCTTTCCACCCAAAGATTCTTTCTGCGGCTGGGTTCCAGCGTTTCACAATGCCACGACGATCAAGCACCGTAATCGCTACTGGAGACGCTTGAATTAAAGCTTGAAGTGCTTGATTCGTTTCTTGAAGGGATTGCTCTGCCTGCTTGCGTTCGGTGATATCTAACCCAGTGCAAATCACGCAGTAGACTGCTCCTCGCTCATCGGGCAAAATGTTGTTTGACCAGGCGATCGTGTGGCGACTTCCATCTTTAGCCAGCCAATCGTTTTCGTATTGATCAGAAGCCGCACTCGCGCACAGCGTTTGAAAGACCTGTTTCGCTGGTTCAATGTCTTCTACGGGCAAAAATAAATCCCAGGGGTACTTGCCACTTACCTCTGCAAAGGTATATCCCGTCAGCCGCTCGCAGGCGTGGTTAAACTGCATGATGCGACCGTGACGATCGAGCACCATGATCAAACTGCCAGCCGTACCCACGATCGCGGCAATTAAATCTCGTTCTCGCCGGAGTGCCCTGATCAGTTGCTGCCGCGCCGAACTCAGCGCCGTAATCATCAACGAGACGACGATAAATATACCCAGCCGCACGCTATCAGCCGTATTTGCCAGAACAAGCGAATAAACTGGGGGCAGAAAAAAATAGTTTGATAGCAGAGCTGCGATCGCCGTGGCACATAACCCCGCGCCTAACCCGCCATACCAGGCACTAAGCATCACCGCTACAAAAAACACCAAAAACGGTGAACTTCGCATGGGTATCCAGCGATTGAGTAGCAGCATTAGTCCCAGCGCCAACACCAGCGACAGGAGCATCACCCCGTAGCGCACCAGGGGCGAACGTTCGGGCTTTGCAACGAGTTGAGCGATCGACAGGTTAGTCAGAGGGAAGGCGTGAACGTTAGATCGGCGGAGTGGCAATGCTTATGCCTCCAGGTAGGGCAGTATCCATAGTTGGGCATACTTAAGCGGGAACTGTCATGTCTCTAGTGACATAAATTAATACGACTAAAGTTTATCTGAATGATGAGAATGCACCATTTACACCGATTGGCTCTGGCTTATGGTTTAAGTGCCGCTATGCGGAGACCGAAGGCAAAAAACCTTAGTTCTAGGCTGACCTCTAGCGCTGCCCGTTCAGAGAGCTTTGCGTGATGCATAGCTTTAGCAAACGACTGCTTGGGGTGGCTGATCTACTATTACAGGCTCAGTGCCCACTTTGCCAGCGTTCCACCGCAAAAACGTTCTGCCCCGACTGTCAGCGCCAGATCGAGCGGTGTCGCTTTTGTCATGCGGAGTGGATGCAGCAGGAGCACCTGCCCATCTTTGCCTGGGGGTCTTACAGCGGCGCACTACGGCGAACGATCGCGGTCTTCAAATATGAAAACAAGCCTCACCTGGCGCGTCCCCTCGGTCACTGGATGGCTGATGCGTGGCTAAAGACACCTGATCGCGTCATACCGTTTACCGTTGTGCCCATTCCCATGCATCCAGACAAACAGAAACAGCGTGGCTTCAATCAGGCAGAGTTGCTGGCAGAGCATTTTTGTGAGCAAACGCGACTCCCGCTGCAAGCAAAGGGGCTGGAGCGATCGCGCGAAACGACAGCCCAGTTTCAACTCTCGGCGGGCGATCGAGAACGCAACCTCGCAGATGCCTTTAGCCTCGGCGCTGCTTTTCACAAACGTCCTCCCACAAAAGCGGTACTGCTCCTCGACGACATTTACACCACAGGCGCAACCGCTCGTTCCGCTGCCCAAACGCTCCGTCGCCACGGTATTCGAGTACAGGGGCTGATTGTTCTGGCGCGGGCGGCTTTGGAGAAGGATAAAGGATGAAGTATAAAGTATAAAAACTTAGCCCTCTGCCCTCTGCCCTCTGCCTTTATTTATCCTTCATCCTTTATCCTTTAGCCTTCCTCCTACTCCTTAATCAACCCATGCTCCAACGCATAGCGCACTAGCTCTGTCCGGCTGCTGGTGCCTGTTTTGCTGAAGAGGCGACTGACGTATTTTTCGACGTTTCGGACGCTGGTTTCAAGGCGACGGGCGATTTCTTTGTTCATCAAGCCGTCTACAACGAGGTTGAGGACGCTTTGCTCTCTGGGCGTGAAGTCAATCTGGGTGGTGTTGGGAAGTTGGGCGATCGTGCCCCCTTTCGTCAACAATCGCTTGATTTCTTCAATCTCACGAATCACATCATCAATATTGCGCGGTTCGTCTTCACCAGAGGCACGGACGGCATCTCGCTTTTGCAGCAGGTTGGTGACGATCGCCACCAGTTCATCGGGGTCAAAGGGTTTGGATAGATAAGCATCGGCACCTGCGTTGTAGCCCTGGATGCGATCGGCAGTCATACCCCTAGCCGTGAGAAACACCACAGGCAGCGTTTTGAACTGCGGTTCTTCGCGCAAGTGCTTGAGGAACTGGTAGCCATCGACCTGGGGCATCATCACATCGGTAATCACCAGATCGGGGCGCTGTTGCCGTGCTAAAGCCAAGCCTTCCGCTGCGTTGCTGGCGGCATTTACCGCAAAGCCACTATCTTCCAGGTATGCCTGCACTGCTTCCCGCAAGCCTGGTTCATCGTCCACGAGCAAGAGTTGACCTGGCATGAAGACCGCGCGCTCCTAATAATCGTTCGCATTCTCCTTATTGTAGCGGTCAGCGGGCAGGGGTAGCGGCTAGGAGTGAGGAGTGAGGGGTGAGGAGTGAGGAGTCAGGAATCAGAAGCCAGAAGCCACCTTTTTAGCCTTTAGCTGTAATGACAAACTAAGTTGGTTTACGTAACGCATCGAGTAGAGTATCTAATTAGACTTGCTCAAACCTTGATTTTAAGCTCTAAATGTTTGGCACTTAGTTTTACAAGCTACTAATTTTCGACCACGGTACGCATGCTAATTTGAAATGTCATTACATTTAGCCTTTAGCCTTCATCCTTCATCCCTCTCTCCACTCCCTACTCCCCACTCCCCACTCCCTCCCTACGCTTACTGGTGCCTGAAGGAGTCGTAGCTGGCTTTTTCTGAGGCTTTTTCTCGACAGGCTTTTTCTCGACGGGCTTTTTCTCCACTGTAGGACTGCTGGCTGGCTTTTGATCGCCCTGTACTTTGAAGGATTGAATGCTTTGCTCAAACATGGCGAGCCGCTGCGGATAGTCTCCGGCTCTGGTGGAGTAGGCGACTGTCCAGAGGGTTTTGCCTTGCTTGATCACGTAAATTAGCTGGCGCAGGGCATCGGGTTGAGATCCGGTGGGCTGGACGCTGGCTTCTGTCACCAACCGTCCGGCGGGATAAGAACCAACCTGCACCGTTTTGCGCTCGATCGTCCGAATGGGCGTGGGCAAGGACTGCACAGCAGCATCAATATAGGCATCCACCGTGACGGTTTCGGGCACTTTAACGGCACTGATCACCACATTCGTCACGCCACCTGTGCGATCGGGCTTGGGATCGACGGCAATCAGCAGAAACGTGCTGGGGTTTTGCTCGACCAGGCTGGCAATCTTTTCGTAGTCTGCTCCGAGCGATCGAATCCCTTTAATCAACGTCTGGAGTCCAGTAGTGTTAGGACTCCCTCCCCGATAATTCTCTGGCAACGCTAGCTCAATGCCCGGAGCCTTAAAGGTTTGCCATTTTTTGACGAGTGCGTCTGCTCCAGAAGGTTTAAGGCGCGATCGGGCACCGGATGTTCCCGTTAAGGCATCTGCTCCCGTTGGTTGTGGTGTAGCCTTGGATGTTGGCGTTTTTTCAGGTTTGGGAGTCGCCGCTTGACTGCACACTGCCCCAAAACTCAACAGGATAACGCCAAGGCTGATAAGTAACTTTTGCATAAAGCGTGTCAAACAGGATATTGATTATTTTGAGCAGAATGTCAGGGTGTTGCTGATCTGATTGACTGACAAAAGTCTTAAAAGGCTGACGACTTCGTTGCTGACCCGCCCGTGATTAAAATCCGGGCTGATAGCGGGAAACCCGTTGAAACGGGTTAAAAGCCCCTCGCAGTCCTCTTTAGAGGACTTTCCCCATTAGCCCGTACTTTTAGTGCAGGGCGGGGCTGGTGATCACTAAAAGATTTGTTAGTCAAGCAGGTTGCTGATAGCTGATAGCTGATCACTGACGACCGATCACTGATCACTGACCCCATCCTGACGGCAAATCCTTGTGGCAGAATGAACTGGATACTCCAGGCAACTCCCTCATTCTATGGCTACCAAGTTTGTATTTGTGACAGGTGGTGTGGTCTCCAGCATTGGCAAGGGGATTGTAGCCGCTAGTTTGGGGCGGTTGCTCAAATCGCGTCAGTACTCTGTTTCGATCTTAAAGCTCGATCCCTACATTAACGTTGATCCAGGAACGATGAGTCCGTTTCAGCATGGCGAAGTGTTTGTCACCGAAGACGGCGCAGAAACAGATCTGGATTTGGGACACTACGAGCGCTTTACCGATACCTCCATGTCGCGGCTCAATAGCGTCACGACGGGTTCGATCTATCAAGCGGTGCTGAACAAAGAGCGGCGCGGCGATTATGATGGCGGCACTGTACAGGTCATTCCGCACATCACAAACGAGATCAAAGAGCGGGTACATCGGGTGGCGAGAAACACGAATCCCGATGTTGTGATTACGGAAATTGGCGGGACGGTGGGCGATATCGAGTCGCTGCCCTTTCTGGAAGCCATTCGTCAGTTTCGGAAAGATGTGGGTCGGCAGAATGTGCTGTATATGCATGTCACCCTGGTGCCGTGGATTCCGGCTGCGGGCGAGATGAAAACCAAGCCCACCCAGCATTCGGTGAAGGAACTGCGCTCGATCGGCATCCAGCCAGATATCCTCGTGTGCCGCAGCGATCGCCCCCTGCCGCCGGGACTCAAAGAAAAAATGTCGGGCTTTTGTGATGTGCCTGTAGAGTGCGTTGTCACCTCTCAAGATGCCCGCAGCATCTACGAAGTGCCGCTTAACCTGGAACAAGAAGGCTTGGCCCACCAGGCGCTAGAGCTACTGCAACTGGAACAACGCCAGCCCGATCTCGCCCAGTGGGCAACATTGGTCGATCGCCTCTATAGCCCCACGCGATCGGTGGAAGTTGCGATCGTTGGCAAGTATGTGCGCCTGAGCGATGCCTACCTTTCAGTGATGGAAGCCCTTCGCCACGCCGCGATCGCCCTGGATGCCGATCTTCGCATTCGCTGGGTCAACGCCGAAGACCTTCAGGAAGAGGAAGCCGCAAGGCATTTAGACGGCGTGCATGGGGTCATCGTACCGGGTGGCTTTGGTATTCGCGGTATTGATGGCAAAATTGCGGCGATTGCATACGCTCGTACCCATCAAATTCCCTACCTGGGTCTTTGTTTGGGCATGCAATGCTCCGTCATTGAATGGGCACGCCACATTGCTAACTTACCCGATGCTCACAGCGCTGAATTTGCCCCCGAAGCCAGCAATCCGGTCATTAACCTTTTACCGGAGCAGCAGGATGTCGTCGATTTAGGCGGCACCATGCGATTAGGGTTGTATCCTTGCCGCCTTGCACCCAATACCCTCGCCTTTAGCCTCTACCAGGAAGAAGTGATCTACGAGCGACATCGCCATCGGTACGAGTTCAACAACGCCTATCGCAGCCAATTCACCGACACGGGCTACGTGGTCAGCGGCACCTCTCCCGACGGTCGCCTGGTCGAAATCGTCGAATTGCCCAACCATCCCTTCTTCATCGCCAGCCAGTTCCATCCTGAATTCCAATCACGACCGAGTGCGCCCCATCCTTTATTCAAAGGGTTTGTCCAGGCAGCACTCTCACTTGCACCCAACAGCTTCACAGATAGCAATATCGCTAATGAGCCCGCCGTCATGCCAGAATCACTGGATATAGTGCTGAACTAAGGCGATCGTGCCAACTCACCGTCCGTTAAATCGCTGCTGAAACCACACCTTGCCTGCATAAACCAGGCTAAGTTGTGGAGGTATAACAGGTGCTACCGCTACACCCATAGGGGTGATAAGGTTACGCTAGTCTTGAGTCTTTGAGAACGCGTGGCTTACTGGATCAAACTCAATTACGAGCGCAACACTTATGTGATCGATCTGGATCGAGTCACAGCGTTTTGCTATGTGCCCAATGCCCGCGTGTCGTTTGCGCTGCTGGACGGTAATACGACGATCGTCGTCACCCAACAAAGCGATCCCGACACGTATCAAATGATTTTGGACTACGTGGAAAAGCGCACTGGGTATGGGTTGCCGTAGGGGGGAGAGGCAGAAGGATGAGGGATGAGGGATGAGGGCAGAAGGGGAGGCAGGGGAAGCAGAGGGGGAAGCAGGGAAAGTCAGGAGGCAGAGGGCAGAAGGGGAGCAGTGATTCAGTCTTCAATCAACCCTGCGGGAAGCAAGCTACAGTCGCCAGTGATTAGTCATGTCACGTCATCCACTGGCGACTATTTCACTGTTCACCGACGACTGTTAAAACCTTTTAGCCTTCATCCTTTATCCTTTCCTCATTCCTCATCCCTCCAACCCCACCCGATCGCCCACTCGTAAAACCTTGCCTGCTTGTGAGGGCGGGGTGCTAAGCCGTAAAGTATAAAAACTTAGCCTTTAAGCGATCAGCTTTTTAGCCTACCCTATGCCTTCGGCAGGCTTTGCCAACGGGAAGCAAGCCACATCCTTTAGCCTGTAGCCTTCACCCCCTCTCCCCTCCCCTTCCCCATGCCTGAACTCAACGCCTCCTTTGATCGCCTCTCCCAAGCCCTGAGCCAAGTCGTGGTTGGGCAATCTGCTTTAGTACAACAGTTCATGGTGGCGCTGTTGGCAGGAGGACACGTCATTTTGGAAGGGGTGCCGGGGACGGGCAAAACGCTGCTAGTAAAGGTGCTGGCGCAACTGGTACAGGCAGAGTTTCGCCGCATTCAGCTCACGCCCGACATCCTGCCCTCCGATATTCTGGGTACAAATATTTTTGACCTCAACACACGGGGCTTTACGCTGAAGAAAGGTCCCGTTTTTACCCAGGTGTTGCTGGCAGATGAAGTGAACCGCACACCGCCCAAAACACAAGCCGCGCTGCTGGAGGCGATGGAGGAACAGCAGGTCACGCTGGATGGGCAAAGTTTAGCGCTGCCTGATTTGTTCTGGGTCATTGCAACGCAAAACTCACTGGAGTTTGAGGGCACCTATCCTTTACCAGAGGCACAACTCGATCGCTTCCTGTTCAAGCTGATTGTTGACTATCCTGACCCCAAAGCCGAGAAGCAAATGCTGCTAAACAGCCACACAGGGCTGCAAACCAAACGACTTGATCTGGCAAAGCTGAAGCCACTGCTGTCGGTAGAACAAATTTTGGGCGCACGTCGATCGGTACAGTCCGTTACCGTTGCCGATCCGCTCATCGACTACCTGCTGGCACTGGTACAGCGATCGCGCCAGCATCCCGATCTGGCTTTGGGCGCATCACCACGATCGGCAGTGGCATGGCTCCAGGCGAGTAAAGCCAACGCATGGCTCAACGGACGCGATTTTGTCACGCCCGATGATATCAAAGTGATCGCTCCGCCCATCTTGCGCCACCGCTTCATCCTGCGCCCGGAAGCACAGTTGGATGGACTTCAGGTTGACGCGGTGGTTAAGACTCTTTTGAACCAAATTCCTGTCCCGCGCTGAAGCACGATTGCTTCAAAAAAGCTTTGAAAATAGCAGCTACGGCAGCGTACTGACTGAACGTTACAGCAGTACGCGCATTGGTGAGGGTGACTATAGCGGTCAAAACCCCAATAGGCAAGGCTTTATCTTCTGCCTCCTGCCTTCTGCCCTCTGCCTCCTGCCGTACACCCAGCACGTTGCCATATCATCCTTGATCGATCGGCGATCGCTTCTCTAAATCAAACTTGTAGCCGTGGGGCAGAATGTGCAGCGTGGCGTTGCAGAGGGCAAGCGGTTCATCTCGCAGCAACTCTTCTACATTGTTGTGGGTGATATTTGCCACATCCACTACCGTAATCGCGCCTTCACCAATGACTTCTAACTCTTTACCGTTGATAGCGATCGCCGTGTTTTCGTCAATGCCAAAGCCGAGGTTGACAGGCTGCTGAGCGATCGCCGATAGCAAGCGACCCAGGCGACCCCGTTGAGCAAAGTGCTGGTCAATCACCACTCCGGGCAGAAAGCCCATACCGTCATCCATACGGGCGACTTCCATGCGGGGGTTTGTTTCCCCTTCACCTTCTACAATCATCATGTCGGGCATCATGGCGGCTCCAGCACTGGTACCCGCAATGACAATGCCTTCAGCAAAACGCTTGTGCAGCAGAGCATCGAGTTCCGTATCTTTCAGGCATTCGGTAATGCGCGCCTGGTTGCCTCCTGTAAAAAAGACACCTGTGGCATCCTGGGTCAGTTCTAGCGCTTTTGGGTCATTGGCATCTTCTCGTCTTGCGGTATCAACAACCTGCACCGATTCAACGCCCAACCGCTCAAAGATGTTCAAATACGTTTCGCCCACTTCGCCAGGAAGCCCTGTTGCAACCGTCATGACTACAATGCGAGCCTGTAACCCTCCAGCACGGCGCACAAATTCTCGCAGAATCGTGCAGTCTCCTTCTTTGTCCTCTGCGCCACCAATAATGACCAGTTGCCCGTGGGTTTCTGGGAGTGCCACGCTCTCCTGTGGCTCTGCTGTATCATCTGGCGATGGCGCTACGACGGTTCCTTCAGCATCCTGTACTGTCATATTGTCTCCAAACTCTAGCTAGTTAGTCTTATCAGTAGAGCATAGCGATCGCAGAGCTTGTCACAGCCATTCGGTAGATTTTGATACAGAAATGCTCAAGCTTGATTGAAACCTCGGAGGTTTGAGCCACAACGCTGGTAATACGCTTAATGTCTGGTTGAAGCCTCCGAGGTTTGCGTCACACCAATGCCGCTCATCCATTGAGAAAGCCGCACAGGCTTACGACGATCGCTGCATGAGCTTGGCAAGAAAGGCACGGGCACGGCTCAGCGGAAAATGCTTTGGCTTACCTTGATGCACAATCTGGTATTCATTGGGATATTCGCTATCTCCATGCCCTGAAATGAGGTGGCGATGGAAGGCTGCATCCGCTAATTCATGGACTTCACCCCTGAGCTGATTGTCGTCAGAGTGATCAGCAGGCAGGTGGAGCAGTGGTTCGTTTGTAAAAGATGTGTTCATAAAGCTCTTGTTCGTAAGGTGATGACTTCTTGACAAACTGATAAGTATTTGTAACGACCACGGCACGGTTTTTCACCTATCAAAAGGGGTACCTCTCTAGATAGAGGACAATTCCGCCACTGTTCGTCCGAAAAAGCGTAACCTTCGGTAGAGGAAGCCTCTGCCACAACAAGCTAGTCTCAGAAAGGAGTAAAAGAAGGGACTCATCATGGTGGTAGATCAGGGCATAGATATTGTCCGAGTGAACGCAAGGACAACTGATGCGTTTGATATCTTTAATCTCAGGCATTACGCAGGACCAAATCCTTACCTGGGCACAGCCGCCGCCGCGTTTGACTTTGCCCTGGTGAAAGAAAATCCGCCTCGACCGTTAGAAGACTATCTAGAAGTGATTGGCGATCGCTATCCGCACCTACTCGGTGAAACCTATGATTCCTACGCACAACTGTTCGCACGCACAGTAGCCGAAGTCAGCAAGCTTGAGATGGACTTGCACCTTACCCAGTGGAGCGTTAAAGCAGAGAAAGGTCGGGATAGGGTGGCTGTACAGTCGCTACATGGACGTACCAGTCGCTCGATCGTCTATTGCGTGTGGGATTGGTTTGAGGCGATTACGCGCGATCGACGCTTTTGGATCGAAGACCAGATTGAGGTGCTGCAAGGCTTCTTTCGCGATTCGGTCTATGGCGGTCCAACCGTTTATGCGCTCCTCAAAACGGCTTACGAACTGGGCATTCCCACCTTCTACCTGTGGGATGAACGATTGATGCAATATGGCTACGGCAGAAAGCAGGTGCGAGGCATTGCCACCACGTTTGACCACGACAGCCACATCGATTCCGACTTCACCACAGGTAAAGACGACTGCAAAGAATTTCTTCACACGCTCGGCTTTCCCATCCCTAAAGGTAACATTGTCTACACAGTGGGTGAAGCGCTCACGGCGGCTAAGCACATTGGCTATCCTGTTGCGGTTAAGCCCGTTGTAGGACACAAGGGCATTGGGGTGACGGCTGATGTCAGAGATGCCGATGACCTGGAACTAGCGTTCGATCGCGCCGTTGAAGCCGTGCCCGATGACCAATCGATTCGCATTATCGTCGAGCAAAGCATTGCAGGCAAGGATTACCGCTTGCTGTGTGTGAATGGACGGTTTGTTGCCGCCACCGAGCGCCGCCCTGCCTCTGTGATTGGGGATGGAGAATCTACCATTCGTGAACTGATCGATCGCGAAAATCGCACGCCTGCCCGTGTCGATACCCCAACCTCACCGCTCGGCAAAATCCAGTTGGACGAGGCAATGGAACGCTATCTGGATGAACAGGGGCTGACGCTGGAGAGCGTGTTGGAAGACGATCGCACTATTTATCTGCGAAAAGTGGCGAATCTTTCGGCGGGTGGTCTCAGCATTGATGCCACTCGACAGATTCATCCCGATAATGTCATTCTGGCGCAAGATATTGCTCAGCACTTCCGCCTGACGTGCCTTGGCATTGATGTGATTTCGCCTGACCTGGCAGAGTCGTGGAAGGACGGCAAATTTGGCATTATCGAAATTAATGCGGCTCCCGGCATCAACATGCATCTGAAGCCCGCAGTGGGCGAGAGTGTCGATGTGCCCGCTCACATTCTGAAGACGTTTTTTGAAACGGGCAAAGACGCGCGCATCCCTACCATCACGTTCAATCGCATTTCGGTGTCAGCCTTACAGGAAATTGTGGATCACATCCTGCTCCAGCATCCGCATTGGGTCATTGGCACCGTCTGCCGCGATGGTGTGTTTGTCAACCGCTCTGAGAAAGGTCTGCACCCCGACTACAACACCAACATTCAAAACTTGTTGCGAAATCCCAAACTTGACCTGCTGGTGACGGAGTATCGGGAAGAGGTGCTCGATCGGGATGGGATGTTCTACTACGGCAGCAACGTCGTCGTGCTGGATGATCCCACCGAAATCGAGATGATGCTAGCTCGCGATGTGTTTGACGACTCCACCGTGGTGATTCGGCAGAAAGACACCGTTTCAGTCCATCAAAACGGGCTGATTGAACAGTACAAACTGGGTGAAGACGAGCCGTTTAGCCGCGTGTACTTGAAGGAGATTGCGACGATTTTGTAAATTTGCCTTTGTAGTAGTGACGTTACATGTAGCGTCACTACAAAGGAGACCAGCCCTATCCCTCCTACAATAGTTGGGTGAACTCTTGCGTAGTGGGTTGAGACTGTGGCGTTCAAAATTGGTCTGTTGGGTCTGGGCACCGTCGGCACTGGAACGGTGAAAATTTTGCAGAACCCAGCCCAGCGGCATCCGCTGGTACAGGAGCTAGAGCTTTATCGAGTGGGGGTTCGATCGCCCGACAAGCCCCGCGCTGTTGACATTCCAGCCAGCCTGATTACTACGGATCTGGAGTCGATCGTGACCGATCCAGCCGTGGATATTGTGGTCGAAGTGATGGGTGGACTGGAGCCAGCGCGATCGCTCATCCTCAACGCCATTGCCCACGGAAAGCATGTTGTGACCGCAAACAAAGCGGCGATCGCGCGCTACGGTGCCGAAATCTTCACCGCAGCCGAAGAAGCGGGCGTGTATGTGCTGTTGGAAGCCGCTGTAGGGGGTGGCATTCCAGTCATTGAGCCGCTCAAGCAATCCCTCTGTGCCAACCGCATTCTGACCGTCACGGGCATTATCAACGGCACCACCAACTACATCCTGACCCGAATGCAGACAGAAGGCGGCGACTTCGAGGCTATTCTCGCTGATGCCCAGCGGCTGGGCTATGCCGAAGCTGACCCCACTGCCGATGTGGACGGTCTGGATGCAGCCGATAAGATCGCTATTCTGGCATCGCTGGCATTTGGTGGACGGATTAAGCTACCCGAAGTCTACTGTGAAGGCATTCGACAGGTGAGCGCGGCAGATATTGCCTATGCGGATAAGCTGGGCTTTGTGATCAAGCTGCTTGCCGTTGCTAAACGAGAAGCCGAGGCGCTTGCAGAAACGCCAGAACAGCTACAGGTGAGAGTGCATCCTACGCTGGTGCCCAAAAGTCATCCACTGGCAAGTGTGAATGATGTGTACAACGCCATTCTCATTGAGGGTGAGCCGATCGGACAGGTGATGTTTTTTGGTCCTGGTGCAGGCGCAGGTCCCACTGCCAGCGCGATCGTGGCAGATATTCTGAATATTGCCGCCATTCTCAAAGTAGAGCGAGGTGGGTCAGCACGATTGCCCGACAAGCCTCTACTCGATCCCCTGCTTGCCTGCTCTCACCAGCACTACTGCACGATCGTCCCCATCGAAGCACTCGTCACCCGCTTTTACGTCCGCTTTCTCACCCAGGATTCTCCCGGTGTCATTGGTAAACTTGGCACCTGCTTTGGCAACCATGATGTGAGCCTGGAATCGATCGTGCAAACAGGCTTACGCGATAACCTGGCAGAGATCGTCGTCGTCACCCACCACGTCCGCGAAGGCAATTTTCGTACCGCCTTGGATGAAATTCGGGCGATGAAGGCAATTAGCAGTATTGCTACGACGTTGCGGGTGTTGTAAGCGGGCGAGGCAGAGGGCAGAAGGCAGGAGGCAGAAGGATGAGGGATGGGGGGTGAGGGGTGAGGGATGAAGGCTTTAAGGGTCTTGTAAGGAGGAGAGGCAGAGGGCAGAAGGCAGGAGGCAGAAGGATGAGGGATGAGGGATGAGAGCTAAAGGCTAAAAGGTTTCACAGCCGTCGGTGAACAGGGAAACAGTCACCAGTGAACCGTGAGCATTAAAGCACTGGCATCTCTGGAGACTGTAGCTTGCTTCCCGCAGGGTTGACTGGAGACTGTAGCTTGCTTCCCGCAGGGTTGACTGGAGACTGATCACTGCTCCCCCTACCCCCTTGCTCCCTTTGCTCCCTTGCCCCCCCTTAGCTCCTGACTCCTGGCTTCTGCATTTTCCTTCTGCCCTCTGCCTCCTGCCTTCTGCCTTCCTACTTCTTCTTCCCCGACTCAGCTTGATACTGCACCAATGCCTGGATGCGATCGTTCGGTAAGCCCAGTTCGTGACTAATGGCTGCTTCGATTTGGTCTCGTTCAACCGTTGGAAATTCAAACAACAAAGTGGTGAGGGCTGAGTTGGCTGTCTTGACTATGACGGTTGACGTTCTCTGCTGCGGGTGAGTGACCACCGTAATAGACTGAATGGTGCGTGGTGGTTGCTTATTCGCCTTACGAGCGCTTTCAATATAGAGCGTTGTCTCGTTGGATCGGCTCAGCACTCGGTCTGTGAATGCACCACTCATAAACCAAAAGCCCAACCCTAGTAATGGCAGCAGCAGCCAAAACTCTAACCCCAGGGAGCGCAATACCTGTGTCCATCGCAGTCGAGTCATCGTCAATTTCCCCTGCCTTTTGCACAACTCCAACTCACATAAGCCGTACTTTATACTTCATCCTTTAGCCTTTCCTCCGCACGCATAACTTCATTTCCTTAGTTGTTGTCTTACCCTGTGGATGGCATCTAGCCATGTGAGCAACTCTGACTCAGAGGCATGGCGTGGACGTTTGAGGGGGTTCAGTGCAGCTTCTAGCATGGCTGGGGGTTGTCCAGTTTGAGTTATCCAGGCATTCACCAAGGTTGAGAGAGGGAGTGATTCTGTGCCCAGACCGAGTGACTTTTGAATGTCGAGCTGCTCTGCTTTACAAATGGTGTTGATCACAAACTGGCTGCTCTCTGCTTTCTGCAAAACGGCTGCCAGCGCCTGGATATACGCCTCGCTGTTGTCAACCGATGGAGTGGAGAGGGTGATCGCAGGTCCTAACCGCTGATTTTGCCCCCAGATTAACACCAGAAGGATCACGACGGCTTGTATTGTGACCAGAAGTAAGGGCGTTTTAGCTAGATAGCCAATGAGATCGTCAGAGGATTCTTGTTTGATGACCTCTGCATCTTTGTATCCATGCGAGTATTCATCGACCCAGATGGGTAGCCCTGGCTCGGTGACAAGCTTTGCCAGAAACTCAAAGTTGCCGGACGGCTCTTGATACGCGTTGGCGGCTAAGTGCGGCGTTGCGGCATCAATCACGCGGGTCTGACCTTCTCGTCGCTGCCACACGATCGCGCCAAAGGCATCGGACAGTAGTGGCTCGATTTTGTCCTTATCATCACCCGCTGTGCCAGCATGACGACGGCTTGTTTGAATGCGGATGCTGCCGACAGGGCTGTCGATCGTGCTGTCGAAGGGAGCCTGGGTGCTGAGCGCTCTAGAGCCAAGCTGCACCAAGACGTTTCCCTTTGATAGCCAACCTGGGGGTGCAGACGAAAGCGGATCTGTGCCATTGCTGATTTGCAGCAGCGTGATGGGTGTGGTTGGAGCAGACGTGGCAGCAGGAGTAGAGATGGCAATCGCAGGCAGAGCAACGGGTTGTCTTGTGTCTGGGCTGAAGGTTTCGATCGCAGGTGTTTGCGGCTGCTCTGGCTGAAACAGTAACTTCAACGGTTTTTGCCAGCGATGAATGGTCACGCCTCTTGACTCCATCAAGGCGTACCAGGCACCATACCCATCGGGCGATCGCCCATAGGTCGAGCCGCTTTGCTGCCAATTGCCGCCCGGTGCTGCAAAGAGACTAATCACCACTAAAGTGGCAAGGGCGATCGCCAGTATCCAGAGTTGTCGCTTGGAGAGAGCCATGGGTGGGGAAAGGCAGAGGGCGGAGGGAGTTGTTGGTTGTTGGTTGTTGGTTGTTAGAAGAAGGCAGAGGGCAGAGGGCAGAGGGCAGAGGGCAGAGGGCAGAGGGCAGAGGGCAGAGGGAGCAGTCTCCAGTCATCAGTTTTTAGCTTTTAGCCTTTAACCTTTAGCCTTCCTTCATCCCCTCACTCCTCTCTCAATCTCCCGATACGCCTGCTGGCAGCGATCGAACGCGTCTGCGGAAATACCGGTATTGCTAAAACAGAGTTGCTCATGAGTGAGCAGCAGCACGCGGTAGGGGGCTGGACGGGGAAGGGTTTGCACCAGCCGCAGATACTCACCATCGGTACGACTTGGCTCGTAGGGAATAGGTTCAGTGTCGTTGAGGCGCTGGAGGGCTGCCATGTAAAGGGCGCGGCAGGCTTCGCGGTAGTTGCCTTGCTGGGCAAAGGTGCGCGATCGGTGAAGCCATTCGGCGCTGGTGATTGACTGAGCAACCTGAGTTTGGCGATCGGTTTGCCCCTGCTGAGCGATCGTGAGAGCAGTCAGGTAGGGGCGTGCGAACTGATACACCTGCCAGATTGCCCAACTTATAAGGCTGCCAATGATGATCCAAAGCAGCAGTCTCAGTAGCCACTCTGGCAAAGACCAGTCGGGCAAAGAGCGTGGAGCGATCGGCGCAAACAGCCGCTCTAGCCATTCGCTCAAACGCTGCTGCAACAAATCAAGCTGCCACCCGATACTGGTTTTTTCAAAAGAGCCTGCCACCGTTTACCAATCTCCACTCATAGCGGTTCTTCCTCAGGTTAGCCTAGTCTAAGGCGGGTACAGGGTATCGGGTATCGGGTATCGGGTGTCGGGTGTCGGGTGTGCAACTAAAAAGGGCTACAAAATCAGCTTCCACCGCATCCTCCCCTACCCCTTCTGCTTCCTCACTCTTACTCCCTACTCCCTATTCCCTACTCTCTCTGCCCCCTTCTGCCCTCTGTCCTCTGCCCTCTGCCTTCTGCCCCCTGCCTTCTAACAACCAACAACTAAAAACCAACAACTTTTCCTCCTCTAATCAATCTCCTCCATCTCTGGCGGTGGCACCAATATAACCCGCACCCGTTGACCATCTTCCAGCACGGTGAGGTGTACGTCATCAATTTGCAACGTATCGCCAGCCTCCGGGGGGCGCTGCAACTCTTCCAAAAAAAGTCCTGCCAAAGTAGCTGCTTCATCACGGGGCAACTGCACATCCAGTTCATTGTTCACAGTCGCAATGCTGGCACGAATTTTGAAAATCCCTTCGTGGGCGCTAATCTGGCGAAATTCCCGTTCTTCTTCCGCATCATACTCGTCGCGGATTTCGCCGACGATTTCTTCCAGCACGTCTTCAAGGGTGACTAACCCTGCGGTGCCGCCAAACTCATCGCGTACCACCACCAGATGCAGGCGGTTTTTCTTCATCTCGGTCAGCAGATCGGTGGCTGATTTGGTTTCAGGAATGTAATGGACGGGGCGCAGCAGTTCGCGGATACCAGGCGGCTGATCAACCATCGTTGGTAGCGGGCGGATGAGATCTTTGACGTGCAAAATACCAACAATATTGTCTAAATCGTCCTCGCAGACGGGCAAGCGAGTATGAGCATTTTCAGACACGATCTGACACGCTTCTTCCAATGTTGTCGTGCTTTTGAGGTATTGAATTTGCACTCTTGGCACCATGATGGCTCGTGCCGTAATGTGACTGAGTTCAACGGCACCTCGAATAATGCGGCGTTCTTGTTCGCCCACCGCGCTGCCTGCCAGTCCAGCATCGACCATCGCCTTGATTTCTTCTGTACTGATAGCCCCTTCTTCTTCAGTCTCAGGGTTGCCCGTTAGTTCTAAAATCAGATTCGTCGAGAGGCTGATGAGCTTGACGATCGGAGCCGTCAATTTTTGCAACAGGCGTAACGGGCGGATGCAAAAAAGAGCAAACTCCTCGGCATGGCGGATTGCCAGCTTCTTGGGGACAAGTTCCCCAAAGATGAGGCTGACGAGCGCAATGACAACGGTGACGCTGACGAGCGAAACTTTTTCAGCTAAGTCAGCGGCAATAAACGGACTCAGCACTTCGGACAAAGGAGTTGCCAGGTTCTCAGCCGCAAAAGCACCGTTCAGAAAGCCCGTCAGGGTGATGACGAGTTGAATCGTTGCCAGAAAGCGAGTGCTATCTTCGGTGGTTGCAAGCACCATCCGGGCGCGACGATTACCCTGATCTGCTAGCAACTGCAAACGGACATCACTGGAGGACACAAGCGCGATTTCTGCTGCCGCAAAGAAGGCATTGATGGCAATCAGAGCAATGTTGATTCCAAGCAGTAGAGGAATATTGGTTGCTGTGTTCATGTCGCAGGTTGGCGATCCGATGGTCGTTCAGGCGACGCATCAAGTTATCTAGCCAATGAATGATAATAAAGGACTCCCCAAAGTTTAGCGTCTATCCTGCAACCTTTCGCATCCGATCGCCGTTGAGGGCATAGGAGCACTGGTAGCTCGCCACTTGCCAGAAAATCGCTTACAAATCATTTGCAAATACTCATATAATACGTTTGTATTGATTTCAGGAGAAAAAGATTAGGAGAAAAAGATGCAGCAACGACTTAGCCTTGTGACGTTAGGGGTGCAGGATTTGCCGCGATCGCTCCAGTTTTACCGCGATGGGCTGGGCTGGCAACCGTCGAGTGCGAGTCAGGAAGAAGTTGCCTTTTTTCAACTGGGTGGGATGGTGCTGTCGCTGTATTCACGCGCGAGTTTGGCAGAGGATGCAACCGTTGATCCGGCGGGGATGGGCTTTTCAGGCATTACCCTGGCGTATAACACCAGAAGCCGCGACGAGGTGGATGCCGTTCTGCAATTGATTGAGCAATTAGGGGAGCGAATTGTCAAACCAGCGCAAGATGTGTTTTGGGGCGGTTACAGTGGCTATTTTGCCGATCCCGATGGGCACCTTTGGGAAGTTGCCTGGAACCCCTTTTGGACGATCGATGACGCTGGGCAGGTGCTTTTACCGTCTTGATTCTTTGGGTCTTTTATTGACTCACCCGTTTTGCGATCGCTTCCAGGGTTTTCAAGCCGCGTAGGGAACCTTGAATCAAACGCATCGCGGCGATCGGCTGTCGGATCATGCCCCACGCGAGAGGTAATGGGTGTAAGGTGCCATCGGTGCCGATCGCTTGATTCAGGTCGGGTAGATCGTGCTGTGCGTTGTCGCTCACCACCCGCAGCATGGCAACCATTGCGCCTGTCTGCTGTAGAATCTCCAACGCCGCAAAGCCTTCCATATCAACCACAGTTGCCCGATAGTGTTGAGCCAACTGGTGCTTTTCCTGGGCAGAGGAGACGAGGCGATCGCTGGTGAGGGCACTGACCACAGCCGCCTCCGATATTTTCTGCTGTAACCATGCCGACAAGGTTGCATCACAGGGTAAGGCAGCGATCGGAGCAGCACGATTGTCAAATTCCCGCTTGATACATTCTTGATAAAGCACGATGTCGGCGATCGCGTATTGGGGCACCAGTCCGCCACAAAGCCCCATCAACAACAGCTTTTTGCCTGCGATATGGTTGGTCTGCTGCCAGGTTTTGAGAAAGCGGCTGAGTGGCGCTGGGCTAACGGGAATGGGCACGACGATTGGGCATTGGGCACGCTCTACACCCCGACACACCGCCTGATACTCCGCACCTTGTGGAACGAGAATGACATCAATCACGGGGATGGCGGTCCTAAAGAGTGAACGTTGTTTTGGGGTTAGCCTCCAATCATACCAATGCCCTCCGCTGTCTCAAGCGAGAGTTCACAGCGCGCAACAGTGATAAGGGCAACCCTACATAAATCTCACAATTTTCTTCACTCCTCTCTCTTCTCTCCTCACTCCTCTCCCTTCGCCCTCCTCACTCCGTCCCCAAAATACGGAGCAACTGACCCACATTATCCAAATCACCCACGACGCGGCGCACTGGACGAGGCCAGACTTTTACGAGCGTGGGCGTTGCCGAAACCTGGTCAAGTTCTGCCTGCTCTGGATGCTGCGACACATCAATAATTTTGAGTGTGTATGGGTGCTTAAGAGATTCTTCCAGTAAGCGATGTAAGGTTTGCAACGTCCGTTCAGTCGCGGTGCCGTGACCCGAAACAAACAGCCGTAGCACATACCCTTTCGCGTCCGTCCCTTTTGCGTCTGCCCCTTCTGCGTCTAGAAAGAGGGGCGATCGCTCCTTCAAGGGCACAGGCACTTTGTGATGAAACTGAGCGTAGGGTTCTGCCTGGTCATACCGCACGACTAAATCATGGGGTTCCCACAGTTGAGGAAACTGCTTACGATAGGCAGACAGTACCACAGCATCGCACAGCCCTTCTTTAAGCACGGCAGGTTGCCAGATGAGCTCGTCTAGACCAAAGACCGCATTCAGCAACATCTGATATCTCAGCACTAATGGTGACGCTTCAGCGACTGTCTGCAACTGGCTGGTGCGTGGGTTATGCCAGCGATCGATCGTAGCGGCATAGCACGGTACCAAAAAGTGGGGTGGCTCTGATAACCCCAACAAATCTCGGAGGGCAGCACAAAGGTGCAGATGCCAGCGTTCCTGCTTCTTGTAGTCAACGGCGTAGATAAGACCACCACCGGGTGTAAAGAGCGCAATGCCCTTAAACACCTCAGAAGCAGGAGCAGAGTCTAAATGCAACGTCTTTTCCTATAGGTAGCTACACACGCCCTCTGAGCGCCTGAGCCATTTCGTTGGGCTTTGGCGACATCTCTAGCGCCACTTCTTCGGTAATCCGTCCCGCTTCATAGAGTTTGTAGAGAGACTGATTCATCGTACACATGCCGTCAAAGGTGCATCGAGGAATGATTTGCTCAATCTCTTCGATTTCACCGCGTCGGATAAAATCCTTAATGGCATCTGTATTGATCAGAATATCGTGGAAGGCAGCACGTTTGCCATCGGTCGTGCGGCACAGTCCTTGCGCGATGACCGCTACGAGAGATTCGGCGATCGAAATCCGCATGGGTTCCTGCTGTTCTGGCTCATAGAGTTGCAGAATCCGCTCGATCGTCTTCACCGCACTGTTTGTATGCAGTGTGCCCATCACAAGGTGTCCGGTTTGAGCGGCTTTGATGGCTGTGTTGACGGTTTCTTTATCGCGCATTTCACCGACCAGAATCAAATCTGGATCTTCCCGCAGTGCCGCCTTGAGCGCGTTATCAAACTTCCGGGTGTGAATGCCCACCTCCCGATGCTTAATCAGCGACTTTTGGCTGCGATGCACAAATTCAATGGGGTCTTCAATGGTGATGATGTGCTTCGGCATCTCCTTGTTGATGTAATCAATCATGGCTGCCATCGTGGTGGACTTACCTGATCCCGTCGGACCGGTCACGAGCACCAACCCTTTGTGATAATGGCAAACATCTTTGAAAACAGGCGGCAGGTTCAACTGCTCCATCGTCAAAATTTTGAGCGGGATGAGTCGCAATACCATCGCGGGACCATGCAGCGAATCAAAAATGTTGATCCGCACACGGGCAAACTCATACTGCGTGGCACCGTCAAAATCGAGCGTTTCTTCAAAGGTGCGAATCTCTTCATCGCTGAGAATTTCGTGCAGCCAACTGTAGAAGGTATCGCGATCGGTCACAGGCCATTCAGTCGGGTCCATTTCGCCCCGATTACGGTAGCGCGGCACTTCGCCGACACCCGCATGTACGTCTGAATAGCCCTTGTCAAAGGCATGGCGCACAATTTCGGCCAGCGTTGGTGACCCATTGCTGGGTTTGCGCTGGGTCGCTGGCACTGAAGGTGGTGCTGTCGGACGATGACCGGCTGGGGGGGGTGGAGCTGTCGGAGGAGAGACAACGGTGTGAGCGGCTGGAGGCGGCACTGATGGAGACGATGACACGACGGTTGGTGTTGGCATACCAGCAGGTGGCATCGCAACCATTGTTGGCGTTGGCACGCTGGCAGGTACAGCAGAAACCATTGTTGGGTTGGCACCAGCAGGCATCGCAGCGGTCATTTGCTGAGTAGCCGCAACCGTTGTGCCGTGGGTCGCAGGTCGTGCTGGGGGTGGAGGAGCTGGTGGAACACGTGAAGGCGGTGGCGAACTCGGTGGACGCTGTGGTTCTGTCATATGCTACTTCTCGACAAGCCTAGAGCGATAAAAGCGATCGACGGACTCTGTGCAAAATCCGTGCAGTGGTGCTGGTAGTGAGGGTGACCGAGCAGCAAAGCAGCGCGTGTAGAATCACTGAAACAGTCCGTGTGATGCACCTACAGTGGCAAAGGCAACCGCATCGTTTGTCTACGCTACGCGTCTTTACTAAAATAACAGACACCCATCTTGAGACCAGTTTGCCCAGAACAGCCGATGTCCTATCATGCAGGTGTTGCAACGCAGGTGAAATGAGTTTATGAGTGCCCCTGAAGACAGTGCCCTTAAAGACAGTGCCCTTAAAGACAGTGCATCAGAAGCCTGGTATGTCGTGAAACAAGAGAATGGTCAATGCACCATCGCGCCTGCAAGCAGCGTTGAGCCAACGCAGAATTTAGATGCCCCGTCACCTGATGTAGCCTCGTCTTCAGAACACTGGGGTCCTTACGAATCTGAACAGGACGCGATTGCGCGTCGCGTCGGTTTGATCCGTGCTGGCAAATGTCAGCCTGCTTAGCTCTGGGTGCGATCGACAGCTTAAGAAACTTTTTGCTGACGGGGTGACAAGAAGCCTCCTGAGTGCTTTCTTGCCGATTGCCTCGGAGATGCATCTGGTTTCCACCCCTGAACAACGTTACGACGCGCCAAAGCATCCATAATTTTAGCGACGCTTTCTTCGACGGTTTCTCGATCGGTAAAACAGGTGACATCGGGATTTAGAGGTGGTTCATAGGGTGCATCAAGCCCAGTAAATTCTTTAATCTTTCCCAGGCGTGCGGCGGCATATAGTCCTTTAACATCCCGCGTTTCACAAACCGTGAAGGGAGCATTGACATACACTTCAAGGAAGTTGTGAATCATCGCTTTCATGTCATCCCGCACTGAGCGGTAGGGACTGATCGTTGCCACGATGACGATGACACCGTTGCGGCTGAGTAAGTTAGCCACGAAGCCTACCCGCCGAACATTGGTATCGCGGTCTTCTTTGGTATAACCCAACCCTTTCGATAGATTCGTGCGAATCACGTCACCATCTAGCAGTTCAACGTTAAGCTGTTGCGCTAAAAGTAAGGGCGCTAGGGCTTCAGAAATTGTTGTTTTACCCGCACCACTCAACCCTGTGAGCCAAATAACCGCACCGTTAGGTCTCATTCACGCCCTCAACTTTGAAGCAAATCTATACACACCCATTTTTTAATATACTCTGATCTCATTTTTTGATACGAAGGAGACTTTTGAGCTTAAACCACTGCGATCGTAGCTGCCAAAATTTACTGGTTTTCATCGCTGCAACTTCTGCCTGACAGTGTTTAAGCTGAGCCTGAAACTGCTCCTGTAACTGATTTTTACTCTCCAGAAGGCTACAAAACTCAGCCTGAAGCTGCTGTTTTTCCTGGTCAACCTGCTGCTTCTCTTGCTCAATCTGCTGCTTCTCTTGCTCAAGCCTTGCTAACTGTACTTGAGAAGAAGATAGATGGTCTCGAAAGCAACTTACTTCATGGTTGAGCTTTGCCTCTAAGACTCGTACATCTAGCCAATCTTTTAATAACCAGGCTGTTGGTGAAGCTAATTCCTGGTTTACAAGGATTGCATGATCACAGAAATTGACTGTGCAGTTGAGTTGCTGATAAAGCGCGTAAACGTCTGGGAAATAACGCTGAATTAAAGTAGCGCGTTGAGAGCTAGACTCGCTGTTTAGTAGTGAAGGGTCGTAGATGTCTTTTTCGGGAGAAGTAATTGAAACACCTAGCTGTTGACCAATTGACTCAACAAAAGCAGTTGTGTCACTGGCGATCGCATCAAGATGAGCTAGCACGCATTTGTCTGGAAATTGCTGATAGAAAGCCAAAATCGCCTGATTATAACTCATCCATAGATCCAGGGCAAAGTTAGGATTGTGATGAAAGATTTCATCCCCCCTTCGATAGAGAGAATCAGCGACCTCCCAGGGCGATCGATAAACAAAAATAAATTTTGCGTTTGGTATGAGGTTGTTCCAAAAATTTAGGAAAAGCACTGTTCTAGGATCTTTCCATGCCCAAGGTTGTGTAGAAGATGCATTTTTTTGAATGAGCAATTTTGCGGCATCAATATAATATTCAGGAACGTCAATGCTATGTTTTAATGTCCAGCCCGCTTCACTAATACCAGTCGAACGTAATACGGCTTGATGAAAGTTTAGAAAGTCCAGGTTTTCAAAGTGTCCTTTCGCGTTGCCGGGGTTCACCCCTAGAAGGCGCTGACCAACATCAACACCAGCGCTTTGTAGCAGTGATGCTGTTAAAGAAGTGCCTGACCGATGCATGCCAGCAATGATCAGAACGGGTTGCTTACTGTTCCCGCTATCCTGCATCTAAGGTAATCTCCACAGCGTCATTGTTTGTCTCTTATTGTATCGAAGGTGGAAAGCTGGATAAGGTCTCATCTCGGCATACAAGTGTTCGTTAAGAATAGTTATGGCAAAAAAATCCGGCAAGACCTGGGGCTTCATTCACCGCTTCAAGCTTTTTATGAGAACAGCATCATGCGAGGTTAGGCAGTTTTGAGTGCGCGCGATCGCGACCAAAGTACCAGATTTTGGCTGACGGTAACAGGTCTAAAGATACAGGTCTAAAGATACAGGTCTAAAGCCATGCTGTGCTGAGTCCGCATTGTTTTGAGCATCTCATTTAGATCACAAGACACTCCAAAGCAACCAGACCGTATGCGGCTTCTCCTTTCATCGTGCCTTAGTTCATTCCTTTTTAGTCTTCGCAGTAGCAATCAAAACATCCTGATGGTTGGCGTAAAGACTTTGTAAAGTGCAGCGTCCAGGCTCCGGGAAACGGG
Source organism: Lyngbya sp. HA4199-MV5 (assembly GCA_019359375.1). Taxonomy (GTDB): domain Bacteria; phylum Cyanobacteriota; class Cyanobacteriia; order Leptolyngbyales; family Leptolyngbyaceae; genus Stenomitos. The sequence continues at coordinate 32,216 of JAHHHL010000033.1, forward strand.
TTCGCGATCGCACTGCTAGAAAAGCTGTTGCTTCGCACTTCAGATTGGCAGGCACAGATCCAGCAGTTCTCATAGTGCAGCGCTTCGATCTAGTTTATCCGTTTCAGGCAAGACTAGACTCCTTCTTCCTTCGGGAACGGCTTCCGTAGCTGTAGCATTTACGGGTATCGCTGAGAAGTATGTAGAAAGATGTAACAATCCGTTGATTCCATTAATAAACATTGCAGACCTTTGATCTGATTGCTAACTTGTGCATGGGTTGTTAACCACTCTTCGTTTTCCTCTGTGGAGGTACGTATGCTAAGGATGATTTTCATCGTCCTGACTAGATCACGTCTCGCTTCGATACCCACTACTCCACTCACCCGCACAGCCAGCAGCGAATCTGTGAAGCAAGTGAACACACTGTTCTAGTCGATCTACCAAGGGGATGCTATGCAATTACCATTTTCTGCGGCTCATACCGCTCCAGCGATCGCGCCATGCGATCCAAACGACCCGTCGATCGCAACAACTCATCACGCATCAGCAACCGTCGATGACAATGCAGATTTAGCCGCGATCGCCGATCTGCACGCCGACCAGCCAACCGTGCCAACCGTAGACAAGCCAGCACCGTTAGAAGTAGTGAAACAGACCATTGATGATCTGGAAGCACAAGGCTTACTCATGCTGTTCGATCGCCATGATCAAGTAGCAAAGAGACTGACGGGCGATTTAATGGCAGCAGGCGTTTTGCCAGAGGTCGATGTTTTGCCAGTCGGTCTTTCGCCAGAGGCGGCGCAATCAAGCCAGCAGGAAGCCTATACCAATCATTAAGGCTTACAGCCTGCGGTTTCTAGCAGACACAGTGCAACAGCTTCGGCGACTTTGATGCCGTCTACACCAGCAGAGAGGATACCACCCGCGTATCCAGCGCCTTCACCAGCGGGATACAGCCCTTTGGTGTTGAGGCTCTGGCAGTCATCGCCACGCTTAATGCAAAGCGGCGAAGAGGTGCGGGTTTCTACGCCTGTGAGGACGGCATCCGGCATGGCAAAGCCGTTCAACTGCTGGTCAAACGCGGGAATGGCTTCACGGATAGCCGCGATCGCGTACTCTGGCAAACTTGAACTCAAGTCACCTAACCGCACACCCGGTCGATAGGATGGTTTGACGCTGCCAAATTGAGTGGAAGGCACTTGAGCCAGAAAATCGCCGACCAGTTGCCCCGGGGCCTCATAGGTGCCACCACCTAACTCAAAGGCACGCGCTTCTAACTCCCGCTGCAACTCCATGCCAGCCAGAGGGCTACCGGGATAATCCGCAGGCGTAATGCCCACAACAATCCCACTGTTCGCATTTTTGCCGCTGCGTTCATACTGGCTCATGCCATTGGTGACGACTCGTCCACGCTCTGACGTTGCTGCAACGACTTGCCCACCTGGGCACATACAAAAGCTGTAGACCGATCGACCATTCGAGCAATGATGCACCAGTTGGTAATCAGCAGCTCCAAGCATGGGGTGCCCTGCCTGCGACCCCAAACGGCATTCGTCAATGAGCGCCTGGGGGTGCTCGACCCGAAACCCGATCGAAAACGGTTTGGGTTCGATATAAACGCCCTGTTGGTGCAGCATCTCGAAGGTGTCGCGGGCACTATGCCCGATCGCCAAAATGACGTGATCACTGCGGATATAGTCTCCATTTGCCAGCACCACACCGCGCACCTGGCGATCGTGAATGTCGATCGTCTCGACTCGGCTCTGAAAGCGAATTTCGCCGCCCAGGGATTCGATCGTGCAGCGCATATTCTCGACGATTTTGACGAGCCGATAGGTACCAATATGGGGCTTGTTGATATAGAGAATTTCGGGAGCCGCTCCAGCATTCACTAGCTCTGTCAGCACTTTGCGTCCTTGTCGGTTGGCATCTTTAATGCGGCTATACAGCTTGCCGTCCGAAAAGGTACCAGCACCGCCTTCGCCAAATTGAGCGTTGGATTCGGGGTCGAATTTGCGTTTGCTCCAGAAGCCAAAGGTATCGATCGATCGTTCATGAACTGCCTTGCCGCGCTCTAGAATCAGCGGACAAAAGCCCATTTGTGCCAGCAGCAGCCCTGCAAACATGCCGCACGGACCATTCCCAATGACGATCGGGCGCGTCTCCAAGCGTGGAGGAGCCTTGGCAACATACCGATAGGTTGTGTCGGGAGTCGGCACCACATGGGGATCGTGCTTAAAGCGCTTCAGAAGCTGTGCCTGCTTGGGAGTCTCTACATCTAAGCTATAGACAAAAGCAACCGCACCACGCTTGCGAGCATCATAGCTACGCTTGAAGACGGTATAGCCGCGTAAATCTTCTGAGCCAAGGCACAGCTTTTTGAGAATTGCTGCTTGAAGATCGGCTTCTGTATGATCCAGCGGGAGTTTAACTTCGGTGAGGCGCAACATGACCAATAAACCCTGAATAGCCTCAGGAGAAGGGGAAAGAATGCGATCGGTCAAGCACACTACATCAGCACTAGAAGGCTTTCCGTTTTGCTACGTTCAAATTGAATAATCGTGTCTATTCACTGCGATGACACAAATAACTTTGTCTCACGGTCGGCTGCAAACGCAAGACAAGCTTTGATGTCTTCCGAAGTGAGTTCAGAAAAGTCCTCCAAAATTTCCGCCTCAGTCATCCCACCTGCCAAATATTCCAGGATGTCATAGACTGTAATTCGCATTCCCCGAATACATGGCTTGCCACTGCGCTTTCCAGGTTCAATGGTGATGATGTGTTGGTAGTCCATGTAGATAGCATGAAAGAGGATAGCTGTTTACACACCAACGCTGACTCAGCAGGTGTAAGCCTTACCAGTTTATTTTAGACCATCGAGTTTCTCAAGCGCGTCGGGCGTTGAGTGGCAGTCTCAAGCGCCTCAAGATTTAGGTGGCGTTGGCTGTTGTGCTTTGATGCGCTGGTTCAGCACTTCGAGCGCTTTGGCGTACTGTGTATCAGCAGAAGTCCCGATTTTGTCACGATCGCGGCTCAGTGCCTGTCGTTGCTCATCAGACAGCTTAATTTCCACATCTGGATCGATGCCGTGTTTGTTAATGTCACGCCCGTTGGGGGTCAGGTATTTGGCGATCGTCACCGCTAAACCAGAACCGTCGCCTAACCCACGCACCGATTGCACTAGCCCCTTACCAAAGGTTTTGGTACCCACCAGGACAGCCCGCTTGTTATCTTGCAGCGCTCCAGACAGAATTTCGCTGGCGCTGGCAGAACCACCGTCTACCAATATCACCAGTGGCTTGTCGGTCAACGCACGATTGTTTGCCTGCTCGCGCTCTTGCTCACCCTGACGATCGACCGTAGAGACGATCGCGCCTTGCTTCAACCACATCCGCGCAATTTCAATACTGGTGAAGAGCAATCCACCGGGGTTTGAGCGCAAGTCAAGAATATAGCCGCTGACGTTTTCTTTTTCTAATTTCTCGATCGCGCGCTTCATCTCGCTGGGTGCATTGGCGCTGAACTGCACCAGGCGGATGTAACCCACCCCACCTTGAGTTGCGTCTTTTTGGTACGTGGCTCGCACTGGATGAATCTCGATTTTGGCTCGCTTGAGCTGGTATTCTAGCTGCTTGTCACCCCGCAGAATGGTGAGCTTAACGCTTGTTCCAGGTGTACCGCGAATCAGAGTCACGGCTTTGTTAACATCCATTCCTTCGGTGCTTTGAGCATCAATTTTGGTAATGATGTCCTTCGCCAAAATGCCTGCCGAAAACGCAGGGGAATCTTCGATCGGTGCAATGACCGTCAATTTTTTAGTTTTTTCATCTGCCGCAAGCTGAATGCCCACTCCAGAGAGTTCTCCAGAGGTATCAATCTGCATATTCTTAAACTCTTGCGGATCCATAAAGCGGGTATAGGGGTCGCCCAGTTTTTTGAGCATTTCCCGCACTGCCTTGTATGCCTCTTCTTTATTGGCGTAGGGCTTATTTAGATACTCTGTGCGCGTTGCCTTCCAATCGACCTTGTTAAAGTTGCCATCGACGTAGGTGCGATCGATAATCTGCCAAACCTCATCAATGAGCCCCTTCGGACTTTCTTGAAAAAAGGCTTGCCCCTGGGACAGGTGAATGCCCGCTCCTGTAATGGTGACGGCACTGACAGCGACTGCCGTTGAAGCTAGAACAAGTCCACGTTTCGTGACTACCATAGTACTGAGCTAGAAGAGAGACTGCAAAAGATTATGCTCAATCTAGCACAGCCGATCGAGACACGGAGTTCTTGCCAGTCAGAGATAAAATTCTTTACCAGAGCGGTATTTGAGGAAGTTGTTAATTGTTAATTGTTGGTTGTTAGGGAAGAGTGGGGAGTAGGGATGAGTTTTGAGTTGAACCAATTGTAAAGCCTTCGGCATGGCTTCGCTAGAGTTGTTGGTTGTAAAGACCCTAAAGCCTTTCAGGCATATAAGAAAGAGCATACCAGAAAGGTTGTTGATGCATGAGCCGTTCTTGACTCCTTCTAGCAACCAACAACTCCTTTGCCTCCTGCCTCCTTCTAACAACTAACAACTAACAACCAACAACTCTCCCGCCTTCTGCCTCCTGCCCTCTGCCTTCCGATTTCACACATCCAGCACATCCGCGCTGCCCAGTTCCAGCGGCAGAAAGACGGTCATCACTTCGCCTTGCTGGGGTCGATCGCGCACAATGAGTTTGCCGCCCAATGCCTGAAATAACCGTTTTGTCACCGCTAGATTGAGACTGAGTGTGCCCGTTTCAGGTTGGAACATGAGCAACTGTCCAAGCGATCGCAGCAGGGGACGGTGATGGTGACGCGCCGCCACGTCTGCATCTGGCTCTGATTGCAGTTGAACTTTGAGCTGATCACCTGCCAGCACCACATCGATTTGAATGTGGCTCCCTCCTGGAAGGCTACGGGTAAACCGCTCAATGAGGCTTGTCAGCGCTTGATCCAGCATCGTTGGATCACTTACCACTGTCGGCATTTGGAGTGGCAGCACCACATCCAGCGTGAGTTGCCGCTGACTTGCCTGATGCTGCCAGCGTGGAATGCTTTGCTGAAACATCTGTGCCAGAGACGTGCGGGTGAGCGACATCTTGCTGTGACGAATGGGGGAGGTTTGCAGTTCAACCGCTCGAAAAATTAAGCCAAAGCGATCGATTTGCTCGCTGCATTCACGATCGATAATCCCTAAACGCTTCAAGGCATCGGGGGGCAGGTCGGCACGCTTGAGGAGCGATCGTGTGAGGGTGCGAATGGTCGTCAGAGGGGTACGAATCTCATGAGCGAGTGCCTGCAAGAGTTCAATCTCTGGGCTGGTGAGGTCTGCGGGTGGCAGCGCTGCCTGGTAAGACGATGTATCCATGAGTGTGCGAGGCACAAACGCTTGCCGAGTCGCGATCGGATCTTGCTTTGGTATCGCGTGCTGACCGTCGGCTTTTTCGTGGCGCTGTTCTTCGATCGGCTCTGGCAAATGTGCCAACATTAACCGACTAAATTGCGTCACCGTGGCGTAATCAGGGGCAACGGGCGCAAATTGTTCAGCCAGGGCATCCAACTGATCGATCTGGTCAGAATTCATGAGCAAAATGCGAGGACGTACTGCATGCCAAGCCTGCTGCACCACCTCTGGCGTAAACGAAAACATAAACGCAGGGTCGCCTGTCAGCGATTCACCCAGCACCAGCACCAGACTAAATTGAGGCGTTAACACCAGACAAAATGGCTCGGCTGCTAAGGGATCTCCTGGCAAGAGCGGTAAGGCAGCCGTCGTGGGTTTCTCTGGAGAGGTATCTGCACTCATCGGCAGGGAAGGCTCTGTTGCGGGAAGCAGTTGGAGCGGCAACCAGGCTGCAACGTGAAGCGGGTTAGCCGTAAGCAACCAGGTAGAAAAATTGCAGACCAGCGCTGGATGGCTAAGAATCGGCAGCGGTCCTGACAGAATAAAGCCGTGGGTGGGTGATTTGGAGTCGATCGCATCAGCCGTTGACACCACCTTTTGCAGCAGCAGATTCAACGCCGCGATCGCGCCTGACCACTCGCGCTCTGCCCGCACCCGCTGCAAAGCGGTACGTCCCGATCGGTGCTGCCCCATCGATTCAGACCGGGAGTGAGTTGGCGATGGCTCAAACTGCACCATCCAGGTTGGATCGTTGAGCGCCAGAATTTCACTTAAGGTTGGCAATAACCATTTAGGCACAAGATTCACGTCCACTCAGGCATACCCGCTGTTAGGATACCCTGCCTCATAGCTCCTACTATGACGGTATCTAGATTATTGATCAAAGAGGAGTCGTGGAACCGAACTGATAAGGGTGATGATTGCCGTTGGGGGAAGGCAAAGGGCAGAAGGCAGGAGGCAGAAGGGGTAAAGGGTAAAGGGTAAGGGATTTTAGCAGCCGTTAGTGGACAGTGAAACAGTCACCAGTGATGAGCGTGGCATGACTGAAGACTGAAAACTGAGACTGATGACTGGAGACTGACCGCTGATCGCTCTCTTTCAACTCTTAACTCAAAACTTTTAGCCTTCATCCTTGAGCCTTTAGCCTTCATCCCTCAGCCTCCCCTGCCTCCCTTGTCTCCTCCTGCCTTCTGCTTTCATCCCTGCTCCCCCTGCCCTCTGCCTTCTGCCTCCTGCCTTCATCCCCCATCCCTCCCCTAATGCCCTCCCGCTGCTCCACCTGGTTTGACTTTCTTGAGAAAGATGATGGCGAGTCCGCTGAGCAGTAAGGCGCAGGCGATGAAGTAGAAGCAGTCGTTGTACGCCATGACGTATGCTTCACGGCGAACGGTGTTATCGATCGCCTCTAGTGCCTGATTCTGCGCTGTTGCCAGATCTGCCCCTTTGCTGATGAAGTATTGCGTCATCTGATTCATCCGGTCTTGGGTAGCAGGGCTATAGAGCGAAACAACTTCACCTAAGCGGTTGGAATGGAAGTGTTCGCGTTGAGTGAGCAAGGTGGCGATCGCGGCAATCCCCAGTGAACCACCCAAATTTCGCATCATATTAAACAAACCAGATGCTGAACCTGCTTGCTCTTTGGGTAGCCCCGCCGTTGCTACCGATGAAAGCGGCACCATAATCAGCGGTTGCCCGATCGCCCGTACCAGTTGTGACCAGCGCAGTTGGTCGATCGCCGTCAGATTGGTCAATGACGAATTCATAAAGCAACTAATTGCAAACAAACTCACGCCCACCGCAATAATCAACCGGGTATCAAACCGCTGCATGAGCTTCGGCACGAAGGGAATTAAAAACAACTGTGGAATGCCAACCCACATCAGCACTTCGCCAATCTGCATCGCGTTGTAGCCTTGAATTTGGCTCAGATACAGCGGCATGATGTAAACCGAGCCATACAGCCCCAAACCCAGTGAAATATTGACAATGCTTGCCAGCCCAAAGTTGCGTTGCATCATCAACCGTAGATTGATAAACGGCTTTTTGCGCGTCAGTTCAATAAAGAAGAAGATGGCGAGAAAAATGACCGCGATCGCCGTCAATCGCACAATCAACGGCGACCCAAACCAATCCTTGCGGCTACCTTCTTCTAGCACCACTTGCAGCGACCCCAGCCCGATCGCCATCGCCAGAATGCCAAACCAGTCGCCTTGTTTCAGCATCTCTAGCTTCATGGGGCTGGCATCAATGGCGTACCACACAGCGGCAATTAGCAATGCTCCAGGAATCACGTTTAGGTAAAAAACGTAGTGCCAGCTAAAAGTTTCGGTGAGCCAGCCGCCCAATGTGGGACCGATCGAGGGCGCAAATACCGCCGTGACCGCAAACATTGCCAGTCCAGTTGATTGCTTGCTAGGTGGCAGCATCGTCAGCAGCACCGTAAACGCCATCGGGATCAGGATGCCACCCGTAAACCCCTGGCACGCCCGAAAGACAATCATCGAGGGCAAATCCCATGCCCAGGCGCAGCAAACCGAAAAGAAGACAAACAGGCTTGCATTCACCAGCAGATAGCGTCGTGTAGAGAAGACCTGTGAAAGCCAGCCCGTCAGCGGAATGACGACAATTTCTGCCACGAGGTAGGAAGTCGAAATCCATGAACCTTCTTCTAATGTTGCGCCCAGCGCTGCCTGAATGTCTTTCAAAGAGGCGTTGGTAATCTGGATATCCAGCACTGCCATGAAGGCACCGAGCATCGTACCGCAAACCCCAACCCAGGTTTTGAAGGAGACGTGATCGGAGGGCGATTGAGTGCTGATTGACGTTGCCATAAAAAGACCTCAAAACGGGAAATACGTGATACAGAATGGCGATCGCGCTGAGTGAACCGTCATTCCCTTTTCTATAGTTCATCAGCGATAATTGCAGTAGCCTCGTCAACTGAACTGTGATGCAACTGAATGGTGATAAAAATGCCAACACTTCAATCAGCGCTGACACTGGAGGAATTTCTCGATCGTCCAGAAACGAAACCTGCCACAGAATTTATTCACGGAGAAAGCATCCAAAAACCTATGCCTCAAGGGGAACATAGCCGCTTACAAGGAAAATTGTGTGAGGTGATTAACCAGGTAGCTGAACCAACCCAAATTGCCTACGCTTTGCCAGAACTTCGCTGCACGTTTGGAGGAGCTTCGATCGTGCCTGATGTGGCGGTTTTTCGCTGGGCGCGCATTCCCATTCAGCCATCGGGCAGAATTGTGAATCGTTTCACCATCCATCCTGATTGGGCAATTGAAGTTCTCTCTCCTCACCAGAACCAAACTAAAGTTTTGGCTAATCTGCTGCATTGCGTTCAACACGGCACAGAGCTGGGATGGTTGCTTGATCCAGAATCTGAAACAAGTTTGGTTGTCTTTCCCGGTCAGCGAGTTGAGTTGTTTCATGGCTCTACACCACTCCCCGTTTTATCTGAGATCGCCTTGACCTTAACCACTGAGCAAGTCTTTGGCTGGCTCACCCTTCGCTAAGGGCATCACGAATCGACTTGCGGCAGCAGCCCAATCCGCCGATAAGCCAGCCGCATCGATCGCCGCATTTCGGGTAGCTGTTTGGTAAACAAAAGCGATCCGCCGATACACAGGAAACCACCAATCATGAGCGTATTGGGCGCACCAATGTGAGTGGCAAGGCTCCCTGCGATCAGGTTTCCAAACGTGACAGTGCTGGTAAACGCCATCATGTAAAAGCTCATCACTCGACCGCGTTTATCGTCATCCACGATCGTTTGCAGCACGGTATTTCCGGACGTGTGTTGCAACACCAAACTCATCCCCACAATCAGCACCGCCAGCATGGACAACCACAGCACCCGCGATAGCGCAAACACAATCAGCGCACTCCCAAACATGGCAGGGGCGATCGCAATCAGCTTACTCAGCCCCAAGGCACTCGGTCGAGAGCTAAGGTAAACCGCCGAAAACAGTGCGCCTAGCCCAGAAGCCGCCATCAGAAAGCCCAGCGTTTCGGGTCCACCGTGCAGAATTTCAGAGGCAAAAATGGGTGCCAAAGTCATATAGGGCATCCCGACCAGGCTCACCAGCGCAATCAGCAAGAGAATGGAGCGAATCGGCTGGAAGCTAAACGCGTAATCAAAGCCCTCCTTCAAGCTGTACCAGAGTGTTTCTCGCGGTTTGGCGATCGCGCGCTCCTGTAGTGGCAGTCGCATGGCTAACAAGCCTACAATCACAGCAATGTAGCTAATTCCATCAATCAGAAAACACACACCCGTATTCGTGGCAGCAATGATTAACCCCGCGATCGCCGGACCCAGCAACCGCGCACCGCTAAACATGGATGAATTCAACGCGATCGCGTTACTCAAGTCTTCTCGCTGGTCGACCATTTTCACTACAAACGACTGTCGCGCAGGCATATCAAAGGCATTAATGGCTCCCTGAAAGGCTGCCAGCACAATAATCTGCCAAACCGCGATCGTTCCCGTCAGCGCCAAAAACGCCAGCGCGAACGATTGCAGCATGGCGAGAATTTGTGTAATGACGATCGTGCGATGGCGATCCCAGCGATCGACCCATACGCCCGCAAACGGAGTCAGCACAAAATTAGGAAACTGGTTGGCAAACCCAACCACTCCCAGCATCAGCGCCGAGCCCGTTAGATGGTAGACCAGCCAAATCGTCGCCGTTTGTGTCATCCAGGTGCCAATGAGTGATGCACCCTGACCCAAGAAAAAAAGCCGATAGTTGCGCGATCGTAGAGCACGCAGCATCGGCTTCAAACGTTCAATTCCAACATTCATTGCGTTTAACTAAAGAGAGGAGTAAGGGGTGAGGAGAGAGGGGAGGGATGAAGGATAAGGGATAAAGGCAGAGGAGGCAAGGGAAGCAGGGGATGAGGGATACAAGGCTAAAGGCTAAAAGCTTTGAGTTTTGAGTTCATTAAGCGGTCAGCTATCAGCCATCAGCTATTGTTGCCACCCTTTCCCCCTTCCCCTTTCCCCCTTCTGCCTCCCCTGCTCCCTCCGCTTCCCCCGCCCCTTCTAACAACTAAAAACTAACAACCAACAACTTCCTCTACTTCACCGCCACCGTTACAACCGCTGACATCCCTGGCGCAATCACCGACTCATAGCCTTTGATGCTGTCAGCGTCGAAGACGATTTTTACCGGAACGCGCTGAACGACTTTGGTGAAGTTGCCCGTAGCATTATCAGGTGGCAAAAGCGCAAACTCAGCACCCGACGCAGGTGAAAGACTGTCCACATGACCCGTGAAGGTTTTGTGCGGAAACGAGTCCAGCTTGATTTCTACGGGCTGCCCTGGGCGCATATCCTCAAGCTGAGTTTCCTTAAAGTTAGCGGTAATCCAGTAGGCGTTATCCACCAGTGCCATGAGCGGTGTACCTGCCTGAATTTGCTGACCCACTTCCACTGTTTTGCGCCCAATGCGTCCATCGCTAGGAGCCGCGATCGTCGTATAGGAGAGTTGCAACCGGGCATTGCGGAGAGCCACTAGAGCCTGGGCGATCGCCGCCTTTGCGGTGCCAAAGTCACTCTGACTCACCTTCGTTTGAATGCCTTTTGCCTCTGCTTCTTGCAACCCACCTTGCGATGAGGTCAATGCGGATTGAGCCGTAGCAACCGCTTGCTGACTTTGCGCCACTTTTGCCTGTGCCTGTCGCACCGCTTCTTCACCTGCTCGCTCTTGGGCTAGTGTCACTTTGTAGCCCTGGAGAGCCGTGTCTCGCTGCTGAGCAGAAATTGCGCCTTCGTTATACAGATCGGTGTAGCGGTTATAGTCGGCTTGATTCTTTTGCAGGTTTGCTTTGGCTTCTTCTAGCTGCGCCTGTGCTTGAGGTACACCCGCTTGCGCCTCTGCCACCTGTGCCTGTGCCTGCGCGATCGCAGCCTGCGCCTTGCCCAGATCACCCTGCGATTGGGTTGTCGTCGCCTCAGCCGTCTTAGACGAGAGCGCAATATTGATTTGGGCAGAATTTGCCTTTTGCTGTGCCGCAGCCAGTTCAGCCTGCGCCTGCTGAAGCTTAATCTGGTAGTCGCGGGGATCAAGCACCACTAATGGCTGTCCCGCTTTGACCTGCTGGTTATCATCAATGAGAATCTTTTGCACCGTCCCCGGAACACGGGCGCTGATCTGGTGGATATGTCCCGCTACCGTGGCATTGTCGGTTTCTTCGTGGCTAGAGGCGTACTGCCACCAATGAAAGCCAAACACTCCCGCCGCGATCGCTCCAACTCCCACCGCTGCCAAAATCAACTTAATTGGACGTTTGCGGGAAGGTGGTTCTGGGCTAGAAGGCTCACTTGGCTCGGCATCGTTTGGGGTAGGCGTTACCGTTGCGGGGTGTGTTGCCACAGAGTCTACATCTTGAGAACCAAACCCATTGCGCGTCTCCGAGGGGTTCATTGGCTCTAGCGGTGCGGGTTCAAGGACACTAAACCCGCGTCCGTTCACTGATTGACCATTCGAGCGTTCCATAACAATTACCTGATCTAAAAACGGTGTGATGTCAGAAAAAAGGTGAATGACAGCGGTTAGTGATGGGGCAAGCCACAGTCCGGTGAAGACGGGTGTGGGGTGTTGGGGTTAGGCGTAGGGAAGGCAAAGACAAACGTTTATTTAGTTGAAGCTGACGAGGAAAAAGCGAATAACTAGAAGCAGAAGGCGGATAGGCAGAATACGAGTATTAAGTGCCCATTTAATTCACGCACGTAGTTTTTGCTTGCAAACCAATTGATTTCTCTAGACTACCAGACTTTTATTGAAGAAATGTAACACTTAAGAAAGAAGTAGCTCAGCGCTCCAGCTCAAAGCCTTTTCACTAGAATTGCTGAAGATGTGTACAAACGGCTTCCTCCAAAGGTACTACCCGAAGGGGTGAGAAATGAGTAGTCCTCGCGTGTAAGGCTTGCATTCACAGTACCCATTTAGCAAACGAAGCTTGCTGTCCTACGAAAGATTGGCGATCGCCCGATTGAGCAACTCTGAGAACCGATCACGGTCGCTACCAGACATCCCTTCCATTGCTTGCTCACGGATTTCCATTGCAATCGGCGGTAGAACTGACTCAAAATTGCGCCCATCTTCAGTGAGCCAGATGCGCCAAATGCGTCGATCGTAGGGATCGCGCTCTCGCCGAATCAAGCCACGCCCTTCCATGCGATCGAGCACACCCGTCAGCGTACCGCCCACCTGCTGGAGCTTTTCCCCAATGCTAGAAATGGCTAAACCATCTTCTTTCCACAGACAGCACAGCACGACCCAATGAAAGATGGTCAGATCAAACTGATCAAGGCGTTCTTGAAAGCGCCGCGCGAAAAGCTGCGATAACAGCTTAATGCGATAGCCAATGCCATGAGGAGCCATGACTACCTGAAAACGGTCTGAAGTGGCGTGCCCGACGAGCTGAGACATCTGACTTGACCTTATTGCTTAGCGTGCTTACTATTTTAGTATAAGAGATTGACCGGGTGCTATCAAGCGCTAGCCGACCTGATTTTCCTTACCTTACTACAGTAAAAAACGGGGTGGCGTGAGCCAAAACAATGAGCTGTTGCCGATCGGAGGCGATCGGTCAGGTAAAGTGAGTCCAATGACACCTGCCTTTCTTAAGCGCAAAGCCCCTTTCGCTTCACTCCAGAGCAGAATTTCAGCCCAGGTGCTGAGATCGGGTTCGTGACCCACCAGGGCAAGCGCATTCTTTTGGGGCGATCGCCATTCCTGCAACCACTCCAGCCACGTAGTTAGACTGCCACCGGGCGCAAGGTCAGAGGTCTCCTGCAAGGTATCGGCTAGCTTTGCCTCTAGCAACAAGTCTGCCGTTTGACGCGCCCGCACCAAAGGGCTGGTTAAAATCAGATCGAACCGTAGCTCTAACCCATGCAGCCGTTTGGCAATCTGCCTTGTTTTTTGTTTTCCTTCCTCTGTCAGCGGACGCTCGGCATCGTTGGTATAGCTACCATGCTCTCCAGCGAGACCGTGACGAATGAAGTAGAGTTCGAGTGACATGGACCAAAAGGGAAAGGCTAAAGGATAAAGGCTAAGGGATAAAAAGTTGAAAGACGAAAGATAATCTGAGGAAACAGGAAGCTTGAAGAGCGGAGAAGCCTTCAGTCATCAGTGGTCAGTGATTAGTCTCCAGTTATCAGTTTTCAGTTATGCCGCGTTAATTCACTGTTTCACTGCTTACTGATAGCTGTTTCATAGGTAGCTAACGACTGTTGGAACCCTTTTACCCTTTATCCTTCATCCCTTATCCCTTATCCTTTCCCCCTTAACTCACCCCATTGGGATAGTGCTGATCTGGGTTTACGAGGCGTAAGAGCTTTTGCTTCACCTGAGAATCAAACACGCCCCACTTCATCTTGGCGTATTCGGAGCTTTCGGCAAAACCAGAGAGAAAACCGAGAGGAATTTCAAAGCCACCAGCCTGCGATCGCCCGCCGCCAAAAAAGCGTCCCTGAGCATCCTGTCCAAAAGCTTCTTTGATGAACTCATCGGGATCAAGGGTCAGTTTGTTCGTCCGCAAGGAGCCAATCACGACTTCCAGTTCTTCGTCTTCGTCGTGCACAATGCCATAAACAACAGCCGTATGAACGTTCTCTTCAGTCACCAAGAAGTCTGCTGCTTGGGGGATCGCATCGCGATCGTCGTAGCGCAAATAGCCCACACCCGCGATCGAGAAGTTGTTTTGCACGATGCGGTTTTTGAGCGATCGCTCGATCACATCCATCACCTGGCGCGATCGGGATGATTGCAGCACCGCATTCAGCAGTTGCGCGTCATAAAAGCGGCTCAGATACGCGGCTGCCAGAAAGTCTTCTTCGCCAGCTTGCCGGAGTGCATTGGTATCAGACCGTAGCCCGTGCATGAGTGCTGTGGCGCACTTCACATGTTCGCTGGTGTTGCTGTCGAGCTTGAGAAGCCCCGCCTGGAGGTATTGCGTCAGGATCGTTGCGGTAGCGCGAGTGTAGGGACGGATATCCACAAACTCGGCTTTGATGTCTCCCTGCATACTGTGATGATCAATAACAACCGTGATGGGGATGCCAGCCTCCTGCACAGACGGCAACAGTTGGCTAGTAGTTCCCTGGTTGTCTAATAAAGCGCAGCCCTGGTATTTGGAGAGATCCCGACTTTTCAACGTCTGGCAGGTCATGCGCTGCACAGGTAAATTCGTCAGCTTCACCAGGGCAATATTTTCCTGGTGGCTCAGGGTGCCAGCGTAGACCATATCGCACTGGATATCGTACTTCTGAGCAATGAGCTTATACGTCCAGGCAGACGACAGAGCATCAGGATCGGGAAAGTCTTGGAGTACCAGGAGATGTCGATCGCCCCGATGTCTTTCTAAAGTTTGCCGAAAGGCTTCGACTTTCTGGATCTGCTCTGCGGAGCGAGGGATATCATACCCAAACGGCTGCACGGATTGCTGTGGTGCGGATGGCTGAGTGGGTTGGACAACTGGCAGTGAATCGATCATCGGCTCAACCCCGACTGTCTGAGCCGTGAGCGGATGCGCTTCAGTAAGCATGACCAAATTGTCGAGCGAGGAAGGCGAATCGTGCATGTTTGGTTAAGAGGTGGATGAAGCGAGGCTTCGGTGCGATCGCCCGACTTGCCTTATAAAGGACGGGCACTACTAATGATGATGTGCGATGAGTGCTGTTTCGATCTTCGCAAAAAAAACGTCAAACGTCATAAGCCAAACGCTAGATCTCTTCGTAAGTACATCAGGTCTATGAGTATTTAACGTTACAGTGAAACGGGTTCGATACCGACTGCCTGACTCGCCATTAACCTGCGAAAGCAGGTTGTCGAAGCCCTACCGTCAAGCCTTCATGTCAGGCTGATCACTCTTCGTGGCATTTAAATGCCGATGACGTACTTACGCCACTCCTGGTTCACCCCGTTCTTCAGGTGTTTGGTTACTTCAAAATACAAGCCACTGTAAGGTTTGCGCGGCGCAATGTGGAGCAGCATGTTGGCTTCTTTAGGAGTGCGATTGCCTTTTTTGACATTACACCGCACACAGGCTGTCACAATATTCTCCCAGGAGTCACCGCCGCCGCGCGATCGAGGAATCACATGATCTAACGTGAGTTCGTCACCCGTATAACCACAGTATTGACAGGAATGGCTATCGCGATGGAGCAGGTTGCGCCGGGTGAGCGGAATTTCTTTGTAGGGCACTCGCACGTAATGACGCAGCCGAATGACGGTTGGCAGCGGAAAGCCTGAATACACGTATTTGCCGTTGTGTTCAACCTGTTCTGCTTTGCCTTTGATCAGCAAAACGACTGCCCTGCGCCAGCTCGTAATATTGAGCGGTTCGTAGGACGCATTCAGCACCAGAACCTTGCCCATGTGTGATTCTGTTGAAACAAGAGTTTAACAGATGGTAACACAGGTGACACGTAGACGAGTGGTGAAATAAGGTTACCGGAACACTGAAGCTTGTAGAGCAGGAAGCAGCAGGAAACACAAATTTTGATGTCAAAGTGTTTCCTTTCCCAACGATCTACTTAAAGAAGCCACTTTTAGCTCCCTCTGGTTTTTGCTGCTAATCCTTCACTCACCGTTTCTCTGGAATCTAAACTAAATTTCTGCAACATTTGCTACTTTTTAGCACGAATTTTCCAGGCTTGGAAATCAAATTGCACATTATGTCAATGAATCCTCACAAGAAGCGCTCTATATTGATTATTAAGTTCCCAGAGATAAGTTTTGCCCTCATACACGGTGAATACTATGAACCTGATCTATCGCGCACAAAACTTTGAGTACATTCCTGCCCCTGCCAGACCTGTTGCGCCTCGTGCAGTCAACTGGCGCTACCAATTTCCAGGCATGACGTATGGCTACATTCAAAGCCTACGCCGTCCGACACGGCAACCACGCACCGTCAACTGGCGTTACCAGCTACCGTAGAACCCTTCAAGCACTTCTAATCACAGACTAAAGCTCACTTGATGCCCGTATGCAGCAAAAGTGGGCTTTATTGTTTGTGGTAGAGCAGTCTGTGTTGTCGAAGAGCCTATTGAAATGCGACGAGGCGAACTTATCGATGAAAGGCATAGATTGGTGTACATTGCGATCAAGTGACCTGATTGCTGTAGCCGATACTTGCTTGAACTATGCCTCAACTCAGCCTCATCAATCGATCTCGCTGCTTTGGCGGCACCGTTGATTTTTACAGCCATCCATCCACTACTTGCAACGGAGCGATGAAGTTTGCAGTCTATTTGCCAACCCGATCGCAGTCTGAACCCTTGCCTGTGCTGTATTTTCTATCGGGGCTGACCTGCACAGAAGAGAACTTCATGGCGAAAGCAGGCGCGCAACAGTTTGCGGCAAAATATAACGTGATTCTTGTCGCACCCGATACAAGTCCGCGTGGTGCGGGCATTCCCGGTGAGGATGAGGACTGGGATTTTGGTACGGGAGCCGGATTTTATGTCGATGCAACCCAGGAACCGTGGCGATCGCACTACCAGATGTACAGCTACGTCACGCAAGAACTACCTGCGTTGATTGCCGAGAATTTTCCAGTTAGAGCCGATCGACAAGGCATCTTCGGGCATTCAATGGGTGGGCATGGCGCGTTGGTCTGTGCGCTACGAAATCCTGACCAGTATCGATCGGTCTCTGCCTTCGCGCCGATCGTGGCTCCTACCCGTGTGCCGTGGGGAAAAAAAGCCTTCTCTAACTATTTGGGAGCGGATCAGGAAGCGTGGCGATTATATGATGCCAGCGAACTCGTTCTGTCTACTCAACTCCAGCATCCCATTCTGATTGATCAAGGTACAGCAGATAACTTCCTGGAAAAACAACTGATGCCTCAGGTCTTTGAGCAAGCGTGTGCAAGGGCGGGACAATCACTAACCCTACGAATGCAAGACGGCTACGACCACAGCTACTACTTCATCTCCACCTTTATCGAAGACCACATTCGCCATCACGCTGAGCTTTTGTGGAGTAGGGATTGAGAGAGACAATCCACTATGACAGTGCTGTTGCGCTCGTAAACCATGACAGCGACAACCCTTCAGTAACGAATCTCTCCTCATTCACGATACGTTCAAACGGAAGGGTTCCCGCCTTTTTCTCGCGTTTCCAAAACTCGGTTGCATACCGATGAGCAAATGCCTCCTTATCCTTACTGGTTTTACTCCAATACAGATCCAAGCCCATCGCTTCTTGCTCACTTTCCTGATAGTCAACATAGTGACCGACTTCATGAGGCAGTGTGCGGTACAACTGTGTGTTGCGAGTTGACTCCAAACTCGTATGAAGTAAATGGTAACGCCGCTCAGAAACCACCCGATGTCCATCTTCAATCAGACGCTCTAGCTCTTGAGAATCGTCTGGAGACAAAGACCTGTGCCAACGCTGAACCCGGTTGATTTCTTGCGCTTCTAAATGAATTGCGACTCCAGTATAGGAGCTAATTTTCGACCAGTATTGTATTCGTCCCCAAATTGGGTTCAAAAGACGCTCTTTGCGTTTTGGTTGACGTAGTACTACTAAATCAATTGATGCTGCGTGTTGTGGGGGAAGCAAACTCAAAACCTGCACGATATCGTCTGGCGTGCAAGCATGTAAAAAGCCTGGTTGAACTGGCTCAACTAAGATCGTGATTTCGCGATCGCCAATAATCCGGCTAAGCGCAACAGGATGCTCTAATTTCTCATAAAACAGCCGATCATCCATCCATGACTCAGGGATTCGCATCTGGTTGTCTTGACCATACCCTGACTTAGCAGTGCCAATATTGCGATTTCTACGTCGAGAATCCCAGCCCGGTCTGTGCATCTTGGGAAACGCTCACTCAAAAATCAACTTTAGCAATTAGCTTCATGTATGCACACCGACAAGTGAAGCAGCTTAACAACTTCACCAACTCAAAACTTCTCATTCTTGCCCTTATCCTCATAACAAAAGGCTGATCGATTAGCGGTTGCTATCTCGATCAGCCTGGGAGTTAAGGAGCGGTCAACTTAGCGACGATCGCTAAGTCTATTTAGATTCAGTGAAGTCAGCGTCGATTACGTCATCGTCAGCTCCACTAGAGGGAGGAGTCGGACCGCCTACATCAGGACCACCTGGAGGGGGCGCGCCTGCGTCACCACCCGCTTGCTGATAGAGGTTGCTGCTGATGCTGTAGAGCGACTGTTGCAATTCGCCTGTCAGAGTTTTGATTTGATCAAAGTCTTCTTTGGCGATCGCATCACGCAGATCTTTAATGAGTCCTTCAACTTTGGTCTTGTCAGCCGCTGGTACTTTGTCACCCAATTCATTGATTTGCTTCTCAGCCTGGTATGACAATGAATCTGCCTGGTTTTTCAGGTCGATCTTCTCGCGCCGTTCTTTGTCAGTAGCCGCATTTTGCTCTGCTTCTCGCACCATGCGTTCCACATCGTCCTTCGGCAGAGTTGAAGCACCCGTAATACTGATAGACTGTTCCTTGCCGGTGCCTTTATCTTTCGCAGTGACATTAAGGATACCATTCGCATCAATATCGAAGGTCACTTCAATTTGAGGCACACCACGAGGCGCGGAGGGAATGCCATCCAGACGGAAGACACCCAGATCCTTGTTATCATTTGCCAGTTCGCGTTCACCCTGAAGGATGTCAATTTCCACATTGCTCTGACCATCCACAGCGGTCGAGAAGACTTCTGACTTCTTGGTTGGAATAGTGGTGTTGCGTGGAATGATTTTAGTCATCACGTCGCCCAGAGTTCTAACACCAAGAGACAGTGGGGTGACATCCAGCAGCAGAATGTCTTTGACTTCACCAGCCAAAACGCCAGCCTGGACAGCGGCACCAACCGCAACCACTTCATCCGGGTTCACCGTCTGGTTTGGGTCTTTGCCCAGAATGCGCTTCACCAGATCCTGTACGGCAGGAATCCGGGTAGAACCACCGACAAGCACCACTTCTTCGATCGCGCCCTTGTCGAGTTTGGCATCGCGGAGGGCATTTTCGACGGGGATACGGCAGCGATCAATCAAGTCAGCGCAGAGTTCTTCAAACTTCTGGCGAGTCAGGGTTGTATCCAGGTGCTTGGGACCATCCTGAGTCGCGGTGATGAAGGGCAGGTTGACTTCTGCTTGCGTCACGCTCGACAGTTCAATCTTGGCTTTCTCAGCCGCTTCTGTCAGGCGTTGCAGCGCTTGCTTATCTTTGCGGAGGTCGATGCCTTCTGCCTTGCGGAACTCTTCGGCGAGGTAATCCACGATCTTCTTGTCGAAGTCGTCACCACCCAGGTGGGTATCACCAGAGGTTGCCAACACTTCAAACACGCCATCGCCCACTTCCAGAATGGATACATCGAATGTACCACCGCCCAAGTCAAACACGATGATGGTTTCGTTGCTCTTCTTGTCCAAGCCATACGCCAGCGATGCGGCAGTCGGCTCGTTGATGATCCGCAGCACTTCAACACCCGCAATCTTGCCAGCATCTTTGGTTGCTTGACGCTGGGAGTCGTTGAAGTAAGCAGGTACGGTAATCACTGCTTGGGTCACGGTTTCGCCCAGGTACTTGCTGGCATCTTCCACCAGTTTTCTCAAGACTTGTGCCGAGATTTCTTCTGGTGCAAACTGCTTGCTCGCAGCGGGGCAGTCCAACTTCACATTGTTGTTAATGTTGAGGACTTTGTAAGCAACTTCGGTCGCTTCGTGTGTGATCTCGTCGTAGCGACGACCGATGAAGCGTTTCACCGAATAGAAGGTGTTTTCGGGGTTCATGACCGCCTGACGTTTGGCGATCTGACCGACGAGACGATCGCCATTCTTTGCAAAGGCGACAACAGAGGGGGTAGTACGAAACCCTTCAGCGTTGGCAATGACAGTGGGCTTACCACCCTCCATCACAGCGACGCATGAGTTGGTTGTACCTAAGTCAATTCCAACAACTTTTGCCATGAGTGCTTCGGCTCCATCAAATTTACGAGAATAATTACAGGGGGTGGCAGCTAGTCAGTTAAGCCAGAGCCAGTTAAGCCAGCGTAGGTGAGCGCGATCGGCTTGCAGTATGCCAGTATGCGAGTAGCAAGAATGATTTTGGTACTACCGCGTTACGCACAATGCGCCCTTCTACTTCCTCTATACTGAGCGCGATTGATGCTCTGATGAAGGCGTATTTACCGAACCTACGCTTGGACGGTTGGAAAGAAAGGATAAAGGATGAAGGCTAAAGGCTAAATTGCTTTCTATACTTCATCCTTTAGCATTTAGCCTTTCTTACGCCGCTTTTTCTGCCCAGAGGTCATCTGTCTGCACAGCTTCGGGTGCGGTGGGAGCGGTGTCGCTGGCTTCTAGAACGGGTTCAGCGGTGGCACCTGTCAGGTTGACTTTCACCACTTTGGGACGATCGCTCACCGCTTTGGGTAAGGTCAAGGTGAGAATGCCATCCGTGAAGTCGGCTTTGACCTGATCGTTCTGAATGGCAACAGGCAAGGGAACGACGCGACGGAAGCTGCCATAGCGGAACTCCGATCGGAACAATTTGCCGTCTTCGTGCTTGGCTTCTGAGCGGTATTCGCCAGAAATCGAAACGCCTTCGCGGGTCACTTGAATGTCCAGATCGTTCGCGTCGATACCAGGCAACTCAGCACGAAGAACAAAATCGGTCTCTGTGGCTTTGAGCTCGATCGCGGGTGTCCACGTTCTTGCAACAGGGGAAGCAGGACGACTGACCGGGGTGAAATCGGCAAACAATTGATCCAATTGACGGCTCAGGGTTTCGACTTCTTGCCAGGGTTGCCAACGAATAAGTGCCATAGGGTTGTTACCTCTTGAACGAGATGGATAGGTAGGAACGAGACGCTGCCTTGAACGAGGCGAAAATGTATAGCGTTGCAACATGATTGCTTGAGAAAGTAGTAAAGAGAGGAGGCAGTTAACGAGGTAAAGTAGCTCTTGCTTGGCGAAGCTTTACTGTTAGCGCCAATGAACCTAATGTAAGCTAGATAAGGGTCTGACACATTGGTGCAAACCGTAAGCGCTCAGTTGTGTTTGCCGATGGAGATGGTTATAGGTTAATCAGTAGTTAAGCGGCAAACCGAAACTAATGGACGGGTTTACCGATCAATGAATGGTAAATAATTAGGCGAATGAGCTAACAGTTTTTTGAGAAGGGAACACTGCAAACTGAACACGTTTAGCAATTCAATTTTTGCCATGCGCTTGAGAAAAGTAGAGTTAGACCGATGCCATAAGGCTCTGTTGCTTATGGTGCTTGCATCCACGATCGCGCTCAATGCGATTGCCTGGATGCAGGCTCGCAGCATGACGCATTTTGTTGAACAGGGACAACGTACCGCAAGGCTGGAAAAACTGTCGATCGCGGATAAGCTAAAGGTCGCGCTGATGGGTGTGGCACTGCCCAGACCGATGAATCAACGCTCACCATCTGATGAAGGTCTGAGGTATGAGACGCATCGGATTTCAATGGGCGATCGTGAATGGCTGGAAGCCTGGTTTATGCCGCAGCGATCGTCCCGTGGCATGGTTCTGCTGTTTCCACCCTACGCCTCCAGCAAAGATGCCCTGCTCCCCGTGGCAAAAAGCCTGCACGATTTGGGCTACGATGTGCTGCTCGTAGACTTTCACGGTGCGGGTGGTTCCAGCGGTAGCGATTCAACTCTGGGCATTCGGGAAGCCGATGATGTGGTGCAATCGGTCGCCTATGCCCAGCGAACGTGGTCGAAGCGTCCGGTGATTCTTTACGGTGCCTCAATGGGTGCAACCGCCGTCATGCGGGCGATCGCCCAGAAAGGCATTACACCCGTTGCCGTGATTTTGGAAAGCCCCTTCGATCGCCTCCTCAATACGGTTCGTCATCGCTTTGCTGTCATGGGCATTCCTTCGTTCCCTGCTGCAGAATTGATTGTGTTTTGGGGCGGGGTGCAGCAGCACATTGATGGGTTTGCCCACAATCCAGTGGAGTATGCCAGTGCCATCAAATGCCCTGTGCTGCTGTTGCATGGCGAGATGGATACGCGGGTAACGCAACAGGACGCGATCGCCATCTACAAACATCTCCCAGGACGCAAACAGCTTGTTCTGTTTCCAAACTCAGTTGGGCACGGTTCAATCGCAATCAACTATTCCACCCTTTGGAAACAGCAGGTGGCAGACTTTCTGAAGATGAAAACATAACGCGATCGCGCTAATGTTTAGTCCAGATATCACATATTTCCTTCGTTCTTCAAATACACTTTTTCTCGAATAGCCTCTTCGTGAACAAAAGCAAAACTTCCGACAGCATCATTCCAAAGCTTCCTTAGCAACTCATAGCTTTCAGTTCTTGTTAGATATTCTAAAATACTTTCCCAGTCATCTAAACTATTCTCATGAGGCACACCATTAGACAGACACCACTCAATTAGAGAAAAGGGGTAGTGCATGGCTTCTGTAAGCTTGAGAATAGTCTTCTGAGCTTCGCTATTCTGCTTGCCAGATTTAAAGTCCTCTATATACCTTAGCCTTAAAATCTCTGCGAATTCTAGTTCATTTATCCAACCATCTTGATAAAGCATATTATTAGCTTTACACCATGATTCTAGGTTGAAATTTGGGTTTCTCCGAGGTGGAATATTAAAATCTAGAATATGCCAATTTAAGAGTTCACATTGATGAATCTTTTGGACAACTGATTCTGCTTCATTTCTGTCAACGCTGCGAAATATCCGTTGAGGAGCGTGACTTTCATACTCCGCCTTGTAGTCTGCGCAAAAGTCCTCATAACTGTCATACCCCATTTCTTCCCAATTTAAGCCCTCGTCTTTCAACGCTTCTTCAAGATCAGTAGAGCGTTCCCAAACAGTGGTTTCAAATTTATAGAACTCATCATTGTATGAAATTGCTGATTGATAGACGCTGTAAATTCGATCGCCTGGATTGAGTAGAACGCCGTTTGCGATCGCGCGTTGTGCCTTCTCAGTCGATACAGATTGTAGAAGTTTATAAGCCGTTGCCCGAACGCTTAACGTTTCATCATTGAGAGCTTCAATTAACAGATCAATGCCAGTATCGCCAGCATTCAGCGCTTCAGCAAGCAGTTCTGCTTTTTGAGTGGGAGTAGTGATCGCAAACTGCTGATGAATGTCTTCCATATACTCAACTACTACGAGGACAAAACTTGTCGAATTTATTATAGTACATACAAACCAATCAGCGGCTCGGCACTTGCAGGAGTTAAAGGGAAACCGCTGCTGAAGTAGGCGGATGGTGCTGGAGTAGCGCTTGCGAAACCCGATCGAGAACGCCTTGCCAATCATCCGGCTGGGTTTGACGGAACAGGCGCATGGTGGGATACCAGGGTGTGTCTTCGCGGTGTAGCATCCAGCGCCAGTCGGGGAGGTAGGTGAGCAACACCCAGACTGGTTTGCCGAGGGCACCTGCGAGGTGGGCGATCGAGGTATCGACGGTGATCACGAGATCTAACTGGGCGATCGCGGCAGCGGTGTCGGCAAGATCATGCAACTGGCTGCCCAACTCCTGAATTTGAGAATCCCACCCCAGTTCAGCTAATGCCGTTTGAGCGATGCCTTTTTGCAAGCTGTAGTAGGTAATGTCGGGCAGTTGGAGGAGTGGTGCAAAGTGCTTGAGCGAGCACGATCGACTCTGGTTTTTCTTGTATAGATGCCCGCCCGACCAAACTAGACCAACCTTCAAGCGAGGGGTCTCTGGAGTGTTTGAGCCAGCGATCGCCAGATCAACGCGGTTCTCTGTTGGCGGTGTGAGGTAAGGCACTTGAGCCGGAACCGTTTCCTGAGTGGTGCCCAAAATAGCAGGCAGGCTCATCAGCGGGGCGTAGACATCAAAATGGGGTGCAGGATAGCCCAACGGCACTAATGCATCAATACCGGGCACGGTTGAGAGAAGGCGCATCAACGGTTGGTGACAGGTCAACACAATGCGTCCGCCTTTCTGAGCAACGATCGCGGCATAGCGAATGAACTGAATCGTATCGCCCAAGCCCTGCTCGGCATGGAGCAAAATAGTGCGCCCCGTCAGATCTGAGCCATCCCACACAGGTTGCCGAAACGGGCAGGGCGGAAATTCCCGCGTTTGAAAGCGTGACTCATACTCTGGAAAGCCCTCACGATAGTTGCCGTCTGCAAGCAAGATTAATGAGCGGTTGTAACGAGCACTGGCATCCGCTGGGTTGAGCGCCAAGGCACGATCGAAGTACACCATCGCCTCTTGAGCTTGCCCCTGATCTTGCAGCGCGGTGCCCAAACTATTGAGCGCCTCAGGATAGTCTGGTCGAATTGCCAGCGCTCGACGGTGATAGGCGATCGCGGTTGTTGCCTTACCCTGCTGTTGTAAAACCGTGCCAATGGTGTTGAGGGCGATCGCATCGTTGGGCTGTACCGATAACGCCTGAAGGTAATAGCTTATCGCTTCATCCAGCTTGCCCTGCTCGATCAGAATGATGCCCAGGTTGTGATATGCCTGCAAATTCTCTGGCTGAAAGGTGATGATCTGCGTGTAGGACGCGATCGCCTCTTCAATCAGTTGCTTACCCTGCTTCCACAGCGCAACACTCAAATTTTCCCGCGCACTGACGTAACCCGGTCGTAGCGCCAACGCCTGCCGATACAGGGCAATTCCTTCATCCAGCCGTCCCTGCTGACACGCAATCACGCCCATCAAGTTCAGTGCGTCCACCTGCTGAGGCTGCTGCTGCAAAATTTGACGATAGAGTTGCTCTGCCTGGGAGAGCCGTCCTGCCTGATGGTGAGCCGTCGCAGTTGCCAGCAGTTGCGGAATGTTGATTGGAGAGGGGTAGATTTCCACGGGGGGGGAAGGGGGGAGGGATGAAGGATGAGGGATGAAGGATGAGGGCTAAAGGCTAAAAGATGAAGGCTAAAGGCTAAAAGGTTTTAACAGTTGTTAGTGATCGGTGAAGCAGTGATCAGTGGATGAACGTGGCGTGACGGAAGGCTGGGAACTGAACACGGATGACTGCCTTCTGCCCTCTGCCTATGCGTTCGTCAAGCACTGTATCAGCATTCCCGGAAGCGATGATCTTCTACCGGGTGCTTTCGATCGTCAGAGCGTCTGCTTTTGGTTCTTAAACGTTAGTTTCCTAAAGGGTTACTTTTCGTTAATATACTGAACAAGCTTCTGCGGCTTACGTCGCTTCTACGATCGCTAGATCGAGCCGTGAGTCAATTTACCGTCTTCGTTTCAGGTTGGCTCTGGTATGTTTGACCTCTTTCCATTTGAGATTCACCTGAGCGCGGTTGCGATCGCGGGTACAGGCTTGTGGTCATTGTCGCTCTATTTGGGGTTTAGCACCCTCAGTGAGTGGGTTACGCATCAGCTCAATCGCTGGTTCAACTTTGCGGAGCGATCGCTCTACACCTCCGTCGAAGAATTTGAACGCACGCGTAAAGGCAGAGAAGCCCAAAATGCCTTTTACGCCTCTGCTTTTAGCATTGTGCCGTTTCTGCTAGCAGGTGCATTGTGCAACTACGGTGTCGAACTCACGCTAGGACGCAGTTGGGCGATCAGCGTTGGTATCCTCGCGTGCATTGGTTGTGGCATTTATGAGCTGGGGCGACGTGATGGGCGATCGGAGGGGGAGTAGGGAGGCAGAAGAAGTTGTTGGTTGTTGGTTGTTAGTTGTTAGAAAAAGCGATAACGCAGGAGGCGGGAAACAAGAACTGTATGATTGGCAACTAAAAACTACAACTAAAAACAAAAAACTGGCTAAACTTAAAATTTTCTTACTCCTCACTCCTCACCCCTTCCCAGCCTGCTCTGGTGCCCGATCGCTGCCGTTCTGGTCATCCGTGAGATGCGGTAAATCGGTGGAGCTACGGAACCAGAGAGACTGCTGGGGTAGCCCGATCGCAATGCCTTCTTGATCGAGGGCGTGTTTAAGGCGACGGCGAAATTCGCGGGCAACGTTCCACTGCTGGAGGGGTAGGGTTTTAATCCATACCCGTAACGTAATACCATCGTTGCTGATCTCATCCACTCCTAAAACTTCCGGGGGTTCAGGAATGCTTGTTCTCCAGACGGGATCGCTGGTCATATCTTCGCCAACGTGCTTGACGACCGCGATCGCCTGATCGACATTCGCATCGTAGGCGATCGTGATGCCCAGATCTACCCGTGACCAGTCCTTTGAGAGATTTTCGACGACGGTGATCGAACTGTTGGGAATAGTAATCAGCCGTCCTTCAGAGTTGCGGAGTTGAGTAATCCGAAGATTCAACGTTTCTACCAATCCCGATGCTTTGCCAATCTGGATGACATCGCCAACGGCGTACTGGTCTTCCCAGAGAATGAGGAGACCGTTGATGAAGTCCTTAATCAGGTTTTGGGAGGCGAAGGAAATGGCTAAGCCTAAAATCCCTGCACCAGCCAGGACGGGTCCCAGTTCGACACCGACGATCGACAGGGCTGTAAGGACTCCTGTGCTAATCCAAAAGGTGGCAATAACGCTTCGTAGTGCGCGCGAAAAGGTCGTGACTCGCAGGGATAAGCGTTGAGAGGTATCGGGCGACAGTAGTTCGTTCGTGGTTAGGGCACTGAAAAAGCGATCGATCACCACGTCACTCACCCGAATGAGCAAGTATGTGACAACGATGACTCCCAGAATCTTCAGCGGTCCCGATAGCACCAGTGACTGCATCCAACGGGTATATGGAAACAGTCCTAAAATGACTAGAATGCCGCCTAACCAGAGTCCCAACTGGATGGCTTGCAACAACCGCCGCTGCACGTCATTGATAGTGCGATCGCGTCGTTGATCAATTTGATCCTGCACTGCGGTCATTGCCTGCGTGCTGGTAGGATCAACCCCAGAAGCAGACTCGCTCATTGCCTCAAACTGAGCCAACAGCCGCTTTCGTTGGGCTTTCAGCCAACGTTGTACCAGTGCCAAAAGACCACTAACGATGACAAGCCCAAGGGCAATTTGTCCCGCCAAAGATCCTTGCTTGATCAGCGATCGCGGCTGACGCTCTTGTCTGGCAGTAGTGAGCGCCTCTTTGATAGTTTGGGTCAGTTCAGTCGCTCGTTGCTCCGGGTCTTGCCCCTGGAGTTGAGCATCCAGCGCGGTGACGGTCATCAAATAGCGATCGCCGATGGAGATCACAGGCTGACGGCTGGACTCATCCACCACTGATTTCACGTCTAACGTTTTGGAATCGTTAGCATTATCTGCAATCTGATTGAGTTCCTTTTCAATCTTTTGTGCGCGCTCCTTGATGGGGGGAGTGCCAGATTTGGTTTCCTGCTGAGCGCTGACACCAGGAGCCGCAATCACAAAGAGGGTTCGTCCATCCAGCGTGATATCTGCCGTTGCCGCCGTAGAGGAGTTGGCGATCGTAGAAGCGTTTGCAGTTCCACTTGAAGGACTGGGTGCAGCCGTCGCTTTCGGTGGTTGAAGATAGGAGGGCACAGCGCTTTGACTCAGGCTCATGGAAGCCGTCATGACAATGAGCGCGATCGTAGCCAGTCCCAGACTACACCGGGTAAACCACCTGCTGTATCTGGAGCGAGAAAAAAGAGTCCGCAGAGAGGGGTATAGTTTTGCCTTTGTTTGGGTTAAATTCAGTTGCATATAGCCATCCAATGCACAATCAAGGCGACCAATAGAAGGCGATCGACTTGCGGTTGTCTAACCCTGACGCGCAACGATCGTCCCGTAACCACCTTAATCTGCTCTACGCCATAACCATCCTACTCAGGGAAGATTGACGCGATCGCCCCTTTCCCCCTTTAATCCCAGGTCTTTTGTTCTGGCAAAATCTTACAGCCTCGCGCCAGTTCTACAAAGCCTCATTCCCTAGCACAACACGGGTGACGGTGTTCGCCGTAGCACTGCCATATCTTCCTCATCTAGCTCAGCCGGAATCCCGCTGCGAATGAGTTCGGCAAAATCTTCGTTCGGCACCATAAAACAGAGTGCATACAGGCGACCTGACCCCGTATTTTCGACTTCGTGGATGCCTGTCGGCGGCACCAGAATACTATCGCCTGCCTGAATAGAAACGGTTTTACCATCACACGTTGCCATGCCTTCTCCCTTCAGGACAAAGAACATTTCCACGGCAAACTGGTGACGGTTTGGGGGCGTTTTACCACCGATATCAAAGATCTCAACGCAAAAGGTCAGTGACATGTTCGCAATTTGGGGATCAAACACGATCGCCAACCGATTTGTGTCATGCGGACTAATCCGAAACGCCTGATAATCGATCGGTGATTTGATAACCGGAATAACGCAGCTTTCAGAGTCCATTGGGATGCCTCAACAAGTGGACGGATGGGTGGGAGAGTTTTGAGTTAAGAGTTTTGAGCTTAGCCAGTTTTTGGTTTTTAGTTGTTAGTTTTTAGTTGCTAATCACACAGTTCTTGTTTCCTTACCTCCTGCCTTACAGCTTTTTCCAAAAACTAACAACTAACAACTAACAACTTCTTCTGCCTCCCTACTTCTTTGTTTTAATCGCGTTTAAAAGCGCGTGCGACTCTGCCACAAACCCAAAGCACTGCTTGACGTTGTACAGAGTGGCTTGCCAACAGTAAGTCGGAGAAGTTGTTGCGGTGCAGTCAGAAATCAAGATACAGTCATAGCCCAGAAAGTTGGCATCTTGCAGGGTTGCCATCACGCATTGGTCGGCGTTGACCCCGGCAAAGAAAAGCGTTGTTCTGCCCAGATTTTTAAGGATGCTGTCTAAGGGGGTGTCCCAGAAGCCGCTCATGCGGTACTTATCCACCCGAATATCGTCAGGGTGTTGCGCCAGTTCATCCACCACAGCCGCCGCCCAGCTATCTTTTCTCAACACGGGTGCGTTGTTTGCAGGCAGAGGATCGCCCAGCCCCACGCCTTCTCCAGTGGGATTGTAAACGTGGCGGACTGACGCACTAATGTTGAGCAGGTCGGGACGGTTGCCCCAGTTGACCCACACGATCGGCACCTGTACCGATCGCAGCACAGGTAGCAACCCTTGAAGGGGAGCAATCGGATCGCGTGCCGGGGAAACATCCACACCAATATGCGCCAACCAGCCATCAGGGTGGCAAAAGTCATTCTGCATATCAATGATCAGGATTGCAGCCTTTGCTAAATCCAGTTGTAGGGTTTTGGTTGCCGTGGGCAGCGTGATGATCTGGGGAACAAGAGGCGGACGTGTGATATCGGCGATCGACTCATTCACCGACCAGGCATTGGGGGGCACTCCTAGCGTCCGAAGGGAAGATGTCATTGCGCTTGTTCGACGAGAAAGGGCTGTATTTCAGTAGCTGTATTCCAGTAAAGGTGGCGAATGTGTCAACAGGTCAACGGCTCACTTCATACTAGACTCCCTTTCTTACTACAGATCCAGCTTGAAGAAATGTTCTACCAATCACTAATTCACGCTGGAAATAAGCAAGCAACAAAAAAGAGGGCTGAGTAGCCCCCTTCTCCGTTGATTAGAACTTACGCGAACCTCGGAGGTTTGAACCATTTAAGCACCGTGACCAAAAGATTGGCTTAAACCTCCGAGGTTTTGGTCAATCCGTGTAAGTCCCTGTTGATTCATCAGGAAGCGATCGCCTCAGCCACCCTTACACAAGCTTCAGATCGGGGTACTGCACAATCACATCGTCTGTTGTCAATACCTCGTTTTCAGCCTGGGGTGTCCACAGCACTTCTAGCGCCAGGAGGCGATCGCTGGATACACCACCCAACTGCTGCAACGCTTGCCGCAAATCGTCAGAATTATTCACCTTCGGCAGTTGCAGTTTACCTTGTGAGCCAACCAGCAGCGTCACCACAATGTATTCGCCAGGAGCAGACTGCTCTGCCAAAGCACCTGCTTTCTCAGCGACAGCCAAATTGCTGCTGGAAGCTTGCTTCAACTGATTGTTGACGTTCGACAGAGTTTCGCCTGTAAACTTACTGCGCTCGGCAATCAGCAGACGGTTGAACTGAGACTCTGCCGCTTCTAACCGGGTTTGCTGCACGGTAGAACCTGCATAGACCCAATATTCGGGATGTCGCAACAGTGCTAGGGTTGCTTCTTGCAGCACTTCGGAAAGTCCCGTCGTTGAGCTGGTGTCTGCTTTGCGGGCGATCGCATTCAGGTCAGCCTGAAGTTCTCTCGCTTCTGCCAGCAAACCGACTTGCAGTTTAGCAACCGAGATCGTCGGGCTTTCGGCACTGTAACCCAGGCTGTCGTCATCCGAGCGCGATCGGCGGAAGCTTTGCACCAGGAAGTTGGCAACTGCCAGGAAGATCAGGATGCTGAATAAGCCGCCAAACCCACCGCCAATGCCAAAGACCGGGAACAGGAACGGAAACCCAAAGCCGCCACCAGGGTACCCATAGCCACCCCCATAACCAGGACCAGGTGAGTAGCTGCGTGGAGCCGTGTAAGTACGGGCGGGTGCGCGGAAGGAACCGCCGCCAATGCGACCACCCCCAGCGGCCAAGGCTCCATCCGCGTGGCTAAAGGTCAACGTGAGCACAAGACCGATCGCCACGATCGCCTTCAGCCAGCGCTTCATCAATGAACGTAATGTTTTTTGCATAACCATGCCTACCCAGACGTTTGCTAAATGACAGTGAAATGTCGGCTCCTTGCTCCATTTTGCCTGAAGTTCCATTTTGCCTGAAACTGTGCAGCGGTTCACGCATCATGAAAGCCACTGGTACGAACCTACGAGCCGAGTAGAGCGATCTAAGCTAGATGAGTCTCTGTTAAGAGTTGTTACTTTAGACCCCCCTATTACTTTATCGCCTTCAATCGCCCTTGCAAACCGATTAAAAGGAGTAAACGTGGGTAGAAAGCCGTACGATCGCGTTCGTTCATCCCACTCATAAAAAGGTGACACGATGAAAAACCTTGCCCCTGATATTTTCCGCCAACGCTTGCTCATCGAAGGCTTTTACACAATCGCCCTGACAGAAGCGACTCTGAAAGCCTATCTACAAGGTGTAGCCGCCCATCTTAACCTGCGGGCATATGGTGAACCCGTGATTTTCGCTCCAGCAAGCGGCATGGGCAAAGCCGAAAACCAGGGGTTTGATGCCTTCCTCCCGCTGATCGATTCGGGCATCTCGGCGTATATCTGGAGCGGTCGCAATTTTTTTTCGATTGTGATCTACACCTGCAAAGGGTTCGACGAACAAGCCGCGATCGCGTATACCAAGGACTGTCTGCAAACGACAGATGATGTTGTCTCCCAATCGTTTTAGGATCATTTCAGCTAGACCCGCCAACCAGACGCTACAATGAGAGTGTAAACATTTGTAACCGATCATCAGGTAGTGTGGCGATGAGCGATCGTCCCCAGCCTGGTTAGCACAATCGGATATCAAAGCGCCCTTCATGAGAGCACCTCAACCATGACCCAACCAACCGTCACCCCTAAGATCGAAGAACCGAAGTTTGGCTTTAGCGAGTATGCCGAACGCCTCAACGGTCGCGCTGCCATGATTGGATTCGCCCTGACCCTGGTGATTGAATACGTCACCGGGCAAGGTGTGCTGGAGTGGTTAGGGCTAGGCTAAGGAACGAGAACAAAATAAAACCGATAATCTGTAGGGGTTTAGCATTCGGCAGATACGCTCTTGGGCATAACCAAAGGTAGTTGCCCGAATGCTAAACCCTTACGCCTGAGCTTCCAGTGTTATTTAATCCACAATCCTAACCTTCATTCGCATTTCCTCTGAAAGCATCTACCAACGCGCCTCAAAGGGAATCTTTAAGCAGAGGCGTTTTCTGGCAGAATGCGAACGCGGGCATACTTCAGCCCCGTCACGCCCTGGAGGGGTTGCACTGTGCCACGCTCGATCGGCTCATCCACCCAGCCCTCACGCATCAGATAGCGCAAGTACTGCTGGTATTCCGCCCACTCGTCCTCGGTGCAAAACACCAGGGTGAGCATTCCTGGCTGGGTGATGCGGGTGCCCGTGGCTTCGTCGATCGCTTTATCAATGCGCTTTTTCACAATCTCGTAGCGGGTATCACGGCTGCCCCGCACGTCAAACATCCGCTCGGTAGTTTCGTCGTGGAAGATGTCGATCGCCGTATCCTGCACTAGCACCAGATGGGTCACTTGCATGTGAGTGCTGTACATCTCCTGGAGCTTAAAGGCGGTTCTGGCACAGTCACACACGGCGCACAGTTGCTCGTAGCGCAGACTGCGGAGTTGAAAGCTACCGAATTTGGGATCGATCGAGGCTCCTGCATACAGCATGTGGTCGATGCCGTCAGTGGCTTCGATGTCGCAGTAGTGAGGCGTGGTGTGCTGCATGGTCTCCTGCCAGCGATCCCAGGTTTCGCGCAGTCGTGCGTTGATTTGTCGAATCAATTCATCGTACTGAGCGCGGGCGCGGTATACGCATTCATGGTCGTTGGCACAGGCAGTTTGATAAGCCGCGACAGCCGCGATCGCATCATCCCCACACTGCGAAAAGTAATCAAAGTAGAGTTCCAGGTGATCGCGCAAATAGCGCAGACGACTGACTTCGGCATCCACTGTGACGCACTCCTGCATCTGACGAATGTGCTCCAGCAGATCCAGGCGCAATTGTTTGCCGAGAATCGTCTCTTTCGCGTTGCAGGCAGCCTCAACCACGGCTAACCCGAGGTGAAACTGTTCGAGCAGATCGGCTTGAATCGCCCGATTGCGTTCGTCAGACGAGCCGCGAATATCCGAAATGCCATACAGGGGATACACGTTGGCAAAGACGATCGGCTCTGGCGGCAACCCCAAACCTCGTCGCTCTGCCTCTTGTAAAAAGCGCCATTCCACAGCGGGATGAATGTTGGTAATAAACCGCTGCTGGATCAACTGCCGCTGAGCCGCTGTGAGCGCTCTGGTAAAGGCAGGAATCAGTTGCTCGGCATGGCGACAGTCGATCGCGTCGAAATTATGGGGGCGATCGCTCAAAAGCGCTACAACGCCAATCGCCTGAAGTGTTGGTTGGGAAAGCGGATCTTGCGGAGTGGAGAGCACGGTTTGGCTAACGTCCGTAGGCTTGCCTCCCAATGCTTTTGAAGGCTCCGCCGTTTCGCCCTGAGTTTCCGCAGTCCCCTGTCGCTCTACCTCACTGATGCTAACGACAGGCGACAGAAGCGGGATTAACAGCAAGGAACGAACGCCCATTGCAACTAATTGCCGTCCGCCGTCTGTACGGGGATCTTGAGCAAGGTCAGGCACCGCAATCACTTGCCTTGTGCGAATAGCGTGCATGAAGTGAGACTGTTGCAGCGCCTGTAAAGGATACATCGTTGTATGTGGTTCCGCTGTAATGGAACCCATAAACAGGCGAATTTGATCCGTTTCAATGCTCAGCACCAGCGTATTTTGAGCGCGAAACAGCGATCGCGTTTGCTGATTCAGTTCGCTAAATTTTTGGGGACGCAGAATGGAATCGCGATCGATCAACAATTGCGTAATGCGACGCACAATCTCGCGTTCGGTAATATCCAACCCTTCGAGCAACAGCGATCCTTCAATCTGGTAGTTCTCTAACGCCAGTCGCTCAGTCAACGCCTCAAATTGCGCCGGATCAGCCAGCATCACTTCCAACGCCTGCACACTCATGTCTGTCAGACCCAGATCAGAAAACTCATCGTGCTGAGGATCTAAGCGAGTCACGGTGATCTGATCTGATCGCAGCCAGAACTCAATGTGGCGCGGTTCGGCATACAGCGGACTCTGGAGCGTCACCATCACTGGCTCATCAAGCAACCGCCAGCCCTGGGAATTGACCTGATACAGCCGCTGAAAGACTCGATGTAATAAGTGCCGACGATACAGCCGTTGAATCGCCTGGTTGTCTGTTTCACTCAGGCGTTGCTGAAGTACATCCCCCAGATTGCCTTCAGAACCCGCATCGACGGCAATCATCTGGCAAAAATAATCATTCGCGTGCTGCAACGTCAACGTGAGCGGCTCAATCACCGCAATCAGCAGCCGACTGTGTTGTTGGAAATAACGCCACCATGCAGGCAGTTCTGGCTCCGCTCTAAGCAACGCTGCCTCCGTAGACGGATTGAGTGGTTGCTCCAGGGCGATCGCCGGACGATCAGCAGAATGCCTCGCCGGATCATGTGCCTGCGTAACGCCCTCGTCCTGCTCGCTCAACGGCATAGTGGATGGCTCA
Source organism: Lyngbya sp. HA4199-MV5 (assembly GCA_019359375.1). Taxonomy (GTDB): domain Bacteria; phylum Cyanobacteriota; class Cyanobacteriia; order Leptolyngbyales; family Leptolyngbyaceae; genus Stenomitos. Next base: position 66,795 of record JAHHHL010000033.1, read on the forward strand.
GAAATATGCATAGTGGTCTGCCTTGGCTGGAGAAACACTCAAGGGAGTTGAGTGCGTGACGATTCAGGTGAGTCTCAGCTAGTATGCCCCGATGCACTACTATGCCCGATGCACTGTGCTGCTGGTGTGATCCGAGCCGTATTGGTTGATGAGGCGATCGCCAATTTGCTACGAGGCAGTTCTGTCACCAGCTTACTGCACACGTTCTAGGCATGACCAGTCCTCAGCAGAAGGCAGAAGGAGGTAGGAGGTAGAAGGCAGGAGGCAGGAGGAGGAGGAGGAGGAGGAGGAGGAGAGTTAAGGGTGAAGAGTTAAGTAAGAGTTAAGAGTTTTGAGTAGCGCCTTGCTCCCCTTGCTCCCTCTGCCTCCCCTGCTCTCCCATTCCCCACTCCTACCTTCTGCCCTCTGCCCTCTGCCCTCTGCCTTCCCCTTACTCCCTCTGCCCTAATAACCTATTCTCTCTAGCAGCCTTTTCGTGGATTCACCGGATGAAGCGAACCGAAAGCGCTAATCTGGATAAAGAGCAGGCAGCGATGTGCGATCGATCTGCGTCAGGTCGCCTACGATCGCACGCTCTACTTTATAGAACTACCTAGCTGGCAAGAAACGAGTCATGTTTGAAGCGCTCTCCGATCGCCTGGAGTCTACCTGGAAAAAGCTACGCGGTCAGGACAAAATCTCCGAGACCAACATCAAGGATGCGGTTCGTGAAGTCCGACGCGCCTTGCTGGAAGCGGATGTCAACCTTCAGGTCGTGAAAGACTTTGTAGCAGCGGTTGAAACCAACGCTCAGGGCGCAGAAGTCATTTCAGGCGTACGTCCCGATCAGCAGTTCATCGAAATTGTTCACAACGAACTCGTGCAGGTGATGGGGGGCGGCAATGCACCGCTCGCGAACGCTGATACGCCACCCACAGTTATTCTCATGGCAGGCTTGCAGGGGACGGGAAAAACCACTGCCACCGCCAAACTCGCGCTGCACTTGCGAAAAGAAAATCGCTCCACGCTTCTCGTTGCCACGGATGTGTACCGTCCAGCGGCGATCAACCAGCTCCTTACCCTTGGTCGCCAGATTGATGTGCCCGTGTTTGAGCTGGGTAAGGATGCCAACCCTGTCGAGATTGCCCGTCAGGGGATCGAGAAAGCCAAAGCCGATGGCATCAACACCGTCATTATTGACACGGCGGGACGACTGCAAATCGATGCCGACATGATGGCAGAGTTGGCGCAGATCAAAGAGGTTGTACAACCCCATGAAGTGCTGCTCGTCGTGGATGCCATGACCGGGCAAGAAGCCGCCAACCTGACGCAAACTTTTCATAGCCAGATCGGCATTACGGGTGCCATTCTCACCAAGATGGATGGCGATACGCGGGGTGGTGCGGCGCTTTCTGTGCGCCAAATCTCCGGTCAGCCGATCAAGTTCATTGGGGTCGGTGAAAAGGTTGAAGCGTTGCAGCCCTTTTACCCCGATCGCATGGCATCCCGTATCTTAGGCATGGGCGATGTGCTCACCCTCGTCGAAAAGGCGCGGGAAGAAGTGGACATGGAAGAAGCCGAAAAGATGCAGGAGAAAATTCTCTCTGCCAAGTTCGACTTCACCGACTTTTTGAAGCAAACCCGCCTGCTCAAAAACATGGGGTCACTGGGCGGCATCATGAAAATGCTTCCCGGCATGGGCAAAATCAGCGACGAACAGTTGCAGCACGGCGAAAAGCAGCTTAAACGCGCCGAAGCCATGATCGGCTCCATGACTGTGGCTGAGCGCAAGAACCCTGAGCTACTGTCCGGTTCACCCAGCCGTCGTCGTCGTGTGGCTCGTGGTGCTGGCTATGCCGAAAGCGATGTCAGCAAGCTCGTCAGCGATTTTCAGAAGATGCGATCGCTCATGCAGCAAATGGGACAGGGACGCATGCCTGGTATGGGCGGTATGCCGGGGATGGGAGGAATGCCCGGTATGCCTGGTATGGGCGGCATGGGCGGCGGCAATCGCCCACCCCAACCCGGCTGGCGTGGCTACTCGACCGGAAGCAGTAACAAGAAGAAGAAAGACAAGAAAAAGAAGGGGTTTGGGAACCTGTAAAGGGATAAGGGATGAGGGCTAGAAAAATCTTTTGCAAACTGGATGTAAAGCTTCATTTGCCGCATAAAACTACTTGTAGAAGCGGGTGGCGAAGTTTTGCGATCGCGTCGGTGACAGTTCCCGCGCTTTGAGAATGGCAGCAGCAAGGAAGGCGTAGGACAATAAACCGACGAGTGCTAGAAACACAGGACTGATGCTGCCAACGGTGTTCCAGAGGGCATGGAGACCGGAAGCCGTGAGGTAGCCGATGCTCAAAATCAGCCAGCGTCGGCGCGATCGCAGTACGCTCAGCCCAATAAAGTAGCCCAGATAGCCGCTGTATGCCATATGCCCCGCTACAGAGCCAAGAACACGGGGAATCAATAATTGCAGGCTGGCGAGTTGAGCGGCTCCTTCACCGGATGACAGCGTGGCTTTATACACTTCAGGCAAATACTGCGCCAACGTTTCTAGCAGGGTGAAGCCCACAGCAGATGCGCTGCCCAGCAAAATGCCATCCAGCGGTTCCCATACGCCTAAGCGCTCTCGGTAGGGCGATCGCAACTGGGTGCCCAACAGATAGGCGGCAAAAACCGGAATCGCCTTTAGCAATTCCTCCATTAGCCCCGCACCAAAGAACATTTTGATCAGCAGGATGGGGAATGGAACGGGACTATCCCCCGTAGGTAAATCGCCCGGTAAAACTTGCCGAAACACAAAGACGAAAAGCTTCAGCACAGGGCTGATGAGCAGCAAGAGGGTAAAAACAGCCGCGCCCGATAGAATCCACCAGGGCTTGTGCTTGCCGCACAGTTCATACACAAAATAGTACGCAGCGCCTGCTAAATAGGCTGCCAGCAGCATGTTGAACGCAAACGGATTGCCCACCGCGATGAACATCAGTACCACAAAGGCAACCGTGATGCCGCCAGGAAAGAGATAGGCTTTGTGGGTGAGTTGTCGCCCTGTTGAAAGAATGGGAAACAATTGCGTTAAGCTCACGGCATCAGGCTCACGGCGACGTATTGGTGGAGCTGTAGCGGAGAGCCGATCGGGAACAGACCCAGATTTGCGGCGATTGACGGAGGGTAAATGGAGCTTTGGCGATGGGGGGTGTGCAGCGGGTGGAGCCGTATGTTTGGTTGGATTTTTGCTGGGCTGGCACTCAAAAACAAATTCTGGACCGTTTTGCCCCAGCATGATGCGATCGCCAGCTTGCAAAACGCGGCAATCCTGAAGTCGTTCTCCGTTTACAAACGTGCCGTTGGCGCTTTTGAGATCACACACCTGCCAAAAGCGTGTACCATCGGGCGATTCAAAGCCTAAGACAGACTTGACTTCGGCGTGTCGCCGTGATACTGCACGATAGACCAATGGGTCAAGCACGACCTGGCACTGAGGTTCACGCCCAAGCACCGCTGTCTCCGTTGCGGTTAGCGGATAGCAGGAAGCAGCAGTCGGGTTGTCACCCGATGGCAACAAGCGCAGAAATGTAGTGTGGCGATCCGTTCCCGTCATCGTGGAGGGAGTTTGGCAAGCGGTTTGACGCGTTGAGGGGTTTGAAGGTGCCGAAACAATAGAGGTGCGATAGCTGCGTTTCCCGTTCCTTACAACCCTACACCCTACACCCTACCTTCTGTCTACTGGTTTGCCCGCGTATCGCGCACTGCTGCCAAAAAAAACACAATCGTCAGGGGCACGCTGACTGCCAGAATGACTCCCGTGAGAATGTTGCCCAATTGGGGCACGCCTGACGAGAGTTCAAACACTGACCCAACGGCTGCGATCGCCGCAATACATGAGCCGCCCAGAAACACACCACTCTTTGGAGTCACGGTAAAGTCCCAAAATTTGAATTTGAAGATTTGAGGGTTGAGCCAGGGTCTAGCAATCTAACCCTTTAAAAGCTGCCGGACCTACTGCTCCATCCGTTTTACCGCCTGCGCTGAAAAGCCATGCTTTGCCAGTGCCTCATTGAGCAACAGGGCATTTTCAACGCGATCGACAAACAAAACGCCGTTGAGATGGTCAATCTCGTGCTGAATGCAGCAAGCCAGTAACCCAGTAGCCGAGAGTTTTTGAGGACGACCCTGCTCATCTTTATAGGCAACTTCGATCGCAGCAGGTCGTTTCACATCCAGATACACCCCCGGAATGCTAAGACACCCTTCTTGGGTCACAGATAGATCGGTGCTTGCCTGCTTAACGACCGGATTGATCAAGATCAACGGAGGCGTAGCGGCTTCATCCGGCTCGCAATCGATTACAATGAGCTGCTTGTTAACGGCGGCTTGTGGGGCTGCCAGCCCAATACCATCCGCGCTATACATCGTTTGCAGCATTTCGCGGATCAACTGCTTCACTTCGGCATCGACTTTAGCAATGCGCTTGGCTGGTTGCCGCAGTACGCGATCGCCCAGCCGATAAATATCCAGGGGGGGCTTTGCCAGCTTCTTTTTCTCGACCAAAACCTGAGCAGTCATGAATCTCTCACTCGCAGCGATTGCCTGATATTGGAATGATCCTGATGTCGGAATGATTCCGCCTTACCTCTATAGTAGCCAATTCTGATGGCAGACTAGCGCTTCAGCAACAATTGATTTTGCGCTGTGAGCAGGGGATAGGGCGTGTCATCAATTCAGCGCCGAAACCTTGCAGTATCAGCATTGCCACGCCCGTCTCAATATACCAGGCTAGGCAGTGTTTTAAAACCCTTTGGGTCGGTTCCTTGCCTCTTGGTGATCCCCCTAAATCCCCCTTCAAAAGGGGGACTTTGAACAATCTAGCTCCCTCCTTTTTAAGGAGGGTTGGGGAGGATCGAGGGTTTTAAAACACGCCCTAGGGGCTGGAACCCTTGCTGCCTATTAATGTGTAGTCGTAACTGATGACAGCCCCTAGCAGGCAGCGGTCAGCAGCCAGTCAGCGGTGTTGAGCAATGTTGGGCTAAGATGCTGCGAATTGAGGTACTCCGATGTTGTGGGCAACATGTTGATGAGGGACAGCTTTGTTTTACAATGCAACCAACATAAAACCTACTTCAATCAGGGAGATAGTTAACGCTTATGACACGTACAAACGGGGGCTTTTGGGCTGACTTTCAAAAGTTCATCATGCAGGGCAACGTGATTGATCTAGCCGTTGCGGTAATCATTGGGGGTGCGTTTGGCAAAATTGTGGAATCCTTTGTGGGAGACATCATTACGCCAGCGCTTCTGACACCCGCACTTAGCGCGGCTGGCGTGGATGGCATTGAGAAACTATCTGCAAATGGCATTAAGTATGGGCTTTTCCTGTCTGCCATTATTAATTTTCTGGTGATTGCGTTTGTGATCTTTTTGGTGGTTCGTGCCTTTGAGAAGGCGAAAAAGCGCTTTTCCCGCCAAGAGGCTGTTGAGGCAGCAGCACCCGATCCCACGATCGTGGTACAGGAACGTACCGCAAGCGCGCTCGATCGCCTCTCAAGAGCCTTAGAAACGCGAAATCTTTAGCCTTTGGACGTTCTATGAATGTCCAGCCAGAATAGCAGGCATTAAGACTCCATCAATGACGTGAATCACTCCGTTATCAGTCAAGATGTCCATTTGAGTGACCGTGGCATCGTTGACCTTAGTACTGCCATTGCTGTGGTCGATCGCCAGAATGGAGCCTTCCTCAGTGGGCGCTTCCTCAATTTGGGCTAAATCGTCCGATCGCGCATCGCCCGACAAAATGTGGTACATCACGATGCGCTTGAGCTTGGGGAGATCGTGCAACAGCTCATCTAAGGTTCCATCTGGTAGCTTGGCGAAGGCTTCGTCGGTCGGGGCAAACACCGTCAGTGAGCCTTCGCTTTCCAGCAGGTTTCGTACCCCTGTTGCTTCGATCGCGCTAAGTAACGTTTTGAAATGTCCTGCACGGGTCGCTGTTTCAATCAGATTTGCCATACGCTTGCCCAACTTTGTATAGTCTTACCCGTCTACAAATAGAACTTGAGCCGTTGTCCTGCATCCATCAGAGGGGTGACGCAATCCCGTTAAGGCGACTTTAAAATCGTTGGCTTTACCCAACCTTGTATCTTGAGATTTAGGCAACCCGTCCCATACCTGCTTTGCCTGGAACTTACGCAGGTTGAACCAGGGGCTGTCATCAATGACGACTACACATGACTTGCAGCAAAGGTTTCAGCCCCTAGCCTCGTGTGTTGGGGCGGACGCGATCATGCTGATACCGCAGGGTTTTGGAGCTAATTTGATGTGACATGCCCTGAAACCTCGGAGGTCTAGCCTGCTCCGTGAGCCACGATGCCCAATCCCTAGGTAAAATCTCGGAGGTTTGCGTAAATCCTTTACCTACAGCTTTTCCAACTGTTCATATTCAATCGGACCATACTTGACCTGGACGAAGCCTGTTTGCTTTGTCCAGTCACCGATGAGAAAGTAAGCACCATCCTGAATGGCAGAAACCATAGCGGTGTGTCCTCTCATGGAGCCACGTACCAGACGCACGCGATCGCCTACATTCAAAGCGGTTCTTTGCATGGATTTCATCATGATGCGGTGGTGAAGCTACGGGCTGAGAGAAATAACATAGGGGTGATACACCGAGGGTCATCACCATTCCAGATCCAAGACTGCATGCAGGACAAAATTGTTCTCAACGCAGCAAAAAAAACTCGTACATTCAGGCAAGTTCCCGCTACAGCCAGGTAAGCGCTTTTACGGAGAGGGCGATCGCTTACAGCAGCTTCCAACCAGGTGAAGTTTTTAAGCCAACGTTTGAACCAAAGCTTGAGCAGCATAGTCTAAGTGCAAGGTATTGTTGCCTCAACAGGCTCGTCCATTGAGATGGCACATCATTGAGATGGCACATATTTTCTAGCGACTGCATTGTGCAGGAATCGTTCGCTTGATAGACAGATGTTGTGTGAAGAATTGTTAAGATCCCAGAACTGTGTAAGCCGTCCGCTCTGCTTCAACTTACTGATGTATATGGCATTCCATTCTTATGACTTCTTCCGTGCATTCACCGATGACTTTGCAATTCAAACCAGTCTGCTTCCCATCATCACAGGCTGCTAACCAAGCAAATTTAGTCTGGATGGCGCGTTGGGGAATCCTCACGGCTTTTGTAATAGCGCTTTCGGGCTGTAACTTTTTGCCCAAAGGTACGGCGGATGCCCAAACCAACCCCTCTGGAACGGCTCAGGGGCAAAGGGCTACAGCCGTTGATGTGGCGATCGCGGCTACGGCTCCTTTACAAGCAACGAGAGAATACACAGGCACAACGCAACCGTTACAGGAAGTGGCGATTCGTGCTCAAGCAGAGGGGCAACTACGCCGACTGACTGTGGATGTGGGCGATCGCGTGCAGCAGGGTCAAACGCTGGCACAAATTGATGACTCGATTCTGAATGCAGCCACCACCGAAGCCGAAGCCGAACTTGCCTCCAGACGTTCTGAAATTAGCCAGCTTCAAACTCAGGTGAGTGATGCCAGGACGCAGGTAGAACAGTCCCGCCTACAACTCCAGCAAGCAGAGGCAGATGCGGCTCGTTACGACAGACTTGCCAAAGATGGTGCGATTACCCAGCAGCAAGCAGAACAGGCGCGTACCCAGGCGAAAACCGCCGCACAGGTATTGCGATCGGCGCAAGAAAAGGTGCGTAACCAGCAGCAGGCGATCGTCGCCGCAAACGGTCGCATCGTGGCACAGCAGGCAGTGGTGGCACAGCAGCAAGAGCGGCGATCGTATGCCGTACTGACCTCGCCACTGAATGGGTCAGTGCTGACACGCTCCACTGAAGTCGGCAATCTGGTACAGGTGGGCAATGAATTGCTGCGGGTTGGCGATTTCAGCCAAGCAAAAGTGACCTTGCGGGTTTCGGAACTCGATTTGGCAAATGTCCGCCTGGGTGGTAAGGCAAAGGTGCGGCTGGATGCCTTTCCCAACGAGCAGCTTATAGGTAAAGTGACGCGGGTTTCGCCTGCTGCTAACGCCACGTCTTTTTCAGTGCCTGTGGAAGTGACGATTCCGAACCCAACGGGCAAAGTGGGCAGCGGTTTGCTGGCACGGGTGAGCTTTGAGCAAACGAACCCTGATCGCGTCGTGGTGCCGCTGACGGCTTTACAGGACGATCGCGCCAAGGGACAACAACCTGATCAGCCTGGGTCGAATGGAGGCGGTGCAAATAGTCGCGATCGCGCGAAAGATAGCGCAAAGCCCAAACGAACGAAAGGCACGCTGTTTGTTGTAACAGGTGATGGCAAGGATGCAAAAGTGGCGGCGCGATCGGTCACGCTGGGCGAACAGGCAGACGGCAAAGTGCAAATCCTATCGGGACTGAACCCCGGCGATCGCTTCGTCAAGTTTGCTGGTAAACCACTCAAAGATGGCGACTCCGTGCGCTTAAGCATTCTGTCAGCTAAATAGAGTCACGCTTTAACGTTGGCGAAAGAAACACAAGCGACTCCTTGTTGTCCACAAAACTCTCTGGGGTGAAATATTTCTGCAACCCCTTAATGCCACTCACGTCCAGTTCTGACTCCTTCTAACATGGTTGACTCCCGCTTCGCTTGTGGAGCCAAGCCAACCATGTTACCTCCTGCCTTCTGCCGTCTGCCTCCTGCCTCCCGCCCCCACTCCCCACTCCCCTCTATGCACCCCCCTTCCCCATCCGGCTTCAGCCTCAGCACGCTCTCAATCCGACAGCATATTGGCACCTTGATGTTGACGCTGACCGTCATTGTGGTGGGCATCTTTTTCATCACCCAACTGCCCGTCGATCTGCTGCCATCCATTACCTATCCCCGCATTGGGGTACGTTTGGAAGCGCCTGGGATTTCACCAGAAGTGGCGATCGACGAAATTACCCGACCGCTGGAAGAGGCATTATCAACCACGGATGGAGTGGTGCAGATTTACTCTCAAACACGTGAAGGGCAAGTCAACCTGGATTTGTACTTTAATCCCGGCAGCAATATCGATCAGGCACTTAACGATACGACCGCTGCGTTTAACCGGAATCGGAACCAGTTGCCAGATACGATCGAAGAACCGCGACTCTTCAAAGCAGACCCCTCGCAGCTACCCGTTTACGAAATGGCGCTCACGTCGCCGTCTTTAGAGGATGTCGATCTGCGGGTGTTTGCCGATGAGGAACTATCGCGTGAACTGGGCGTTGTATCGGGCGTTGCGTCAGCGGATGTCTCAGGCGGCGTTGTCGAAGAAGTGCGCGTCAATATTGATTTGAACCGTCTGCAAGCGCTGGGCATTGGCTTGACAGATGTACTGGATGAATTGGAGCAGCGGAATCAGGATGTCTCTGGTGGACGGATTTTGGGCGATAGCTCGGAACCCTTAACGCGGGCGGTGGGACGCTTTCAAGATGCGGGGGAGATTCGAGATTTGTCGTTTGCGGTGGGGGGGCAGGGGGTAGAGACTGGGGGACAGGGGACAGGGGACAGGGGACAGGGGACAGTCAATAGTCAACAAACTAACTCCACTCAAAGCTCTACCACTACAACTCAAAACTCTTCTTCCCCCGCTCAACGGGTGTATTTGCGCGATTTTGCCGAGGTGATTGATGGCACGGAAGAGGAGCGGGTGCTGGTGAACCTCAATCGGGAGAAAGCGGTCAAAATTAGCGTGCAGAAACAGCCAGATGCGAACACGGTATCGGTGGTAGATGCGGTGAAGCAACGGCTGGAGGAGTTGCGACAGTCGGGATTGATTCCAGCCGACATGATCATTACGCCGACGCTGGATGAGTCACGGTTTATTCGCAACTCGCTGGCAGATGTGATTAATTCAGGGCTGTCAGGTGCGCTGTTAGCCGCGATCGCGGTCTTCATCTTTTTAGGGTCGCTGCGGCAGACATTCATTATTGCGCTGACGATTCCACTCTGTACGCTGGCAGCGGCGATCGTGATGAAGCTCTGCGGTTTCTCGCTCAACATTTTTAGTTTGGGTGGTTTGGCAATCAGCGTGGGGCAGGCGATCGACACCTCGGTTGTGATTCTCGAAAATGTGAGCAAACGGGTGGAAACGCTCAAGCTGGATGGCAGTCTTGGCACCCACAATGGCAACGGGAACGGACATGTAAAGAGCGATCGTGTCCAAACTCTGATCACTGCTGTTGAGGAAAGTAGCCGTGAAGTGGAATCGTCACTTGTCGCTTCGACCGCTGCGAACCTGGTATCGGTCTTACCCTTTATCCTGGTGGGCGGCTTTGTGTCGCTGCTGTTTAACGAACTCATTCTCACCATTTGTTTTGCGGTTGCCGCTTCACTGGTCGTCGCCATTACCGTCGTGCCGATGTTGTCTGCCCGCCTTTTTGCGATCGAATGGTCGAGCGGATTGAATCGGCTATGGCTGCTGCGAGCGTTCAATCAACGGTTGGACGGTCTCACCCGCTCCTACGGCAACACGTTAGCGAAGGTCATTCGTCGTCGGGCGATCGTCCTTGTGACCGCATTCATTGTGCTAGGTGGTAGTGGCATCGCGATGGCAGGGCAGATTCCGCAAGAAATTTTGCCGCGCATCAGCACCGGGCAGGCAAATGTCAACGTCCAGTTTCCACCGGGCACGTCGCTAGAAACCAATCGGCGTGTGATGGCAGCGGTAGACGATGTGCTGCTGAAACAGCCAGAAACCGAGTATGTCTTCACGACCGCAGGCGGTTCGCTGTTTGGCACCAATGTCTCGGCGAACCCATCGCGCAGTACGGGCAGCGTCACGCTCAAAGACGGGAGTGACGTGGTGGAATTCACCGAACGGGTCACGCGCGAAATGAACAAGCTTAACCTGGCAGGCATCCGGGTACGAGTTTCAGCGGGTTCTGTGCGCGGTTTGACCTTAAACAATTCGCCGTTGCGGGGTGCAGAAGTCGATGTGGTGCTTCAGGGAGAAGATGCAGACGTGCTGCGGCAGGCAGGTCGACAAGTGCTGTCGGCGTTGGATGAGCAGGTGAAATTATCCGCGTTTCGTCCCGATGCCGACGATCGCCAGCCCGAAGTGCAAATTCGTCCCGATTGGGAACGCGCGAATGCCCTCGGTTTGACCACTCAGGAGATTGGCAGCACCCTTCAAACGGCGATCGAAGGTTCCATACCTACCCAACTACAGCGCAGCGAACGTCTGGTCGATGTCCGCGTGCAGTTGAACCAGGACTTGCTGAAACAGCCTTCCCAGTTGGCACAACTCCCGCTGTTTGTGGACAACAATGCTCTGGTGCGCCTGAGCGACGTTGCCAAAATCGAAGAAGGGCAGGCTCCGGGTGAAATTCAACGCATTAACCAGCGGGCTGTTTTTCTCATTGCAGGCAACCTCAACAAGGGCGCGAGTTTGGGCGCGGCACTGGCAGAAGTGCAGCAAATTGTCTCCAAGCTCGATCTGCCCGATGACGTGACGGTGCTGCCGAGCTATGCCGGACGAACCAACAAAGAACTCCAGGATGCGCTGGTCGTGCTGGGTGGACTCGCTGCGTTCCTTGTCTTCGTGGTCATGGCAGTGCAGTACAACTCTGTGATTGATCCGCTGGTCATCATTCTGACGGTGCCTTTGGCGCTGGCAGGCGGCATATTGGGTTTGTTTGTGACGCAAACCGCGATCGGGATTACGGTTGTCGTCGGTGCCGTGCTCCTCGTCGGGATTGTGGTCAACAACGCCATCATCATGGTGGAAACAGCCAACCAACTGCGAGAAGAAGAAGGACTCGATCGCCCCACCGCCATCCTGAAAGCCGCCCCTCAACGCTTGCGCCCCATTCTGATGACGACCATCACCACCGTCCTGGGACTTTTCCCCCTAGCGTTGGGCATCGGCGAAGGCTCAGAGTTTTTGCAACCCTTGGGCGTAGTCGTCTTCGCTGGTCTAACGCTGGCAACGATGCTGACGCTGTTTATCATTCCCTGCTTCTACGTTCTCCTGCACGACATCTTCAAGCGGGATATGGGCATCGGGCAGTTGGTGAATCGGACGCGATCGCTCGTCCTATCCACCCGTAAGTAGCGCAGCTTTCTACACAAGCAATGGCGTTGTGCTGAACAATACTAACCGAGTTTCCGCATAACAACCCACTCCATTGACTACGAGGTATTGAGTCTCCAACATAAAGGCTTCAACAATCGAGTGTCATGTTCCAGTGAATTTACTGCAAGCTTTCCTGAAAATGGGGCACTTTAAGAGGGAGATGCTTTTGTGAGCCCAGATGCAGCAGATTGAAACCGCGCTGCATCTTTCAAACAAGCTCTCTCAGGAGGTGAAGCCTCATGAAGATGTCCTACAAAAAGCTTGCCCACCATTGGTCTGAGTTACCGACTGATTACGGTGAGTCGGACGTTGAAAATAATCTTGTTCAACCTCTTCTAAAATCTTTGGGACTCAATTTTCAGCAGATTAAATGCCAGAAAGGGTTAGGAGCAGGGTTCGGAACACCAGATAGGCTAATCTACCAAAATATTAATCAGCCACCTGTGTTCGTAATGGAGAATAAGAAGCGCGATCCAGCTCTAGCTGCCGTTCCGGAGAAGGATTTTGCTGAAGCGTGCAAAAGCCACGATCTTTATCGGCAGGCAGTGGGTTATGAAGACGCTGGCAGAAATAATAGAGGTATCAAACATTACTTAGACAGCAAAGTCCCGTTTGATCTGTTAGCTTCCTACGGTTTAGTCTTCAACGGTGATTTCTTCCAGATCTGGAGAAGGGTTGATGGTTTAGTGATGCCTCTAACGCCAATTCAGAAATTCACTAAAGCCAACATTCCAGCACTAATGCAGCAGTTGGAGTATTGCCTAAAAAATCCTCATACTGCTTTAGTCTCGGCTGTTTGGAACCAAAAAGGTGGTGTCGCAAAGACAACAAACATTGTTAATCTAGGAGCCACACTCGCTTTAGAAGGTAAACGAGTTTTACTGATTGATCTTGATCCGCAGAATGATTTGACCAGAGGTGTAGGTGCTGATGTTCTAAGTACAGGACAAAAGTTGGAGGGATTGCACAAAGTCGGACTCATTGGACGCAGATGGATTGAGCACCAAATGGCGCAAATAATCGAGCCCTAACCGGAACAAACTTTTGGCACGACGACGGT
>JAHHHL010000034.1 GCA_019359375.1 Lyngbya sp. HA4199-MV5
CATTTCAATTCTCCTGAACACGCGAAAGCACTTGTGCTTTCAAACAGGAGAATTTTTCTGCTATGGCTGCACCCAGTCAAACTTTTGAGCGTCTCCCCGGCAAAGCCGGGGGCTTACCCGATTTAGTCAGGAGTCAGCCGTGAAAAGCGCTTTTCATCTAGCTTGCAGCCTGAAAGCTGCTGTATTAGCATCCTATTTTCTCCCAAAGGTTCGTTTGCTAAAGGGTTTACTCAGCTTGCCCTGATTGACTGACAAAAGTCTTGAAAGACTGGTCGCTTCGTTGCTCACCCGCCCGTGATTAAAATCCGGGCTAATGGTGCGAAACCCGTTTTAACGGGTTGTAAGCCCCTCGTAGTCCTCTTGAGAGGACTTCCTGCCATTAGCCCGCACTTTTAGTGCAGGGCGGTTCAAGTACTCGCTCAAAGATTTGTCAGTCAACCAGCAGCTTGCCATAACAAAAAATTTGCACAATAGAATAAGCTGAACCGATCGCAGCACCCGCTGAGAATTTCTTCGGGTCAGTGCCTTACCGCCGATCGTGGTGTCACAATTGGTTGGTAGCACCGCTGCATTCTGTACTGAGCCGAACAGTGTTGAGTCTAACCGCCCATGAATAGCCCCTTCCTCGATCGCCTGCATCATCCCAATCGTCCCGTCATTGTTTTTGATGGCGCGATGGGCACGTCTCTGCAAACGCAAAACCTCACCGCAGACGACTTTGGCGGCGCAGAGTACGAAGGCTGCAACGAATATCTGGTGTTTACCAAGCCCGAAGCGGTCGCCAAAGTGCATCGAGACTTTCTGGCAGCGGGTGCCGATGTCATTGAAACCGATACGTTTGGCGCGATGTCGATCGTCCTGGCAGAATACGATCTGGCAGATCAGGCGTATGCGTTGAACAAAGCTGCTGCTGAATTGGCGAAACAGGTCGCCGCGGAATTTTCTACGCCTGAGAAACCGCGCTTTGTGGCTGGCTCGATCGGACCTACCACCAAACTGCCCACGTTGGGGCATATCGACTTCGACACCATGAAAGCCACCTTTGCAGAACAGGCAGAAGGCTTGTACGACGGTGGCGTAGATCTGTTCCTGGTAGAAACCGCGCAGGACGTGTTGCAGATCAAAGCCGCGCTCAATGGTATTGAAGAAGTCTTTGCGAAAAAGGGCGATCGCAAACCGCTGATGGTGTCCGTCACGATGGAACTTCAGGGCACGATGCTCGTTGGCTCTGATGTCACCGCGATGTTGAGCATTCTGGAACCCTTTCCCATTGATATCCTGGGGCTGAACTGTGCGACCGGACCCGATCGCATGGCAGACCACATCCGCTACCTCTCTGCCAACTCCCCCTTCGTCATCTCCTGCATCCCCAACGCAGGCATCCCCGAAAACATCGGTGGTCATGCCCACTACAAATTGACCCCAATGGAGTTACGGATGGCACTCATGCACTTCGTCGAAGATCTGGGCGTGCAGGTCATCGGTGGCTGTTGCGGCACCCGACCCGACCACATTCAGCAGTTGGCGGAGATTGCACCCTCGTTGAAGCCAAAAGAACGGCTAACTAGAGGGATGAAGGCGGAGGGCGGAGGGATGAAAGATGTACCAGACACTTCATCCCTCACATTTCATCCCTCATCCCTTCCTTCTCCCCGCCCTCTCCTCAGCTACACTCCCGCCGCCGCCTCTATCTATAGCGCTCAGCCTTACGACCAGGACAACTCGTTTCTCATTATTGGGGAACGCCTGAATGCCAGTGGTTCTAAGAAGTGCCGCGATTTGTTGAATGCGGAAGATTGGGATGGGTTGGTGTCGCTGGCGAAGGAGCAGGTGCGGGAAGGTGCCCACATTCTGGATGTGAATGTGGATTATGTTGGGCGCGATGGCGTGCGGGATATGCGCGAAGTGGTGTCTCGGCTCGTCACGAATGTCACCCTGCCGCTGATGCTCGATTCCACTGAGTGGGAAAAGATGGAGGCTGGGCTGAAGGTTGCTGGCGGGAAGTGTTTACTCAACTCCACGAACTATGAAGATGGGGAAGAACGCTTTCTCAAGGTCTTGGAATTAGCAAAACAGTATGGTGCCGGGGTCGTTGTGGGCACGATCGACGAAGATGGCATGGCACGCACGGCTGAGAAAAAGTTTGCGATCGCCCAACGCGCCTATCGTCAGGCATTGGAATACGGCATTCCGGCTCACGAAGTTTTCTTTGATCCATTAGCGCTGCCCATCTCCACGGGGATTGAAGAAGACCGGGCAAACGGACGCGCCACGATCGAGTCTATCCGCCAAATTCGCACTCAGCTTCCCGGTTGCCACATTCTGCTGGGCGTGTCCAACATTTCGTTTGGCTTGAGTCCGGCGGCGCGGATTGTCTTGAACTCCGTGTTCCTGCACGAAGCGACTGAGGGAGGCATGGATGCGGCGATCGTCAGCGCCAGCAAAATCCTTCCCCTAGCCAAAATTGATCCCGCCCATCAAACGGTTTGCCTTGATTTGATTTACGATCGTCGCCGCTTTGAGGGCGATGTGTGCATCTACGATCCGCTCACCGAGCTGACCAAACTCTTTGAAGGGGTGTCTGCCAAAGATGCCAGAGCGTCCCGCGCGGCGGCTGCCGATCTTCCCCTCGAAGAACGCCTGAAGCAACACATCATCGATGGCGAACGCATGGGGATGGAAGAGGCGCTGAAGCAGGCGATGGAGCAGTACCCACCCCTGCACATCATCAACACCTTCTTGCTCGACGGCATGAAAGTTGTGGGTGAGTTGTTTGGCTCGGGGCAAATGCAACTCCCCTTCGTGCTGCAATCCGCTGAAACCATGAAAGCCGCCGTTGCCTTCCTGGAACCCTTCATGGAAAAAGAAGACTCCGGGCAGGCAAAAGGCACGTTTGTGATTGCCACTGTCAAAGGCGACGTACACGACATCGGCAAAAATCTAGTCGATATCATCCTGTCCAACAACGGCTACCGCGTGATTAACCTGGGCATCAAACAGCCTGTGGATGCCATCATTGAGGCATACGAGCAGCACAAGCCCGACTGCATCGCCATGAGCGGCTTGCTCGTCAAATCCACCGCCTTCATGAAAGAGAATCTACAGGTTTTTAACGATCGCAACATTACCGTCCCCGTTATCCTCGGTGGAGCCGCCCTCACGCCCAAATTTGTCCACGAAGATTGCCAGAATACCTACAACGGTCAGGTCATCTACGGCAAAGATGCCTTTTCTGACCTGCACTTCATGGATAAACTCATGCCTGCGAAGGCAGAGGGGAATTGGGATGATGCGCGGGGATTTTTGGGAGAGGAGGCAGAAGGCAGGAGGCAGAAGGCAGAGGGGGTAGGAGAGAGGAGAGAGGAGTCAGAACTCAAAACTCAAAACTCTACCCCTACTCCCCACTCCCTACTCCCCATTCCCTCCATCGAAGACACCCTTCGCTCCGACGCGATCGCCCCCAACATCCCCCGTCCCACACCACCCTTCTGGGGCACCAAAATCCTTCAACCTGCCGATATTCCCTGGGACGAACTCTTCTGGTATCTCGATCTGCAAGCGCTGATTGCCGGACAGTGGCAGTTCCGCAAGCCGCGTGAGCAATCGCGGGAAGAGTACGATGCATTCCTGCAAGAAACCGTCTACCCCATCCTGGAGCACTGGAAACACCGCATCGTAAACGAAAATCTGCTCCACCCTCAAGCCATCTACGGCTACTTCCCCGCCCTGGCTGATGGTAACAGCATCCACCTCTACGAACCCCTCTCTCCTCTCTCCTCACCCCTCACTCCCACTGCCACCTTCACCTTCCCCCGCCAAAAATCCCTCCGCCGCTACTGCATCGCCGATTACTACCTGCCAAAAGACCTCCCCACACCCCACACCCCACACCCCACACCCCATTCCTTCGACGTTTTCCCCATGCAAGCTGTCACAATGGGCGAAGTTGCCACCGAGTACGCCAAAAAGCTGTTTGAAGGCAACAATTACACCGACTACCTCTACTTCCACGGCATCGCGGTACAGATGGCAGAAGCACTGGCAGAGTGGGTACATGCCCGCATTCGCCGTGAGTTAGGCTTTGGCGACGAAGAGCCGGACAATATCCGGGATGTGTTGGCGCAACGCTATCGAGGGTCGCGCTATAGCTTTGGCTACCCTGCCTGCCCAAACATGCAAGATCAATATACGCTGCTGGATTTACTGGATGCCGATCGCATCAATCTCCACATGGACGAAAGCGAACAACTCTATCCAGAGCAATCAACCACTGCGATCGTTGCCTATCATCCTGCCGCTAGCTACTTTAGCGCGTGATGGGACGATCGTAAGCTTGCCTGCAACCGTTCTTCAAGGGACACGGACGATCGCTCCATGACGCGAAAAACAATTTACGCTTTCATCTACCCAATGCACTGACAACGTTTTCCAATTTGCTGAGGTACACCTTAGTCCCTTGACTCCTTGACTCCCTGACTCGTTGACTCCTTAACTCCCTGCATGGATCTGTACGTCACTTGATTGAAAATTGCTGCAATAACTGTGCTGAAGCTTGAGGGAAAGCTTGGCGGTGGCAGTTACTCACAGACGGATCAGTTGGAACGTGAGATCTCCCTGCTGAAGGCGCAAGCGTAGGTATCCCCAGCGGATTTTGGGAATACTGGCTCTATCCTCCTCGTTTGTCCAGAGTAGATTCTCCATGAAAATTTCCCATAAACTGGTTGGCAGCTTTATTGGTGTTTCTCTGTTAACTGGAGTAGTCGGCGCAGTTGCGATCGCCCAAAGCCACAAAATTGCCGAAACCCTGGCGATGGCAGAAGCCAAAGATGTTGCCCAGGTGATATCAACCTCGATTATCCATAATTCGCATCATCAAGAATCTACCCACACCCAAAAGTCAGACGATCTGCAACATTACACCGACCTGATGCATGACCTGCAAAAGCGTGACATTGTAATAGTTAATCGCCAAAAGTTAATTTTGGCAGATACTGTTCCTGAGAATGTCGGCACTATTTTTGAGCATGACCAGGGCAACGAAATTCAGCAAACGATGCAAGATGGCAAAACCAGAACTTTTCTGGAAAAAAGCGTCGATTATCCCCAGGGCATCAAACTGATTGTCGTTCCGCTCAAAACCAATCCAACGACAACGAATGGTGCCGTGATTGTGGAGTGGTCATCGCTGTACGACCAGGCGATCGCCCAAGCCAAACCTACGATCATTGCCATTAGTATTACCAGTTTGAGTTGTGTTGCCCTTGCTTTGCTGATTGGGTTACGCATTTCGAGCAGCATTGCCAAGCCTCTAAACGCTGTAACAACCGTAGCCAGGGAAGCGACACAAACATCTAATTTCGACCTGCAAGCTCCAGTGACAACAACAGACGAAACCGGTACGTTGGCGATAGCGGTGAATGCTCTAATTCAACAAGTTAAAGCGTTGCTTAATGACAAAGAGCAGCGTTCTGAAGAACTCCAGCAAGCGTTACATCAGATTCAAACGACGCAACTTCAATTGATACAAACCGAAAAAATGTCGAGCTTAGGGCAATTGGTCGCTGGTGTAGCTCACGAAATCAACAATCCGGTCAACTTCATTCATGGCAATATCGCTCATGTTGATAACTACATTCAAGATCTGCTGAAAGTCGTGCAGGCATATCAGACCCATTATCCCAACCCGCCTCAGACACTCCAGTCAACTTTGGATGATGTGGAACTTGATTTCTTAGAGCAGGACTTAGCCAAACTGCTTCAATCAATGAAGGTCGGCACCGCTCGCATTCGGCAAATTGTCTTATCGCTACGCAACTTCTCTCGGCTGGATGAATCTGACTTTAAGGCGGTTGACTTGCATGAAGGCATCGATAACACGCTACTAATTTTACAGCATCGTTTGAAGGCAAAGTCAGAGTCTCCAGCCATTGAAGTCATTAAAGACTATGCTCAATTGCCTTTGATAGAGTGCTATCCGGGGCAGCTTAACCAGGTATTTATGAACTTAATCGCTAATGCGATCGACGTGCTGGATGAAGCGGTTCAACAACGCTTAAAGGAGGGACAACCAGCCCAGGTCAGTACAATTTGGCTTTCGACTCAAATGAACGCTGAAGATCACGTTCAAATTACCATTGCTGATAACGGCTTAGGAATGCCAGAAGCCGTGCGATCGCGCATTTTTGATCCCTTCTTCACTACTAAATCGATCGGTAAAGGCACAGGTTTAGGATTGTCGATCAGTTACAAAATTGTGACTGAAAAACACAAGGGTCAGATGACATGTGATTCGGTAGCAGGAGAAGGCACCAAATTTGTCATTGAGATTCCTATGCGCCAAGCCAAACCAATGTCTACTCTTAATACCGATGCGATGGTTAGCGTGTAATGAGTCGATCGTGGCTTCAGATGCTAGGGCGTGTCATCAATTAGCTCCGAAACCTTGCAATATCACCAGTGTCACGCCCGTCTCAACACACCAGGCTAGGGGCTGGAACCCTTGCTGCAAGCAATGTGTAGTCGTAATTGATGACAGCCCCTAGTGCAGATCTTCTTCGCTGGGCACTGTTTACTGATCACTGGCGATCGCTGAGCACTCAAAACTGCCGCCTCACTCCTTTGCCCTCTCCTTGTCACACCCCGGAGTCAACGTCATCAAGTCCTCAATATTGCGGAGCATGGTCGCGCAAATAGCATCTAGAGGCAAATCGTTGGGGTCATGCCCAAAGGGGTTTTCGATTTCGATGCCAATTTCTTCAATGCCAAACAGCGTAAAGCTGATGAGAATGACGACAGGACCTGTCCACCAACCCACGCTTTCTACCATCTGAAAGGGTAGTGAGAGGCAATAGAGCAATAGCAGTTGCTTCAGGTGAATGGCATACGCCATCGGCATCGGTGTTTTGAGGATGCGTTCGCAAGCTCCCAGCATGTCAACCATCGTGTCTAGTAATTTGAGCAAGGCACTAAGTTGATAAGGATTGAGACGATTGCGATCGTATTCCTGCTGCAAGTAATCACCAATCCAGAAAGCGATCTCCAGCGGGGGATGATGCATTCTCTGGAGGATGTTGTACTTTTCAGACGGTAAGAGTGCTTGCAATTCTTCATTGATGGGTTCGTGCCGCAGATGCAGTTTGGTTGCCACACAAAAAGCAACCAGCATTCGCAGCACAGTTTGTTTCTGAGCATGGGCTTGTGGGGTTGAAGCGACGATCGCCAACCAGATTTGTCGTGCCACGTTGCGAACGGTGTTGACCAGCGTGCCCCAACTTTTGCGTCCTTCCCAAAAGCGCTCATACGCCGTGTTGGTGCGAAAGACAAGCAGTAACCCCAGCACAATATTGGGAATGAGGCTTGCCAGCGTTGGCATCGCAACGGGCAGTCCGGCGTGAAAAAGCACGGAGATCAAGACCCCAAACACACCACACAGGACAGTACGCCCCAAAATGGATGGAATGACCGACCCTTTGATTTGAAAGACCGTTTGAAACCAGTGTTTGCGCTCAGTAACTATAGGCTCCAAATCGATTTCGCCTCACTAGCGATCGCTACCTCCAGCAGTTTACGCGATCGTCCGCATCCTTCAACCCATCATCATTAGCTGATTCTAGAGGTAAACGCCGTTATAAAACTCCGGCTTCTGTTTGCTGACGTGCCTGAATTTCGAGGTATACAAGTAACGCATTCACATCAGCCGGATTGACACCACCAATGCGAGCAGCCTGCCCAATCGTGAGCGGCTGCACGTTTGCCAGCTTTTCACGGGATTCTTTCGAGAGCGTGTTGATCGCGCTGTAGTCTAAATCGGGTGGTAAGGGGCGATGTTCTTGACGCACGATCGCATCAATTTGATGTTGTTGCCGTTGAATATAACCAGCGTATTTGATGTCAATTTCAGCCCCTTCTTTTTCGGCGCGATCGCAGTCTAGATTGCCTAACCCAAAGCGTTCCAAATCAACGTAATGAAATCCTGGTTTCCGTAGTAAATCCGCTAAGGTTACGGAACCTTTGATGGCTTGTTGGGTATGCGCCGCAATTTGTTTGCCTAAAGCATCATGCTCTTTCACACGAGTTTCGTGCAGGCGTTCTTTCTCGGCAACAATGCGTGCTTGTTTGTGGGTAAACAACTGCCAGCGGCGATCGTCAATCAACCCAATCTCCTGACCTAAAGGGGTGAGGCGTTGATCCGCATTGTCCGATCGCAGCAGCAGGCGATATTCCGAACGGGACGTAAGCACACGATACGGCTCTCGTAGATCTTTGGTGCAAAGGTCATCGATTAAGGTACCGATGTAGCTCTGCTCACGCGGAAAGATGACCATTTCCTGGCGGTGAATCAACCGTGCGGCGTTGATGCCTGCCACAATCCCTTGCGCTGCGGCTTCTTCGTAACCTGTGGTGCCGTTGATTTGTCCCGCGCAGAATAGCCCTTCGACTTTTTTGGTCATCAAAGTGGGATAGCACTGGGTCGCAGGAAGATAGTCATATTCCACCGCGTAGGCGGGACGCAGCATGGCGCAGTGTTCTAAACCAGGGAGCGATCGCAGCATTTGCAGTTGAATCGCTTCGGGCAATCCGGTTGAAAAGCCCTGGATGTAGAGCTCTGGCGTATCCCGTCCTTCTGGCTCAATAAAGATCTGATGGCTTTCCTTGTCGGCAAAGCGCACAATTTTGTCTTCAATACTGGGGCAATAGCGCGGTCCTTTCGCATCGACCCAGCCACCGTAAACAGGCGACAGGTGAAGATTTTCACGAATGATGCGATGGGTTTCGGCTGTGGTGCGCGTCAAGTAGCAGGGCATCTGTTCACGTTCCACCCATGTTTCTGGATCGAAGCTAAACCAGCGCACGTCTGCATCACCGGGTTGAGGTTCCAGGTGGGTGAAAGCCACAGAGCGACGATCGACCCGTGCAGGGGTACCCGTTTTCAGCCGTCCTGTTTCAAAGCCCAGCCGATTGAGCGTTTCAGTCATGCCTACAGCAGCAAATTCTCCTGCCCGTCCTGCTGCCATCGACGTGTTGCCAACCCAAATTTTGCCGCCCAGAAAGGTGCCTGTAGTTAACACGACCGCTTTGCACTGAAACGCCACGCCAAAGTAGGTTTGCACCCCGATGATTTCATCGTTCTCACCCAGCACTAAATCCGTTGCCATGCCTTCGCGGATGGTCAGATTTGCCTGGTTCTCCACGATCGTTTTCATCACAGCGGCATATTCGCGCTTATCGGTTTGTGCCCGCAGCGCCCACACCGCAGGTCCTCTGGAGGCATTGAGTACTCGCTTTTGCAGATAGGTGCGGTCTGCCATTTTGCCAATCTCGCCGCCCAGGGCATCCACTTCATGCACCAGTTGAGATTTTGCAGGACCACCCACGGCAGGGTTACACGGCTGCCACGCGATTTTATCTAGCGTTAAGGTTAGCAACAGTGTGCGACAGCCTAGCCGCGCCGTTGCCAATGCTGCTTCACAGCCAGCGTGTCCGGCTCCCACCACCACTACATCAAAGGCATCCAAAAATTCAACGGACGATCGCACGGTCATAGCGTCTACGGCTTGGGAATCTCATCCCATTTTAGCGGGTTCAGCGTCGAGCTTTAGCCGGGGCACCCACATGACCTATACTGCTGGCGCTGCACAGCTTGCATCCCATTATCTGTGTTTTTAAGTTTTATTGCGATGGCGTTGAATGTCAGAAAATACTGACAGCTACAAGCCTGTCAATCAGCCTCATCCTCCGCTAGAATCAGCATTACAAGGATCGGCGTTTGCATATATAATGGCTCGACAGGAATCACGATCCGCACTAGACTGATGTTCTAGCGGCTAATGCATCATCTGATACAAATTCATCTACGGGTTGGCGAGGTTTTCTAGTGCAACTGCAACGTGTGGCTGTAAAGCGAGTAACTGGCGCATTCGCATTGATTGACAGTCTCAAGCGCCACGGAGTCAAACACATCTTTGGTTATCCCGGCGGCGCAATTCTGCCCATTTATGACGAAGTTTACCGGGCGCAGGCTGAAGGAGGGTTTCAGCATATTCTGGTACGCCACGAACAGGGTGCGGCACATGCGGCTGATGGCTATGCTCGCGCGACAGGGCAGGTTGGCGTTTGCTTTGCTACCTCTGGTCCTGGTGCAACCAATCTTGTGACTGGCATTGCAACCGCCCACATGGATTCGATTCCAATGGTGGTGATCACGGGGCAGGTTCCCAGCTATGCGATCGGCAGTGACGCGTTTCAAGAAACGGATATTTTTGGCATTACGCTACCCATTGTCAAACATTCCTACGTGGTGCGCGACCCGCGAGAGATGGCGCGGATTGTTGCCGAAGCCTTCTACATTGCCACAACGGGTCGCCCTGGACCAGTGTTGATTGATGTGCCCAAAGACATTGCCCATCAAGAGTTTGATTATTCGCCCATGACGGTGAACGACATCAAGCTACCAGGCTACCGTCCCACCGTAAAAGGAAATCCGCGTCAGATTGCCCATGCGTTGAGGTTGATCCGGCAGGCGAAGCAGCCGTTGCTTTATGTGGGAGGAGGCGCGATCGCCTCGAATGCCCATGCCGAAATTAAAACGTTTGCTGAGCGCTTCAGTCTGCCTGTGACCACAACGCTGATGGGTATTGGAGCCTTTGATGAACACCATGCTCTGTCAGTTGGTATGTTAGGGATGCATGGCACTGCCTATGCCAATTTTGCCGTGACGGAGTGCGATCTACTGATTGCCGTTGGCGCTCGGTTTGACGATCGCGTTACAGGCAAGCTGGATGAATTTGCATCCCGTGCCAAAGTGATCCACATCGACATTGACCCCGCAGAAGTGGGCAAAAATCGCGCCCCAGAGGTGCCGATCGTCGGTGATGTGAAGCATGTACTAACCGAACTGTTGCGTCGGAGCGACGATGATGGTGACGTGCGTGACCCGCAGCGTAACCAGGCATGGCTAAACCGGATTGCTCGTTGGCAGGAAGATTACCCGTTAGAAGTACCTCGTTACGCCGACAGCCTCTCTCCACAAGAAGTGATTGTTGAGCTTGGCATTCAGGCACCCAACGCCTATTACACGACAGATGTGGGGCAACATCAAATGTGGGCAGCGCAATTCCTCAAAAACGGTCCCCGTCGCTGGATCTCAAGTGCAGGCTTGGGCACGATGGGTTTTGGGATGCCTGCTGCAATGGGTGCGAAGGTTGCCCTACCCGATGATGATGTTATTTGTATCAGCGGTGATGCCAGCATCCAGATGAACATTCAGGAGCTAGGAACCTTGGCGCAGTATGGGATCAACGTAAAAACGGTCATTATTAACAATGGCTGGCAAGGGATGGTGCGCCAGTGGCAGCAAGCGTTCTATGACGAGCGCTACTCAAATTCCAATATGGAAGTGGGTATGCCAGATTTTGTGAAGTTGGCAGAAGCGTTTGGCATCAAAGGCATGACCATCAGTACGCGGGAAGAGTTAAAGAGCGCGATCGCTCAGATGCTCACCCACGATGGTCCAGTTCTGCTCGATGCCCGTGTGCGGCGCGATGAAAACTGCTACCCCATGATTCCACCCGGCAAGAGCAATGCTCAGATGGTGGGCTTACCCGAACGCAAAACGTTGGATAAAGCTGCTGAGCTGATCTACTGTGGCGGTTGCGGGGCAAAGAACATCACGAACAACAATTTCTGCCCAGAGTGCGGCACCAAAATGTAGCCAATGCCTTGAAGTAGGTCGGCGATCTGTAGGGACGTTATAGTAACGCCCCTACTTGCATGAATCGTTTGCAGGTTAAATAGAGCGATCGCAAACCTGAATTGCAGAGCACTCAAAGCCTCAATCCAAGTTGCATCAGTTAAAGGGTTTTTTGCAAAAGCCTCAAGCAACAGCGTTGCGCGATCGCGCTTAGTCAAAACCCACCGTTTTGGACGCTACAAGGCGATAGGTTGCTCGCACTTTAGGACCAAAAATGATGATATCTTCTGGCTTTAGCTCCCAGGTTCGGTACTTTTGACCGTTAATCAGCAGTCCATTTGTGCTGGCTTTGCCATCTAAATCGCCATCGGTAATCTGATACGCGTAGTTGCCATTCCCTTTCGAGATTTTGGTGATCACCGCGTGCTGACGAGACGCAAATTGGGAATGCAGGCAAATATCGCTTTTAGGATCTCGACCCAGTTGGTATTGATCACACTCTAGAATGACATCTCGCTTCCCGTGATCATCCTCAATCACCAGAAATGGTCTGCCTTGAGAGTGCGCAACGCTGTCTTCATCCTCATCAAGCTCTGGCTCAAAGATGGCATGGCTATCCAGGTCGCCTTCCACAAAGGTCTGCGGTTCGCTAAATCCAGCGCCATACCAGGCAGGATTGGTGGTTGGCGGACGATAGTTTAACCCCGATCGCTCAGAAGCAAGGTTGCGTGCCTGCCAGGAAAGCTCATCATCGGGCTGAAGGGTGAGGGCACGATCGTAACTGGCGATCGCTTCGGTATAGCGGTGCAGTTCAACCAGTGCATTGCCCCGATTGCGCCATGCCAAATAGTTGTCTGGATTGATGTGCAGCACGCGATCGTAGCTTGCAATAGCATCGGTAGGAAGACTCAAGCCATGCAGTAACGCATTGCCGCGATTGTACCAGGTTGCCTCGTGGCTGGGATTAATTTGTAAGACCCGCTCATAGCTATCAATGGCTTCTGCGTAGTTACCGAGACCGTATTGCAGAGCATTCCCGCGATCGTGCCAAATGTGTGCCGACGCATTCCCCTTAGGGCGCAAACTGAGGGCACGATCGTAACTGGCGATCGCGTCGTTGTAAAAGCCACGCTTCTCAAGCGCTAAACCGCGTTCGTACCAGGCTTCGTAAAAATCAGGGCGAACATCGATCACGCGATCGTAATACGCGACAGCTCGTTCGTATGTTTCAGCCGCCGCCGCCGCTAGCCCTTGCCGAAACCATACAAGAGCGTCGCCGCTGAGTTGGAGTTGACCTGTATCAAGCATGGCTCATTGTCCTGAAATCCAGTACCCATCCAAACAAACAGGGAGCCTACGCCGTTTTGAGGTAGGCGCGATTCTGACAGCAAACCGAACTTGATGACTGATTCTAACGTGCCAGTGAGTCCGCAACCAGGGATCCGTAACCAGCGATCCGTAAGTGACGATCCGTAAATTCTACTAGCCTTTCTTAACGCTAGCGTAAAACGTCAAAACTTCTCACACTTCTTTGCAAAAAAGCAAAACATCACGAAATCGAGGGATGGTAAAGGGATGATCGGTGTGCATGGTAAAGGTAAGGGATGAGGGATGAGGGATGAAAGTTGGATCAGTTGTTAGTTTTTGGTTTTTAGTGCATGAGCTGTTCCTGACTCCTTCTAAAAACTAAAAACGTAACTGCCTAGCACCTGAATTGGATAGGAAAAAGCGAAGTAGAACTGGGATAGGAATATAGTAGTGTGATGCTATGAATCTAGAGGAAGCACTGCAACGAATCCAGGAGCTAGAGGCAGAGAATCAAGCCTTGCGGGTGCGCTTGGCAGAGATTGAGCGGCACTTGGGTTTGAATAGTCAGACGAGTTCGAAGCCGCCCTCGAGCAACGGGCTGAAGAAAGGAGCGCGGCGCACCCAAAGCTTGCGGGGCAAGAGCGAGCGCCAGCGAGGGGGACAAGCGGTGCATCAAGGCGATACGTTAAAGCAGGTGAGCGAGCCGGATGAAGTGATTATGCACCCGGTTGGGGCGGTTTGTTGTGGGTGTGGGCGTGAGTTAAGGGCGGTTCCAGCCCTGCCGCCGTTGAAGCGGCAAGTCTTTGAGCTCCCTGCGTTGACCCTGGTGGTCAGCGAGCATCAAGTCGAACAAAAGGAGTGTCCCCACTGCCAGCAGCGGGTGCAAGGAGTGTTTCCAGCGGAAGTGAAGGCTGCGACGCAGTATGGTAAACGGATACAAGCGGTGGCAGCCTATTTGAGTCATCAGCACTTGATTCCTGAAGCGCGGGTGTGTGAGATGCTGGGGGATTTTTCGGGTGCTCGTTGAGTGGGGGCAGTTTGGAGCGCATTACGCATCGCCTCAGCCAAACCTTGCAGGGAGTCACCGCAGGTCTAGCTGAGCAGGTGAAAGCGGCGGCGGTGAAACATTTGGATGAAACGGGATTCCGCATTACGGGCAAGACCCAGTGGTTACATGGGGTATCTACCCGCACGACGACGTGGTATCGGATTGCTGCTAGACGCAAGGAGTTGAGCCAGTTAAGCGGGATGCAAGGCGTGGTGGTGCATGACCACTGGAAACCCTACTTTGAGTTAGCCGGGGTGCGTCATAGCTTATGCAATGCCCATCACCTCAGAGAACTCGAAGCACTCAGTCGGCTTGAGCGAGAATCGTGGGCAACGGCAATGGGGCGCTTGTTAAGAGTTGCCTGTCGCAGCAAGCATCGCTACCCAGAGGGCATTCCGCCCCCTCTGCAAGCCCGCCTGACTCACCTCTATTGCCAGATTGTCGCACGCGGGTTGAAGTTTCATCAGCAGCAACCCCCGCTTGAGCAAAACCCTAGAGGCGGTCGTCCCAAACGGCGGGTGGGGCATAATCTGCTGCGGCGCTTGCAAGCTTATCAAGCCGATGTGCTGCGCTTCCTCAATGAGGTCGAAGTCCCCTTTACCAATAATCAAGCCGAGCAGGACCTGCGGATGATGAAGCTGAAGCAGAAAATCTCCGGTGGCTTTCGCTCCCTCCAAGGAGCTACGGATTTTGCTTGTATTCGCTCGGTACTCTCTACCGCAAGAAAACGTGGCTTGAATCTGTTGAAAGTGCTTGAAGCTGCGCTCCACGGAGATATGCTTCTCTTGGATTGAATATCTGCTAGGCAGTTACCTAAAAACTAAAAACCAAAAACTCCCTTGCCTCCCTTGCCTCCCTTGCCTCCCAACTCCTAGCTCCCCACTTGCTCAACAGTTTGTATTCATACATTTGATGTGCTAATATATCTGTATACGAAATGTATGTCCTAGTATATTTCCACAGGAGAAGACGCAAATGCTGACAGTTCGTAAGGCTGAAGACCGGGGACACGCTAATCACGGTTGGCTGAACTCCTATCATTCCTTTTCGTTTGCCAATTACTATGATCCGCAGCATATGGGTTTTCGTAGCTTACGTGTGATCAATGAAGATATGATCGCGGCTGGTGCGGGGTTTCCCACTCATCCTCACCGAGATATGGAAATTATTACCTACGTAGTTTCCGGTGCTGTTGCCCACAAGGATAGTATTGGCAACACTGAGAAAGTAGGAGCAGGGGGTATCCAGCGCTTTTCGGCTGGTACTGGCATTACGCACAGTGAGTTCAACCCCTCTCGCACAGAAGCACTGCATCTGTTGCAAATCTGGATTTTGCCAGAGCAGCAGGGCATTACCCCAAGCTATGAGCAAAAAGAGTTTCCAGCCGACACAAAGCGCGGTCAGTGGCAACCCCTAGCAAACCGTGACGCAACAGAGGGTGCTGCCAAACTACACCAGGATGCCGCCATCTACGCCACCATCCTGGAACCGGGCGAACGGTTGACATATACTCTCAAGGACGATCGTCACGCCTGGGTGCAAATTGTGGACGGTACAGTGACCCTGAATGGGACACTCCTCGATAAGGGGGATGCCGCTGCGATCAGCCAGGAAACGGAGTTGGCTTTTGAAGCCAGCACTGATGCAGAAATCCTGCTGTTTGACCTGGCATAGTCAAGGTAGTGCTGAGACGCGGCTGAAGGGAAGTGTTCCTCAGTCGCGTCTCTTTTTGTAGTGCAGAACTTACGCCTTTTGACTAAAAAATTTAGGTGACTTCTCTTAAAGAATCTACCCAACGGACACCCTAGTGTAAGCCTCTCGCTTGCGACGTGGGCAAGATGCGCCAACGTAGTGGGGTCATTTCTTTTGTGGAAATCGCCTTGGAGGTTGGATGCCTACGAGTAAACCTCGCTTGCTTCAACTTAGCCTTACAGCGGCGGGTGCTTTGAGCTTGTGGGCAATGAGTTCTAAGCCAGAGACTGAAAGGTCAAGCCGCTCCCATTGCTCTAGATGCGTTTTAAGTTGATCAAAAGCTGCTTCGGTGAGCAATACTTCGCCCCGTCGAGCCAGATCTTCGCCCAATTTGCACGCTAGATTCATCTCGCTGCCGTAGAGGTCATTTTCACCCACGAGCAGCGTTTTGCCGTAGCCAATGCCAATACACGCATACAAATCTTGCTCGTCGGGTAGACCTGTATTGACGGCAGCAAAGCTTTTCAGGATATCTACCGCACTGTCGATCGCCCCCTCCACGGTTGGAAAGACAGCAAACAAATTATCCGCCTCCTGCTTCACGACCCGACCTTGATGGAGTTGCACCAGGGGAGTGGCGATCGCCGCCATCCGATGCACCATTGCCAAAAAATGGATGATGCCGTAGCGCAGAGTTAGTCGCGAAAAGCCAGCCATATCTAGCACAAAGATGGCACAGTCTTGCTCGAAACTGGCACAGATCTGGGCATCGATCGTGGTCGATCGCTCTGGGTATTCATTGCGCTCTTGCAGCAGTTGGATGAGTTCAGTGCGGGTATTTTTAGCGTTAAGCATGGGCAGAAAGGCGAAAGGCGAAAGGCGAAAGCTAAAGGTGGATGCATCTATAAGGTTAGGGGAATCAGTCGTCGTGTCGTGAAGAAGGAGAGAAGGGGAGGCGCGGAGAGTCAGAGATGGCTTGAAATCCCCGTGTCTCCGTGTCCTTGTGTCTCCGCGTCAGCCTCTTCCAACTATTAGATGCCCCCGCTAAAAGTGCTTTGATCCGTTAGCCCTCCTTTCTAAGGTTCCCGTTCTATAACCGGAACAACTCACCATAGGTTTCGCCAAAGCAAACCTGCTCTATACCAAACCGTCCTCCAAACGGCTTGAGGGGTTCGTCAGCGTAGCCGAGACAGAGGATGCAGCAGATATCAACCGTATCGGGAATTTTGAAGGCGGTTTTGACCTGAGCGCTCACAAAGCCTTCCATCGGACAGCTATCTACGCCAAAGCTTCTTGCCACAATCATCAGGTGGGCAACTGCCAGCATGGTGTGTCGGTTTGTCCAGCTTTCCAGAGACTCAAAGCTAGGATGGTGTTCAAAAAAGGGCGGAATTTGCGATCGCATGTAGCCTGCAAACTGTTCCGTCATTGCGTTGTGCGTTTCACCCAGCTTAATGACGGCTTCGATATTTTCGGTACTGCTGGCAGCGCGATCGCCGCAGCAAATTAAGACAACGGGTGCCTGAGCAATTTGAGCTTGATCGAACGCACAGCTTTTGAGCGTGTCTTTGCTTTCTTGCTGCCTTAAAATGACGAAACGCCACGGCTGTAAATTGTAGCCAGAAGGCGATCGCAGCCCTAAATGGAGAATTTCTTCGAGAATGACTTCTGGAATCGGATCAGGGCGAAACGCACGGGCAGCACGACGCTGTTCGATCGAATCCTTTAAACCCGTCGTAGGCTGTAAATCAATGGTCATGTCAATCCTTTCACACTACCGTCTGTTCATTAAACCTGCAATTACAGACTTTAAACGATCAGAGCCTATCTAGTTCTTTAACATGGTTAGCGTCTGGAACCTTCGTCCAGGCATTTATCGCCCAGGTTTGCTGGTGTTACTCTCAACACTCTGAAAGCCGACATGCTATCTTTGCACCGCTAGTAGACCAAAACAAAAGTTTTGCAACACCGTAGTGTGAGCGTCTCGCTCACGACGCGGGCAAGATGCCCGCACTACGTTCCATAATTTTCTGTTTGCTCTACTAGCATGAATCCATGATCAAAACAGAGCCTGCCCAATGTTTCTATATCTATCAAAGCTCTTACCACTGTTTATTTACCCGCTGGGGTTGACCTGTGTGTTGCTGCTTGCCTCGCTGGTGCTGCTTTGGCGACGATCACGATGGACTGCACTCCCGATTGTGTTGTCGTTGCTGTTGCTGCTGGGTGGAAGCAATGGTTGGGTGGGTGCGTGGCTGGTGCGATCGTTAGAGTTGCAGCAGTTGCCACCGACTGTGATGCCTCAAGCAGATGCGATCGTCGTTTTGGGCGGCTGCACCAAGCCAGCGTTTCCGCCGCGCCCGTGGGTAGAGGTCAGTGAGGAGGGCGATCGCGTCCTTTACGGAGCCAAGCTATATCGGGAAGGCAAGGCACCTCGCGTGATTCTCAGCGGTGGGCGCATTGACTGGAAGGGCGGTGGTCCATCCGAATCTGATGATATGTCGCAACTCATCGAAGCAATGGGTGTACCCAAAACGGCGATTTTACAAGACCCAACGTCCCTCAACACCTATGAAAACGCCGTCAACGTCAAGCAGATCATGACAGCGCAGGGCATTCGTCGTATCTTGCTCGTCACCTCCGCCATGCACATGCCGCGATCGCTGCTCATTTTCAAGCACCTGGGCATTGATGCCATTGCCGCTCCAACTGATTTCAACACAACCGATCGCGATTGGCAGGAGATTCAGGGCAGTACCGAAGCGATTGTGTTGAATGCGTTGCCTGAAACCGATCGCTTACAGCGCACCACCAGAGCTTTAAAAGAATATTTAGGCTTGGTGGTTTATCGTTTAAAGGGATGGCTCTAAACACCTTGCAGTCTTGCTTCTACAGCGGTTCTTCATTGAGTAGGCTACCGTCTTGCCAAGACGAATGGGAGGGTAAAGTGTGGTGATTCAATTAGTTCATTAAGTCCAGCGCTCTTATAAAGATCGTATAAAGGCAACCCAGTAGTCTGGAGATTATTATTCTTTGGCTGTACGCTTAGTGAGGGTTTGTAATACGAGTCTTACTTCAAGCAACACAAAGCTTCTACCATCGTTGCTAGACATGTGCATTACCAGAGACGCGGCTGTGTGCTAACTTCATACGCAGTCGTGAAGGGTTCCTTACATCATTTGTGTCTACCTGGTTCAATGAGCTTTATGCTCAGTCGATTATTTGACGCTAGACGATGCGCCAACGGGTCGAAGATTTATTGTCTGAGATGTGCAAGTTATTGGTTTATTACGTTTTATCGTCTATCACAAGCGCCCTTACCGCATGTTGAGACGGTTTAAATGGGAAAATTTGACTGATTGATATGAGTTGCATCACTCACTATTCATTCATCTTGCAGCAATTTTCAATCAAGTGAAGTACAGATCCATGCAGGGAGTCAAGGGAGTAAGGTGTACCTCAGCAAATTGGAAAAGTATATCAATTCTCTTTAAAGGTGTACAGAATTGCAAGTTGGTTAGAACAGCGTAAAACCCAGCAATGACTGAGTTTTATTGGCTTTCTATTAGACTCAACCCAACTTATATTTGTATGCAAATTCATGTGGAATTAGTATTATTTCCTGATCGTTGAGAATAGCTAACCCGGTAGAAGCCTGGTGCTTTGAATTGCTTGTTTCTAAAAGGTGGCTTTACCGTGATTTTTTAGTACTTTTCTGGAGATAGTACTAAGAAGCCACACATTGCAACTGTACAAAAATCTAATCGAATTTGTCTAAATCTGAGCATTCTGGAGAAAGCTTCAGCACTGGCGTGCGTGCCTTGCTTTTCAGGTGATCTTTAAGTCGCTTCGTATTGGTTATTCATCTATGAAAACATCAGCAGGTTCTTATAGTTTTCAGTTTCACGCTCACGAACTACCTCAAAGGCTTAGCCAGATAGCCCAAAAGCCACAAACGGGGTATTGGCGGTTTGAGTTTCCCCAGTTAGCTGAAAGTAAAACAGCCAGTCGATGGTATCTCGGTTTAGCCCAAGGGAAAGTAGTCTTTTCAGGGAATCAACCATGCTGCTGGAGTGCTCTTTTTGAAACGTTGCAGCGTTATGTTGCTCGTTTGCGAGTCGGTGATGCCAAGCAGAAAATTTTGAGCATAGAAAAGCAGCTCATCCTTACTCAGCTAGACAAGCGATCGACAGGGCTTGTGGCTTTGTTAAATGAATTAAACGAGCTGAACGTCCTTAAAACTGAAGAAGTTCGAGAATCATTACGGTTGCGAACACTCTCTGATTTAGACAGATACTCTTTTGAATATGCAGGGCGGGCAAATTTCTTGCCCTATCCTCAAATGGAGACACAATTGCCGATCTCAGGTTTTGATATAGACGTATTAGTGTCTCAAGCAAAGGAACGGCGAGTTTTATGGGACAAACTGAAAATGCTGCTTCCATCAATGGAAGCAGTGCCTACACTTAACATGCAAGCAGTTAAGGCATCGTCTCTCAACAGAACGCAACGGCAGCGGTTAGAGTCGTTAGTATCCAATCATCAGACATTGGAGGAAGTTGCAGTTTTTCTGGCTCAAGATGCTTTGGAAATTGCCAGATTTTTTGCCAAGTTAATGGATGATGGTTTAGTTGTTTTTCGCTCAGCGTCAATGACTAAGACCGCAGAAGTTTTTGTGGTTGATGACTCACCAGTATTACTAAGGCAATTTGAAAACCTGGTTGCAGGTTGGGGCTACAGCGTTCGATCGTTTTGTGAGCCATCACTTGCTTTACAAGCACTTGTAGATGCCAATCCTGCTGTCATTTTTCTGGATATCAACATGCCAAACGTTACAGGTTTTGATCTAGTAAAGCAAATTCGCCGTCTGCCTGGGCTAGAGGAGATACCTGTGATTATGTTAACAGCCGAAAAATCGCTCTCAAATAATTGGCGTGCCCGATGGAGTGGCTGTCAGTTTATGAGCAAGCCGCTCACACCTGGCGAAATACCCACGTTTCGTCTGGAATTACAAACACTGCTGACTGAACTGGCTCCCTTGCATCAGCAACCAGCGTTGGTTGATAGGCAACAACCCAGGTTGCAAATGGAGACCAGCTATTAACGGCTTAACCAGTTATTTAGGAGAACGTATATGCGGTTCTTGATTGTTGATGATAGTGCTGTCGATCGCCATTTCTTAACAACCCTGCTGGAAACAATGGGGCATGAAGTTGAAGCGTATAACACGACAGAAGGTGTTGTAGAAAAGTTGGCAACTGGTAAGTATGGCTCTGTCTTTCTAGATATCGTCATGCCTGAAAAAGATGGCTATAAATTTCTGCGAGAAGTCCGGCTCAATCAGCGCACTGTCAATCAGCATGTGATTCTTTATTCCAGCAAGTCTACTCCTGTGGAGATTGCGTATGGTCTCAAACGCGCTGGAGCAAATGCCTATCTAGCCAAGCCAGCAACACGCGAACAGCTTGAACACACCTTGCGCAAAATCTAACGTTCTATGAGACTTCAATTTTATGAATACCGATCTAACGGTGAGTCTTCCTGACACAACTGAAACGAACGCTCACTCTCTTCAATCCTTGCAGCACCGTTATATGCTCACCCAAGTGGGGCAACAACAGCTCGCTTTCCCTACACATTGGGTCGAGGAAATTATGCTGACTGAGCGATCGCAGATTCTGAGATTGCCCTTTTATGACCGCTTACTGCTCGGTCTGGTTCACCACGACGGTTCAATTGTGCCGCTGCTTTCTGCCCACACCTTGCTACTGGAAACACGAGGTCAAGAGATGCGTTCAAGAGCCTTAAAAGATTTCCTCACAGTGGTTCGCCTACGGTCAGCGGTAGATGGTTTGGCTGGGGTTGGCATTGTCGTTGACGGGGTTGTTGGCAGCATTACACGCGAGCAGGTTGCAGAGCTGCGCCTCTTTCAACGTTCAGATCTACCAAGTCAGCTCTGGCAACCATGCTGGTGAGTAAGGATAGTGGACTAAATAACCTGAGTAGGTTGGGTAGAACAACGTGAAACCCAACACTCCCGCAGATGTTGGGTTTCGCAAACTCAACCCAACCTACTAAAAGTCGGATGTTATTTAATTCCCATTCCAAAGCAATGCTGGCTGACCAATCGTTTAGCGAATCGCGCCGCAATTGGTTACCGCAAAATTAAGGATTTCATGCCATTAAACTTTATTCCGTCATCAATGAATGCATAGACAAAAGAGGTCAACGTGAAAGTGAATGCCAAAGCTCAAAAGAATCTGCTAGTTCCCTGGGAAGGTTTAAGCTTACGACTCAAAGCCACGCTACTGGCAGTTGCAATAAGTACTATTCCTGTCGTCGTTGTAGGGGCAACTGCGTATGTGCAATTAAAAGAGTCAACCCGACAAAGTGTCGAAAAAAGTGAGCAACGTATTACAAGTGAAGTCCAAAGCCATCTCAACCAGTATATGTGGGAACGGTTTGGCGATATCAAAATTATGTCGGGTCTTGATATCTTGACAGATTCTAACCTTCGGCAAACAACCACAACAGCAGAAAAATCTGCCGCGCTCGATCGCTTTATCCAGGCATATCCGCTTTATAACAGCATTGCTGCCTTTGACTTAAAAGGCGACCCGATCGCTCAAACAAAGGGAACAGCGCTATCGAATCATAGCAATCGCTCCTACATCAAAGAAGCGTTGCGATTGAAGGGACCCGTTTTAAGCCAGCCTACGATATCAGCCAGCTCAGGGATTTTTAGCGTTTACGCCGCTGCGCCCCTCAAGGATAAAGATACCGGTGAAATCGTTGGCTCGATCCGTGCTCGGATACCCGTGGCTAAATTTAATGAGCTGGTTCCAGCCTTGCAACCACATAAAGGCGGCGCATATTACCTCATTAATGCTTCTGGTGAGGTGTTTTATGGACCTGAGGGGATTTATGTCAACAAGATTACGTCAAGTGGGGGCAATGCAACCACTGATGAAAAAGCTTTTAAAGAAAAGCGCATTGAAGAAATTTTTCCAGGCGTTGGAAGACTGAGAACGACTCAAGAGACTGGTAGCCTCTTTGCCGTCAATCCAGGCACCCAGGCGCAACAGTTTATTACGTATGTCCCACCGACACAACTAGAAGGATTGCCCCCCCTCAACTGGAGTGTAGTGCTAGCCACTGATCCAGAGGTTGCCTTTGCAGCCCAAAAACAACAGTTGCGGATTCTTTTGATGGGGCTTGGATTGACCGTCACGATCGTGAGCGTTGTATCAATCTACCTCGTCAATCGAGGGCTTCGACCTGTCCTTCGATCGGCTCAAGTCGTCGAAAAAATTGGACGGGGACAGTTAGACGCACGGGTCGCTGTTAAGGGTAGGGATGAACTGGCAGTGCTGGGTAACAATATTAACCAAATGGCGGATCAAATCCAGAATTTGCTGCAAACCATGCAGCAGAATGCGGAGCAGCTTAAAGAACAGAACGATGCGCTATCGGCTTTGGCTCAGCATGAAGCCCTGGTACAAGGCAATGTAAAAGCAGCAACGAGTAGCTTTACCGAGGCGATCGCCAAAACATTGAAGTTAGAACGAGTCAGCATTTGGCTCTATAACCCCGATCGCAGCCAACTAACGTGCCTCGATCGTTATGACCAGAGCCAACAACAACACTCTGTGGGTGATCTGATTCAAGCCACGGATGTTCTGGCATATTTTCAACCCCTGAAAGCCGAACCATTTCTTGAGACAGGCAATGTCTGCACGACAGCGCTTCATCCACTGTTGGCAGAGGGTGTGCTGTCATCGGGCACACGATCGCTGCTGCACTTACCCATTCAAATTGCCAATCGAACTGTGGGGTTTATCCAGTGCGAACATGCACACGTTTCTCACCCCTGGCAGGCTGACGAAAAAACCTTCATCAGTGGCGTTGCTAGCCTGATTGCCATCGTGCTCGAAAGTGAGTTCCTGCAACAGGAAGTGAGTCATCTCTTAGATGTGGTTTCAGATGTGGAAGAAGGAGATTTAACCACTCAGGCGAGGGTGAGCGATCGGGCTACAGGTTTAATAGCTGATACATTCAATCGGTTAATTGAACGCTTTGCTTATGTGTTGAATCAGGTTTTAGTAGCAGCTCACCAGGTATCAGAATCTGCTAATCAGCAAAAAGTACTGGTTGAAACGGTGGCTACCAACGCAGAGCAGCAAGCACAGGCTGTTAACCACGTATTGCACCTGACCGAACAAGTGGAACAAGCCGCGCAGGGTTCAGCAGAGCGGGTCAAAGTGTCCAATGAATCGCTGCAAACGGTATCCAGTACATTGGTGCTGGGGCAAGAGGCGATCGACGCATTAACTCAAGGCATCACGGTTTTACAAGAAGGCACCAACCGCATTATCCAACGCATGAAAACGCTGGGTGAATTTGTGGGTTTAGCGGATCAATTTGTGCAAAATCAAAGCCAAATCGCGTTTATCACACAAACCCTGTCACTCAACGCCTCGCTGGTGGCAGCTAGAGCCTCAGAACAGCGTGATCCCAGGCAATTTGTGGTGGTCGCGCGTGAATTTGATTCTATTGCTGACCAGGTTAACAAGCTAGCGCAACAAACGAGCGAAGGTCTAACAAGCCTGGAGCAACGAAGCGCTCAAATTCATAGCGCTGTTGCAGCCGTGGATGGTGATGTGCAAAGTATGGGCGAACTGGTGCGGCAATTTACAACGGGTGTTGAACAGTCGAACCACGTCTTTCAGATGGTGCAGAACATCACGGGTGAGACTGTGCAGGCGGGTGAAGCCGTGCATCAATTTAGCCAACAGATTATGGAGGCAGCAGAGACAACAGCCCATGTGATGCGAGACATTACCGGATTGGCAACCAAAACCGCTGCTCTGACTCAGGTTGCCCGTGAGCGATCGGATCAGATGGATTTACTCGCAGCACAACTATTGCAAACGGTGCAATTCTTCCAGTTGCCTGTTGACTCTCCCCAAAACGGTCAGCCTGCGATTAAAGAGATGACGGTGACTGTTCCCGTCGAAACGATCGCGTCTCATTAGCGCTTTTCATCGGTACTTCAAGCCCAAGGATCGGGGATTTAATAAAACCGGATTCTTGCGTAGGATGTGTAAAGCCGTTCCGGCATATCAGAAACGCGCAGTGTAACGCATCGTCTCCGGGGCTTGTGATGCGTTACGGCTAGCGCCTAACACATCCTACAAAAGCTGGTATAGCAATTAAACGGTTGGTTAGGATACATAGCACTGCTCAAAGCATGGATACGCGTAGTTTTGCCTTCTGCCTTCTGCCTTCTGCCCTCTGCCTCCTGCCTTTTGCTACACAAGTCAGTGTCACTCATCTCGGAACAATCCCATGACGACTCTTCAATCAGATTCAACCATCGGTTCCAGTTCGTCTGCAACATTGCCTCTGACAACGTTGCACGTAGCCGCACCAACATCTTCTAAAGCCCCAGTGTTAGGTTTGCGGGACAAGCTTAGTATTCGCGTCTTAATTGTGACTGTCTTTGTCATCCCGATCGTGGGTGCGGTTGGACTGACTGGCTGGCTATCCATCCGCAATGGACAACAGGCGGTCAGTGAGTTGGCAGGGAAGTTGCAAACAGAAGCCAGCAAGCGCGTCTCGGTTCACCTTGATTCATACTTGAGTGTGCCGCACCAAGTCAACCAGATCAATATGGATGCGGTTGAGTTGGGCATGGTGAGTTTGCAAGACTTCAACAAGCTAGGAAAATATTTTTGGAGACAGATGAAAGTCTTCGATATCGGCTACAGCAACTTTGCCAATAAAGATGGGGAGTTTATTGGCGTTGAACGGTTAGATAATGGCAATTTGCTGATTAATGAAGTCTCCCAGGTATCAACTGGGGGCAAGCTTCACGTCTATCAAACCGATCAGGCGGGCGATCGTACGAAGCTAGACTCAGTGAAAACGTATGATCCGCGAGAAGAAGCCTGGTATGCCGATGCAGCAAGGATTGGAAAGCCACTGTGGACTCAGATTTATCAGTGGGAAGATAAACCTGAAATTATGTCAATTTCATCCAGCTTTCCGGTGTATGCTGCTGGCGGGAAATTTGTTGGCGTGATTGGGATTGACTTAATCCTCACGCAAATCAGCAGTTTTCTCAATACCTTAAATGTGAGTCCGTCTGCCAAAGTGTTTATTATTGAACAAAACGGGCTCATGGTGGCAAATTCAGGTAAAGAACCCGCTTACAAGGTTGTTCAGGGTAAGCCTCAACGAGTCTCTGCCGAAAACAGTACTGATCCACTGATCAGTGCTGCTGCTCAGTATTTAAAAACGACGTATGGAGTACCTGGAAATATTAAAAACAGCCAACTCACCAGTTTCAATTTCAAAGGCGAACGACAGTTCGTACAGGTAACGCCGTGGAAGGATCAATGGGGCTTGGACTGGCGCATTGTAGTCGTGACTGCGGAGTCCGATTTTATGGCACAGATCAATACCAACACGCGCAACACGATCGCGCTGTGTGGTGTGGCACTGGTGCTTTCTACGCTTCTGGGTCTCATGGCATCTCGCCACTTGACCAGTCCCCTGGTGCGCTTAAGTCAGGCTTCGCAAGCGATCGCAAGCGGCGACCTGAATCAAACGGTAGCGGTCGAAGGCTTGGGTGAAATGCGCGTTTTGTCGCGATCGTTTAACCAGATGGCGACCCAGTTACGCGAGTCGTTTACCGCCTTGGAAACGGTCAATAAAGAGCTAGAACAGCGAGTAGCAGAACGAACTGCAACGCTGCATGAGGAAGGTCAGGCGCTACAACACGAGGTTGGGCACTTGCTGGATGTTGTTTCTGCGGTAGAAGAGGGTGATTTAACCATTGAAGCTGAAGTCAGCCCACGGGTGACAGGTTTGGTAGGCGATACCTTGAACCGTCTGATTATGCGCCTGGGGCAAGTGATGGCGGAGGTATTGAATGCCGCTGAACGAGTCACACACGGAACGACCTACCTGGAACAACTGGCCGTATCGGTAGCCGATAACGTGCAACACCAATTTCAATCCGTTGCTGAGGTGCAAACGTTGATGGAAGAAGTGAACAATCAAGCTCAAGAGGCTGCTTTACAGGCGATCGCTACAGGAGACGCTGTTCAACTCACCCAGGCTGCCATTAGCGAAGGGCAATACGAGATTACAGCGATGACGCAAGGGATTCAGGGGTTACGGCAGGAGACGGATCAAATCGTTAAACGGACTCAAACGCTGACCAACTATGTAGAGCTGGCAACACAATTTGTAAAAGACCAGAAGCGCATTGCAGCCATGACCCGCATTCTGGCAGTGAATGCATCAATGTTGTCCAATCGGGCTACTGTACAGCAAGATCCTGAACAGATGGCAGTCATCACGCATGAATTTGAAACGATCGCGGCGCAGGTAAATCAGCTTGCGGCTCAAACGAATCAGAGTTTGATCTTGCTCCAGCAACGGACGGATCAAATTCAAACCGTGGTGTCAGGGTTGAACTATGACGTGCAAGGTATCAGTCAACAGGTGAGTCAGTTCACTGTTGGTGTAGAACAATCACAGCAGGCATTCCAGACCATCCGAACGGTGAGCGAGCGGGTGGCGCAGATGGGTCAGCAGGTAACGCAGTCTAGCCAGGTGATTGCAGGTGCAGCTCAAACGACATTGCAATCGGTGCGTGATATTGCTAGCAGCTCTGCTGAAACGTTGCAGCGAGCCAATGTTACGCAAGAACAGGCAGAGCAAATGGAGCAGCTAGCGCAATCGTTACTCCGCAATGTGGAATTTTTTCAACTGCGCCCAGAACAGCTAATTTCTCGTCCAGAACAGTTAATTTCTCCCGACTCTGAGCCGCAGCGCGCGCTTGCACCCGCTGTCTTAGCTACAAAGTGATACAGCCATTTCTCCAGCACCCAACGCTGTGTAATCGCTGCTAATCAGTTGGTTGACAGTTAAACGCTCAGTCCAATCCATCAGGTTGCATTCAATGAAGTAAATAGGTAGTCATCATTAATGTAGGGTGTGTAAAGCCTTTCCTTCGGAACGCTTCGCGAACGGCATGGCTTCGTTAAAGGCGTAGCCGCAACGCATCAAACCCTTTAACAGCATGGGTTGCGCTTTTCTGGTATGCCCTTAGGGCTTTTCGCTAACCCATCCTACAAAAAGCGAGTTTCGCTGCTGATTTCTGACTCCTAACGTCTGCTGACGCTCTCTGAATCTTTTTTAAATGATGCCTTATGTCGATTCCAGAGATTGATTCTTCCCAACGCTTTGAAGCGATCGCTGATGAACAACTACAGCAGGAGCTTCGCGGTCTGTTTGCCGTTGATACGCAACACTATTTGCAGAAATATAGCCAGATTGCTCAGTCTCTTCAGGCTCAATCATGGCGATCGGATATTCAGGAACTCTATCGTTGTGTGCATACCATTAAAGGGGGTGCGGTGACGATTGGAGCAGAGGCTGTTTTACACATTGCCACGGCATTAGAAGACGTGTTGGCAGACTTACGCTATCTGGAAGTGGCTCCCAATTTAACCGATCGCCATCTAAGCCAGGTCTTAATGGAAGCGGGTGAGCTACTAACAGGTTCTCTGGAAGC
Source organism: Lyngbya sp. HA4199-MV5 (assembly GCA_019359375.1). GTDB lineage: Bacteria > Cyanobacteriota > Cyanobacteriia > Leptolyngbyales > Leptolyngbyaceae > Stenomitos. Next base: position 28,327 of record JAHHHL010000034.1, read on the forward strand.
TCAACAGCAAGCCGAAGGGCAGGAGCCAATTCTCAACCGTATTCAAACAATTCATCAGGAGATTCGAGAGCGCTACCTGCCGCAATGGGATGAAGTGAGTCAAATCCATCAGGCGTTTGCAGAAGAAGGCTTAGATCTCGTTGTGTTGGAGCTAGAGATTACACTAGAACGCCAGCCAGAAGCGGGAATAATCTCCGACAGTACGATTTACACCGCACAGCAGATTTTAGAGCAGCTTGCGGAAATTGGTGAAGAGATACACCTGGCAAGTGGTTGGTCAGAGCTTCTCCAGCAGGCGCAGCCATTGTTAGAACAGCGAGATAGTGCTGTTTGGCGATCGCAATGGACACGGCTTTTGCAAGCACTCAAAACCTGTGCAAAACAAGGTGGCAAGCCTGTGCTCTTTGCCTTTGATAGTTTTCAGTCTGTTAGTTCTCTGCCGACTAACTCTACTCATTCTCTGCCGACTCATTCTTTGCTCGTCGAGACAGATATAAATGACCCCAATGCCTGGGTTGCTGACCTGACAACCGATTCAGGCATGGAAGCCTTTACACAATTTGATATCCATGAGTTGAACATTCATGAGTCGGGCATCCAGGAGTCGGACATCCAGGAGTCGGACATTTATGAGTCAGATATTCATGAGTCGGACATCCAGGAATTGAATATTCATAAGTCGAATAGCCATGAGCCTGATGCTTTGCTGGATTACCTGGAAACAGATTCCATTGCTAACGTGGGCACCTTTCTTGATGCGTTAGATCCGGTTGAAGCCGTTTTGGTGGAGCCGATCGATGGGTTCACGGATCCATTCCTTGACCCGATCGCCAGCCTGACAAGCCACGTTTCCCAACCAGAGCAAAGCCATTTAGTGGACGATCGACAGACCCTTGAAGAAGCGGCTGATGGGACTAATGATGCACTCCATCCATCTGACGATCGCTGGGAGCTTGAATCAGACTTCGCCGCACTGTCGCAGCCAGTAGTGTTACCAGCAAGTGAGATTGTGCTGGATTGGTTAGAACAACCCAGTGCGATCGCGGATGCAATTGAGCCTCGATCGCCCATGCTGGAACAACGGGATGCGATCGAGGAGTCGCAATCTTTACATCCTGCGTCGGTTGCCACCCCAAACAGTTCACCCAAGCCGGATCAGCCCATCCAAACCCTGGAAAAAGTTCAAATTCCTGTGCCGCTAGAGTCGCTCGATCAATCCGCGCAGCACCTGGTTGAAACGCTACTCACTTTACGCACCACGCAGGGATTTTATCAAGCACTCCAAAGCCAGATCGCACAGATCATGACGCTTGCCCAGGAAGGGACACAGTACATCACACACCTTCGTCAGATTCAGGATGACTACACCCTGCTCGAAGAACTGAGCCAGAGCGCTCAAGCAACCGCTGGACCAACCCCAGAGCGCTATCGCCAGGGCTACACCATCATCAATCGGCTGCTGGAAACGAGCCTCCGCTTATCTGAAATTGGTGCGGAGACTGGAAAAACTACCCAGCAAATTGCAACCTATCTTCAGACCGTCGATCGCAATGTCCTGAAACTCCAAAGCACGATCGAAGATAGCCGTCTGGTACCGTTTCAAAACTTGGGCTTCCGCGCCAGAGCGATTCTGCGTGACCTCACCACGCGCTATAACAAGCCTGCCCAACTGCTTGTACAGGGAGAAAAGACCGAACTGGATGTAACGATCGCCCGTAACCTGGAACCCGCCTTACTGCACCTCATTCGGAACGCGTATGATCACGGGCTGGAAACTCCTGCTGAGCGGACGGCTCAAGGGAAAGCAGAGCAAGGCACCATTACGCTATCACTCCAGCGACAGGGCAACCGCTTTCAGTTTGAGATTCAGGATGACGGTCGTGGGATAAATGCCAGCGCCATTCAAGCCAGAGCCGAAGCCTTACGCCTGCCCCTGAGCAACACTCAAACGCCAGCAGAGCTTTTAGCCGTGATTTGCCAGCCTGGTTTTAGCGCACAAAACCAGGTCAGTGAAATTTCTGGTCGTGGCGTGGGGATGGATGTGGTTGCCGCTCAGGTGGTCCGCCTCGGTGGACGTTTGAGTTTGAACACGGTTCCTGGTAGTGGCACTACGTTTCAAATTCAATTCCCGGTGCCGCGCCTGTTAGTGCCTTGCGTGTTGCTGCAAGCAGGTGATCAGACTGTGGCAATTCCAGAAGATGACATTAGAACGATTACATTATTAGGCAATCTGGATGCATCCCTGGTCAAAGAGACGAGTCAGGTGGGTGGGTGGACGATTCACAGTCAGGCTGGCTCATTACCTGCATTAGATTTACTCAAATACTGGCAACCCCAGGCACCCGATCGCACCTTAGCAGATACCACCGTATGTGTCTATGTCGCCTTGGCAGGCGCTCAGCAAGGTGCTTGGCTACTGACTGACGCACTCCTAGAGCAAGCAGAACTCATTATTAACCCCATCCCACAGCCATTGATTGTACCCAGTGGGTTAATTGGGGTCAGCTTACAGGCAAATGGGGCACTCGTCCCGGTGCTAGAAGCGCAGGCATTGGTAGAAAAACTCTTAACGGCTCCAATGCAATCCAGGGAACCAGCTTCCATTACGACTTCTGATCTGAACCATTGGAACGCTGACCATCCAACTCACTCCATTCTAATTGTGGATGATGCCGCGTTAATGCGGCGACGGTTAGAGGCAAGCCTGCATAGCAATGGTTATCTCACCCATACATGTGCCGATGGGCAAGAAGCATGGCACTGGCTCCAGGCAAATCCGCACCCCAATCTTGTGATTACAGATATTGAAATGCCAAATATGGATGGGTTTACGCTGATCGATCGCTGCCGTCAAGCAGACATTCATGTGCCGATCCTGGTTGTTTCGTCACGTTTATCAGAAGAATGGTTTGATGAAGCTCGACGCTTAGGCGCAAATGATTATTTAACCAAAGGCTTCTCTACGACCGATTTACTCAAAAAAGTTAACGCGCTACTTAACCTTGTTGTGCATTGAAGCTTAAGGAATCGCGTCATCAAACTCACTATCAGAACCGCGATCGCCCGGTCACAGATCTTCTCTACTGACACAGATCCTCGACTTACACAAACCTCGGAGGTTTGAACTAAGGATCGTGGATTGAATAAAACCGATTCTTGCGTAGGGGCGTGGCATTCGGTAAACAGTCTTTGCCATTGATCGAGAACCATCTGCCGAATGCCGCGCCCTTACAGGTGAACGGCTGAGGTTGTTGAAGTGATTTAATTCTCGATCCTAAGCGTCAGGCATCGCACTAACCTTATGGCTTAAACCTCCGAGGTTTAGTCAAAGGGCGTAAGTCCTATTAGAAGGAAGGATCGTTGCGTCAAAGGCGTTTGGTGTTTGGGAACTATATAGAAAAGCAACGAAATTCTCTGTGATGCCCAAACCATTGGCAGGATCGTTGAAGAACCAGTTAGCGCCTTTAAAAGCGCCCGCTGTTTTTGCGATTGGTGTGACGGCACACAGCGCTCATGCACTTACTGAGAGGAAGAGTTTTATGATACCCGATTCACTTCTGGCTGATGCGAATCAACGTCTGGAACATGCCCTGAAATACACGTCGATTTCAGAGGATGCCGTTGAAACGCTGAAATTTCCCCAAACTAGCCTGACCGTCTCGATTCCTGTGCGAATGGATGACGGCTCGCTCAAAATTTTTCAAGGGTATCGGGTGCGCTATGACGATACGCGCGGTCCCGGTAAAGGCGGCGTGCGCTACCATCCCCACGTCTCGCTGGATGAAGTGCAATCCCTCGCCTTCTGGATGACCTTTAAGTGTGCGGCTTTGAGCCTCCCGTTTGGGGGCGCAAAGGGTGGCATTACGGTGAATCCCAAAGAACTGTCCCGCATGGAGTTGGAACGCCTGAGCCGGGGCTACATTGACGCGATCGCCGACTTCATTGGTCCCGATGTAGATATCCTGGCTCCCGACGTTTACACCAACGCCATGATCATGGGCTGGATGATGGATCAATACAACATCATCAAACGCCAGATCTGTCCCGCTGTTGTCACCGGAAAGCCCGTCAGCATGGGCGGCAGTTTGGGGCGTGAAAGCGCAACGGCAATGGGTGCCTTTTTTGTCATTGAATCGACATTGCCCAAGTTCGATCGTCATCCCAGCACCACAACCGTTGCCGTTCAGGGCTTTGGCAACGCTGGGGGCATTCTGGCAGAATTGCTGTTTCGAGCAGGCTACAAAGTCGTTGCGGTCAGCGATTCGCAGGGAGGGATCTACGCCAAAAATGGACTCGACATTCCCAGCATTCGCCAGTTCAAAGAGTCCCACCGGGGCGTGAAAGCGTTGTACTGCGATAACACGGTTTGCCACACAGCGGCTGACGATGTACTCACCAATGCCGAACTGCTGGCGTTGGATGTGGATATTCTGGTACCTGCTGCCCTCGAAAATCAAATCACCGATGCTAATGCCGACACCATCCAGGCAAAGCTCATCTACGAAGTTGCCAACGGTCCCATTACCTCTGCCGCTGATCGCATCCTCAACGACAAAGGCATCTACGTCTTTCCCGATATTCTCGTCAATGCAGGCGGGGTCACGGTTAGCTACTTTGAATGGGTACAAAACCGCAGCGGCTTGTACTGGACGCTAGATGAAATTAACCAACGCTTGAAGCTTCGGATTGTAGAAGAATCGGAGTCGATCTGGTCGATCGCCCGCGATTTGTCGATCAACCTGCGTACCGCCGCCTACGTCCACGCCCTCACCCGCCTTGGCGAAGCCATCAGCGCGAAAGGGACACGGGACTATTATCTAAATGGTTAAGTTTCAGGAGCCTCCACAAAAGCCGTGCGCTAGTGCCTACAATCAGAATTAGTTACCTGCGAGGTGTTTTATGAACAATCCTGCAATTCCTTCAATTGAAGCGGACTGCTTGCCTCGCCTATCCAGCCAAACTCAGGGCTGGGAGCATCTTTTAGTTGAGCAATTTCAACCGTTGAGAGAGGGAGATTGCTACTACAAAAGTGATGACCATACGGTTTGTTTGTCTCTGGCTCCTCGCCCAGTGCAGATGCTACACATTAGAGGTGGTAAGACCTACACCGGGTTGTATGGCAAAGGCGATATTTCCATTACGCCTGCGAAGGTGCCGTTTTTTACTCGATGGGAGGGAGAAGACCACTACTTGCAAATTCGGATTGCTGCTCAGTTTATGCAAACCGTTGCCAGAGAGTCGCTGTCCATAAGCCCCGATCGCCTGGAATTACTCTCCGAATTCAAAACTCGCGATCCTCAAATTGAAGCGATCGGACTGTTGTTACTGACGGAACTCCAACAGAAAAATTTAGGTGGCAGGCTCTACATCGATTCGCTGGCAAATGTGCTGGCAATTCACTTAATCAGACAATATGCCACGACTAGAGTTCAGCTTCCCACGTATGAAGGTGGCTTGTCTCAGCGTCAACTATTGACCATTCTGGATTATGTGCATGAGTATCTTGAGCGCAACATCAAGCTAGCTGATTTAGCCAATCAATTAAGCATGAGTCAATTTCACTTCAGCCATTTATTCAAACAGTCACTTGGTGTCACTCCTTATCAATATTTGCTCCAGCAACGCATCGAACGAGCCAAACAATTGCTGAAAGAGAGCGATCGCTCCATTATGGACATTGCCTTGATGTGTGGATTCAACAGCCATAGTCATCTCAGCAAACAATTTCGCCAACTCACAGGCATGACACCCAAAACCTACAGAGCGAATTAAACCGAACGGTTTTATTGTTAACTGAGTCTTTACTGACCCTAGGGCGTGTCATCAATTAGCTCTGAAACCTTCCAGTATCAGCAGTGTCACGCCCGTCCCAACACACCAGGCTAGGGGCTGGAACCCTTACTGCAAGCAATGTGTAGAGTAATTGATGACAGCCCCTAGCCTTTCTGCCTTAGAATATTGAGTCGCTCAGGATTGGTTCTGTGAACTGAGGAGTCAGCAATTTGTGATGAACGAAAATGTAGCCTACCCGATTCACCAGCAGGTAGAGGTCATCTACCGCTCCGAATCCCGTCGTGTCTTTGCTACGCTCATTCGCTTACTGGGCGACTTTGACCGGGCTGAAGAGGCACTGCACGAAGCCTTCGCGGTGGCACTAGAGCAATGGTCTCATGACGGTCTGCCTGCGAACCCGCGATCGTGGCTTGTTTCAGTCGGTCGGTTTAAAGCGATCGATCACATTCGTCGTCGTACTCGCTTCGATGCGGCTTTGCCAGAACTGGCTCAACAGTTCGATACCATTGATACTCCTCAAGATGACGAGGACGTGGAGGACGATCGCTTGCGCCTCATTTTCACCTGCTGCCATCCTGCCCTGTCGCCAGAAGCGCAAGTGGCGTTGACCCTCCGGGAAGTTTGTGGACTGACGACAGAAGAGATTGCAAGCGCGTTCCTGATCGCGCCTTCGACCCTAGCCCAGCGAATTGTGCGGGCGAAAGCAAAGATCCGCGATGCGGGGATTCCGTATCAGGTGCCCGCGATCGCCGATCTCCCAGAGCGGTTAGACACGGTGCTGCAAGTGATCTATCTCGTGTTCAACGAAGGCTACGCTGCCTCATCGGGCGAGGTGCTGACACGAACCGATCTCTCCACCGAAGCGATTCGCCTGGGGCGTTTGGTGGTGGAGCTTTTACCTGATCCTGAAGGAATGGGGCTTCTGGCACTCATGCTGCTGCAAGACTCGCGGCGGACTGCCCGCACCTCCTCGACTGGCGACCTCATCCTGCTGGAAGATCAGGATCGCTCTCGTTGGCATCAGGACTACATTGCTGAAGGTAAAGCACTGATCCAGCGATCGCTTTCGTCGCAGCAGTTTGGCTCCTATACCCTCCAGGCGGCGATCGCGGCGGTGCATGCTGAAGCAGCGAGTACGGCGGCTACTGACTGGGCGCAGATCGTTGCCTTATATGATCTGCTGTTCCAGATGGAGCGATCGCCGATCGTGGGTTTAAATCGAGCGATCGCGGTGGCGATGCGGGACGGCGCACTGGCGGGGCTACAACAGATTGATGCCATCCTGGCACAGGGCGATTTATCGAGGTACCATCTGGCGCACGCAGCACGGGCTGATCTGTGTCGCCGATTGGGAAAGACAGCGGATGCTAGAGCCTCCTATCAGCAGGCACTGGCGCTGGTGAAACAGGAACCAGAGCGAAGATTTCTGGAGAAACGCCTGCACGAATTGGGCTGAAAAAGTTTTTTACTGGGCTGTCGATTTGCGGTCTCGCCGAACGACTATTGAATGAGAGCGAACAATTTCCGAGCAAATTTTGGAGAAAAACAATGCACGCAGAACTTCAAAAACAACACCAATGGCTCGATCAATTGATTGGCGAATGGACGAGCGAAGTTGAATGCAGTATGGGACCTGATCAACCTCCGTCGAAAACTCACGGAACTGAGGTCGTGAGATCTTTCGGCGGGCTGTGGATCATCGCTGAAGGGGTGAGCGAAATGCCGGATGGGGACACTGGCAAGACGATCATGACGTTGGGTTTTGATCCGCAGCACGATCGCTTTGTGGGAACGTTTATCGGCACCATGATGACGCATCTGTGGATCTACAACGGCTCTCTGGATGCGACCGAAAAAGTATTGACGCTCGATACGGAAGGACCGAACTTTAGCCAGAGTGGGATGACAAAGTACAAAGACATCATCGAGTTTGTCAGTGACGATCATCGGATCATGACTTCGCAGATCCTCGGCGATGATGGCAACTGGCTTCAGTTCATGACCGCGCATTATCGACGACAGCGGTAGGTTCTGATCCAATACTTTTCGGGTAAGGAGTAAGGGGTAAGGGGTAAAGGGTAAGGGGTAAGGGGTAAAGGGTAAATACCTGGGTTTCAACCCTTTTCCCATTCACCTTTTCCTCTTTACCAAGAGATATTGAATTCTGATCAACATTCAGGAAATCAATCATGAAATACATGATGCTCATTTACGGTGACGAAAATGCATGGACTCAAAGCGAACTAGAGGACTGCTATGAAGAGTCTTTGCAGCTAGTCGAACAACTCAGGGCGAGTGGTCACTATTTAAGTTCTGCACCGCTCCATTCTGTAACCACAGCCACTAGCATACAGGTGCGCGATGGCAAAAAAATTGTGACCGATGGTCCCTTTGCGGAAACTCGCGAACAACTCGGCGGTTACTACTTGATTGACGCAGAGAATCTGGATGAGGCGATCGCCATTGCCGAGCGCATTCCCGCTGCTGGTAAAGGCACAGTCGAAATTCGCCCGATCGTGGCATTACCCGGTCTGCCGTTAGAAAAATAATGTTCAAAAAAGCCTGCTCAATCTGTCGATCTCGTGAACCTTCATTCGACTATTGGGTAGAGCAAGCGTTTGGTCGCAAGCCAATCCCATCACTACAAAACCAAACAGGAGTTACAATATGAAACCCAATCCGATTATTTGGTGTGAGATTTACGTCCAGGACATGGATCGGGCAAAAGGTTTTTACGAGTCTGTGTTCCAGGTAAAGCTGGAGAAGCTGGAAAGTCCTGGGATGGACATATGGGCATTTCCCATGACGATGGGTACGGTCGGGGCTTCTGGCGCACTGGTCAAAATGGACGGGGTTGAGTCTGGCGGCGGTGGCACGATCGCGTACTTCCATTGCGAGGAGGTTTCTCTAGAATCAGAGCGCGTCGTCAATGCGGGTGGAAAAATCCACAAACCCAAATGGTCGATCGGACAATTCGGGTTCATCGCTTTGGTGGTTGATACAGAAGGAAATATGATTGGACTTCACATGCCCCCAACAGCGACGGAGTGAGGGTGGATCTCATTGCACGAAGCGCAGTGAAGCAGCGCTGGAATGGTACACAGCTAGTCGCACATTGACGCAGAAGTATTGTTCCAGACAATGCCTTTTGACTGCAAGTGCATGGTTGACTCCGCTTTTGAGTAGCTCATCACGATGGAGAATTAACATGATTAAGCAAGCAAAGAATACGATTTGCCTTTGGTACAATGGCGATGCCGAGGAGGCGGCGCATTTTTACGCCAAGACCTTCCCCGATTCATCCGTTGGCGCAGTATACCGCGCGCCGGGAGATTTTCCGTCTGGGAAGCAAGGGGATGTGTTGACGGTCGAGTTTACCGTGATGGGAATTCCCTGCCTCGGGCTGAATGGCGGTTCCACCTTCAAGCACAATGAAGCATTTTCATTTCAGGTCGCAACCATTGACCAGTCCGAAACCGATCGTTACTGGAACGAGATCGTCAGTAACGGCGGCGAGGAGAGTGCGTGCGGCTGGTGCAGGGATAAATGGGGACTGTCCTGGCAGATTACGCCGCTAGCTCTGACAAAAGCGATCGCCGATCCCGATCGCGCTGCCGCCAAGCGCGCATTCGATGCCATGATGCAGATGAAAAAGATCGACATCGCTGCAATTGAGGCAGCACACTCCAATGAAGCTATATGAATTCGCTCCTACGCGATCGATTCGGGTGCGATGGATGCTCCAGGAACTGGGTGTAACCTTCGAGGCTGTAACCGTCAACCTTGCAGCAGGCGAACATCATCGCCCGGAGTTCCTCAAGATCAATCCGGCTGGCAAACTTCCAGTGTTGGTTGATGGTGATTTCGTGATCACCGAGTCGGTTGCAATGGTGCTCTATCTGGCAGAGAAATATCCTCACGCAGGATTGATTCCCCCAGACTTCAAACAGCGATCGCAAGTCTACCGTTGGCTTTTATTCACAGCCACGGAACTGGAGCAACCACTATGGCGCATCGCGCGTCACACGATGATTTATCCAGAACATCTGCGCCTGACCGCCGAGGTTTCCCTTGCCCGCCAGGATTTCACGGCAATGGTTGCTGTACTGGAGCATCAAATGCAGGGACACCAATTTGTTGTTGGTGACACCGTGACGATCGCCGATTTTGTCTGTGCCTATACCCTCGACTGGGCGAACGAGGTTGGGCTGCTCGATGACTGTCCGCAACTCCTCCAATACATGGAGCAGATGTATGCTCGTCCAAATGCGCCACTCCGCATCGCCGCAGCACTCGCCAGCATCAACACCTAATTTGGGCGTTGCTGATTCTGGAGATGAATTTGAGTTGTAGGAACTGAAATTTCGCTCCAATGCAGGCTGCTATTTAGCACCACCCTAATTTGCTTTGAAAACAATCAACACCAGGAGATTTCATGATGAAAGTTATGGTTTTAGTCAAAGCGACCTCAGACTCTGAAGCGGGTACAATGCCCAGCGAACAGCTTTTGACTGACATGGGGAACTACAACGAAGCGTTGGTCAAAGCCGGAATTTTGCTCGCTGCCGATGGGTTACATCCCAGTTCAAAAGGAGCGCGGGTCAGGTTCTCAGGAACAAATCGCACCGTGACCGACGGACCGTTCACAGAGACCAAAGAACTCGTTGCAGGCTTCTGGATCTGGCAAGTAAAGTCAATGGAAGAAGCGATCGCGTGGGTCAAACGCTGCCCAAATCCAATGCCAGGAGAATCGGAAATTGAAATTCGTCCGATCTTCACCGCAGACGACTTTGGAGAAACGCTGACCCCAGCACTCAGAGAACAGGAAGACCGCATCCAAGCAGAGGCTGACAAACTCAAGCATGAATAATCAACGCTGAGTCCTTTGACGTTGTTGTAGGCTCTGTCATGAGTAACGGTAAGCTTCTGGAACGCGATCGCGGCTACATTGCAGAGCCTAATACAGATCTGATCGTGCGACCTACCCCTCAAATCGATCCGTGGTGGCACGATCGCGATCGTCTCGTCTCGTGAGCAGAAACAGCCACTTAAGTGCTAAGGCACCTGTATCGAGCCGTGTTGAGGTAAAGCTTGTTGGCTGGAAGGAACGTGCTGGACAGTACGCCCCTCAGTTGTGCTTTTCTCTCCTCGCATCTCGCGTTCGCCAGGATCTGACAGGCACCGACATCGTAAGCGACGGTGCTCGTGCAGGTGACCGTGATATCCTGATTCGCTTTTCGATCGCCGCCGTCAGCCGCTGCTGGACATCCGCCCAGCGCTACGCCTGCGATCGCCAAAGACATGAAAAGAAATCGATTTTCATTCAGCATGTGGCTCTCCTGTGTTGATTGGGGTATGGAGTGTGGGGTGAAAAGCACTCTATTGGGGTGTTCTGTTGCTGTGCTCCGATCATTTGCCATTCCTGACATTCAGCCCTGTCCAGTGAGCCGCAAATGCCCACATATCTGCCGTTTCCTCAATAGTCTTGTCGATGGGCTTGCCTGATCCATGTCCCGCTCGCGTCTCAATGCGGACAAGGTGGGGCTTGTCACCAATCTTCGCTGCCTGGAGTGCAGAGATATATTTGAAGGTGTGACTCGGCACCACGCGATCGTCCGTGTCGGCAGTGGTGGCAAGGATCGCGGGATAGGTTTTGCCAGACTGGATGTTGTGATAGGGCGAGTATTTCAAGAGATTACGGAAATCCGCTTCCCGTGCCGGAGAGCCATATTCGTCTAACCATAATTTCCCGCCTGTGAACTGGTCGAAGCGGAGCATGTCCATCACACCAACCTGGGGCAGCGCGGCGGCGAACAAATCTGGTCGCTGATTGACCACTGCGCCGATCAGGAGTCCGCCATTCGATCCGCCCTGAATCGCCAGACCGTTTGGGGGCGTGATGCCCTGTGCCTTGAGATACTCACCCGCTGCGATGAAGTCGTCAAAGACGTTCTGCTTGTTCTGACGACGACCCGCTTCGTGCCATGCCTTACCATATTCGGAGCCACCGCGAATGTTGGCGATCGCGTACACTCCGCCCTGTTCGACCCATCCCAGCGGCGCTGGCAAGAATTCGGGAAGTATGGGGATGCCATAGCCGCCATAGGCATGGAGTACGGTCGGTGCGGCTGCGGTTACATCCTTGCGCCGGATGATAAACATGGGGATACGGGTGCCGTCCTTCGATTTATAGAACCGCTGTTCGACCGCGATCCGGTTGAGATCGATCGCCACCTTGGGTTGTGCCCACACCTGCGCCCTATTGCTGGCGACATCGTAGCGATAGATCACGGCTGGAGCATTATAGCTGGTGAAGATGAAGAAGGTTTCCGGGTCATCCGGGTCGCTCTTAAAGCCGCCAGCGGTGCCGATACCAGGCAACTTCACCACACCATCCGCCTTGCCATCCAATGTGTAGCGTCGAATCTCCGTCTTCACGTCAACGAAAGCGGAGATCAGTATCCGTCCGCCGACCAGTGACGCAGTGCCTAGAACTGAATCCTGCTCTGGCAGCACAGCCGTAATCACTGGGTCAGCAGCGGCGATATCCATCGTCACCACCTTGCGGCGCGGCGCATCCTGAGTGGTTCTGAGGAAAAACTTCGTCCCCACATTGCCGACGACGTTCCATTCATCATCGAGCTTATCGACCAGTTTACGGGGTTTCCAGTCGGTGCTCTGAAGATCTACCACAGTCAGTTTGTTGCCGACTGAAACGGGCGTGGAAACGATCGTGAGATAGCGCCCGTCTGCGGTGATGTCAACGGTATGCACCAGGGTCGGCTGATCTGGGGTGGCATAGACCAGCCGATCCTGTGTCTGAGGCGTGCCGAGCCGATGGAAATAAACGGTCTGATTTTCCGCAACTGCCTGGAATGCTTCGCCCTGCTTCGGTTCAGGAAACCGGGCATAGAAAAAGCCAGAGCCGTCCTTGATCCAGGCGATGCTGGTGAGCCTTGCCCATTTGACCTCATCGTTGAGCACTTTGCCCGTGTTGACATCCAGCACTCGAATTGTGCGCCAATCACTGCCACCATCCTGCACCGCATAAGCTACACGTCTACCGTCGTCGGAAGCTGACCATTCAGCCAGCGCAGTCGCTCCGTCCTTTGACCAATTGTTGGGATCGATCAGCACGCGCCCTGCACCATTCACGCTGTCCCGGACATGGAGAATCGGTTGGTTCTGAAGTCCAGAATTATGGAGGTAAAAGTACCGTCCACCCTGCTTGACCGGAATCGAAAATTGCTCAAAGTTGTACAACTGCTTGAGGCGCTCCTTGAAGATATCTCGACCTGGCAGCGTATTGAGATGAGCGTTGGTGACTTTGTTCTGTGATTCGACCCAGGCAGCAACTTGCTTATCGTTACGGACATCATTTTCTAGCCAGCGATAAGGGTCGGAAACCGTCTGCCCAAAAGGCTTTTCGACGACATCGCCCCGCCTGGTTTCAGGATAGGCGATCGTCGGCATCGTCGTTGCGGCTTCCGAGCAAGCGGAGGCTAAATGGGTAGTGAAGAGTAGCGCGATCGCGAACAGGGCTGCACGGCGCAGCGATATCTTGTTAATCATTTTGTTGTTCTCCAGTTTTTATTAATCGCCCTCGCGGGGTGGTAAAGCGTTACAGCAACCATTGGATCAGCGGAGGAACCAGGTAGCGGAGCGAGAACGCCTCCCAGATCGCGCCGACGATGAACAGTGGGAGCGTGGATAGGCTCAGCCAACCGAGCTGTTGCAGCCCACGAACGTAACCCTGACGATGGTTCCGAGCACCGATCGTTGCGGGGCGAATCCAAGATCGACCGAGGATGTATGCGCCGAACATGAGCAGGGCATAAGCCTGGAATTCGATGAGTGCTGTCAGCGAGTGCGGGATCAGTGTCACCGCCATAATCTTGGTAGTCGGAGCCATCGCTAAACCTAAAGTGAACGCCTTATACGCAAATATCGCGATGCCAGCGAAGGGAGCGATCAGCGAAGGGAGCACGATTAACAGCGCACCGGTCGAGACGTTGACTCCCAGGATGGTCAGCGAGAACAGCCAAGGGGTATTGAGTAGCGATCGAACAAGGTCTAACGTTCCGTTGTCTTCCAGGATGACCACCTGACCTGCACCTAGGTTGGGGAAAACCATCGCCGCTACTAACCCAGCGATGACTGAGCCATACACAATGGCGTTGATAGTGAGATAGGCGCGAAAATTGGCGCGAATGATCTGGAAAGGTTTGCGAAGAAATCGCCGAAGCGGGTGTTTGGTCCTGGGAGTAAGTGGTCGTTGTGGAGAGTGGTCGTTGGTGGCGATCGTTTTGCGTGACATGTTTTAGCTCCGATATTTGGTGATGAATGCAGTGATGCTTCTCCACGGGAGAGGCTTCGCCAACAAGAGTGAGAACCGCCGCATCTGTGGTAGTGAGTAGGGTGGGCTATGCCCACCCTTTTGTAAAACCCTTTACGGTAAAGCTTTGTGGGCAGTGCTCACCCAACAATTTGTGGCTCAATGAGTCCGCTGCAAGATCAAGTTTGAGTCTCAAAGACTCTAATTCAGAACACTTGACCATCCCAGCGTGAATAACATGATCAAATTGCTGCTCCAAAACAGCCCTAATATCCACAAGAGGGCGCTTACCCACTTGCGACTCGATGAATGAAGGGTATGGATTAATTGTTTCCCTCGCCAAAGTTGCCAGAGTCGAAATGCAGTGTAAATCGTTCCAATCACAACAACCAGACTCGGAAACACCACACTACTAAAGACTTGCTCCGTGATGATTTGAATGATCAACACAGTCAGATAAAACCCTAGAATCTTGCGCGGCTGAGGGTGTTTGAACCAACGTAACCACGCAACACTGGGAAGAATCAGACCGATCGCGATCGCCAATCCAAGCCAGGACTGAATAAAAGCACGTTCCGCATCACTGAACTGAATGGTTTTCTGAATGGGAACGGCTCCAGTTGCGATTAGCCAGCCCACAACTAGCGTGAACAGTGTGGCAGATATGACAAAGGAGAGCGTCGTTTTCCAAGTCATGCTCAGTTCCTTATTCTCTGTACCAGACCCGCACACATTGAAAGCAGTTGACTGTCAAACCTTGGCTGACCATCACTGGGTAGAAAGCATTACTGGTCGTCACTCCATAGACATCATCACTGGTGCCTTCGATGCGATCGGGTAAAACAACGGTTTCAACATTGATCACCTGTATCGTTGTACGTTCAAGCCACTGATTGACCGCACTCACAACCTCAGCGAAGAGTTCATACTCGGAAGCTCCGCCGAAGGGTCCTCGTTCAGTAATCCGAGGCGCAAAATCTTTGTACTGAATCATGTTATTTCCCACCTTAAACTTGTAGAGTTGACCATCACTGCAAGAAACCATCGGGATTTGATTTATTGATGGATCGATTCACTGCGATTCCACCATCAACTCGCTGTATAGCCGCCATCGATCGCTAAGGGTTGTCCCGTAATGTAGCTGGCGGCATCAGAGCAGAGAAACACAACCGCTTGAGCAATTTCCGTTGCCTGACCGATCCGACCCATTGAAACCATCGACCCAAGATCATCGAACGTGATGCCCATCTGGTCAGCGCTACGAGCCATGAGATCAGTTGCGATCGGACCCGGATTGACCGCATTGATCCGAATGCCCTGTTTGGCATAATCGAGGGCAGCCGATCGCGTTAGTCCCATCACTGCATGTTTGCTGGCAACGTAAGGAGAGATCCCCGGAAGCGCAACAAGACCATTCGTTGACGAGTTGTTCACTATCGCGCCTGCGCCCTGGGTTAGCATCTGCTGAATTTCGTATTTCATACAGAGGAATAGCCCTCGCGCATTGACCGACATAATCTTGTCAAAATTCTCGATCGATTGTTCATGCAACGGTGCGACAACAAGATCGATGCCAGCATTGTTAAAGGCACAATCGAGTTTGCCGTAGGTGGCGATTACTTTTTGCACTAAGGCTTGCACGTCCGCTTCACTCGATACATCGGCTTTCACGAACAAGCATTCCGCCCCAGTTTCGCGAATCAAATAAGCCGTTTCTTCACCTTCTACACTGCGTATGTCCGAGAAAACAACTTTTGCACCCGCAGCACCGAACGCGATCGCCGTTGCACGACCAATTCCCGATGCGCCTCCAGTGACTAACGCCACTTTATCCTGAAGTATCATTGTGCTTCTCCTAAAATCAAGTCTGGTTGTTCTCTCTTGAAATGATCATGAAATCGCTTTAGAAAAAAGCTTAGACAAATCTTGCCAGCAAAAGGCTAAGAGCAAAGGACAAGGCATGAAAGCTGACATGGGATAACATCGCAGCCTCAAGCGAGTATTGCCAAAAGAGCCAACCAAACGCAATGCCAGCAATCCCATTGAGTAATAACGCCCGAATAATCACAAGTGGAGTGAGTGGAACGATCGCGGCAGTTGTGGGCAGGTGTAGAAGTCCAAATACCAGTGCCGCTAGCACAATCGCACCTTGGTATATTCCTTGGCTTGGTAAGGTAATACCTTGTTTTAAGACTTTCCACGCGATCCAAATAAGCAGCGACATTAAGCCCCAGCGCATCAGAATTTCCTCAGTGATGCCGCCATAAAGCATTGCTGTAAGCGAACTCAGCCAATTCGGTTCTGTGTGATTGGATGCCTGTAGCGCTTCAGGTAGAGCAGGTTTCATGAACCGATCGAGCAACAGGACAATGATTGTCGTCGCTGCACCCACACCCAAACTCCATTTCATCTCAATGACAGAATATGGCATCTTAGGGGTATGAAATACCCAGGAGTCAATCAAATGTGAGTGTAATCCAACGCGATAGGCACAGCCAATTCCCACCAGAATGCTAATTGCTAGTAGAACTGTAGGCTGTAGTGCTTGCAGCAGCATTAAAACCCACAGTGGCGGAACGTTTGTCAGTTCTTCTGGAGACAGTTGTGCCAACCGTTGCTCAACGAATGGAACCGACGTAATCGCAAGCATCACAATTCCCGCAATGCCCAACACAAAGAGAATCCCAAATTGTTTCAAAACTGCCATTGCTTTAATCTCTAGAGACATCAGAAGACTGGGTAGACACAGTGCCAAAATAAAGAACGGCAATAGTTCGCTTCAGTATCATCTGATTGAGCACCCCTAACAATTTCATCCGCCATTGGTTGCACCCAGAGTTGCGACTGCTTGAACGGCGAAAATTGCCTTTGAAACGGCTTGACCAACCAACTCCTCTCTTGCGATCGCCTTAATTCGCGATCGCGCTTCAAGACGTTCTTCAGGTCTAAACACTGCATCAGTCAGGTGAGAGGCTTGCATCAAACTAATCAATGCTGCCATCCGAGAATCCAGTCCAATGCCTTCTAACACGGCGGCACGAACTTGCTGGACAATCTCGCGTTGAATCGATTCATCGATTAGAAAATATCGCTGCGTTGGGAATAGCCCAAGAATGCGTTGCTCTTGTCGTTCTAAAACCCCTAAATCAGCTAAGTTCTGCAACACAATCGTTTGCATTCCTCTGTATCTTCGTCTCCAACGAGTCACCCAGAACCTTGCAGTTCGAGGACGAGACGATGCTAGAACCTCGTTGAGGCGTTGATCTAAGAATTCATTGCCTGTGTTGCCTGTGGTGGCTTGCCCGTGCGAAGCACGTATCGCACCGATCACACGATTGTCGTTGTCGATCTCAAGTTTGGCTTCCAGTACTAAGTCTAGTAATAAAGAACCGACCAAGCCACAGTCGAGTGCAGAGTAGAAAGAGAAGCGAGTTTTCCCAGTTTGGGGATTGAGTGCAAGAAGGATTAAATCCTGTGAAAGATATTGCATGATGAATTCCTGATTGAGGTGTGTGCGGTTCCTCATGCCAGCAGCTACCATCACCGAGGTAATGGACAGGTTGAAAACGACGTGAATGACGACGGCAGGTCAGACCGAGGTTTTGATAACGAAAGCCTTTAATTCGACAATTTTGCCGCCGCGAAAGCGCCAGACATCGCAATACGAGTAATGAGCCATCTTCCCGTCTTCGTCCTTCATTGTGATGTCGCCGAGTGCCGTGAGGAAATCACCTTCAGCGATCAAGTTAGCGACCATAAACGTATGTCGTTGCCATCCATTGGCGAACGGCTTCCTTTCCTTGAAGGGTTTTATCGCCTACAAACGTCCATTCCGTGTCATCGGCGCAGAACGACAGGAATCCTTCATTGTTGCCTTCAGCGATCGCCGCGTTTCCCTCTAATAAAATTACTTTATTGTTCTCTGACATTTGCCTCTCTCCTGTGTTCAAGTGAATGTTTTAATGGAGCGGTTTTCCGTCTTGTGCGAAACTCACGGAATAATTGCAGTCACGCGGATCTCAATCCGCATCGTTGGAAGTGCAAGCGCTGCAACTCCTACCTCTGTCCAAATGGGGGCATGATTGGGCATGTAATGACGAAAGAGCCTGACCATCACCTCGTTAACCTCTGGAGGAAACCCGCCAACATGGTAAGAATTAACGTGGACAACATGCTCCCAACTCGCTCCAGCCGTCGCCAGGGTGCGCTCTACGTTCCGAAACGCCTGAGCAATCTCGTCCGCAAGCGACTCGGGAATTTGCAGATTGTCATCCACCCCGCCTTGTCCTGATGTCTCCACTCGATCGCCAATTTTGACCGCTTGCGAGTAATGCAATTCATTTAACATGTGTTCCCCATAGCCGGGAGTGATAAAAAACTTGGGCTGATTCATGGTGTTCCTTGGTTCAGTATGTTTGACTCTATTTCGCATTGCTAAGACAGCTTGCAAGATCTGATTGACTTGAGATTGACTTGAAGAGACATCAGGTCAGCCCGTGCTGGTGAACAACACCATGAGCAGAAACGAGGGCAGGTTGAAGACGACGTGGACGATGAGACCGGGCCAGATCGATCCACTGCGACGAAAGACCTCGGCGGTAGCGAGACCAGCCACCACGGCAGCGGGGAAGATGTTGTTGATACCATGCATGAGAGCGAAGATCACAGTGCTGCCCACGACCGCGACGAATGGACCGTAGCGCAGCAGCGCGTTGGTGACGATGCCGCGATAGAGCAGTTCCTCGCCGAGGGGTGAGAAGACCGCGATGAACACCGTGGATAACACCAGAGAGAGTACCCCGCCGCGAGCGCCATCTCCGTAAACATCCTGGACATTGTTCGTGTCCCCGGCGATTTGAACCCAGGCAAGGATCGCCAGACTCTTAAGCACGAAGGCGACCAGTCCGACTCCAACCCCGATCAGGAGCCAGCGAACAGAGGTGCGGCGCACACCGAAGGCTCTCAGGGAACGAATCCGCAGCCGCACAGCCACTACGAACGCAATTAGCGTGGCGACACCCGTCCAGGAAGTCAAAATTAGACCGTAAACCCCAGGATCGAGACCGAGCCGCTTGAACTGTGAGATACTGACGAACCCGACGATCGCATAGACAACGAGACCCACAATGATTTCGAGCCAGCCTGGACGGGAGGGCTTGTTGGGTGCGAACCGCTCTGAAGAGTTGGCGGTGGGCTTTCCCGTGTCCTGTGGATGGTGAGAAGACACTTTAGACATAATCCATTTACTCCTAGATTCTCTTTGTCTTCGTTCACTTGAGCGTAGTGAGTTCCAACACTCAACTTATTCCAGATTCTTATGGAGTTTCTTCGGTTGTTCGCGTTTGAACACCTTGTAGGCGATCGCCAAAAACACAGGGACTGTAACCAGCACTGACAGCGCTCCGTAGGTCGCGTGGTACTCGCTGACTGTGAACAGAGTGGGCGCGGTCACGACGGCGCCAGTTGCTTTGACCAGGAGGAAGCCAACGATGTTGTTTGCGAAGTGTACGCCGATGGCAAGCTCAGTAGTTCCGTCAATCAACGAGACTACAGTCCACACCAGACCCGGAACGAGGAAGTAGTTGAAGAAGACCGTGAGCCAGCCGCCCGCGCTTGCCTCCGGGTTGAGGAGATGCGGCAGGGTAAATATCACGGCTGACACAAGCGCCAGAAAGACGCGGTTCGTCCAAATAATGCTCGCGCCCTGCACGATATATCCGCGAAAGAAAAGCTCCTCCGTGGTGGTTTGGATCGCAGTGAGAATCAGTGCCAGCGGGACGAAGAATGCGAACGTCGTGAGGTCGGAATTGAAGGAAAAGGTGTTGGGATAGAAGAAGTACTCTCCCAGCACACCGATGAGGCAGACTGGCACGAACCACGCCACAAACCCGTGACCGACACGCCGCCAGTTGATCTGCTCCCGCGCCGTGACCAGCGTCCGGGGGTGGCGGCGGTGAATTCCAACGACGGCAATGAGAATTCCTGCGAGGAAGAACGGGAACCCCGCCATGATCGGCAGAAAGTTGCCAAAGGGACCGAGCAAGGAGTAATCTCCCTTCCCGAACGCGATAAGCCCCTCCTGACCGCCGAACAAGAACGCGACGAGCGGGGCGGCAATGCCGCCGACCACCAGCCATGCAAAGAGGATGACGACTAATCCCAGAACATACCGCCACCCCCGATACTTACCCCACCGGGCAGCCTCCACGTAAGTGGCTTCTTTCGCTTGCGTTCCGATTCCCTGCTTTCCTTTGATTGCTTTGATCCTCATCTTTGTCTCCTATACTCGTGCGTGTATGTAGTGCTTAGATCTGATAGCCTCGGTGGAGTCAGCCAAAACAAAGCATCTGTTTACTTCTGAGGCATGGGAGAACGCTTACACTGAATTGCCTTCACATTTCGTAGATAGTTCAACTCAGGCTCGAAATTCGTGGGACAGTTGACATACACAATGTCCTGAGGTCGGCTAATAACCAAACGGTAAGCAGGTGGAATCCCTTCAGAACTTTTGATGATTTTGATTCTGGGAATCACTTGTATATTGACTTGAGCCAAAGATGGAACACTGAACAGCACCAATAGGCTAAGCAGGATTGTTGCTGAGACAATTCGCGGCGATCGTTGAAGTCTAGACAAAATCTTGTTCATTGGACGTTTCCTCCTGAGTTTTTCAAGTGATTAATAGGATTTCCAGGGAAGCGGCGATCGATAGGGATTCTCCCGCATATCCAGCACTTCCCAGGTCACAGGGTTAACCTGTCCTGTGACGGGGATGTTGTAGCGTCGTTGTAAATCTCTCACCGCAGACTCTGTAGTTGCGCCAAATGCACCATCAACAGCGGCACCACTCGGATTTCCTAACCGAACTCCAGCAGCATTTAAGAACCCATTATCTGAGAGAATTTGCTGCAACATTTGCACTCTGCTGCCGCGATCGCCCCGTCTCAAGGTAGGCAATGTGCGATTCGTGTAGGCGGTTGCAACGAGAAGAGGCGATTGTTGAGGTAGAGGGGTCGCGATCGCCGGATGCATTCGCAAAACCCCAACCACTCCTGTTGTGACGACGATTGATAGAGTAGTTTTAGCAAGCATCGCAGTGATTCCAGAAATTGAGCGTTGTGTTGTGGTCGCTTTCATCACCCTTCTCCTGTTTGTCGCTATGAATGATTCATCCCGTATCGCTAAGTTCGTTTACAACAGCATCAATTTCGCTCGTTCCACCCGCTGTTGAATCACGTACTGGTGTGGTGAAACTCCCATCGCTTGTTTGAATGCACTGACAAAATAAGTCGGGCTAAGATTCAGCGTCTCTGCAAGTTCAGTCAGTGACAAGTCTCGATCGCGTAGCGTCGGCTCTACCGAATCGAGGTGAGTCTGAATATAGTCGAGTACTTGTTGCAATTGGGTATGCGTTAAGCCTTTGTGCTTGAATTCAATCGTTGGCGTTGTAGTGGTTAGCATGATTCAAAAATTGGCAATTTGTTCAATAAAACAGGCAAAAGCTATAGCAGCTCTCACTTGAGTGCAGTACAGCCTGGTTAGGCGGGGTGTGTGGCGTGGGGTGTGGGGTGTACGGGATGCAAGCAAGAACCGCTATAGCGATCGAAATAGATCGCTGATTAGCACTCACAAACAAGTCAGACAGGAATAGAGCTTAGTGACTTGCAGCAATCATGGCTGTCATCAACTCTGTCATCTTCCAACGTCCGGCATATTGAATTCCATTGATGAACAGAGCTGGAGCGGTCATTACTCCACTCTGCAATCCACCTTCGATATCTTCATTGATGCGATCGACATGCACTTGTTTAGATAATTCTTTGAGAAACTGAGGCATGTCAAGCCCTATATCATTGGCGTACTCGATAAGATAACCGTTCTCCAACTTTTGTTGATGGGCAAATAAAGTGTCGTGCATTAACCAAAACTGCCCTTGGGCAGCGGCAGCTTGGGTGGCTTGGGCAGCCCGTTGAGCATGAAAATGGATCTGTGCTTGCGGAAAATGACGGAAGATAAGGCATAAATAATCTTCTCCAAAAGCAGCACTCAGCTCTCGCTTGATCACTTTAATCAGCTTGTAAACGTCCGCACTTCTGGAGTCTTGATAGTCTCCATACATCACCAGCACGACCCTGGCACTCAGCACACCTTGCATCCAATCTTCGGTTGACGGTGGGACAAGTAAGGAACTGTGGCTACGATCGTCGTTCATCTCTCTACATCTGCATCAAGCATGGAACCTTGCAATTGACTTGCTCAATCCATTGATTGCATAACTGTTTGTATAAATTCAATATAGGCGATCGGTTTCAAGCTGTCGTCTACAGTAAGTTAAAAGTTTTACAGTACAGATGGATAGAGTAACCATGCCATCGCGAAGTAGAAGGCTAGTTATAACTTAAGTTAGAATCATCACAGTGTGGAGGAAGGGAATGGAAACACCTAAACCTAGAAAACTGCTAACGATTGGGAAAGTTGCTCTAAATGATTTAATCCCGCTAATTCAGTTAGAAGAGGGCGGAATTGACGCTTACCCGTGGTTGGAGGATCAGGGTATCCCAATCACTGACGCTGAAAGGCAACAACTAGAAATTGTTCAATTGCGTCTGGCGAGTGATCCAACACATTTGCTGAACGAAGCGACCATCTGGGCACGCGCGATTTATCCCTTACTGCTATTGGCAGAGCGGAACAGTATTCGAGCTTGGGCAGAAGTCGCATTGGCAGGACAATTTTCAACGTTTGAGATTTCTGGCATTGCTGATGGTGCATTGGGTCGGAGTATTGCAGGGCGGCTGATTTCACCCTATTTGGTCGTCGTTGAAACGAAACGAGGAATTGAAGGGGCGGACCCTATTCCTCAACTCTATGGGCAGATGCTTGCCGCTGCTTATCTCAACTGGAAATCTAATGCTCAAGCGGTGCAAGAAATCTTTGGATGCTACACGATCGCGGATAGTTGGACGTTTCTGCGGGGCGAAGTCAGCCAGTTTGAGGCAGATTGCCCAATGCTAAAGGTTGAGTATTCTAGGGAATACAGCGAGAAATATGACGCAGAGATTATCCTAAAAATTCTTAAACAAACGGTTGATCGCTATCTCACTCCCTAATTGTTCTGTCTAACTCATCCGATTTTCCGATTATTCAATTTGAGAGACGCGATCGCTGTCTTCTCGTAGCATCTAGGCAATCAGTCCTATAAATTGACAATGCCACGTTTAACGGCAACAATCACCGCTTGAGTGCGATCGCTGACATCTAACTTATTCAGAATGCGATTGACATGGGATTTA
The DNA here is from genome assembly GCA_019359375.1 of Lyngbya sp. HA4199-MV5. Taxonomy (GTDB): domain Bacteria; phylum Cyanobacteriota; class Cyanobacteriia; order Leptolyngbyales; family Leptolyngbyaceae; genus Stenomitos. The sequence goes on from JAHHHL010000034.1 coordinate 51,748, forward strand.
ACTGTGCCTTCACCGATACTCAAAGCAGTCGCAATATCAGCATTGCTCATCCCCTGTGCTAGTGAGTGAAGTACTGCTAATTCTCTTTCACTCAGTTCTGGATTGCTGAGGCGCTGCACTAACTTTGCTCCCACATCGGGCGGAATATACTGCTGACCACGATGAACGGTGCGAATGGCATTCAGAAGCTCGTCAGGTTCAGTTTCTTTCAATAGATATCCTTTTGCGCCTGCCTGCAATCCCCGATAGATATCTTCATCACTGTCATACGTGGTCAGTACAATAATTCGAGCCGATTTAGCAGTCGCACAAATGGCACCAATGGCAGCAACTCCTTCCACTTCCGGCATTCGTAGATCCATCAGCGTTACATCCGGTTGGTGTTCCCCGAATAGCGCGATCGCCTGTTCTCCATTTTCGGCTTGGGCAATCACGTTCATATCTGGGTCACGGTTAATAATCGTGGCTAATCCTTGCCGAAAAATAGCATGATCGTCCGCAATTAGAATCCGGATTTGAGGTGTGGGCATAGGGTGTAGGGGTGTGGGGTGTTAGGGTGTGGAGGTTAGAAGATAGGACGCTTACTTAATCGTCTCCGCCAAAGCTTGCAGGGGGCGTAAGGGTGTAGGGTATGAATTTAGGAATAAGTTCACTCTTACACTTCATTTTCACATCCAACTCTGCTCATACCCTACACCCCACACCCTACACCCTACACCCCTACCACTACACCCCAACTACTACAATAATCTCTGTTCCCTGCCCAGGTTGACTCTTAATCGTGAGTTGTGCGCCGATGCGCTCTGCCCGTTCGCTCATGCCGAGTAAGCCAAATCCTTCAGAGGCTGGCATACTCCCCACTCCAAAGCCCTGTCCATTGTCTGTCACACGCAAGCAAACCTGATCGCGATCGTAGATTAATTCCACTCGAATTTCGTCAGCGTTGGCGTGTCTGATCGCATTGGTTAAGGCTTCCTGCCCCATCCGCAGCAGGTTATTCTCGACTTCAATCGGTAGAGCATACACTGCACCCGTGATCTCATCATATAAAGTGGTATCCATAGCGGCAGTTCTGAGTTGAGCCACGAGACGATGGAGCGCGCGCTGTAAACTGCCTTCCTCTAAAAGCTGAGGACGGAGCGCTACCACCGATCGCCGCGCTTCAGTCAGACCAGTGCGTGCCAATTCTTTGATCAGATCCAGGTGTGCCTGAGTTGCTTCTAAATCATCCGTTAGCACCTGGTTTGCAGCGCCTACTTGAGCCAGAATGCCTGTAAACGCCTGAGCAAGGGTGTCATGAATTTCGCGTGCCATGCGATTACGTTCTTCTATAATCGACGCGGCTTCTGCTTGCTTTTGCAGCGTAATATCTCGCGCCAACCAAATCACCTGTTCGTGGTCGATTGGTGCAATGCGAGCCGAAAACCAGATTTCCCGTCCAGCTATCCACTGGCTGTATTCAACTGTGACTACTTGTTGGGTTCTCAGCACCTGCTGAATGTAACTCAGGAACTCATCAGCTTGTTCCTGAGCATAGATTTGATGCAGTGTTGTGCCAACATACTCCTCCCGATGCAACTCTCCATAGGACGGGTTCCCTTGAATGGCACAGATCAATTGCCCCTCAGCATTGAAGATACACATTGGATCGGGAATGGCTGAAAAGAGCGCCCGCAGTTCTGCTTCAGAGGCTTGCAATGCTGCTTCTGCCTGTTTGCGATCGCTAATATCGGCAATCACCCCTTCGATGTATTTATCGTCTGCATTCAGATAAGAAGAGAAAAGCCCCCAAAACACTGTCCCATCTCGTTTTCGCAGCTGTGCTTCATAGCTTCGCACTTCCCCATCCTGCTTCAGCAACTCAATGTATTGTTGGCGATCGCTGGGATTTACAAAATAGCCGATGCTGTGTTCCAGTTCGATAATCTCCTCTGGTGAATCAAAGCCCAACAGATTGGCAAGGCGTTGATTGGCATCGAGAAGTAATCCATCCGAGAAGCGGGTTCGGAAGATGCCGACCTGGGAGTTTTCAAAGATATTGCGGAACTTGGCTTCACTGCGTTGTAATGCCTCTTCTGCTTGCCTACGCTGGGTGGTGTCGTTGCCCACCGATAGGATTTCAACTAGCTCTCCCTGGTCATTGAAAATGGCTTGATTCGACCACTCCATCCAAACTCGCCGACCATCTCGACACAGGTTTTCACCCTCGCCATGCGGGTACGCTTGAGGATGACGAAGTAAATCACGGACAAAGGGTTTCATATCGCGTCCAGAGAGTTCGATGTCTGGAAGGATGGTTTCAAATAAGCTCCGCCCTAAAATCTCATGTTCTTCATAGCCCAGGAGTTTCACTCCATAATCGTTGATGTAGTGAATCCGTCCTTGCGGATCGTATCGAATAATGACTGAATTCGCGGTTTGTAGCAGGTTGCGATAATTCGCCTCACTTTGTCTCAAGGCGGCTTCAGTTTGTTGACGTTCCGCAACCTCCTGGTGTAAGGCTTGAGTTTGCTCTTCTACCTTCCTTTCCAGTGTTTCGGTATAGTCTGCTAACCGCTCATATAACCGAGCATTCTCCAGTGAAATTGCTGCCTGAGCCATCAACAGTTTCAGGGCTTGCAAGCGATCGCTAGTAAATACTCCGGCATTAAGATTGTTCTCCAAATAAAGAATGCCAATCAGATGACTCTGCTTGAGCATGGGCATACAGAGGAGCGATCGCGTTTGTTGGTGTTGAATATACGGATCAGTTGAAAAAGACGCTTCGCTAACCGCATCATCAAACACCAGCGTTTCTTGAGTGCGTTCTACCGAGTGAATGACGGAGACAGGAATCGTTGCACAGTCAGCAACAGCAAGCTTTTTCAGGTCACACTGTCCACCGCTACATTGAGCTACCACAGTGAGTTGATCGGCTTCCAGGAGAACCAGAGCGCCTGTTTCGGCTCCTGCATTTTCGATCACTGCCTGCATCAATGTGACAATTAATTGATCGAGATGGATGATTTCTGAGAGGACTTGAGCCGCTTTCATGGAATTCTCCCCGATGAAGGTTCGTCAGCCGTCTCTCAAAGTATATCGCTTGCCAAACTGGGGTCTGAGGCGCAGTGAAACGGAAAACTGGATGAAAAGGACAACTCGAATAGTCAAAGGAATGAGACCGCAATCAATCCCATCGACAAAATTTCTATGGTGCCTTGCTGCTCATCAATGCGATCGCGCTGACTGTAAAGGCTAAGAACGGTAAAAAAGCTCTTTAACAACCCAGTAAGCGCTAGAGCCAATTAAAAGCAGTTGAGTAAACTGAAGGATTGGATCAAGCCGCCAACCTTGAAAGAAGAGAATAAACCCAGCGAGAAGGTAGACTACAGCAAGAACCAAATTTTGGACTAAACTACCAGCCCGAAAAGGTCGTATGGCTCCTACTATAAACAGCGATAAACCTAAAAGTGCCAGCGCAACGCCGAGCAACGCAGCAAAGTTGAAACCAATTTGTACCATGACGTTTCAATCATTTTTTACAGAGTTCTTCACTTATAGCTTAGAGAATCTCCACAATGCCTTGCTGACCATTGATACGAACGCGCTGACCGTCTTGGAGTAATTGAGTCGCGTTGTGGATATCCATCACGGCAGGGATGCGGTACTCACGAGCGACGATCGCCCCATGCGACAACCTGCCACCCACTTCTGCAATGAGTCCACCTGCCCTTGCTAGCAGTGGTGCCCAGCCCGAATCCGTATATGGCACAACGAGAATGGTAGCGCGATCGACCTCCGGCAACTCCGTCAAACTCCGTACCACTTTAATAACACCTTCCACCCGTCCCGGACTCGCGCCAATGCCCTGTAACTGTTGCAATGATTGTCTCTGATGAGCACTGATTGTTGGTACAGGTGGATCCTCGCCATACACCAGAAAGGGCACTGATGTAAGCTGACGATCGACCTCCAGTTGCGATCGCCGCTGTTCCACCAATGCCCGAAACCTTACCCCTCTCTCCTCACCCCTCTCTCCTCTCTCCCGAAGTTCCTCCCATTCTAGAAAAAAGATATCTCCCGATTCTGCCAGCAACCCCGACTCTAACCAATGTCTTTCTAAAGCCACAAAGCTCCACCGCAGTTCTGCCAGCAAGCGACTGTAAACCTCCGTCACCCGACCTTTGAGCGTGAGGCGACGCTGGACTCGTTTAACTTTGCCAGTGGGGCGATCGATCTGAGGCGCGATCGCGGGTGGATGTTGACAAAACTGGACAAACAGCGATCGTACAGGCTCCGGATCTTCCTTCCACGTTGGCACCGCAATATCCGTCCCCACTTCGCTCAAGTAGCCATACTGCTCAATCAGCACATCCAGTTGCGCCAGGATGGTTTGTCCGTTAAAGGTTTGAGCGAGGGAGGTGAGGGGTGAGGGGTGAGGGGTAAGGGGTAAAGGGGTGTAGGGTGTGGGGTGTAGGGTGTGGGGTGTAGGGTGTAGGGGTGAGGGGTGAGGAGAGAGGGGTAAAGGGTAAGGGGTAAAGGGTAAAGGGTGTGGGGTGGATGTGGATGCTTCCTCTGCCTCCCTTGCTTCCCCTGCCTCCTGCCTTCTGCTCTCTGCCTCCCCTGCTCCCTCTGCCTCCCCTGCTCCCTCCGCCCCCGATTCCCCACTCCCGACTCCCGACTCCCCCTCTAACACTTCCCGCGCTTCTCTCGCCAACGTCTGAAGCGATCGTAGTGCCGCAATCTCCGGTGTATCACTATTGTCTAGCTGGTCGTCGTTGATCTGGAAGAGACCTTTGCGTAGGGCGGCGCTGAGGGGAGCAAGGATGCTGTAGTAGGTGGCAGTTTGGAGCAGGGTGAGGATGCGATCGACCCGCTGTAGAAGTGCTGATGGACTAAGTTCTGTGGCGGGTTGGCGGGAGAACTCTGTTAAGGCAGGCGCAAATTGACGACGAGACACCAGGCGAAAGTCTTTCTCTAGCCGCCATTCTCGACGGGCAAGGCGTAGCAATCCTGGTACATTTCGCAGTGTGGATTGGAGGGGTGGTTTGCTAAATTTTGCGCCCCGTGTGAGAAACTCCAGGCTTTCGGGAGGCAATCCCATCCGTCGAAACAATTGTCCCAGCAGTGAAGCATTGAAGTAGGCGTAGGAGTAATGGAGCGTAGCGGTTTCGTTGAAGTCTAGACCCCTGGCACGATCGCCCAACACGAGGGTAAACAGATCGCCCCATACGCCACAGGTCAACGGACGATTGATCGACCAGGTAAGCGGATGAATCAAACCGGGAATGACTTCAGCCGCAATTTTGCGTGTCCAGATCGGCAGCAACGTAGTGATCGGTCGCGCTTGCAGGAGCCAGAGTTGTTTGCCATCGTAGCTCCACTCAATGTCTTGAGGCGTACCTTGATGCTGAGCTTCTAAATGTCTGGCGAGAAAGGCGACCTGCTGAAGCAACCGAGTGGGCACAGAGCCATTGCCATTGACAGCTAAGGATAGATCGTCAGGTAAAACCCAGGTGGATGGAGTTTGAGCCGTTGCCGGGGTGAAATCGATCGCAGGTACAACGACCTCATACCGTTCCGGCGTAACCTGTCCTGAGACAACCTGAGACGCGCTGCCGGGTAGAGCCTCGATCGCCACCCCATCTCCCTGCCGTGTCACTGGATCACGGCTAAATGCAACGCCTGAAAAAGCGCCCCGCACCTGCTGCTGGATCAAGACCGACATCGTTGCTTCTGGTAGATTGCGATCGCGACGATACTCCACAGCACTGGGCTGATTGTAGGAGGCAAAACACCGAGAAATGGCGGGCATCAACTGTTCTGAACGGACAATGCTGGGAATGGATTCATACTGCCCTGCTGCCGATGCTGTTTCGGAGTCTTCGCCGACTGCGGACGATCGCGCAATTAACTGTGCTTTGGGCGATGGCTTGAGCAGTTCTAACAAGGGTTCTGGATCGTCACCTGGACTCAACACCCAGCCCATCGGCACAGGATAGCCCGATCGCTTCAAACGCGCTAACGTTGCAGCCTTTTGTCCGACTTTCTGAGCCTCCAATGGATCATTGAGCGACCGGATGGCACGATCGCCCCGAAAGAATTTGAAGGTGGATTGCGCGTCTGCTTTTGCCTCTGTGGCAGTCATCTCCAGGTCATCGGGAATTTTGGTGTAAATCCAGCCCAGCATGATGGCAAGGACGATCGCCGCAACAATAAGCTCCTGGTTGGTGGGATGGCGCAGCGCAGTCATGATTGGAAAGATCACCAGCACGCTGAGCCGTCCCTGCTGTCGTTCACGCAAAATGGTAAAACTGATCGCGCTGATGAGGAAGACAAACCCAGCCGCGATCGGATCGTGAACCACATAACCCCAGACCACATTCGTCGTTCCCGCGCCTTTGCCAAACCAGTAGCGCCCCATGACCAGTGCCATCAGCGCGATGAGTTCCCAGGCAGGATCGATGGGGAAGAACGATCGAGCCAACAAAACAGCAGCAATCCCCTTCAGGGCTTCTGACAGAACAGCCAGAATGCCTGCTACCCGTCCACCGTGATAGAACGCAGCCGAAACGCTGATATTCCCTGTACCGACCTTCGCCAGCTTGCGTCGGGTGAGGGCATATGTAATCCAGGCAATCAGCGGCAATCCACCCAGCAGCGGACAGATCACAAAGATTAACAGCGCACCCCAAACCTGTGTCAGCGTCATACGTTCATGAGAGCGAAAAATCCCCGACTTCTGTGCCGGTTCGGTCAAGCTCATGATGACACGAACCAGGAAGTCAGCGATCGATTCACACCGCAATCAAAGTACTGAGGTTGATTCGTGTAGGGACGTTCCATGGAACGTCCCTACCGATCGTAAACACCATCTTTAGACATTACCCGTTAGAATCAGCCGCCCAAATTACCACTGTAGGCATCCCCGGTACCTGCTAATTCTGGTCGTGTTCTCACACCGGGCAACGCTTTGGTTTCACCCGTCTCAATGTAGCCAACGTAGAATGCGCCTTCTTCTACACTGAGCGCACTCGCATTCACATCGCCTTCTAACCGAGCGGTACGGCTGAGCGTCAGCTTCCCTTCAACCATCACGCGTGCCTTGAGAACACCATGTACCGTCAGGTTCTTCGCCCGTACTTCGGGACCTTCAATCAGTCCGCTCTCAGAAATCTGCATGTCACCCCGCACTTCAACCGTACCGTGAATGATGCCATCCACCAGCAGATCGCCCTCAACGTGCAGCGTGCCCTGAAATTCGCTATTGGGCGCGATGTAGGTCGGTAGCGTTTTGGACGGTGGCGGGGTATTTTTTCTAAACATACCGTTCTCTGAGGGGTAAGACTCAACTAATCAATGCTTGCGAACGTACCGATCGCACCTGATGCGTACTCAGTCCTCGCCGTCATCATGGCACACTCATTACTGAAAGTTAAGGCTTTGCAGGTAAAAAGTTGCGATCGACGGTTAGAAGTTTTGAGTTGAATAGAGAGGAGGCAGGAGGCAGAGGCAGAGGGGGCAGGGGAGGCAGAAGGCAGAGGGCAGAAGGCAGAGGGCAGAAGGCAGAGGGCAGAAGGCAGTAGGCGGAGGGAACATCCACACCCACCTCTTACCCCTTTACCCTTCACCCTTCACCCTTTATCCTCATCCTTTTAGCCTTTAGCCTTTTCCACTCCCTACTTCCGACCCCAATCAAGCGTAGGATGAGTAAAGTCTGGTGGATGAGAATCGATCATGGTCAAGCGCTTACGCCTTAAGAAGATTGCGACAGAAAGTTTGCTGGTGGGACTAGCAGCAACGACGCTTGTTGGTTTTTCAGCGCTGCCGCTAGGGGCAAACAGTGTCATGGCGGGCTTTTTCGACATCCCTATTCCCAGTCTGCCGATTCCGGGTGGGTCGGTGGGAGATTTGCTGAAAGGGGCGGTTTTAGATCAAGCGGTAAAAGCGTTGAGCAGCACATTGCAGAATGAAGCCCCGATCGAATCCAGCAGTCAGGCAACATTCCCAACGGTCACGCAGCTACCGGGCAAAGCATTTCAGCCGAGTAGTATGCCATCCACCCTCATGGCGCAAATTCGGAATGCGGCTGATGGCACCGTCGCTTTACAACCGGGCGATTACCGGATTCCCGTCGATGTGTTTTGTATGAAAGTGTCGGCGCACAGTCCTGCGGGGCATCGTTACTTGCTGGCACCACTGAAAGGAAAATGGGCGGATATCATTGTGGCGCTGAATGCACGATCGGCTGGCTCCACCATCCCTCACAAACAACTACAGGTCTTGTCATGGAATTTGCAGGCGGGGATGAAGTATGAGGAATTAGCGGCTGAACAACAGGCGATCGTCGATCAATTGCTGTCTGACTACAAACCTCGCCTGTCGCGCAGTTTTTATGAGCAGATTGAATCAACGTGGAGTCAGTTGTCTGGTACAGTTCCCGGTTTACCGTCGATGGATTCTGCTTTGGGACGGTTAGGAACGGTGGGGAATGCGATCGTCACCCTTCGCCAAACCCGCGACACTTTGCTCCGCTACGGCAATAACTTTGACGCGTTGTCAAATGCCTTCGTGCTACCTGGACAGGCAAACACACCCACCCATGGAGCCAATACGCCGTGGAGCCAAATTAGCCCCCGGGTCTATGCTCGTTTAATGACACAGGGCACCTATGCCGATCCGGGTGAACTTCAGGTGCGAGTGACGGCAGAAGCCCCGATCGGTTCCAGCTCTCACCGTCTGATAGCTTCAACCAATCTGGTAGGTTCAAATCTTGCCGCTACACCTGTCAAAGTTCCCCTCGCTGGTCTAGTCGGTGATCCGCAAGATAGCAGCGTGCAGCCCTTATCCATGTCGCCGCGACCAGACGATAAAGACGACGATGATTCGAGTTCTGGAACCTTGCACATTCAAGAAAAAGGCTTTTCGGGACCACAGCCCCCGGCTCCGTTGAATCAGGTGTAGGGATGAGGGAGTTTTTAGTTGTTGGTTGTTGGTTGTTAGAAGGAGTTAGGCAAAGCTCATGTACTATGGCAGAAGACAGGAGGCAGAGGGTAAAACCTTGTCTAGCAACCTTTTGATCATGGTGATATGTCCTAACCGACCTCTCGATTGCTCTAACAACTAACAACTAACAACTAACAACTAACAACTAACAACTCTTAAGCTGACCGCCGACTGCTATTTCCACTTCTAAGGAAACACCGCACCCTGATTTGCGCCGTGCTTTGTGCTGGCATCGTAGGCTTTGTGCTTCTGTTTGAATGATGCTTTGACGGCATCTCGCTTTTGGGCAGCGATTTTGTTGATGGCATCACAGGAAGGAGCGGCAGGCAGGGCTTTCAATTGAGCCAGTAGATCGTTTCCGGCATCAATGCCTAATTGTTTGTGTCCATCTTCATGCGTTTGCAGGGCTGCCAGGTGCTTTTTCCAGCGATCGATGAGCGCTTGAGGGGTGCCAGTAGGGGGTGTCCATTCTGGCAAATTGAAGGTAGTTTTCACGGTGACAGTGACGGTTTTTATTTTGCAGCTTGCGCCTTTTTTGCCGCCAGCGGTGAATTGGGCATCTAGATCCCATGTTGTGGAGGCATCAAAGCGTTTGCCTTCATCCTGGTTTAAGGGTCCTAGTTGGTTCATCTGCGATCGCAACTCAGCAGCGGTTTTGCCCTGAATTTTATAGGGCGCTACGGTTGGGGTTGCTACCGTTAAATCGGGATCAGTTGCTCCACCTGCAAGGGCGTAGCTCACGATGCAACTGCCCACAAAGATGGCTAAACCGTGATGAAACATAGAGCTTTGGATGCGCGATCGCCGAAGGACTGTCAAAATCATGTCATAAAGCTGACCGCTGTAGCTTGCTTCCCGTAGAGTTCGCTGATCGCTGACCGCTGACCGCTTATTCAACAGGTGCTTCAAGGTTTTCCTGAACCTGCTTTCTCTGAACCTGGAATGGTGATGTCGATCGCCGTTACAGGTTGCCCTAACGACTCCAGCGGTGGCTTGATCGTATCCCGATTACCGACGACCAGGGTGGCAAGCTTTTCGGGCTGTAAGTAGGTTTTAGCGACGCGCTGTACGTCGGCGATCGTGGTTGCTGCCACACCCTTCTGATAGCGGAAAATGAAATCATTGGGATAGCCAAAATATTCGTAGCGCAACAGCCGAGAAAGGGTTTGCTCTGGTTGCTGGAAATTGAAGATAAAGGAATTTAAGACAGAATCTTTGGCAAAGGCAAGTTCGGCTGGGGCGATCGGTGCAGTGCGAATTTTCTCCACTTCGGCTCGCACACTTTTGATGAACGGCACCGTTGCGTCCGATCGAGTTTGCCCACCCGCAACGAATAATCCAGGATAGTCGTACTGTGGTCCCCAGTAGGCGTAGACCGAGTATGCCAAGCCCTGCCGCGATCGCACCTCGTTAAAAAGCCGTCCACCAAAGCCATTCAGCACCTCGTTCATCACCGACAGCGCAGGGTAATCGGGACTATTCACCTGTCCGCCCAGATGCCCAACCTGCACATTGCTTTGGGTCAACTGCGGCTGGTTGACAAAAAAGATGCCACCCTGCTTCGCCTGTGTAACGGCTGGCAAGGCAGGAAGTTTCGTTTTTGCAGGCTTCCAGGCTCCAAACTTCGCTTCCACAAGCTGACGCATCGCTTTGCTATCAAAATCACCCACAATGCCCAGGAGAATGTTGTTGGGTGAAAAATATTGCTGGTGAAATTGCACCAAATCATCCCGCATAATATTTCCCAGCGTGGCATATTCGGTATAGCGGGCATAGGGGCTGCTGTCACCATAGACCAGCTTGCGAAATTCTCGATCGGCGATCGCATCTGGTGCATCATTGCGACGGGCGATGCCTCCCCGCTCCTGATTTTTTGCCAGGTTGAGCTTCTCCACCGGGAAGGCAGGCTGCTGCAAGGTCTCCAAAAACAGATCAAACACGTCTGGTAAATCTTCGGTAAGGGTACTAAACCCAGCATTGCCTGAGTCTTCATCAATTGAGGTTTCGACGGATGCGGCTCGTTGCTCCAAAAATTCGTTGATGGCATCGGCACTGCGAGTTTGGGTGCCCCCCGATCGCATCACCGTACCAACTAACCCTGCTAACCCGACTTTAGAAGCTGGTTCCAGGCGATCGCCCGTGCGAATAAACGCACTTCCACTGACTAAGGGCAGTTCGTGATCTTCCACCAAATAAACCACCATCCCATTTGCCAGGGTGAAGCGTGTGTAGTCCGGTAGCTTAATGGCGGGTGGGGGTGAAAAGGTCAAATCAGTATAGTGCTTGGGCGTGGCGGCAACGGCTGGATACCATGCCAAAAACAACAGCAGTAGCGGCACTACCACAAAAGAAAAGACCAGCACAATAATTTTTGCCGTTTTCTGCTTTTTAGTTTCTGTAGTCGTTGACATTGCTTCCTCAATTGCTCGATTGCATCAATACTTTTAATGCTTTGTGAATTGAATCTTGATCTTTTCAAAGGCTTGTAGCTTCTTTTTAGACTCGCAATATTTCACTCAAGACGATTACAGGCAAATTTGGTACTTTACGGAAGTCGATATCATTGGTCAGAAAAACAGAACACTTTTCACTCATTGCTGTTGCTGCATGGATTGCATCTGGTGTTCTTAGGCTTGTCGAAGCACGAAGATAGGCGGCTTCTTTAAGAACAGCTTGAGTGACAGGAATTGCTTGTATCTCTGATGCTAGTAGTAAACGTTCGTAAGCCTGAACTAAGTTAGAGTTTCTGTTTTTTAATGGAAGAACCAAGGCTTCCATCAGAGTCAGTTCGCTGCTAATCATTTTAAGCGTGCCGACCTTCAATCTAATCCAAAGCGGTTCTAATAAAGGGAAATAATCTGGAAACTTTTCGACACTGTAAATTACAGGCGCTGTATCAATATAAACCAAACTGGATTCTGGAATCGTTAGCGTTCCCATGAGTCACGCTCTGCTTGAAGGTAGCGATCGACCGCTTCAGCCGTTTTGAACTGCTGCTGACCTGATAGCTGGTTGAGAATGTCGATCGCGGCAAACCTTTTGGACGGTGATCCTGATAGCACCACAAAGACTTCAACCTCTTCACCGATAGAGCCAGGTGGTATCTGAATCTCAATTTTGTTTCCTGGAAGCACTTTCGTCGTAATGTGTAAAGCCGATTGCATGGTTGTTTCCCTTGATAAGTCTCTAAGAGGAGGGCGACTGGTTAAGCATCATGATCCTTTGGGTAGCAACTTACCGATCGTCCTGTTTTGGGGCATAAAGGTGGCGTTCGCGACCCGTTGAATATCCTGTGCCGTGACAGCGGCGATCGCGTCAAGCTGTTTGAACAGGTTGCGCCAGGTACCTGTTTTTACCTCATATTCCAACAGGGCTTGTGCCATGCCCATATTGGAACTGAGCGATCGCAACAAGCCTGCCCGTGCCTGGGTTTTCACGCGATCGAGTTCCTGGGTGGAAACAGGTTCGGTTTTCAGGCGATCGATTTCCACACGCAGCGCCTCTGCCACTTCGTCAACCGTATGTCCCGGAGCCGTTAGCATGTAGAACAAAATTAAATTGGGAAATTTGTTGCCCGGAAACCCGCTGAATCCAGCCGCATTGAGCGCCAACTGCTGTTTTTCGACTAAAGACTTGTACAACCGCGACGTGCGACCATCGCTGAGAATACTCGTGATCATGTCATAGATGGCATCGTCGGGATGTTTCAGCGCCGGACGGTGATAGCCTTCCAGATACCAGGGTTGGGTTTTGAGCTGTAGCGTAACCGATCGCGGTTCCGTTTGAGGGGGTTCTGTTGCCACCACTTCAGGCGGTGCAGGCTTGGCTTTGAAACGACCAAAATAAAGCTGTGCCAGTCGTTTTACCTCGGTAGGATTCACATCACCCACCACGGCGATCGTCAAATTATTGGGCGCATAGTGGGTTTCAAAAAACGTCTGCACATCTTTGCGGGTCAGCCCTTGAATATCGTTGTTGTAGCCAATTACGGGACGAAGGTAGGGATGCTTCTTAAAGGCAACGCCCAAAAAGGCTTCTACCATCTGTCCGATCGGTGAATTATCCGTTCGCAGCCGCCGCTCTTCCAAGATCACATCTTTCTCTTTGTAGAACTCCCGAAAAACGGGTTCAAGAAACCGCTCAGATTCCAGCGACATCCAGAGTTCGAGCTTGTTGGAGGGAAAACTGTAGAAATAGCGCGTGGCATCGGTTGAGGTGTTGGCATTCAGCCCCACGCCACCCGCTTGCTCTACAATGCGCCCCATCTCGTTTTGCTTCACCAACTTTCCGGCTGCGGCTTCCACCTGGGCAAACTCAGCTTGTAGCACTTTCAGTATTGTGGTTTGCCCTTTGGCAGTCGCCGTTTGAATCTGCTCTGAAAGCCGATCGAGCTTGTCTAACAGCGGGGCTTCCGCTTTGTAATTGGTGGTGCCAATGCGCGTTGTCCCTTTAAAGGCAAGATGCTCTAGAAAATGCGCGACTCCCGTTTTGCCGTCTGGTTCATCGGCTCCGCCCACATTGGCATAGGTGAGAAACGAAACGACGGGTGCCTGGTGCCGCTCCAGCACAATGAACTTCATGCCATTGTCTAACCGGAATTCTGTCACTTGCTCGATGACCCGATCGAGATACGGCTGAATCGACTGGGCGGCTGGGGGCTTCGACGTTTCGGTGCGTGCCCATGCCCACGCTGGAAGCATATTCCAACTGAGCAAAAGCGTCAGGATAACCGCCATGGGTTTGGTAGAAGAGCGTAGGCACTGCCATAGAGCAGCCAATGAGGAGAACGATCGGCAAAACTGAAACATAGATAACCACACGTAAGCCGTTCTTAGGATAACCTGCGTTGACAGTGCCAGAGCTACCGTCATAGTCAGATTGGTTAGAACGGGGTGCAGGGGTGGAACCCCTGGCTGGGGGCAACGCCCCCACACACCCTCTGATCCCAATGTCCTGACCTTTGTGGCAACAGATATACCTGCATGAGCTTGATCGTGAATAGAGCCAGTTTGTAGCGCACAGCACACCGTCGAGGCGTTGATATCCGTACTGTAAACGGTGAAAAGCTGGTTGAGTACTGTATACAAACCAGGTACTACCAGAAGTCTGCGGCTCAATCAATTGTGCTGTAGGCTCTGTTCGCGGTATGGCAGTGAAGAAGGGGCGACTGACCGACAGCTTTTGGCTGAGAGCACGTACTTCTACTAATTCATTGCCCTGCTTCAATCAAATTTGTGTGAGGAGACATGTTCAAAACCACGATCGCTCAGTCAACCTTGCTAATCGCACCGCTGCTTGCCTGGAGCCTGTTGGATCACCCCGCCTTCGCCTCGCCAGGTTCCGAAACCATCGCGTTGCCAGCCGTTGAGGCGAGTGCGGCACCAGCCATAAAAGCATCGATCGTCCAGCCGACCACCATTGCAGCCACACCTGTGGAGGTTGCCCCAATTACGCCTGCGATCGCTGACCCACTTCTCTTACCAAATGACCAGGAACCGTCAAGCACTCCAGGTATGCGGCAAGTAACCTCCGTTTCACAGCTAACGGATGTAAAACCGACTGACTGGGCATTTCAAGCACTCCAATCGTTAGTGGAGCGCTACGGCTGTATTGTGGGCTATCCCGATAAAACCTATCGGGGGAATCGCGCTCTGACTCGCTACGAGTTTGCGGCAGGACTCAATGCCTGTATGGATCGCATCAATGAACTGATCGCCGCAGGCACGGCTGACCTGGTGAAAAAGGAAGATCTGTTGGCGGTGCAAAAGCTTCAGGAAGAGTTTGCAGCAGAACTGGCAACCTTGCGTGGTCGCGTCACGGCGCTAGAAGCCCGCACCACAACGCTGGAAAAGCAGCAGTTTTCCACTACCACGAAACTGAATGGCCTGGTGTGGTTTAACTTGACCGCCGCGGGAGCCAGTCGATCGGTCACGGCAGAACGTCGCTTTGCCAACAGTGCGTTTGCGGCTCCGACGCGCAACCCAGTCACGCGAGTGCCATCACGGGTACAGCGCGATAACCCAGAGACCACGCTCAGCTACTATACGTTTCTCACCTTCACCACCTCGTTTACAGGCAAAGATTCGCTGATTACTCAACTCACTGCAGGCAATGGCATCTCTCCTGCCAACGAGTTTGTCTCAGCAGGCTACTTCAACTCCTGGGGCACTCCGTTTCTCGATCAGACAGGAACGTTGTCGGCTGGGGCGTTAACCATTCGCGAATTGTCCTATGCCTTTCCGGTATCGCAAAGTGTGCGGCTTGTGGTGGGTCCTCGCATTAATTTCTATCGGTATTTCGATGCCAACCGCTTTACGTTCTTTCTCACCGGAGCGACCAGCTACAACTCAAACGGCAGTACGCTTTCTAACGCGGTCGATCGAGGGTCTGGAGCCGTCTTAATCTGGAACCTTAGCCCCCAGTTCCGGTTTACCGCTGCGTATTTGGCTGAAAATACCGAATTTTTGAATCCCGCTGGCGGCTTCAATACATCCAGCAACCCATCGGCTGGCTTGTTCAACAGTTCCAATACGATTACAGGTGAATTGACCTTTTCACCCAGCCAAAATTTCAACCTGCGACTGCTGTACACCCGGTCTAACATCAAGGCATACAACGGCTTTATTGGCGGTACGGTTGGAGAACCCCTGCCCTATGGCTATGCCGATGATGGGTTTGGCGGACGGTTGAATGATGCCGATGCCGATACCGTCGTGGTGAACTTTGATTGGCTGATCACCAGCCGCTTTGGGATTTTTGGGCGCTACTCCTATGGCAGTACCAAGATAGATCCGATTAACGCGGCGCGATCGGGCGGCAGTGTGGATGTGCAGTCTTTTCAGTTTGGCTTGGGCTTCCCCGACCTGGGCAAAAAAGGAGCGTTAGGGGTGCTTTCGTTCCTGGTGCCTCAGGATTATTTGGGCGGGCGACGCTTTTTGCTGTCGGGTAGTGGTGATGGCGGTACTCAGTATGAACTGGAAGCCTCCTACTATTACCCACTGTCTAAAAATGTTGCCCTTGTGCCAGCGTTTTATGCGATCTGGAACCCCAATAACTTTGACAGCAACCCTACTGTGTTTGTGGGTAATCTGCGTGCCCAGTTCAGTTTCTGATTCCATCCGCTCCAGGTGACTTCTCGCTGCATGAGGAGTTGCCTGGAACGTCGTCCGCATTCGTCTCGCCTGACAGAAGTGTTAAAACCACTACTTCTAAAGGTAGAAGTCAGGTGCAAGATACAAACACTCCTGTTGTCGAGGCACCAGTTTGTAGCGTCATACACACTCACGAGCGACGGGGGTGATTATCG
The DNA here is from genome assembly GCA_019359375.1 of Lyngbya sp. HA4199-MV5. Lineage (GTDB taxonomy): Bacteria > Cyanobacteriota > Cyanobacteriia > Leptolyngbyales > Leptolyngbyaceae > Stenomitos. The sequence continues at coordinate 68,039 of JAHHHL010000034.1, forward strand.
TATACGGTATACAACGATTTATGTGCAAGCACAAAAAATCTTCACCATTCCCGTTTGAGCGATGTAAGTGATGCTGTGGCTAGCGTCTGGGCATCGATCGCCTGGGCAGTGACTCAAACATGAAGTGATTCCAGCGATCGCGCTAGGTTCAATCAGAAAGTTCGTTTCTCGTTCTAGGCAACTGCCTGACATTGCCCCACTCTTAAATGCTGAGGTCAACGCATGACACACGGAGAAGTTCACGCTGAGGGCAGCCATCTGCCCGCCGACTCACCCAAGCTACTGTACGGGTTGCACGATAAGCCACCCTTCAAAGATGCGCTCTTTGTTGGCTTGCAGCACGTCTGCGCGATTTTTATTCCCGTCGTAACGCCAGGATTATTGATTACCGGAGCACTGGGATTAGATGCCGCGCGATCGAGCTACATCCTGGGCATGTCCTTGTTTGTATCGGGTCTGGGTACGTTTATTCAAGTGCGGCAATTTGGTCCGATCGGCTCTGGTTTGCTGAGTGTACAGGGCACGAGCTTTGCGTTTGTCACGCCAATTCTCGCCGTGGTAGCAGTATCGTTGCAAAATGGCAAAACGCCTGACCAAACTCTGGCACTGGTGCTGGGACTGTGCTTTTTTGGCTCGTTTATTCCCATCATTCTCAGCCGCTTTCTGCACCTCACGCGGAAGATTTTCACGCCGTTGGTGACAGGTACCGCCGTCACGCTGATCGGGCTGTGCCTCATTAAAGTGGGCATGTTCTACATGGCGGGGGGCGGCAAGGCAAAAGCGATCGCCGCACAAAATCCCGAAAGTCCGCTTGCGTTTGGCAGCTTGCAAAACTGGGCGCTGGCACTGACAGTCTTTGTGATCGTCGGTGTTTGCAGTGCCAGCGCCAACAAGTACCTGCGGATGGGTTCCATCATCATCGGGTTGTTTGTTGGGTTTGTGGTGTCCACCTTTCTGGGCATTACCGATTTCAGTAAGTTAGCCTCACTACCCATCGTCAACATTCCCATTCCCTTCCGGTTTGGTCTGGGATTTGACTTTGTAACCTTTATTTCCTTCGCCATCATTTACATCGCCCTGACCCTGGAAGTGCTGGGAGACATCACCGCCACGTCAATGGTGTCAGGGGAACCGATCGAAGGTGCCACGTACTTTCGACGGCTCAAAGGTGGCATTTTGGGCGATGGGGTGAACTCGCTGATTGCCTCGATTTGCGGGACGTTTCCCATCGTGACCCCCGCTCAAAACAACGGCATCATTCAGCTTACGGGTGTAGGGAGCCGTCACGTTGGCTACTTTGTGGCAGCGATTCTGGTGTTTTTGGGACTGTTCCCGATCGTCGGTGGTGTGCTTTTAGCCATTCCCACTCCGGTCTTTGGGGGCGCTGTGATGCTGATGTTTGGCACCGTTGCTGTGGCAGGCTTCAACATTCTCCGCGCCGTCAAGATGGATAACCGCGCCTTTGTGATTCTTGCAGTTTCGCTGGCGGCAGGTCTGGGTGTCACCTTTCTTCCCGAAGCGCTGGAGCATTTCCCCGCTGGGGTGAGAAGCGTGCTGGAGTCCGGGATTGCGACAGGCTCGATTTGTGCCCTGGTGTTGAACATTGTCATGCCCAAGCCCGCCGAGGAAGTCTCTCCGGTGCTTGAGCCAACCGAAGCAGAGACAACCGTGCCGATGAGAGCAGAATAGTGAGAGCAGAATAGGCTCGCTCAGGCAGGTGATATTCTCCGACAAGCGGTACACTGCTATTGCGACGAGTACGTGAGTCACTTGCCTGAAGCCTTTGTTAGTCATCATCAATTTTGGAGAGAGCCATGCTCAAGTTTGTTACCCGCAGAGTTACCGCCTTTGTCCTATCGTTTATGCTGCTGCTGAGCGCTGTTGTGAGCTATCCAACCCTGGCGCAGGCAACTCCTGCCGCGATCGACCATAAAGCGACGCTTCTTTTAGCCGATGCGCCCGTTGCGGCTGACCCTGAAGTAGATGCTGCTGCTGCCGCCGCCGATCCTGAAGTTGCCAAAGAAGCGGCTGAAGAGGCACTCAAAGCCGAAGCAAAAAAGCTGAAAGAAGCCGAAAAAGCCGAAGCGAAAAAGACCAAAGCAGCCGCTAAGCTGGAAGCAAAAAAGCTGAAAGAAGCCGAAAAAGCGAAGAAGGAAGCCGCCAAGCTAGAGGCAAAGAAAGCTAAGGAAGCCGCCAAGCTAGAAGCGAAGAAAGCCAAGGAAGCCACAAAAGCGGAAGCTCAAAAGCTGAAAGAAGCCGAAACCGCTAAAGCTGACACAAAAGCAGCCTCCTAGTTTCGCTATGCTGACGATCTTTGCACCAGATTAGATTCGTCCATGCGGTTGCCTCACTCGTGTGATCTTCATCCGTTGCATGAGTCATGAGAGTGGGGCATCTTCATTTTTCTGATTGATTGAATTGCGCTGAATTAACTGTCTTAACCAACCGTGATGCATTGGAATCAAGCTTTTGTAGGATGTGTAAAGCCTACTCTTCGAGAAGCAAGCTACGGCATGGCTACGCTAAGGGCAATAGCCGTAACGCATCGCAAGCTTCGGGAGTGATGCGTTACGCTGCGCTTTTCTGAGATGCCGGGACGGCTGTACACATCCTACGCAAGAATCGAGTTTTATTGAATCCACGATTCTTAGCAACCGAATGAACTGTCTCAACTGACAGTGATGCGCTGGAATCAAGCCTGAATTTCGAGAGGGAGCGATGACTGTAGTTCCACGTCATGAATCACCGTTTAGCCTATCTGGGTATCTCATCAGCGATGGACCCGCAGGCTTTCTGCTGAGCTGGGTTGCTGGCTTTGTTGACACGTCTGCCTTCATTATTTTGTTCGGCATTTTCACCGCCCATGTCACGGGCAATATCGCCCTCGCAGGGTCGTCGTTTGTCGCCGCTGATGAAGGCACCACGATTACCCGGCTTCTGATGCTACCGACCTTTATGCTGACGGTTGCCTTAACGTCACTGCTGGCACGCTATGCGCGGCACAAACAATGGTCAGTGTTTGCCGTGCTGCTCACTGCTGAGGCGATCGCACTAGGCATCTTTTTGATCATTGGTACCAATCTTTCACCCGCCCTCTTGCTAGATGTGCAGGAAGAATATATTCTGCCGATCGGCATGGCAGGCGTGGTAGCAATGGCAATTCAAAATGCACTGATGAAAGAGGCTAAAGGTGTATTCAAGAGCTACATTCCGACTACGGTGATGACGGGCAATACAACTCAATTGACGATCGATCTGGTGCAGTTTGTCATGGCAAAGCTATCGCGATCGCCCAGCGAACTGACCAAACAAGAAGGGGAAGAAGCGTTAGAGCGCATGAGTCGCTTTGTGCCCGTCATTGCAGGTTTTGCGCTGGGTGGGTTTGCCGCTGCCTTTTTTATCTTGCTGTCAGAGTCGTGGTGGAGTCTGGTGTTTCCGTTGGTAGTAATTTCTGCCCTGGCGATCGCGGCGTATGTTGAACACGCACCTGCTCCCAATCTAGAAAGCCACTGAGAGAGAAAGCTACTAACGGCGACTCAGCCAACGGTGTTTTAACGTTTACGGAGGGTTTTATGAAACGCTTTTTGATGACAATGATCGCCTGTGCTGTTCTGGTTCTGAGTCTGCTAGGAGCGGCTGGCATCGCTCAGGCAAAACCGATGGTGAGATTCCTGCCAACGCTTCTGGGTGCAGAGACGGCGGCATCCCCTGAAACAATGATTGAGCAGGTCGTTAGAGACCAAATTTTGCCCCAGTTTGAGAGCATTCTCAGCCCCGAACAGCGTGATCGCCTGAAAACGGAGATTGTGGACTCAAAGGCAAGTCTCCGCAAAGCCTTCAAAAAAATCACGCTCTCTACGGATCAAAAAACTAAGCTGGCAACGGTCTTCAAATCGCTCCCGAAAAAGGACATCTTCGCCTCACTGACCCCAGAACAAAAGAAGGGGTTGTTTTCTAAGAAAGACTTTATGCCGACTCCAGAGGCAATCAGCGACAAGATCACCGCCAAAATGCAGATGGCAAAAGACAAAGGTGCCATGATGCCAACGCCAGAAGCAATAAGCAAAAAAATTAACGCCAAAATGAAGCTGGCGCAAGAAAAGGCGGCGGCTAAAGCGTCACCCGCTCCAGGTAGCGAGAAGGCAACTGAGGCACTCAACGCGATCGAGAGCACCGTAGCAGACTGACGCAATGGCTTTTTTCCCACTGCAACTAGCCCATCTGATTGCTCCCCAACCTATGAACACTGAGTTCTCACCGTTCTTAAAAGCAGTCATTTCGTTTGCCCACCCGGTGCTCATGCTAGGTGCCTTAGCGGCAACGTTCTATGCCCTTTACCTGGGCGTTTTAGTCAGGCGTACTCGCAATGCGGATGCCGAAACGCGGAAGCAACTGATCAAGGCGAAATACAATCAGCGGCACTTTCAATGGGGGGCGCTGCTGTTAGCGGTGTGGGTGATTGGCACTGTTGGCGGCATGACGGCAACTTACCTGCTTTATCACAAGCTGTTTGTGAGCCCACATTTGATCGTAGGCTTGAGTACCATCTGCTTTGCGGCGTTGGCTGCCTTGTTTGTGCCGTTGATGCTTCAGGGTAAAGAGTGGGCAAGGCTGCTGCACATTACTTTTACAACGCTGGTGCTGGGCTGCTTTCTGGCACAAACGGTTACGGGGTTACAGATTGTCCAGAAAATGATCGGCGAGATGCTAGGGGCTGTCATCAATTAATACTACACATCGCTTGCAGCAAGGGTTCCAGCCCCTAGCCTGGTGTGTTGGGACGGGCGTGACACTGCTGATATTGCAAGGTTTCGGAGCTAATTGATGACACGCCCTAAAAACGGCGTAGTGGGCTATTCTGAGAGACTCAATGATGATGAATGAATTCATACGCGAACCGCTCAATCTGGTGGTGCTGCTAATCGCGCTTTTGCTTGCCATCCCACTCTTTAGCTGGCTTTTAACCCTGGTGCAAGCCACCTTTCGGGTTGTTCTGTCAATTGCCGCGATCGGTCTCATTGCCTCCCTCATTTTGATTGTGCTGTTTGGCGTGAGTCCTGATCAGATTATTCAGCAGGTGAGCCGTGTGCCTCAAACGGTGGAACAACTATTCACCAACGGTAATTCTCCCTGGAAAAACTTTTCTCAGGCATACGGTAAGTGGTAGGTGGATATTCACCCAATGACTCTGCCTGCACGTTACAGGCAGTTAAACCTGTGCGACTTTAGTCAAAGCTGTGTTGGCGTAGCGTCAAGCTTATGAGGGGTGACACCCATTAAGTGAAAGCGATCGTTCTTAGCCAGAATCGGGATCGCACCCATCCATATTGGTAGGAATCATGACTAAGATTGTCCCCGTTCAACTGGATAACGGCACCGTTCTCTATATTGAGGCGCAGGATGACACGGAAACAGCTCCGATGTCACCCCAAGCTCCGATCAACGAAACAGGAGAACAACGACGGGAAGGCGCAAAAGGCATTGGTGATCCGAGAATGCCGTTTCGTCCCAACCCAACTCAGTCCATGCAAATGGTGCAAAGTACCATCCGCACCTACACAACCTATTGCCTGAATGCCTTCAAAAACTGTGCGGCTGCTAACGTCGATGAAGTGACGCTAGAGTTTGGCATCAACCTCAGCGCCGACGCAGGCATTCCCTACATCGCCAGCGGCAAAGCCCAAAGCAACCTCAAAATCACTGTCAAATGCTCGTACAACAAACCAGAAGCAGGGGTTGAAACTGAAGTAGCCAGCCATCAAGCACCCCCTCCTCCTCCAGCGATGGTCAGCAACGGGCAACCGTTTGCCGGGGATGGACAGATGAGCATGGGCGATCGACAATAGGTAGAAAAGAAATAGCTGGAAAAGACAGCAGACAGAGTTTGAGGCGAACGCATTAATGGTCGCTATTCGTTAGTGTTATCAAGCCTGACAAACTTCCAGCCCGTCCTGGTTCGCTCAAATTCGTAAACAACCACCTCATTCCCTGCCTTATCTGGACAAGCGACACTGAAGCGTCTCTGGTTTGCTCGATCGACGACGGGTTGTTTTTTTGTAAAACACTGTGCTGCATCACTTTGCTGCTTAAACACTTCGCGGTAACGCTGATAGAGTTCGGTTTTGCTGTGGATGCTCTTGATGCCGTAGGACATGCCGATCGGAAATTGCGACAGACTCGCAACCGTTTCTTGATTGCCAGAAACGACCGCTGTTTTGAACGTTTGCCAGAACGAACCGAGTGTACTGCTGTTTGGCGGTAGCTTTCCTTGCCCCACCACATTTCCTTGCCCCACCATCGTAGAGGGGTTGACAAGTAACCAACAGAGAGACAGAAGCATCGCCTTTCTCATCTTTCTTCAACCAAAGCGGGCAGCTATAAGTTCTTCGCCTCTAAGATAAGCTCATCAGACTGCTTTCGTCAGGACTGCTTCTGAACGAACCTTCTACACGACAAAGCTTGTTTCTTCCCCCTGTGCCGCCTGCCAACTGCGAGCATCGAAGTACAGGTCTTCCAATGAGATGCTGTAGAGGGCTTCTTTGAGCTTTTGGTGGAGGCGATTCCAGACAGTGAATGTGACCCAATCTTCTGCCTGGGATCCGTCAGGTGCATGATGAGGCAGCGGATCAATGCTTTCACCAACGGCTTCCAAAATTTGCCCTAGTGAAATGCTGGCGGGCGATCGCGCCAGTTGATAGCCACCCTGCACACCGCGAAGGGATTGTACCAAGCCTGCACGACGCATTTCAATGAGCAGTTTTTCGAGGTAGGGGGCGGGCAGATCTTGACGCTGCGCGATCGCCTTGACAGAAGCGGGTCCGTAGCCCGGTTGCAAGGTTAAATCAAGCATTGCTTTAACGCTGTAATGTCCACGGGTCGTTAATTTCATGTTGTCATTTCCCTATGCCACTCCCCACACTCTTACCGTTCGATCTTCACTACCGCTGATGATCAGTTCTTTATCAGCGCTTACGGCAACGGCAGTCACGAGGCTGGTGTGCCCCTGTAGAGTGCAAAGTTCTCGTCCCGTTTTTAATTTCCAGACCTTGATGGCATTCTGGCTGCTGCTAATGAGGTGCCGATCGTCCGTGAGAGCGACAGACGCGATCGTTCGCAAGGCTCCTTTCTCAGGGCGGATCTGGCGACCTCTTCTCAAATCCCACGCTTTAACGGTTCGATCGCGTCCACGAATGGCAAAGGTTTCGCCATCATCGCTGACGGTAATGGCATAGATAAACGAATGTGCCTTGAGCGTGAACACCGCTTCTTGTGCCCACCAGTCCCACACAATGATGGTTTCGTCTCGGCTGCCGCTGATGAGCGATCGACCATCAGGACTGATTGCTACGGCTGTGATACCGGTACAATGACCGTTCAGCGTTGCGAGACACTCAAACAGGACGTAAGGGTCATAGGTTGCTAAAGCGCGTTTTGCGGTTGCCTCTGGGCGCGTTTGCAGCCTCAAATAGGCAGCCTTTTGCACCTGCGTTGATGTGTCGTGCAATGCCTGCGCCAGCAACTCTAACTCTAGTGAGCCGTATTGACGAGCTTCCACTAAGGCAGCCAGACGTTGAGCCGCGATCGGGCTACTAAAACGCTGCCTCACACCTTCCCAGCCACCTAATACCATCGCCCCAAACGGCGCAGGGGCAGAACCACCAAGGACTACATCGTATTCTCCGGGCTGCATGGGTTGATTTTATAACCTGATGCCTCATGATGCCATTGTTTGGCTCTCATCCTGATTGAAGCAGGTCGAGCAGGTGAATCCAGTCTTAATGGTCAACCTCGGTACTCGTCGTCAACGGTGTTGGTTGTACTGGCGATCGCTCACCTGCCATCAGTAGCCCAATCTGTTCTACAGTGGCGGCTTCAGCGTCCAAAATGGCGAGAAATTGACCTTCATAGATAACGGCGATGCGATCGCTCATTGCCATGACTTCTTCCAGTTCGGTTGAAATATAGAGAATGGCGGCTCCTCGCGATCGCTCTGCTAGCAGTGCTTTTTGCACATACTCTGTGGCACCGACATCTAAGCCACGGGTAGGCTGCATGGCAATAATCAACTCTGGTTCGCCTGCCAGTTCGCGTGCCAGCACGACTTTTTGCTGATTGCCGCCCGATAGCTGGTTCACCTGAAGGTTGCCGCTGGTGGCTCGAATGTCAAACGCTTGAATGGCTTCGTTGGCATTGGTGGCGATCGCCGATCGCTGAAGCAACCAGTGGCGACAAAACGGCAGCAATTGAAACGCTTTGAGAATCAGGTTACGGGCAATGCTAAAGCGCATCACCAACCCCATTTTTTGCCGATCTTCGGGGATGTAGCCGAGTTTAAGTTGCTTGACCCGCTGTTGCGCTGTCCACTGAGCAATATTGGTGCCATTCAGCGTGATGGTGCCTTGTGTGGCGAGGCGCAGTCCCGCGATCGCGTCTGCGAGTTCTCGCTGCCCATTCCCATCTACGCCTGCAACGCCCAAAATTTCTCCGGCTCGTAGCTGCAACGAAACACCCTTTAAAGCGGCTAGCTGGCGATCGTCATTTACATGCAGGTTTTGTAGCTCTAAGACGACGCGATCGAGCGTTTCTGACTGCGCTGCATCGCCTGCTTCCTTATCTACCTGAAACAAGACCTCTCGACCAACCATAAACTGTGCCAATTCTTGCCGAGTTGAGCCTTTTGTGGTCATCGATCCCACCACTTTGCCACGCCGCAGCACCGTCACGGCATCACAGAGGCTCAGCACCTCCTCTAGCTTGTGGCTAATAAAAATAATCGTATGATTCTTGGCGGCGAGTTCACGCAAGACATGAAAAAACGTGTTGACTTCGGGAGGGGTAAGTACTGCCGTGGGTTCATCCAAAATCAGCAGCTTTGCCTGACGGTACAGCGCTTTCAAAATTTCGACTCGTTGCTGCGTGCCGACAGGTAAGTCACCTACTCTGGCAAAGGGGTCGATCGCCAACCCATACCTTTCCGACATGGCAGCAATGTCTTGAGCCTTTTGCCGCAAGTTCAGGCGTAGTGCAGTGCCAGTCCCCAGCACAATATTCTCAACCACCGATAGCTGAGGCACCAGCATAAAGTGCTGATGAATCATGCCAATGCCTTGCTGGATCGCCACATTCGGCGACGTAATCTCCACAGGTTGCCCGTTGAGATAAATCTGCCCTGCATCAGGACGGTACAACCCACTCAGAATATTCATCAGCGTCGTTTTGCCTGCACCGTTTTCGCCCAGCAGCGCATGAATGCCCCCCGTCTGGATCTCTAAGTTGATCTGATCATTAGCCGTGAAGGTGCCAAAGCGCTTGGTGATCCCTTCGAGGCGGAGGTAGGGGAGAGGTGAGGAGTGAGGAGTGAGGGGTGAGGAGTGCATGGAGGGGAGAAAGTTGTTAGTTGTTAGTTGTTGGTTGTTAGTTGTTAGTAGTAAGAGTCCTTTTTCAGTGCCAGTAAGTTCTTGACTTCTGCCTCCTGCCTCCTGCCTTCTGCCTTCTGCCTTTTTAGGTGATTTCCGGCAAAGAAGATACCAAATTAAGCGGGTTGGATCAGGATATCCCACTTGGGTAACAACGGCTTGCGTTCTAATCTTCGCTCCGCTGCTTTGGAGAGCGAAATCCCTTTCTGGTAAACTTCTGATTCAACTGAACAATGGGATGAGTACCTTTCCATGTCATACTTTGTGCCCAAGCGCGCATTGTGGCAACATCTTTGAGCTGGGTACCATTCCAATGCTGTTCGAGAATGCCCCAGCAGCGC
>JAHHHL010000035.1 GCA_019359375.1 Lyngbya sp. HA4199-MV5
TCAAGATTGCCGCAGTGGGTTCTGGTATAGTAAACACAACTTTTCAGGGGTGAGATGGACTTTGTTCCGCTCACCCCATTCTTCTATACCTTGTCCCTCTTCCTCCAAATGGCTAAAGTCGAGCTTATAAGTTCCTTCGTTTTTTCTCACCTGTAGGACTAACGCATCCTTAGGCATGGAAATTAAATAACTTCGCTCACCTGAGCCTTTTCATTGTACGGGCGCGGCATGCGGCAGATCGCTCTGGGCGAAAGCGAGGACTCTCTACCGAATGCCACGCCCCTACGCACAGAATGACACCTTCATCAATCCATGATCCTTACGACACCACGAATTGACTGCGCACATCTGCGGGACAGCCCGGTTGCCGTTTTGCTTCTAGATATTCCGCCATGATTTCGTGGTAGCGATCGCGCCCAAAGGTCTGGTAGTGACCGGGATAAACGGTGTCGATCGGTAATTGCTGTAGCCGCTCATACGTCGCAATGTAGCTAGGAATATCGCTTCCAGGTAATTGATCGAGCAGGTCGCCATCATAAATCACGTCACCCGAAAAGAGTTCCTGGTTTTTGGCATCGTACAACGCAATGCTACCAGGGGAATGTCCCGGCAGATGCAGCACTTCAAAGGCACGATCGCCCAGATCCAGCACATCGCCTTCTTGTAAAAGGTGGGTGGGTTCCGCACGATTGAGCCGATACTGCATCGCCGTAAAGCCTGCGTAGGGCAATTGCTCAAAGTGTTCATCTAAAACAAAGCCCAACTCGTGGGAGCAGACCGCTGCATGGTTATCGCCCATCCGCAATGCCTCTGCTTCGGCGGGATGAATGGCTCGGTGGTCAAATTCGTGCAGTCCGCCTGCGTGATCGAAGTGAATGTGAGAGGCGATCGCCAGCAGGGGTTTGTCAATCAACGAGGCGATATGCTGTCGCAGACTCGCTACGCCCAAGCCCGTATCAATCAGCAAATCCTGCGTCTGCCCTTTGATGAGCCACAGATTGGCGCGATTCCACTCCCAATAGTGGACTTCGCTGATGCAGTAAAGACCAGAGTTGATTTGGCGCGTCGCAAACCAGCGATCGCAAACAGGCTTAGAATTCAACACGATTAAAGAGGCGACAGATATAGACCTTATAGCAAATTCTCAGACCTCGGAGGTCTTGAACTCGACTTTAGCGAATCAGAAAGAGGACGCGAGCCGATGAATGAACTGTTCGCGTTCTGCTTGAGGGCATCAAGCCAGAGTTGGGCTGAGAGCCAGTCGGGGAAAAAGCTGCATCTGCCAGAGACAAGCGCGAACGGATTGCAAGTGGTCGGAGACGGTCAACTCCGGTTTGGCGTACCCAGCAATGGCATGTGGCGTGAGGGGAGATTGGGCGTGGCGGCGATAGGCGCTTCAGCCGGTGATCGAAAATACGGGGTCGTGCGGGTGGTGGCGGCTTTGGACGAGACTGAAAGCCGAGATGGGCGTGTTACATACCTACTTCGCCGGGACTTACGCCTTTGCTCTCAACCCTAAACCCTACGGGCTTTGAACCACTAGAATGAAGGAACGTTCTTCTCACCAACTTTGACCAAACGTGATAACAACGTCCTTACATTGGCGACACCGGGTTGGCAACCAGCGCGACTGGGTTTGGCGCGGTTGGCAAACTCGCTACACGTACCTTCGCGCGGCGCAACCGGGAAGCACCACACCGCTGATTCTGCTGCACGGGTTTGGAGCCTCGATCGGGCACTGGCGGCATAATCTGGAAGTGCTTGCCGAGCATCACACCGTTTATGCGCTGGATATGCTGGGCTTTGGTGCTTCTGAAAAAGCCGTGGCTTCCTATGGCACAGATCTCTGGGTGGAGCAGGTTTACGAGTTCTGGAAGACCTTTATCCAAACGCCTGTAGTGCTGGTGGGCAATTCGATCGGCTCTTTAGTCTGCATGGCAGCAGCGGCAGCCCATCCCGAAATGGTGGCAGGTGTGGTGATGATCAGCCTCCCTGACCTGTCGATGGAAGAAGAGGCACTGCCAAAACCATTGCGTCCTTTCGTTGGCAATCTCAAACGCTTGATTCTTTCGCCGCCCTTGCTCAAAGCCTTGTTTCCGTTGGTGCGACGACCAAATTTTGTGCGAACCTGGGCAGCGATCGCCTACGCCCAACCCGATGCTGTCACAGATGAACTCATCGATATTCTGGCGGGACCACCCCAAGATCGGGGGTCTGCTCAAGCGTTTGCAGCAATCTTCAGGGCTGTCACCGATTCTCGCTACAGCCCTCACATCAAAACCATGCTGCCAACCCTCACGGTGCCGATGTTGCTCATTTGGGGACAGAACGATCGCATGATTCCCAAGCAGTTTGCGCGTCCGAGTCAGTATGGCGAATACAATCCCAATTTGAAACTGATTGAACTGGAAAACGCAGGACATTGCCCTCACGACGAATGCCCAGAGCAGGTGAACGAGGCGCTCCTCAACTGGTTGGGTTCCTGGAAGATGAATCTGGCAAAAAACAGCCCCTAGAGATGTAAACAAGCTGACGTGCAGTGATGCTTTGCTCTATACAAAAAGCCCATGATCAGTAAAATTTTGATCATGTAGTTGCAGCCCCACGCCATGCCCAATCCTCCGACGAAGAAGAGGAGTCGTGCGCTAGTTCTCCCAAGCCTCTTTACCACAGGCTGCACGTTTTCCCTTTCAAAAACCCAGTTCCAATTAAAGACACCAGCTAATACCCAAAAGAGGCTGCCCACAGTTCCGGCTGCTACTATCAGAGATAATTTGAGCGGCGCACTGCTGGAAATTAACCAGACGAAAAGAATGATCATTACAGCTACAAGCCCAAGACCTACGGGAACCCCTTCCATAAGCTTCTTTCAACCTGATGTACTCAACTAAGTACAGTTTTCCCAAAGCGTTTGAGATTCTATCGACAGGAAAATTCAAGCTAACTGACTGGTTCCTTTTCTTGCCTTACGCAATGCTGCCTCGTTTCCGGGCTTCTTTGTAGGACGTGCCCACATTTCGCAAGCCGGCGCGGATCATTTGCTGCTCCAACAGAGCAAAAAAGCGGCTGCGATCGCCCCCTCGCACCACTGCCTGATTGTGTGCTTCTGCCAGTGCCACCGGATAACCGTAACCTTTCTGCACCTGCGCCAATGTGAGGCTAAGCGCTGTATCCAACAACCTGGCATCCTCTGCGACCCAGGCAGGAAACTCCACACGGGCGATTTCGGTGCCGACATGGACGTAACAGAAGTAGATGTGGTGATCGCTGTAGAGGTCCAGAATGCGGGCAGAACTCTTCCAGAGAGGGCTTCTCTGTCCTGGTTGTAGCTCGATCGCCCAGAGTGCCGCATCCTTCAATGGCTCCAACACCTGACAGGGTGCATGAGCGAGGGGAAACCCTTCGCGATCGCCCAATCCAGAACAATGAGTCGCACAATCGGGCGTGTCATACGGGCAGGCTTGCAGGCGCAAAAAGTTGAGCGCTTCTCCACTCCGCGAGGCACTGATGTAGCCAACTAAAGGAATGCCCAGATCGCGCAGTTTGCTCCATGCATCGAGGATGGGTGGCAGAATGCGATCGCGTGCCTCCCCTGGCAACGAGTCGAGGAACCAGTAGATGAGGGAACCATCGACCATGGCGAGGGATGGGGGAGTAGGGAGTAGGGAGTAGGGTTTGGGGTGTAGGGTGTAGGAAAGTTTTGAGTTTTGAACTGCCTCTCTTGCTTCCTCTGCCTCCCCTGCCCCCTCTGCCTCCCCTGCCCCCTCTGCCTCCCCTGCTCCCCCTCTACCCTCTGCCTTCTGCCCTCTGCCCTCTGCCTTCACTGCTTCCCCCAACTCCGCCAGCACGATCGCTTCCGACACGGTGCGCCGATAACCCATCCATTCTTCGGTGCGAATGCCCCATTGCCGTGAGACATACAAATCTTCAGGACGATAAAACACTTCGGGCAGGCTATCGAGGAGCGGTAGACGGTTCTGCCCATAGTGCAGCACAATGCGACCGACGTTGATCAGATAACAGTAGGCAATTTCGTGATGGCTGGGGGCAATCTGGGAGCCGTCGGTTGCAAGGACGGTATGAGCCGCAGGCGGAGTTGGAATGCTGACACGAAGATTTAACGGCTCAACAGGGGCAGCCGCCGTAAAACTGAGGCGATCGCGCCAGGTTTGCTGCTGCTCCACCAGATCTGGCTGGTAGCGGTAGGCCTGACCCAGGAGCGTTTGTGCCCGTTCCAAGCGCTGGCGTGTGGCATTGGCTTCGATCGTCAACTGTTGGCTAATGCCCTGCATCTGTTGGGCAAGTTTGGTGAGATCAAGCATGAGGGAGGAGGGATGAAGGCTAAAGGCTAAAGGCTAAAAAGCTAGTAGCTGACCGCTGAAGGTTAGGCAGAGGGCAGAAAGCAGAGGGGGAGCAGGGGAGGCAGGGGAAGGAAGGGAGGATACGGCGAAGCGGAGACACGGGGACACGGGGACAAAAACAACTCAAAACTCTTAACTCTTAACTCCCAAGCTGACTGCTGAACGCTCTCCCCCTACTCCCTCTGCCCCCTTGCTCCCCCTGCCCCTCCTCTCCCCTCACTCCTCACCCCTCACTTCCTCCATCATTTTCTAAAATTTTTTGATCAACTCTTCAAATTATGTGTAACATCGCTGGTGAGTAAGTAAGAACGCTACGAAGGAAGAGTCTTTTTTCGGACGATCGCAGCCTTAACTACCACAGTGTAAGTGCAATGAATCATTGTTTGCTAATCTGTGGCGAAGAGTGCGATCGATGGCTGAAAAAGCGGTTGTTTAATGCAAACGTTTTGAACGTTAGAGCGTTGCAACGCAGCACAAACCTTTAATTGTTTTTCTTTGTCAAAAAGCTACAGGCAATGATACTGTTTAAGATTCGTATCCTTAGCGATTAAATGCTAGATCTAAACTCAACTGGGTATTATATTCTGGCATCTAGACCTTACTTTATCCGTGTCAACAAACCCGTCTTCAACTGTTTAAGTGAGTAGACAGCATTGTGGTTAACTCTCTAAAAAATCTGCTTCCTGGAAAGCCTAAGGGCATTGGTATCGAGTTAGCTCCCGATCGGATTAGCGTTGCACAGCTACGTAAGCAAGGTCAGGGGTTTAAGCTGGCAACGTTGGCAACGGTTCCGGTGCCAGAGGGTCTCTTTCATGAAGGACAAATTACGGACATTGCGGGGATGGCTGAGCTGATTCAGTCAACTCTGGCGGAACAGAAGCTCAAGGTGAAACGGGTTGCTACTGCGGTGGCGGGCGGCAGAGACACCGTTACTCGCATTATTCCGATTCCAGCGGAGCTAAATGACCAGGAACTGCGGGAGATGGTGCTCAATCAGGAGGCGGGTCTCTACCTCCCCTTCCCTCGTGAAGAGGCAGATGTTGACTATCAAAAACTGGGACTGTTTGTTGACGAAGACGGCATCGAGAAGTTTCAGGTTTTGCTAGTAGCAACGCGCAAAGAAATCACCGATTCCTACGTCCGCACGTTTCAGCAAGCGGGTTTGCAGATCGACGTACTCGAAATCAGCAGCTTCTCGCTCATTCGCACCATTCGAGAGCAACTACGGCAGTTTTCGCCCCAGGAAGCCGTGGCGATCGTGGATATTGAATTTGAAAGCACGGAGATTTCGATCGCGGTGGATGGCGTGCCTCAATTTTCGCGCACGGTGCCGATCGGGACGTATCAAATTCAAAGTGCGCTGTCACGCGCGATGAACCTGCCTCCGTCACGGAGTACCGAACTGCTGCAAAGCATGACGATTCCCGTTAACCCATCCGATGGCATGAGTAGTAGTGGCGGCAAAATGGGGGGTAGTAATCCCGGTGCGGCTGCCATGCTGCGGATTATTGGTGAGTTAGCCGATGAGCTACGCCGCTCGATCGACTTCTATCTCAATCAAGGCGACAACCTGGAAGTGGCGCAACTGCTGCTTGCGGGACCAGGTGGGTCGATCGGGCAGCTAGACGAGTTTTTCACCCAGCGGCTCAGCCTGCCCAGTAGCCAGATTGATCCGATTTCGGCGCTGGGGTTAGAAGTGACGCAAGACGTGCCACAAGCGCAACGACCGGGGCTAGGAGTGGTGCTGGGCTTAGGATTACGGGAGGCTCGCTAAAATGTACAGTTTAGATATTAATTTTCTCAACGATCGACCAGAGTATAGACCCGAAGGCGCACGCCAGAAGACCCGTACAGCGGTGTCAACCGATAGTAAGCGTCCACTCTTTATTGGCGCGGCGGTCGCAGTCGGGTTGATTGGGGCGGCGGTTGGCTCTTTGCTCTTCTTGCAGGCGCAGAATGCAAGCCTCGAGCAGCGGCAGTCGGAGCTTGACAGCCAGCTTGGTGACTTGACCGCCAAGCAAAAGCAAATTGCTGAGATTAATGCTCAAACTAAGCAGATTAAGGACGAAACCGGAGCGCTGGCTGGGGTGTTTAATCTGGTCAAACCCTGGTCTGCCATGATGCAAGAAATGCGCGATCGCATTCCCCCAGGGGTTCAACTTTTGACCATCACCCAGTCAAATCCTAGTGTCCAGGCAGCGGCTCCAGCCCCAAGCCCGTCACCAGGAGCCGCTGCACCAGCCGTGCCTCCACCCACATCTGTGCTGCAAATTACGGGTCTTGCCAATTCGTTTAATGATGTCAACGACTTTCTGCTGGTGCTGCAAAAATCAAACTTTCTGAAAGCAGAAAACACCAAATTGGTGAAAGCAACCCTCCAGAAAGAAGCCACCAGAATTGAGCCAATAAGGCTGCAAAATGCTCAACAGCCAGGGCTAACCGCCGATCGCCTGCCCCAGTTGCCCAAGCAGGTGGAATTTCAAATTGAAACCGCGCTAAGCGATGTTCCCGCCTCTGATTTGTTGCGCGAGCTTGACCGGAAAGGGGCTGTGGGGCTAGTAACTCGTATCGAAGATTTGCAACGTAAGGGAGTAATTCAACCATGACCGCTGGCGGTGATTTTCTTCCCAATGATCCCACGCTGGAGGCTGAACCAAGCTATCCAGTCGTGTTTGGAATCGCGCTGACTCCAACCATCCTGGGTATTTTGCTGGCGGTGGGTGGTATTGCGCTTGCAACATACCTGTTTCTCAGTTTCGTGCAGCCAGCCCTGGAGAAATACAACGACCTGAAGCAAAAGGTGCAAACCAAAGAAGAGCAAGTACAGCAGGCAGCAGCGATCGCCAAGCAAATTGCTGATGCCAACGCCAACCTTGAAGCTGCTAAAAAGCAACGCTCTGAGGTGCTCAACCTCTTCTCGAATGAATCAACCCTCAATACGCTACTGCTGGATCTCAACCGCCAGATTGAAACACGCAATGCAGGCGTTGCCAGACTGGAGCAACAGCGGTTAGCCGCCTGTCCTGCCTGGGTTAGGAACAATGTTGAAGAATTTCGTAAAGGTGGTGTTGAACTGGCGCGGCGATCGGCGTTGAAAGAATTTACACCCGATGCCAAAGCGTCAGGTGTGATTACAGACAGCGCTTATGGCTCACTGGTCAACAACAAACTAAAGCGTCAGGTTGCGAACGTCAACTTTGAAGGGAACGTGAACCAGACGCAGGCAATTTTCCGTAATATCGAGCGTCTACAGCCGTTTCTGGTTTTTAAAGACGTGAAAATCGTGGTTGGGGACGGAACTCAAGCCACTACTAATGTCAATCGCTTGTTTGAGATTCGAGGCAACACGGTGCAGTTTTTGACGAATTGCCAGCCCGAACCCAAGCTGACGACCTCATTCAAGCTAGAAGCCTTATCGCCCCTAACGCCTGAAGAAGCGAAAGTTGCCGCGCCCCCCGCAAAGTAGTCTCATCCGTCCAATGTCCCACCTGTAGTGTTGTGGACATACCGCTAAACCCAGCATTCGACCAGTAATCTAACGATTTGAGTGAGGAAGGAACCGTGAAACAGTGTTTAGGATTCAATAGCATCATGCTGGGTGGAGTGGTTGCACTTATGGCAGTCCAGCCGACGCTAGCCGCCCCCAATCAGGTGACCGGGGTACAGCTAAATCAAACGTCGTCGGGCGTTGATGTCATGCTGCAAACACAATCGGGCGGACGACCCCAAGTATTTGCTGTCAATCGCGGCAACAGTTGGACGGCTGATCTTCCCAGTAGTCAGCTTCGTCTGCCCGATGGCAAAAACTTCCGCAAAGAGAACCCGGCTCCGGGCATTGCTTTGGTCACGGTCGCACCGTTGGATGCCACCAGTGTGCGAGTGACGGTGGTGGGCAAGTCCGGTGCTCCTGTTGGTCAAGTGCTGCGCCCAGAGCAAGGCGGAGTCAAGCTGAGTGTGAGTCCGTTTGGCACCAAGCAAGCAGCGGCTCCAGCTTCGGCGGCAGCACTGCCATCTCCCGCCCGATCGCTCTCCATGATCGCCCAGCCTTCATCCCCACCCGTGGCTCCTGCTGCTTCTAGAGTGGCACCGATCGCTGTACCTCTGGCAGAGAAGCCACTGCCAGTGAAACCATTGTCGATCGCTCAAACGCCTCAGCCAGCACCATCGGTTAGCCCGTCCCCTTCACCAGCCGCCAGTCCGGCAACAACGCCACCGAGGCAGCCTGCTGTACCCACCAATCAAACGGCTCCCTTACTGCCAAACCCAGAAATCCAGATTCAAGGACCCGCAGGCGCACCCGTACCACCCGGTGTACAAAGTGTGTCTCCACGGGCAGTCCCGCCGCCAGTTGGCGATATTTCAACGGCTCAGGTGGATGCTAGCGGCACCACGATCGATCTCGGTTCGGCAGAGAGAGTGCCTCGTCTGGTGTTGCGGGATGCTCCAGCGCGAGAAGTGTTGGGCTTGTTGACACGAGCCGCTGGACTGAACCTTGCGTTTGTGAGTGATCTGCTGGCGCAAGGACAAGCAGGGCAAGGAGGGCAACCCGGACAACCCGCACAGGCAGGACAGGCTGCCAGCAGCGACGGACCCAGAGTCACGCTCGATATTGAGAATGAGCCTGTGCAGAACGTGTTTAACTACGTCCTGCAAATTACGGGCTTGGAAGCAAACCGCGTGGGTCGTACCGTTTTTGTCGGTCCAAAGCTGCCGAACTCGGCTCGCAACATGGTGGTGCGGAGTGTGCGCTTAAATCAGGCATCGATTACCAGTGCGATTAACTTTTTGGTGACGTTGGGTGCCGAAAGTGCCGTGAGCCGCGATCGCCTGGTGACAAACGCGACGGCAGTTCCGGTCGGGCAGTTAGCAGGCGGCAGTGGTTCCGCCATTACGCAGACGCAAACCGCCACAGAATCTCGCATTGAGAATCAACGAGTTAACTACCTGGATTCCACGCCGCTGTTGCGGGGTCTACAGATCTCCGGTGATGAGCGCACCAACCAGGTCACACTGGTGGGTGAACCGAAAAAAGTGGGTATTGCGATCGCCCAATTAGCGCAGCTTGATATCCGTCGTCGTCAAGTGACCGTCAACGTGCGCGTGGTAGATGTCGATCTGAGCAGTGTCGATCAGTTCTCCGCCAACTCATCCTTCGGCATTGTAGACAACACCCGTGCGGTGCTGGATGCTGGGACGGCTGTAATCAACTTTGGTCGCACGACACCTGCTACCACCGGACTTGGCAGCGGTTTGAGTTCGATCGGCTCGGCTTTAGGTGCTGGTGTGACGGGTGGGTTCGGCTTTGCGAAGAACTTTCTCCTACAGCTCCAGGCATCCATCACCAGCGGCAATGCCAAAATCCTGACCGATCCCACGCTGCTAGTGCAGGAAGGACAAACGGCAACGGTCAACGTCACGCAGGAAGTCGTCACCAACCTGACCCAGCAGACGACGGCTTCTACCAACTCCACCCAGACCACCATTACGGTTGAAAAAGGACGCGCTGGCTTGATTTTGCCGATTAAGGTCGATCGTATCGACGATAACGGCTTCATTTCGCTGTCTGTCGCCCCCTCCGTTTCCCGCATTGGGGCACAGCAGTCTGTCAACATTCAAGGCAGTGTCAACGTCATTAATCTTTTGACTGAACGTCGCCTTGAATCGGGTCAGGTGCGTCTACGAGATGGACAAACTCTCCTGCTGACAGGCATCATTCAGGATCAAGACCGGGCAACCGTAACCAAAGTGCCGATCCTGGGCGACATTCCTATTTTAGGAGCGCTATTCCGCAAAACAAACCGAAGCAATCAGCGGCAAGAAGTCATTGTCATTGTGACCCCCCGTATTCTGGATGATGGGCAGCAAGCGACATTTGGCTATGGCTACACACCCAGCCCAGCCGTTCAGCAAGTGCTTGACAGTCGAACCAAGCGGTAAACGGCTGCAAAACGGCGCTTAACGCTCAAATCATTCCCAAAGGGCATCGCTAGTCGGTGTCCTTTTGTCGTTAGGAGTAAGACCAGTTTGAGCAGACTTCACAACACATCGACCCTCTGTAAGGGAGAATGACCGTTCGCCCCTAGCTGCACCATTCTCAAATCAAATTGGTGTAAGAATCTCTCCCAGGCACTATGCCAATGGGCAGTGATATCCGCTAGCGTGATAGGCAGTTGTTGCTCTAACGCTCACGATGAATCGTTTAGCCCTTCTAGCACCACTGGGTCTGCTTCTGGTTGCTTGCCAGACGACTGACACCTCCGGAGCGGTATCCACCGCAGCACCCGCTTCATCTGCCAACCCAGTTCAATCCGGTGAGCCAGACAATGCTAAGGCAGTCCCAGCACCTGCACGCTTGATTGCAACGCAAGCTCTGTCGCCACAGCCAATCAAAATAACCCCTGCAAGCTTGCCAAAGCCTTACGCCAGCAGCAGTGCCGCAAAATCGCCTAATGTGATCCCGATTCCAGCCAACCCAACGCTTCGGGTGCCGACAGGTTTTGTGGTGAGCGTCTTTGCAGAAGGGTTGGATCGTCCCCGTTGGCTAGCGCTCACCCCCACAGGCGACGTGCTGGTGACGGAGACTCGTCAGAACCGCATCCAGCTTTTGCGTGATGCCAATCAAGATGGCGTAGCCGAGGTTCAAAAAACGTTTGCCACGTCGAAAAATGGCTTGAATATTCCGTTTGGGATGTCGTTTGGCAACGATGCGTTTTTCTTGGGCAATACGGCAGCGGTTTTGCGCTTTCCCTATCAAAAAGGACAGGAGCAACTAACGGGCACTGGTACCAAGATTACCGATCTACCGGGTGGAGGCTACAACCAGCACTGGACGAGAAATGTACTCGTTTCGCCCGATCGCACCAAACTTTACGTCTCGATCGGCTCTCAGTCCAACGTGGATGAAGAACCCCTACCGCGTGCGTCTGTGCAGGTGATGAATCTGGATGGGAGCGATCGCCAAACCTTTGCCGCTGGTCTGCGGAATCCTGTGGGCTTGGCATTTCATCCCACCACTCGCGAACTGTATGCCACCGTCAACGAGCGCGATGGACTGGGCGATGATCTGGTGCCAGATTATTTCACCCGCATTCAGGCAGGGCAGTTTTACGGCTGGCCTTACGCTTATATGACCCCCGATCGCCTCGATCCAAACCACAGCCAAAACGGGCGCAGCGTTCGTCCTGATTTAGCCGCTCAAACGCGCACCCCTGATGTCCTGTTTCAAGCCCACTCAGCCGCATTGGGGGTGCAGTTCTACGCGGGTCAAACCTTTCCGACGAGGTATCGCAATGGGGCTTTTGTCGCCTTTCGGGGGTCATGGAACCGCGATCGAGGCACTGGCTACAAGGTCGTTTTCGTCCCATTTACAGCCGATGGGCGACCCCAGGACTACTACGAAGACTTTCTCACAGGCTTTCTAGTTAACCCATCCGGTCCGGATACCTGGGGCAGACCCGTTGGGTTACTGACGCTTCCCGATGGCAGTCTGCTAGTAACCGAAGAGGCAAATGGGCGGATTTATCGAATTCAGTATCAGGGATGAAGGCTAAAGGATGAAGGATGAAGGCTAAAAGTTTGGAGCAGTCATCAGTGATCAGTGAAACAGTCACCAGTGATTCAGTGATTCAGTCATCAGTGAACCATGAGCATTGAGAGGATGTCTGAGAAGTATGAAAGCCTCTTCGCTGCGTTGCTATCTCGCCCTGAACTAGAAGTAATGCCTTCGGCAACGCCATGCGAACGGGCTAACAGAGGCAAATCCACTCAAGTGGACTCAGTGCTGTTGCCATTGCTTGAGTCCGTTTCAACGGACTTCCTGCCATCAGCCCGTTCGCGTCGCGTTTCCGTAGCTTTAGCTTCCCGCAGGGTAGGAAATACTTCAGTTCAGGGTAGGTGAGTGCTATCAACGATTGCTTTTCAGACATCCTCTGAGAGCATTAGCATCACTGAAAGCTGAAAACCGATGGACTGGCAACTGATGACTGACAACTGATTCTTGGAGACTGATCACTAACTCCTGACTCCTGACTTCGATCGAACGGTCACGGTCAGCTTTTTAGCCTTTAGCCTTTAGCCTTTAGCCTTCTGTCCCCCTCCCCCTTCTGCCTCCTGCCCTCTGCCTTTTTCTACTTCACCTGCACCGAAAACGCGTAGCGATACCCCCTAAAATTCGACTCTAGTTGAAGGGTATAGTCACCCGTTTGTTCAAGCGGCTCACTCCAACTCGATCGCTTGTCGTCTTTCTCATGCCCCAGCAAAATCGTGCCATCGGGAGCAATGATCATGGGAAAGGGACCTCGATCGTGGGTGATGGTCAGGGTTTGCCCTTTGCTAGCAGGGAAAACATAGCGATGGGTGCCCGTACCGACAAAGCGATCGGCAATTTGCTGCGTGGAGGCATCGGCACTCAGGCTCAAGCGTTCTGCTTTCTGGTTGCAGCTATGAGTAGTTTGCGACTTAGAAATCCAGCCCTTCAGCGGTGATTTAATGCGAAGCCATCCGTCCTGGTCAGCGGCTACAGTGACCAGGGTGTTGTTTTTCAGTTGACCGACGACATTCTCCCCTTCGGTAGTGGGTGCCGAACGGACGTTGAGCGGTGGATTGGGGTCGTTTACCAGAGCCATCGTGACAAGGCACGTTTTAGCCGTCTGGTTTTCTGAAGAGGGTTTGCCAGGAGCGGTTTCGGTCGTTTGCTGCTGGGTTGTCGGAGTGGGGGATGCGGCGGACGAAGGGCTAGAAGCTGGTTGGCTGGCGGGTGACGCGATCGGCGCTGTGCTGGGTGATGTTCCCGATGGTTCGGTCATGGAAGACTGGGAACACGCCACTGTTAGTCCGGCAAGCGCTGCCAACGAAAGGGCACCTGCCACAGCCAGCACAGAAGCATTCGGTTTCATAAAGGTAGTTCCTGGAAAAGCTCTCGATCGATAGCTACACGGTGCTAAAAGGCGGCGACGGATAAAGCCAAACCTCATTGTGCAGCTTTTCTAAGTGCAACAGTCGCATGGTTGATTGAGACTGTCACAATTTTGACTGAGATTGCACCATCACTACCAGCGATCGCCGGGGGATGCAATCTATATTGATCATAGTCGTCATCAGAGGAACCAGGGATTGAGCGAGCAGCCGATTGTCGAACAAGCGTGGGAAGCCCTTGAAAAATCCGTTATCTATTATCAAGGTGAACCAGTAGGCACGATCGCCGCGAGTGACCCCGATCTTGCGTCGCTAAACTACGATCAGTGCTTTGTGCGCGATTTTATTTCGTCCGGGTTGCTGTTTTTGATCAAAGGCAAACCCGATATTGTCCGTAATTTTTTGGAAGCGACCCTCCAGCTACAGCCCAAAACGGGTCAGCTTGATTGCTCTAAACCCAGCCGTGGGCTGATGCCAGCGAGTTTCAAAATTATTTTGCTGAATGGGCAGGAATATCTGAAGGCAGACTTTGGCAACCATGCGATCGGTCGGGTTGCGCCTGCTGATGCCTGCCTCTGGTGGATTATTCTCTTACGGGCATACCTCATTTCGACGCAAGACTTTGAGCTAGTGCAGCGTGCCGATTTTCAGGAAGGCATTCGCGTCAGCCTTGAGCTTTGCCTGGTCACGCGGTTTGATATGTACCCAATGGTGTTGGTGCCCGATGGAGCCAGCATGATCGATCGACGGATGGGGCTGTATGGGCATCCGCTCGATATTCAATCACTCTTTTATGCGGCACTGCGAGCCAGCCTGGAGCTATTGACACCTAGCCCCTCTAATCAGACAGTCATACAAGCTGTTTGCGGTCGCCTCCCCCTCTTGCTGAAGCAGCTCCGCGAAGATTACTGGCTTGACCCAGAGCGCCTGAATGTGATTTATCGCTATCAGGTCGAAGAATATGGCGAAGAAGCTCTGAACCAGTTCAATATCTATTCGGATTCCATTCCGTTCTACCGCTTAGCACAGTGGGTACCCGACGCAGGTGGTTACCTGGCAGGCAATCTGGGACCTTCCCAGTTAGACTGTCGGTTCTTTTCGTTAGGTAACTTGATGGCAATTATTGCGTCCCTCACTACCGAGCAACAGTCCCATAAGATTTTGAATTTAATTGAACTACGCTGGAAAGATTTGATCAGCCACATGCCGATGAAACTGTGTTATCCCGCGCTGGAAGATACGGATTGGCGCATTGTGACGGGTGCCGATCCGAAAAATCGTCCCTGGTCATATCACAATGGCGGTAGCTGGCCTGTGTTGCTATGGATGCTTGCCGCCGCCGCTAAAAAAATGAATCGTGGTGAACTGGCGCATCACGCGATCGCCGTCGCTGAGCGTCGTCTGGTACCCGATCAGTGGCCTGAATACTACGATGGACCGGATGGTCGATTGATTGGCAAAGAATCGCGCAAGTATCAAACCTGGACGATTACAGGCTATTTGCTTGCCAAAGAAATTATTGCCAATCCCGATCATCTCAAACTCATGACATTCGACCTGGATGTGTGATGACGCTTTATCTCTATTTGCGGTAAATGTGACGCATGTAACAAAAGGGGTTTGATAGCCACTGTATACAATATGCATCGCTATTTTGGATAGACGAACTCAGGCAGTTCCATACGGAATGGTGAGAATCAGGCTCGTCGGTAGGTGCATATGGGCTATCAGTTTCAGTTTTCCATCGTTTGGGATAATCTGGCGTTACTGTTTGCGGGCGCACTGACAACGTTTAGAATTTCGCTGCTGGCGATCGCCGTTGGCTTAGTGATCGGCATTATTGGCGCGATTTGTCGCACGTCTGGTAACAAAATTTTGGATGCGATCGCGTTAGCTTACGTTGAAATCATTCGGAACACGCCGTATCTGATCCAACTCTTTTTTATCTTTTTTGGGCTACCGAATTTAGGTATCAAGCTCACCGCAGAGCAAGCTGCCATTCTGTCGTTGGCGGTCAATTTTGGTGCCTACTCTACTGAAATTGTACGGGCTGGGGTGGAGAGCATTGCCAAAGGGCAGGTGGAAGCTGGGATGGCACTTGGCTTCAAGCCCCTGTCGATTTTTCGTCACATTATTCTTCTACCTGCGCTGGCAAATATCTATCCAGCATTGATTGGGCAGGTGATTTTGGCAGTGTTATTCACTAGCGTGGTGTCGCAAATAGCCACGGAAGATTTGACCTTTGTAGGTGATTTTCTCAATGCTCGCAGCTTCCGTAGCTTTGAGATTTACTTTGCGATTTCGCTCATCTATCTGGCGATCGTCTGGATTATCAAAGGCATATCGTATTTTATCGAGCGACGCTTTTTTGAGTTTGCCAAGTATCGGCGTTAGGAAAAGCGAGAAAAGTTGTTGGTTGTTAGTTGTTAGTAAGAGGCAGAGGGCAGAGGGCAAGAGAAGTTGTTGGTTGTTAGTTTTTAGTTGTTAGTAAAAGGCAGAGGGCAGAAGGGACAGTATAAGCTTCGCTACTGATTGGGAACGTTGAAATGAATGGATTCACTGTACCGCAGATTTTTTTAAACTTAATCATTGCGGCGAAATGGACGATTATCTTGTCGCTGATTGCGTTTGTCGTCGGCGGGATTGTGGGTTTTCTGCTGATGCTGATGCGGATTTATCCCAATAAATGGATTCGCGGCTTGAGCTTAATCTATATTGAGTTTTTTCAAGGCACGCCGTTACTACTGCAACTGTTCCTTGCCTTTTTTGGTGTCTCGGTTGTTTTTGGCATCAATTTCTCGCCGCTGGTTGCCGCCACGATCGCCCTCACTGCCTTTACCAGTTCGTTTCTAGCAGATATCTGGCGTGGCTCAGTGGAAGCTATTCCCAAAGGACAGTGGGAAGCCGCTTCTGCAATGGGGTTTGGTTACTTTCAGCAGTTGCGGCTCATCATCTTGCCCCAGGCGTTGAAGCTGTCGATCGCCCCCACCGTTGGTTTTTTAGTGCAGGTTATTAAAGGAACCTCGCTGGCATCAGTCATCGGCTTCTCGGAAATCTCACGAGTCGCCGCTGAGATTAACAACGTGACATTGAATTCACTCTTGGTCTTTTCGATCGCGGGTCTCATTTATTTCATCATTTGCTATCCCCTTTCGACCTGGAGTCAGCGGTTGGAAAAGCAATTGATTTACAAGGCATAGTGGGAGGCATGGGAAGTTGTTAGTTGTTGGTTGTTGGTTGTTAGAAGCAAGGAGGCAGAGGGCAGAAGGCAGAAGGCAGGAGGTAAAAATGAAACTGACTTTTTTTAGTAGGAGTGTTCCATTCTTAGCATTGAGTTCCATTGGCATCAGATTCGGTAATGGATGAAGCGGATACATTGTCTACAAAGAACAGGAAATCATCCGTTTCATCCGTTCTTATCCGTTGCTCACCATCGTTCGATCGCATGAAATGGTCCTGCGATTTTGAGTCCGCTTTTTAAGGGTTAATTCCACTATTTAAGACTGTATGGGTGTTGGAGCATCATTGATGAACAGATTACTCAAAATATGTATTCCGAATCAATGGCATCGGGCGATCGCGCTTTTTCTCACCAGCTTACTGCTGACAATTAGCGTGGCTTCTTGTTCCAGCAGCAACTCGTCCATCACGTCAATGGCAGTGATCAACACGTCTGTGGTTGCGCCGCCCAGTGGTGAACCGGGTAAAACGCTAGACAAGATCATGGCAGCAGGAAATATCCGAGTTGCGGTGCCCAATGACTTTACGCCGTTTGGGTCGATCGCGCCTAATATGGCACCGCAGGGCTATGACGTTGATGTCGCAGGCGAGATTGCAAAAGGCATAGGAGTCAAGCTGGAGTTAGTGCCCGTGGTGGGTAATTACCGGATTCCGTTCTTGCAGACCGATCGGGTCGATATTGTGATTTCCAGCCTGGGTAAAAATAAGGCGCGTGCCAAAATTATTGATTTCTCCAAGCCCTATGCTCCTTTCTTTTCAGGTGTGTATGGTGGACCTAATTTAAACGTTTCCTCGCTGGATGATCTCAAGGGGCACACGCTGGGAGTCGCGCAAGGCTCGTTGGAAGATCTGGAAATCTCTAAGTTGCCGCCTGAGAAAGTGCCTGTCGTGAAGCGCTTTTCGAGCAATAGTTTAACGGCTTCGGCGTTACTGTCCGGTCAGGTGGAACTGATTGCAACGGGCAACGTGGTCGCTGCCAAAGTCATCAAAGACAACCCGAATAGCAAGATTGACAACAAATTCATCATGAAAAATTCTCCTTGCTACGTGGGTGTGCGAAAGGGTGATGCCGCGCTGGTAGCAAAGCTAGACAACATTATTGATGACATGAAGCAGTCAGGCAAACTGAATGAACTTTCGCTGAAATGGTTTGGCGAACCGTTACCCGATCTCACTCCACCCCCTGCAAGTTAGGAACAGTTGGGAGTCAGGAGTCAGTGGGTTGCTCTCATTATCGTAAGGAGATTGTTGGAAATGACGACTCAGCCTGGAACCGCTCAAGCAAACGGGGCAACGACAGCTCTAGAACCCATCATTGTTGCCAAAGATGTGGAGAAAACCTATGACAATGGCTTTCATGTGCTGAAGGGCGTGAGCTTAACGGTGCATAAGGGCGAAGTGGTGGTGCTGATGGGTCCGTCTGGCTCTGGCAAATCGACCTTTATTCGCACCTTTAATGCGCTGGAACCCTATCAGAAAGGCAGCATTGAAATTGATGGAATACTGATTTCGCACAATGCCAAGAATATTGAATTGGTGAGGCGCGAAGTGGGGATGGTGTTTCAACAGTTCAATCTGTTTCCCCATCTAACAATTTTGGGCAACGTGACGCTGGCACCCATTCACCTGCGCGGCATGTCGAAGGCGGATGCGGACAAGTTAGGCATGGAACTACTGGAGCGAGTGGGGATTGCTCATCAGGCAAGTAAATATCCCGGTCAGTTGTCGGGTGGACAGCAGCAGCGGGTGGCGATCGCCCGTGCCCTGGCAATGCGCCCCAAAGTGATGCTGTTTGATGAACCCACCTCTGCCCTTGACCCTGAAATGGTGCAGGAAGTGTTGCAGGTCATGCGCGGGTTAGCAGAATCGGGTATGACGATGGTTTGCGTGACGCATGAAGTTGGCTTTGCCCGTGAAGTTGCCGATCGCATCATCTTCCTGGCAGATGGGTTGTTGGTGGAAGACACCACACCAGATCAGTTTTTCAACAATCCCAGCAACGATCGCACGAAGAAGTTCCTGTCGCAAATTTTGCATTAAGGCGGTAAGAGTTTTTGGTTGTTAGTTGTTAGTTGTTGGACGAAGGCAAAAGGCGATATTTGCCTGTTACCAGAGCTAGTTTAATCAGCGACTGAGCGAGAAGCAGAAGGGTTATGCCCTTTCTGTAGAATTCGTTTTGCTTATTTTTAGGTGTGAGGAGTCGTGGCGATGTCGAATATGATCGGGTCGAACGGTGGATGGTTGATGGGATTGGTGCTACCAGCGCTTTTGGGGACGATCGCTCCAGCCGCGATCGCCAAACCCATACCTGAGAATGACGCTGAACGGGCGATCGCGCCTGCTCAACTAGCCATACCAACCCCAGCGGTTAGTCAGTTTGCGATCGATCGCCTTACCAGTGCCGATGCTGCGATCGTTGGGCAAGTCACATCCGTTTCCCAGCTTTCTGATGTGAAACCAACCGATTGGGCGTTTCAAGCATTGCAATCCCTCGTAGAACGCTATGGGTGCATTGTGGGCTATCCCGACAAAACCTACCGTGGCAACCGTGCCCTGAGTCGCTATGAGTTTGCCGCAGGGTTAAACGCCTGCATGGATCGCATTAATGAACTGATTGCAGCAGGCACGGCAGATCTGGTGAAAAAAGAAGATTTACTCGCCGTGCAAAAGCTCCAAGAAGAGTTTGCGGCAGAACTGGCAACCCTGCGTGGTCGGGTGGATGCGTTAGATGCGCGGACTGCCACGCTGGAGAAGCAGCAGTTTTCCACCACCACCAAGCTTAACGGACAGGTGATCTTTGCCGTGACGGATGCCTTTGGCGGTGCCAGTCGTAACGGTCAGGATGATAAGTTCAACACGACGCTAAGCGATCGCGTTCGTCTCAATTTCAACACCAGCTTTACGGGCAAAGACTTGCTCACCACCCGGATTCAGGCATCGAATGTGATCGATCCACGTCCCGCTACCGACACGGCTCCTGGAAATGAAGCACGGCTCAGCTTTCAGTCGGGTAGCAATACGTCCAATGCCGCCTTTCTGGGTTTGCTGAAGTATGCGTTTCCGCTGGGCGATCGGGTCAAGATTTACGTGGGCACCGGGTTCAATATTGGTTTTATTGATGTCATCGACGATGTTGTGAATCCCCTCGCCAACGACGCGCAGGCAGCGATTTCCCGGTTTGGTCGCTACAGCCCCATCTATCGTCTGGGTTTTGATACTGGGGCTGCGGTCAATATCAAGCTAGGAGGCGACTTCAAGCTTCAGGCGGGCTATCTGGCAAGTGAAGCCAGCAACCCAACAGCCGGAAGCGGTTTGTTTAACGGTAACTATGCAGCGCTGGCGCAGGTCGTTTATGCACCCAATTTTGCGACGATCGCCTTCACCTACGTCAACGCCTATAGCGATAATGGACTCAATCATGGCACTGGCAGCACGTTATCCAATCTGAGCGGTCGCGCCGTTTCCTCCAACTCTTATGGTGTGGAGGCAAACTTCAAACTCAGTAAAGGCTTGCAAGTGGGCGGCTGGGTCAGCTTCATGGATGCCAAAGCCCGAACAGGAGCCGCGCGGGGAAATGGCGATGTGTGGAGCTATGCCGTCACGCTGGCGTTTCCTGACCTGGGCAAGAAAGGGAATCTGGGCGGCATTATTGTGGGGATTGAACCAAAGCTCACTGGCACCGATGCCCTTTTAAGCGGTTTAACGCGCCGCAGCGACAAAGACACTGGGCTGCATATTGAAGCATTCTACCGCTACGCCGTCACCGAAAATATCTCGATTACGCCTGGGATTGTCTGGCTTACTGCACCCAATCACAATGATGACAACGACGACATTGTTTTAGGCGTAATCCGCACCACGTTTAGCTTCTAGTTTCCATGTGACTCTAAAGCACGATCACATGACTTCTACTGGAATGGTTTAGCCCCTCGTTGCTTCAGCAAAGCAACAATATCAGGGTAATTAGCGGCGATCGCATGGTCTAGTACAGACTGATAACCATATCTTGTTCCGTTTGGTTCTGCAAAACCTTCGCGGCTAGCTGCATTGACGTTTGCTCCCTGAGCTAGCAGCAGTTTAACTATAGGTAGTGAGCCTTGACGCACGGCAAAGATTAACGGTGTTCGCCCCAAATAATGGGCAGGGTTAACACCTACCTTCTGAGCCAGCAGTTGTTGCACGACCGCAGTATTACCACGCCAAGCGGCATAGTGGAGGGCTGTCTCTCCGTAAGCACTGATCACCTTTGGGTTTGCACCCCTCTGAAGTAATAGTTCAACCAGTTCCTCATTGCCATGCGCAATGGCTACCATTAGCACCGTTGTTCCATTCGAGCGATCGCGCTCATTTGGATTTGCCCCCGCTTTAAGAATCAAGCGAATTGCTTCCAGACGCTGGGCATTTAGCTGAGGAAGCCGCTCTATCCCTGTATCTCGATAGAGACAGGCACCATAGGCATTAGCGGATAGTGCTTCTTGCAAAATTGAATCTGTCGTATCGTGCTCTTGACGATTGGGGTTGGCTCCGTGCTGAAGCAATAATTGAACAAGCTGGCTATTTCCGTTTCGCACAGCTTGGCGCAAGGGTAGGAGACCCGCTTCCGCATTTGGATTTGCACCCTGCTTAAACATGAGTTGCATTAACCCTGGCTGATTTAGCTGTACGGCTCTCAAAAGCCCTTCAGATTGATCAATATCTTGAGCAGACGCTGACCTCAGCAACTGCTGGACGCGAGCAAAATCTTTTCTCATGAGAGCAAAATTTAATGACTCTGCCATCGTAGGGGTGTGCTGCGGCGTTAGTGGTGGAGTGGGTCTTGGCTGAGTTAATAGTGGAGTCGGTTTGGGTTGACTTGGTGGAACAACTGAAACTCGATCGTCACAAGCCACTAGCAAAGTGCCAAGGACGATCGCAATGCCACTATTACCTAGCCATCGCTTTATCTTATTCATTACTCTCTCGCCAATAACGGCCGTTTTCTTTTAGAGTTCCCTAGCTTTGATCAATAGGCGATTGGTTCTGATGTTTCCAAGATTTTTTTGAGGAGCGGAAAACCATCAGAAGATAACTTCAGAATCATGCTACAAAAGTCGATACTTCCTTCAAAAAATTGACTGAACGATCGCTGACCTGTCGATTTAAACAGATTGTTTCTGTCTACGTGAAGTACTTTAAAGAGTAGCGATCGCCTCCCCTCGTTAGATCACCAGACTTAAACCTTCCGTATTCAGAGATACAAAATTCCTTCTCTGACAGCACTTACGCTTGCAAGCAATCTGACAAAGCAAGCGAGAACGAAGCTAATGCAAACGCACTATCCTGTCGTCATTGTCGGCGGTGGTCAAGCTGGTCTATCCATGAGCTATTGCCTGAAAGAACGCGGCATTGATCACATCATCTTTGAGAAAAATACGATCGGGTGCTCATGGCGTGACAAGCGGTGGGATTCGTTTTGCCTGGTTACACCCAACTGGCAGTGCAAACTTCCAGGTTTCCACTATCCCGGTGATGACCCGCATGGCTTCATGCAGCGAGACGAAATTGTGCAATACATTGAGGCATACGCAGCATCGTTTGATCCGCCTGTGAAAGAAGGCGTTGCTGTGTCAAAGATACAGCGCAACGAGGCGGAAGGCGTGTTTGAAGTGACAACGACGATCGGCAACTATACCGCCGAACAGGTGGTCATCGCAGTCGGAGGCTATCACATTCCTAAACTGCCGCCGCTTTCAGAACGGCTCCCAGAACACATCGTCCAATTACACTCCTCCGAATACCGTAATCCCGAATCATTACCCGACGGTGCCGTGCTGGTCGTTGGCACCGGACAATCGGGCTGTCAAATCGCTGAAGATCTCCATCTGGCGGGCAGGCAAGTGCACTTGTGTGTGGGTAGCGCACCTCGATCGCCCCGTCGCTACCGCGGTAAAGATGTCGTCGATTGGCTCGATCAAATGGGGTATTACGACCTGTCGATCGACGAACATCCCCAAAAAGAAAAAGCCCGTACCAATACCAATCACTACGTCACAGGTCGCGGCGGTGGACGCGAAATTGACCTGCGCCAGTTTGCGATCGAAGGCATGCAGCTACACGGCAGGCTGGAAACCATTCGTGACGGCATACTCGAATTTGCCGACAACCTCAAGCAAAACCTCGATCAAGCCGATGCGGTGGCTGAAAATATCAAAAAAGGCATTGATGCCTTCATCGAGAAAAATCACATCCAGGCACCGATCGATCCCCCCTATCAACCTGTGTGGGAACCAGAGCAGCCCGTATCATCCCTTGCGTTTGAGCCAGCCAATATTACTACTGTGGTCTGGTCTACGGGCTATCACTCCGACTTTAGCTGGATCGAGATTCCCGTCTTTGATGGCAAGGGCTATCCAGGGCACGATCGCGGGGTAACCACCATACCGGGCTTCTATTTTCTGGGCTTACCGTGGCTCTATACCTGGGGTTCGGGGAGATTCTCCGGCGTAGCGCGCGATGCCAACTATCTGGCAGACACGATCGCCATGCGCCAAAAAGTCGCCCAACGCAATGACTGGAGCACGATTAATGAGTTTTTGCTTGGCTCATAATCTTTCTAGCCGTTGATGGCGGCGACCGTCCTGGCTTGCCATCACCTTGCTTTACAAAGTTTTGCCTATTAACGCGTGCCCAACTGTAAAGCTTTCTTAGAAGCGTTCTTACACTGTTGTCAAACGATGGAAACCGTGTAATTTTGTGCTAAGAGGATTTAAACGCTTTTAGCGAGAATCGCCAGAACTACTTCCCAGCAGTTCATCTACGCGTTTTCTCTATTTTTGGTTGAACGTCAAGCAGCCTTAACGCCTAAACGTCTCCTATCCAGCGGTTTCCGCCCTTTGGGATGTTGAGCCGCAAGCGTATCCGCCAGGGAATTTGATCAAACTAAATAGAGCTTTCTAGTTGCCTTTGGGCAAGGATTGAGGGGATCTGCCAAGTGATTTAATCCAGCATCCTTATGTCTCTCAAAGCCTTATGTCTGTCAAAGCAATGACCGCGCCGATCGACTACCTCAAACGTCAACGAGAAAGAGAATCGAATGCCCGCAGCTATCCTAAACGCATTCCGCTTGCAATTAAAGAAGCCAAGGGCATTTATGTCACAGATACTACTGGCAAAACCTATTTCGATTGTTTGACAGCCGCGGGCACAATGGCGCTTGGTCACAATCATCCGGTTGTATTGAATGCGCTGCAAACCGCCTTGACCAGTAATTTGCCGTGGCAAACATTAGATATCACGACTCCGATTAAAGATGAATTTGTCGAAGAAGTTTGGCAAAGCCTTCCCCCGGAGTTTGCCCGACATGCAAAGATTCAATTTTGTGGTCCCAGCGGCTCTGATGCTACAGAAGCTGCCATCAAGTTAGTCAAAACAGCGACGGGTCGGCGCACCATACTGTCGTTCGATGGAGCATATCATGGCATGACGCACGGTGCGTTGAGCTTAATGGGCAACGTGTCGCCCAAGCAAGATGTTGCAGCACTGATGCCAGAGGTGCAGTTTTTGCCCTACCCCTACCTCTATCGCTGCCCCTTTGGTTTAGGAGGGGAAAAAGGCAGTTGGGTAAGCAGCCACTATATTGAATCGATGTTGACTGATCCTGAAAGTGGCATTGTGAAGCCAGCAGGCATGATTTTGGAACTGGTACAGGGTGAAGGTGGGGTGATACTGGCACCGGATGAATGGGCAAGAGAAATCAGACGGATCACTCAAGAACGCATGATTCCGCTCATTGTGGATGAAATTCAGACGGGGTGGGGCAGAACAGGGAAACTCTTTGCGTTTGAGCACAGTGGCATTATTCCCGATGTTTTGCTGCTTTCCAAGGCGATCGGCGGCGGCTTGCCGTTATCGGTCATTGTCTATCACGAATCGTTGGATGTGTGGCAGACAGGCGCACACGCAGGCACCTTTCGCGGCAACCAATTAGCGATGGCAACCGGGTTGGCGGCGATTCGCTACATTCGAGAGAACAACTTGTCAGAACACGCACAGGCAATGGGCGATCGCCTCCTGGCTCATTTACAAACTGTGCAAACGGAACATGATTGCATTGGTGACGTGCGTGGACGTGGGTTAATGCTGGGTGTGGAAATCGTGAACCCCAGCAAACCCTGCAATGGACTGGGTGTACATCCACATGATTCACAAAAAGCGCGTGAGATCCAGCAGGCGTGCCTCGATCGCGGTTTAATTTTAGAGCTTGGGGGACGCTACGGTAGCGTGATCCGCTTTTTGTCGCCCCTCATTGTGACCCCTGAACAAATTGACAGTATTGCAGAAATCTTTCATGCCGCTGTCAAAGCATCTGTTTAGACCTTTTAACAGATAGCGGTTTTCACCTGTGTGCGGTACAAGTCTTCCGTTTGAGGGCAACAGGAGGCAGAAGGAAAGCCGCTTTTCTCCAGACTTCTGCCCTCTGCCTTCTGCCCTCTGCCTCTTTGCGACTGTACCTCACTGACTTGAGAACCGCTGTATGACCGTTGACGATCGCCGTTTTGACCACCTTTTCCTGAATCCGTCTGCCGATAGCATCAACAGCTACAAAGCGGCGATCGCAGACGCAACCGAGATCCTGATTCAATACTTTGCGACCTCCAAGCAAGCCTATAGTGGTCTGATGCCTCAGCAAGGTAAGGTTTCTCAGTCAGACTTTGAGTTATGTCCTGAACACGGCAATCCCTTGTCAGAGGTCTTGCAGCAGGTTGGAGAAATGGTGATCCAACATTCCGCCAACGTTTCTCATCCGACCTGTATTGCACACTTGCACTGTCCAACGTTGATACCATCCCTGGCAGCAGAGGTGTTAATTAGTGCCACCAATCAATCAATGGACTCCTGGGATCAGAGCCCTGCTGCCACGTTTTTAGAGCAGCGTGTCATCGAAAGTTTGTGTCAGCTCTTTGGCTTTGACCAGCAGGCGGATGGTGTGTTTACCAGTGGTGGCACCCAATCAAATTTTATGGGGCTGCTGTTAGCCCGCGATCGCTATGCTCAAAGGCACTTCCAATGGTCGATTCAGCAGCAAGGCTTGCCACCTCAAGCGTCCCAGTTTCGGATCTTGTGTTCTGACGTTGCCCACTTCACGGTTCGCCAAGCTGCTGCGTTACTCGGCTTAGGGCATCAGGCAGTAGTTTCGGTTGCAACCGATGCGGACTATCGCTTATCAGTGCCCCACCTGGAGCAGCAGATTATGGCACTCAAGCAGGAAGGGCTGCTGCCGATCGCGATTGTGGCAACGGCTGGCACCACGGATTTTGGCAGCATTGACCCACTCCCCAAAATCGCTCGACTGGCTCAAGCCTATGACCTGTGGTTGCATATTGATGCCGCCTATGGTGGAGCGTTGATCATGAGTGACACGTATCGTCATTTGTTGAATGGCATTGAGGCGGCTGATTCGTTGACGATCGACTTCCACAAGCTGTTTTATCAACCCATTAGCTGTGGCGCATTTCTGATTAAAGAACGAGCGCACTTTGATCTACTGAAATTACACGCCGACTATCTCAATCCCGAAACGAATGAGGAGTTAGGCATTCTCGATTTAGTCGTCAAATCAGTCCAAACAACTCGCAGATTTGATGCACTCAAGCTTTTTATTTCCATGCAATGTCTCGGTCGCAAAACCTTCGCAGACATGATTGAAACAACCATCAGCACGGCGCGTGAAACGGCTTCTCTTCTAAAAGCTGATGCGTCTTTTGAGCTTGCCAACGTCCCAACGATCAATGCCGTTGTCTTTCGCTACATCCCACCAAAAAAACAGTCTGATTGCACATCGCCTGCCCTGTC
Source organism: Lyngbya sp. HA4199-MV5 (assembly GCA_019359375.1). Classification (GTDB taxonomy): domain Bacteria; phylum Cyanobacteriota; class Cyanobacteriia; order Leptolyngbyales; family Leptolyngbyaceae; genus Stenomitos. Next base: position 26,346 of record JAHHHL010000035.1, read on the forward strand.
CAATCAGATCAATCAATCCATTCGTCTAGAGCTTATTCGACAAGGACAGGCAATCATTGCCCAAACTCAAATCGGCACTTTCATTTATTTGAAGTTTACCTTGCTGAATCCTCGTACCACGATCGCCCATACAAAAAGCTTGCTAGAAGAGATTAGAACGATCGGAAACGTGTTGGAAACCTCTTTGCTGTCTTCCCACTAACTAGCCAGGGTCTTTCATGCTAGTTAGCAACAGATTTGAGAGCAGATGAAGCGGGCTAGTTGTCTACATAGGGTAGAAGTCATCTGTTTCATCCGTTAACATCCGCTGCAAATAACTTTTTCAAATGGATACTAATTTTGTCCAAACGCCAGTATTTGAGCGGCACTAAGCTTAAACCCAGGAATGATGGTTGATACCAGAGGCGTAGCGCCTGTGTAGAGCGTGTCTTCGTATTGTCCGTTCACCCACAGGCAAAGCGTTACTTGCTGCCGTTCCGGGTCAATAATCCAGTATTCTGCAATCCCTCGCGCCGCGTATTCTGTGCGTTTGTAGCGATAGTCTCGATCGCGATTTTCTGTCCCTGGTGACACGACCTCAATCACGATCGCGGGGGGTGGCATATCCCGCGTTAAGGTTGCCCGCCTTGCTCCTGCTAAGGCTGCTCGTGATTCTTCCGTATGCACCAGGAGATCTGGCAATCGACATCTTGCCCGTCGTCCCGTGACTTCAACCTCTGTTCCGACAGCCAGCAACGCAATTGGCAAATGCTTTGCGAATTCAAACAACAGATATTTGGCAATGCTCAGGTTAACTTGGCTTTCCGGCGGCATTTCGACTAACACTCCATCGACCAGTTCGTAGCGCGTGTCGGTGCCATCGTCATAAGCGAGGTACTCCTCCATCGTCATTAACTTGGGGACGCTGGGTGCAGTTTGAGTCATGGCAGGAAGCTCCAAGAATGCCGCTGCAAGGCTGTCAGTCGAAAACTAGATGCGTCAATCTTAGCAATTCTGGTGCTGCAACGGCGATCGCAGACCGTTCAGTGCCGATTGACAAGCTTATAGCTCAACTCAGTAGAGAGAAGATTTCACCAATTCTACAAGGATCAGCTATTCCGCTAACCAGCCAAACAACGCTCCCACCGTCAACTGAAGATCGGTTGCAAACGATGGCACGGGTAAACGCTGCTCTGCAATCTCAAATAGTCGAACCGTGCGATCGCCAAAGTAAACAAACACGACTTCTTCTTCTGGGTCAATCAACCAACCCATCTGAGATCCGTGGTCGAGACAGTGCAAGATATTTCTGATAACTTTGGTAGGACTTTGATCCGGAGACAAAATTTCAATTGTCCAATCAGGAGCAAGCTCAAACGAGTTCAAAACCTTACCATTTTCGTCACGCGGAATGCGCTCCCAGGTAAACACAGCTACATCTGGAACGATGGAGCGACCCTCATAGACGCTGCTGCGGCTTCCCGCAGGGTAAGTGCAGCGTAGCTCAGGGAAAGCACGGGCAATTTTTTTGTCTCGCAAGGGACGATCGAGGGCAAAGGTTAACTCTCGCTGAACAGTACTATGTTTCCCTTGTGGCATTGGTTTCTGAATGATTTGACCCTTAACGTACTCACTGGCAGGTTTGGTTTCTGGCAGTTGCAAAAATTCTTCTAGCGTTAGGGACTTAGCGGGAGTTTGAACCATGAGCCTCACCTCTAAGAATGTAGGATTCTAAACTATCATCTTTTGTTGAGGTCGTAATCTCATAAAAATACGGACTTCCTGATACCAATTCCATGTGAGCTTACATAAAAGAGCAAGTTGGGTTGAGTCAAACGTAGCTTGCTTTCCGCAGGGTAAACCAACAAAGTCCATCTCTGGCTTGTGGCTACAGCAGCTTATGGCTTAATGGTGCTAACGTCCCAAATCCGGGCTGTTCTGTCCGCAGAACCCGTGATCACAAGATTGCCATCAGGACTAAAAGCGGCATCGCCAACCTTATCCTTGTGCCCCTTAAGTTCGATAAGCAGGTTGCCAGCGGTATCCCAAATCCGCGCTGTTTTGTCAGCAGAGGCTGTCACAATACGATCGCCCTGGGGACTAAAACGCGCCTGGTACACGACATCCTTATGCCCTTTTAGTTCGACAAGCTGGTTTCCAGCCATGTCCCAAATCCGGGCTGTGTGGTCAGCCGATGCGGTCACAAGGCGATCGCTCTGAGGATTAAAATAAGCACTGTGCATGACTCGTGGTTCTTTGTAAGAAAGCAGCGGATGCTTGAGTTCAGCCAGCAGTTTGCCAGAAGTGTCCCAAACCCGAGCTACGTCCATTCCGGCTGTAGCAACCACAAGTTTACCGTCTGGGCTGAAATCAGCTTTGGTATGCATAATCCCACGTTGGAGACCCTTAAGCTCGGTAAGTAACTTACCTGAAGTATCCCAGATTCGTATTACACCATCACCAGAAGCCGTCACAATGCGATCGCCGTTTGGGTTGAAGTTAGCTCTTAAAACCTGATTAGGTTCTCCTTGTAATTTGGAAAGCAATTTGCTGGAACTAGCCTCAAGGTGAGCCATTTTGCTGGTAGAAATGTCGCTTTTGGGCTTAGGAGTCACCCTTAAAACCTTCCCTGGAGGTTCTTTGAGTTCGGTCAGCAAATGACCAGAAGTATCCCAAATTTGAACACTCTTGCCGGAAGAAGCGGTAATAATGCGATCGCCCTTTGGGTTGAAATGAGCATCGTAAACAACGCCCTTACCGCCTTTGAGTTCAGCCAGTAATTGACCAGAAGTATTCCAAATTCGAGTGGACTTAGATTTCGTAACAACGCGATCGCCTTGAGGACTGAAATCGGCACCGATCGCCCAGTCAATACCTTCTTTAAACGAGGCTAACCGCTTACCCGATAGATTCCAAAGTCTAACCGTCTGATCCCTTGAGGTAGTGAGAACTTGGTCTCCCTTGTAGTTAAACTTAGTTCTGAACACGTTGTCGCTATGAGGTAGGACGACTGATTTTAGCGGCGGTTCGCTCTTGAATTGAAATGCAGTGATCATTGCGATAGCTACCAGCGTCAAGAATGTTCCTGCTAGAAGCCTCCACCGTCGATAATTTTTTCTTGCCATTGCGTCTCCAGCAAAGCGCTATTTCCCTTGCTGGTTAGTGTTCCCATTAAACGACTCAAGCAGCTTGAGGAAGCTTCAAACCTCAATGCTTAAGCAATTATTTGTCTTGACGGATCTTTAGTTTTGGCGATCAATCTACTGGTTAGGTACAAAAAACCGATCGCATTTTGTTTGAATTAGTACTGTCTATGTGCTACATTGAATACATAAGTAGTGTTCCAAAGCACACACCCAGGGCTAAATGATGATAGAGCGCGTTTTTAGAGATGACAACGTGACGCAAGCAGACGTTCAAGACAAGGCAGCGCTACAGGCAGCCACAAAACAGGCAGCCAAAGAACCCTTTTTGCCAGTAATGCGTGAGCTTGCCCGGACGTTTCAAGCGTTTAGCGCCTACGATGAAGAGCATATTCGGCAGCTAGATTTGACGGCTCCTCAGTTTGATGTCATCTGTACACTGGGCAATACAGACGGCATGACAATGGGGCAACTTGCCGAAAAAACGCTGGTGACGAAAGGAACGCTAACAGGCATTATCGATCGCCTGGAGCGCAAAGGCTTAGTACGGCGTGAAGTGCCACCCGAAAACCGACGCTGCTTTATGATTGTGCTGACCCTAGAAGGCGATCGCGTCTTTGAAAAAGTCTTTCCGGCACACATTGCTTACCTGAAGGAGCGGTTTAGTCAGCTCAACGAGCAAGAGCTAACGGAGATTGAACAGGCACTCAAAAAGCTGCGAAACCTGTTCTCCTGATCGGTTTGGCAGCGGGTTTGGCACAAAATCAGTCGGATGATTTGCACGATCGCTTGCATAACCGACTCAACATACTACACTTGTATTACGAACTGTCCACCTTAGAAGGAGTCCCGTAATGCATACACTTACCCGCACCGCCACCACTGACATGGAAGTCACCAGCATTCGTCTGGAGCGGGAGTTAAAAGAAAAACTCAAAGAACTCTCCGGCAATCAGGGCTATCAGGCACTCATCCGCGATATCCTCTGGCAATATGTGCAGCAAAAATCGGGAGACTATCCGCTGCAAGCTCTCCCCAAAATCCGCGTCACGATACCTGCCACTGCTCGTCAGGAAGAACGCTGTATGCTCACAGGCAAAATCATTCAGCCCAATGAACCGATGCTGTTGGGGCTGACGACAACCGGAGGCATGGTGCCCCTCAGTACCAGCAGCTTGCAGGACGGTTAGGTATGAGAACCGATCAGATTTGGCAAAACCGCACCGTGGCGGAAAGCTTTTTGACGGGGGTACGCGGTGCCATTCCGTTTGCCACTGAGCAGATCGATATCGCCCTGCGTGTGTTGGATCAATTGCAGATCCCCATTCAACAAGTGGCTGATCTGGGCTGCGGGGATGGCACGATCGCCCATGCCCTTCTCACCCATTACCCAGAAGCTCACGTCACCGCGATCGATTTTTCAGAACCCATGCTAGAGCAGGCAACGCAACGCTTGCAGCCCTTTGGCGATCGGGTCACGCTGCTTCAGGCAGACTTGTACACGCCCGATTGGCAGGAAAGCTTGGGCAAGCAACCAGAGGGCAAGCAACCAGAGGGCAAGCAACCAGAGGGCACCTTTGACGCGATCGTGTCTGGCTACTGCATTCACCATTTGCCGGACGATCGCAAGCAGGCACTTTATCGCGAAATCTTCCATTTGCTGCGATCGGGGGGCGCTTTCCTCAACATCGAACACGTTGCCTCTGCATCCCCCTGGGTCGAAACACTTTTTAACGACACGCTTGTAGAATCCATTTATCAATGGCATCAGTCGCAAGATGGAGTTTTGTCACGAGAGGAGGTAGGGCAACGGTTTGTGTATCGAGAGGATAAAAAGGCAAATATCCTTGCCCCGGTGGAGTTACAGTGCGAATGGCTGCGAGCGATCGGCTTTCAACACGCGGACTGTTTCTTCAAGTTTTTTGAACTTAGTGTCTTTGGCGGTGTTCGTTGACCGGAATGGGGCGATCGCTGTTGTAGAGTTTGATAGAAATACTTCTAGCAAAGAATAGACTGTTGCGAAGGGTTGCAAAACCGCTGATCTCCCAGCAGTCTGTCCTCTACAACTATCCACACAAGGTTATCGTATGCCCTCAGATCAAAAACCACCGGAACAAACACCCATTGCAAATACTGCTGCCAGTGCTTCCACAAGACCTGCGAGGTCTGGAGAGCGGTCTTCCACGACAAATCCGTCTAGTGGAGCAGCCGCAACCACACGTCCGCCAAGCGCGACGACCACTACAGATGTGCCCTTGCGAGAGCCAAAAGCGATCGATATCAGCCGCTTCAATGCACTCACGGGCGATTGGAAAGGCAAACCCGTCGAAGATTTAAAGCGCCTGTTTACCAAGCAAGTCATTCTCGATGACACCACTACGATCGACGTGCCCACGATCGCCGTTCCAGGCTATATCGGCATTGCTGACTCAGTAAGCGTCACCGATCCAGCAGGCAATACCGTCTCTGGTCACGCCGACATTGCCAAATTTCTTGCCAGAGATGGGTTACTCATTTGTACCTATCAGTGGCACAAAGAGCGCTACGGCATCCCGATCGATACACGCCAACCGATGAGTAAGGAACTCTTTCAAGAAGCCTTTATGAAAAATGAAGGTCATCATGCTGGCGCGATCGCCCCTGCTCAACGGTTGGACGCAACTGGAAAGCTGATCGACTCCTTCGGCACCTTCAACGAACCAAATGACTACCATCGGGGCATGTATGGCAAAGACGGGTATGTGGCAGTCGCACAACGTCTTGTCTTTCCATCCTTTGTCACACCCGAACAAGCACGCGGCTACACCAACTCCATCATTAACTGGTTTGCACTGCTCAATCCCTTTGCCCAGTTTCCGAAAGACTATAACGGCGGCGACCCCACGCGAGTGTCCGATCGTGCAGCCCTCAAGGAGTTTTTGAAACACGGTCTACTTGCGACAGTTGGCGATCCACGAGCACTCACCTTTTTTAGCGACCCCGCCAATCAGACTTATTGTGCCGAGTTCATGTTTATCGGCTTGAATACGCCCGTTTATCCTTTCAACTTGAAGACCATTACCAGCTTGCTAGATGGCGATAGCTTTAAGGCAAAGCAAGTTCTGGGTCTGCAAGAAATGCAAAATAATAAAAAGGCAAACCTCCTCAGCACAAAAACTGGGAACCCGGAATTCAAAGCCTTCAACATCCCCATGCCTCCTGTACCAGAGGATCTGCCACCACTGGATGAGCTGATGGCGCGAAATGGGCAGACGATCGCGCCCAATAGCCTACCCTTTCCACCGTTCAAGATTTCGCAAGTGATCCGTCGTGCCTACCACACCCTGCTACCTCGCCATAAGTTTGGGGATGAAAAGCTGATCGATGCCCAGGCAAGACTCTTTAAGTTTATGGAGCCTGCCCTCCTCCAACAGTTGGGGCTGCAAGGTCTGCCATCAAGCAACCCAAAAGTGGCTGGTGTCAAACAGTTTGTTGAGCAAGTCAGCGAGCAACTTGACAAGTCCTACAGCTCAGCTACCGAGTTTGATGCCGCGATGGATACCATGATGCAAAAAGCCGATGAACTACTGGTCGGTGCAGGCGATCGCGAATATTTTGTACCACCTCGCATCTACGTCGATCTGGGTCAAAACGATGGTGACGACAACTTGCCGCAAGGGTGGGGCTTCAAGCTAGAAACCGTTGGTGCGCTCGTCGCTCGTGGCGTGATTCGAGGCTAACCCACGCAAGCACAGAACAGTATGTGATGCGACATTGCTAACAAAGAGGTGAGGAAGATGAAGGACTTCCCACCTCTTTTTGGTTAAAAATGCTAATCAGGGGAGGACGCGATCGTCGAAACAGCTCCTATGCGGAAAGCCGTACTACGAGGCTCAAATGTCTACAGAGAAGTCACTTTAAAGGACGGTTCCCCTCCACGATCGCTTCCCCAAAAGCCTCATTTTCTCAGTACGATCGTGATAGATGCGTTGGGTGTCTCTCATGCAAATTGGTCGTTTCTTTTCGTTGCAGCAGGGGCGAGTGGGGCAATATTTAGCGCCCAGGGTTTTGGTTGTGCGATCGCCCTTTCGAGCCGCATCAATGACCCTTTGTTACTTTGGCTTTGATCACCTCAAGCAAGCGCAGACGTTCGCACAAACGCTTGCCCGTATGGGTGCCAGCTTTCAAATTCGTCGCAGCCGGATCATGCCGCAAGCTTACGAAATTCGGTTACGCGGACACAGTGACCTGGCACGGACGTTAGCGTACTGGGAACGGCAGGGCGAACGGCGAGTTCTGTCTGGTGCTCAAACGCCCGCTCCGTCGAGTGATGAAAGGAGTGCGATCGCGGCTTAAAGGGCACTTGCAACCTGGGGATAAACCGATTAGAATAGTACATATATACTATTAAAGCTCACGCCCCATGACGAAACACTACATTCTCAACCTTGATCCAAACGCCAAATACGATTGGGATCGCCGCACCCTGCGCGACCCCATCACGGCAGATCATCCCGCTCTAGCTGATCTCATTGCTCAGGAAGTCGGGGAAGATCCTGGCTCTTACCTGATTGCCGTCAGCATCGAAGTCAAAGTATTAGAAAAAGTCGCCAACGAGCAAGTGAAGCAGACCGCGGCTCCAGTCGTATCTTCTCGTCCTCAACTGCCTCAGCGTGCAGAATTGGTTGCCTGAGAGCCAACGGTTTGTCGTTTAAGCGGTTTGCCTGGGCAATGCATACAACTCTCATGAAATGCAGTCATGAGCGGGACTGATGACGGTAGAACACAGCACTTAAAATTTGAGGATTAATCCATGAAACTTGGTCTCAGTCAATATCCCAGCGCGATCGCGCAAGCGGCTCAAGCCGTCAACGAATTTGAATACCAGATTGGCGAAGTCCGCCAGCACCTTGCTCGACTCGAAGGCAATGCTGAAATGGTCGTCGCCTTTGAAACCGGGCTTAAGAACGACAATCAGCGGAAGGCACGCCGTTTTGAAGTACTGCAAGTGAATCAGGAGTACCAACGTGCCCTGGATGCGCTGAACCGTCTTTCTACCGAGAAGGCAAACGCCTTGGCACGGTTAGAGCATCTCCGCAATGAGTTCAGCGTTGCCAAGCTCGAAACCCGGTTGACGATCGCTCAAAAGCTAACGGGCTTAGAGTCACGCGAACTTGTTGGACTGTAACGATTGTCTGCTGTAACGATCGTGCGATTGTCTACAAGGTGAAACGGCACGGCTGCGAAGTGCTACGATCGCGCAAGCCGTACTGCCTGCCGACCTATGCCCATTACTGTGACACCCGAAGAGATCGCGCAATTCCGAGTTGATCTGGCAGATTACCCCGATGCGCTAACCGCTCTCAACGAAATTGAGGACTGTGAAGGCGATCTGGAAGATGCCGCGATCGCGCTGGCGATTCAAGTAGGGCAAGAACCCGACACAAACGATCGCTGGATTGAAGGGGTCGCTAAGCAGTGGCGGCACATTCTTTGTCGTGCTGACCTGAAAGAGAGCCTGGAGGACGGTTTGACGGGTAATTTACTACTGACCCTGACTGAACACACAATGCTGCCCCTTAAGCTAGCCACACCTGTTGCGATTTTTGTGGTGAAAACAGGTGTGCAAGCCTTTTGTCGATCATTTGAGGCAAAGATTCGGTAACGTCACTCTACGCAAAGCGTTGTTTGAGAAAAAGGCTGCAATTTTTGACCAGGAGGTAACTGCGGTTACGGAAGTGTAGCGATCGCCATTGTCATGCATAAAGGTATGTTCGGCTTTGCATAATGGTTTCAATGAGTATTAATGTGAGTGTCACACTTGCAGAATGCTAAAAACCATGATCCAGAAAGCCACTCCAAGGAAGCAACATGCATGGAGGCAACCATGATTCGACGCGTTGCCGTGGTGGGAGGTACACATGGGAATGAGCTGACTGGGGTTTACCTCATTAAGAAGTTTGAGCAGTTTCCAGCCCTGCTGCGGCGATCGAGCTTTGAGACGATCGTCCTTTTAGCCAATCCTGAAGCGGCGGCAAGCAATCGGCGCTATATCGATCGTGATTTAAATCGGTGTTTTGCTCAGGCAGACTTAGCCAATCCCGCGTTGACCACCTATGAAGACAGGCGTGCAAAGGCTATCGTGGCACAGTTAGGACCGAGAGAACAGCCCCAGGTGGATGTCATTCTCGATCTCCACAGCACCACATCGAATATGGGGTTGTCTCTTTTACCCTCCAGTAGGCACCCCTTCAATTTGCGTCTGGCTGCTTATTTGAGCGCTCTTTATCCTGCGGTACGTGTCTGCTGCGGGGTGCAGTGCGATCAGGATACGCCACTGCTGCGATCGCTCACTCCCCTGGGCTTCACGCTTGAGGTAGGCGCGATCGCGCAAGGGGTTTTGGATGCACACTACTTTCAACAAACCGAGCAGTTGATTCATGCCATTTTGGATTACATTGACGCGAGCAATCAGGGACAACCGCCACCTGCACCAGAGACCTTGAAGGTTTATCAGGCGATCGCATCTGTAGATTACCCGCGTAATGATGCAGGCGAACTGCACGCCATGATCCATCCACAGCTTCAGCATCGGGATTATGAACCGCTCCATCCCGGCGCACCGATGTTTCTTACGTTCAGCGGTGAAACACTGCCGTATGAAGGCGAGAACATCGTCTTTCCGGTCTTTATCAACGAAGCCGCTTATTACGAAAAAGGGATCGCAATGGTGCTAACTGAAAAACAGGAAATGACTATCCCGAATGAGTGCTAAGGATCGTGAATTAAATAACTTGTAATTCTGAGTAGGATGCCGTTAGCGTAGCGTAACGCATCGACTCCAAGCTTTGATGTGTTATGGCTAGGGGCTGTCATCAATTACGACTACACATGACTTGCAGCAAGGGTTCCAGCCCCTAGCCTGATGTGTTGGGACGGGCGTGACACTGCTGATGCTGCAAGGTTTCGGAGCTGATTGATGACACGCCCTAGCGCCTAACACATCCTACCAAAGTCGATCTTATTTAATTCTCATTCCTAAGGGCAACGCGTAGCGTCACTCAGCGCCTAAGCAACGCTATGCTTTCCCCAACAGCCCCGCTAGTCTTCAATCTCATCAACGTCTTCAATCAAATCGATGTGTTCACTCGCATCCACATCGAGCAAAGGCACCGCATCGCTGGCATCAACGGGAAGAATCAGGGCTTCTTCACTGATGCCAGTTTCTTCGCTGCCAGCCTCTTCACTGCCAGTCTCTTCGCCTGTAGAAGCGGGAACGAGTGCAACAGCGGCGATCGCGTCGTCGTCATCCAACCGCTGCACGCGTACTCCCGTAGCTGATCGCGATTGGGACGAGATGGCATCCACCGATTGGCGAATAATAATGCCCCGGTTGGTCACCATCATCAGTTCAGCGCCTTCGTTGACGATATGGAGAGCCGCCAGCCGATCGCCCTTCTTGCGAAACTTGGTAGCAACTAGCCCCATTCCGGCACGATTTTGCAGGCGGAACTGGGAGACGGGCACGCGCTTGCCATAGCCGCCCATTGTGACGACGAGAATCCACGGACCCAACTGACTGCTGGTAGCTGATGGCTGCTCACCATCCCCATTGTCGGTGTCCAACAATTCACCATTGAGTTCACTGGTCAGTTCTTCAGCTTCTGGTTCTACGTCCGATTCCAAGACTTGCGCCAGATCTGCCACGATCTGACTGGGCAGAATGTCCATGCCAACAAGTCGATCGCCCTCCCGCAGAGACATCGATCGCACCCCTCGCGTCGCACGACCCAAAGGACGGAGTTGCTCATGGCTGGCGCGGAAGTGAATCGATCGTCCCAAACTGGAGCCGATAATGATGCTGTCATCTACCCGCGCACGGCGCACCCAGCGCAGTTCGTCTCCCTCCTCCAGAGAAATCGCAATCAAGCCATTGGCGCGAATGTTGCTAAACGCCGTCAGCGCCGTTTTTTTGATGTAGCCATTGCGGGTCAGCATCACCAGGTACTCGTCTTCGCTGAACGCTGTGACGGGGATGAATGCCGTAATTTTTTCCTCGCGGGGGATGGGCAGCATTTGCACGATCGGCGTACCGCGTGATGTGCGTGAGCCAACGGGAATCTGGTACGCCTTGAGGGCATAGACGACTCCACGATCGCTAAAAAAGAGAACGCTGTCGTGATCACAGCAGGTCAGAAAATGCTCGACCCCATCATCTTCTTTCATCCGGGCACCTGCTTTGCCCCGCGTGGCACGGCTTTGAGCTTCAAAGGTGTTGACGGGCATCCGCTTTAAATAGCCCTGTTCGGTCAGCAGAATGACGGCTTTTTCGTTGGCAATCAGGTCAATGTCGCCCAATTCGTCTTCTGATTGCTCGATGATGGTGCGGCGAGGAGTGGCGTGCTTGGCACGAATTTCCGTGATTTCAGTCACGATGATGTCAAGGATACGTTCCCGTCGCGCCAAAATGTCGCGCAAGTCGGTGATTTGCACTTGCAGATCTTCGTGTTCGCGCTGAATCTTCTCGGCTTCCAGGGCGGTCAGGCGACGGAGTTGCATTTGCAGAATGGCATCTGCCTGCGGTTCCGATAGTCCGTAGGAGTCGATCAGTTCTTGCTTAGCAGTGGGTGCGTCCGCCGCATGGCGAATCAGGTTGATGATGGCATCCAGATTGCCCAGCGCAATCAGCAAGCCCTGTAAGAGGTGATCGCGCTCTTCAGCCTTCCGCAGGTAGTAGCGAGTCCGGCGCGTGATCGCATCCACACGAAAATCCAGGAACACTTCCAGGAAGTGCTTGAGCGTCAACAACTGGGGTTCGCGGTTCACCAGCGCCAGCATGTTGGCACCAAAGTTTGCTTGGAGCGGCGTTTGCTTGTAGAGGTTGTTCAAGACGACGCGGGGATAGGCATCGCGCTTGAGTTCGATCACCACGCGCATGCCATCCCGATCGCTCTCGTCCCGAATATCCGAAATGCCTTCTAAGCGCTGCTCATTCACCATCTCCGCGATTTTTTCAATGAGCGCGGCTTTGTTGGTCTGATAGGGCAGTTCGGTAATGATGATGGCTTCTCGATCGGGGCGACCGCGATGCTCGATCGTTTCAATTTGCGCCACACCCCGCATGATGATGGAGCCGCGCCCGGTGGTGTATGCTTCCCGAATCCCTGTTCTGCCGAGAATTTGGGCACCTGTAGGAAAATCGGGACCGGGAATGTACTGCATCAACTCCAGATCCGTCAGATCAGGATTTTGAATCAAGGCAGTCAGCCCATCAATCAATTCACCCAGGTTATGAGGTGGAATGTTCGTCGCCATCCCTACCGCAATCCCCGATGAGCCATTCAACAGCAGTTGGGGAATGCGGGCGGGCATGACGAGCGGTTCTTGCTGCGACCCGTCATAGTTCGCGCCAAAGTCTACAGTTTCCGCTTCAATGTCTTGCAGCAGGGCATCGGTGGTGAGGGACTGCAAGCGACATTCGGTATACCGCATCGCGGCGGGTGGATCGTTGTCTACCGAGCCGAAGTTCCCGTGACCGTTGATGAGGGGCGATCGCATGGAAAAATCTTGCGCCATCCGCACCAGGGCATCGTAAACAGCCGTATCGCCGTGAGGATGGTATTTACCGATGACATCCCCCACCACGCGGGCGCATTTACGGAAGGGGCGATCGGGCGATAAGCCCAGTTCGTGCATGGCATACAAAATGCGACGATGCACAGGCTTCAAGCCATCTCTGGCATCGGGAAGCGCCCGCCCCACAATCACGCTCATCGCGTATTCCAGGTAGGATCGGGACATCTCGTTCCGCAAATCCGTCGGAACAATCCGATCCTGAGGCGTATCCTGGGAAAAGGTCATAGTGCGAAAAGCTCCAAAACGCAAGCTGTTAACCGCGACAGGGGACACAAAAGTCCTTTCCTGCATACGGCAGCCGCACCGATCAAGATGCGATCACTTGTACCTCTCAATTGTATCATCGATCGCCAATTTCAGCCGTTCCAGCCCTGCCAGCCGCTTGAGCCAGAAACCTTACTGAGAGAGCGTTTCAAACGACGGGCTTTGGCTCCCAGAATCGCGCTGCGTGAGACTTGTATTGAGACTGGGTATAGCAAAGGATAGAGGCGATCGTCGTGACGTTTGGAGAAGATTTGTAGGGTAGAAAATCTGTAGGGACGTTACATGTAACGTCCCTACAGATATAAGAGATTCAGATGGCGGCATGGTTGCTAGGTTTTCGGCACCACCCGCTGGGGAGGTACTCGCAGAAGTGACACTCCCACCATCAGCAACCAGATTTCCCACAACACGAAGCCGATTACCGTAGTCTTCAACACAGGCAGGGCGGGCATTACCGTTGCCAACAGTTCACTTTGCCCCACCAGTAAGAGCGGCACCGTCAGCACACCAAAGCCAATCAGCCATCCAGGAAGCAGTCGTGAGTGACGCATCGCCAGCCCAATGCCCAGCGTCCAGCAAGCAAGCAACGTCTGTCCCAGATGTTCGCCCAGCGCCACACCGCCGTACTGATGCACCGCTTGATAGACCACGCTAACGGCTTCGCGGGTTGTCTCGGTTGCCTTCGGGTCGGTGTACAGGTTCGCCAGGACGGGAATGACAAAGACCCAGCGCATCAGTCCCACGGCTTGCACCGCTCCTGACAGCACGCCCATTGTGGTGGCGATCGCCAGGTACGGCGTATCTTCTCGCACTAGAATTTGATGCAACAGCACGCTGGCTGGAATGAACAGCAAGGCAGCTAACCCAAAGCTAAACCAGGTGAGAATCAACCCCCCACCGCCCGCTTGAAACTGCGTGAGTACATACCCAACGGGCTTGCGAAGAATCGCATCGTACTCAAAGTTTTGGATCAGCAGCGTATAGGGAATGTTCAACAAGACGACGAGCGAAATGATCAATAGCCCCGTGGTTCTGACCAGTCGTAAACGATTCATGGAAGCCTCCCCAAACGACTAAGGTGATGATGAGTAAGCCAGCATCCAGGCTGCGCTGTAAGGATTTCATTGGGCACGGCTCTGATCGCCCGCATTCCGATCGCCCACGTTCCAATACTTGAGAAGCGATCGCTCTGTTCTCAACAATCGAGCCAGCCGCGCCAGGGTTCCCACAAGCAGCCGTTGCACGGTGGACGGCACTCCCACCAGCACAATGTCTCCGTGCTTCAGCAATAGCGCCAGATGCAGCAGATTGGTGGGCATCCCCTCGTGGTTCACCTTGCCATCGATCGCCAAGCCAAACATGCCTCGAATAAACCGCTCAAAGCCTTCAGAGGGACGGTTCTCGCTGGTAAATGTCACCCATTCACCAGAAGCATTACGAAAACTGTGATGCATACCTGGCGGTACATGCAGGCTGTCTCCAACCTGTAGGGTACGACGATTTCCCTTGCGACCCACTTCCATCTCCAGGCTGCCAGCCAGCACGGTGAAGGTTTCACTCATGCGCGTGTGGTAGTGCAAAGGGCTGCCGCTGGCACCAGGAGGCAGGTCAAACCGAAACTTGGCGTAAGTGCCGCCGCTGGTCTCAGAGGAATGCAGAATGGTCATGCGATCGCCCGTTACAGGGTTCAGAATGACTTCGGGTGATGCAGGGGCTATCGCGGGGTTGGACAACGTTTGAGCAGAAATGGATTTCATGGTAAAAAGCTCCTTTAAGGGATGGATGCAATGCCCTGCAAGATTGGCTTTTCGCCGTTGCGGTTGCTGGAGGCATCGCTGTTTGCTGACCCTTTAACGATAGGATTTCGGCACGATACTCCCTTGACAGGTGCCGCCAAGAAATTGACCGATCGTGCCGTTCTTCACCCTGTTATGAAAGAAGCCACATTCTCCATTTACATCGCTCGTGGCATTGTGCAATTTGCCGCCGCCAGGTATGGCGTTGAGGTCGATCGCCTCTGTGCCGCTGCAGGGCTGGAGCCAGACACCCTTAAACTGCCTGATCAACAAATCACGGGCACCGTGCAAAGTGCCCTCTGGCGAGAAGCGGTCAGGCTCACAGGGGACGATCATCTGGGCTTGCATCTGGGCGAAGTGTTTAATCTGGCGACCTTCGGCATAGTGGGCTACGTGCTGGTCAACTGCCAAACCTTTGAGGAGGTACTGAACAAGCTGTCGCGCTATACCCGCTTATTCAGCCAGGGCGCACAGATCCACATCTCGGTTACGGAGGGCTTTGTGTTTTGTGACTGCCTCATCGTGGAGCATCTCAAAAATTACCTGATGGAAACCCCCCAACACGCTATCGAAAGCACGTTTGCCTCCTTAATGACCGCCACGATCGCGCTCACGGGCAAACCCCTTCGTCCTCACGCCATCTGGTTTCAACACGCGCCCCCAGTCGATACCACAGAACATCAGCGCATCTTTCAAACGGGGCTTCACTTCTCCATGCCCACCAATCGTATTATTTTCGCGGTCGATCGCCTGCAATGGTCGGTACTCTCGGCAAATGCAACTTTACTCTCAGTCTTTGAACAACACGCAGAAGGAATGCTTGCGGCATTGAATCGCGGGGATGACTACACGAAACAGACTGTGCAAGCGATCGCTCAACACCTGAAAGGGGAACTGCCAACCATTGATGCGATCGCCCACAGCCTAGCCATCAGCGTTCGTCAGCTACAGCGAGAGCTACAGACTGAAGGCACAACCTACCAACAGCTATTGGATGAAACGCGTCAAGCACTCGCCCAACGTCATTTGAGCAATCCGGCTACTCCCATTCATGATGTGGCGTTTTTGCTGGGCTTCTCGGAACCCAGTGCCTTCCATCGTGCCTTCAAACGCTGGACAGGACAAACCCCACGCGCCTATCGTTTAGCGGCTGGGAAGGGGTGAGGGACGATCGCTCAAGCCATTGCCTCTGTTAGCATAGAGCCACTTCCTCTGACGCTAACGCTCTATGTATCAAGTCACCAGCGATTACGCGCAGAACCACTTCAACGAAATTCTCGATCGCGCCAGTCAAGATCCTGAAGGAGTCGCGATCGTGCAAGCAAACAAAAGCTTTGTGCTCATGAGCCAGAAGGAACTTGAAGGCTTGATTGAAACGATTGAGTTACTGAACGATCCAATCCTGCTAGCCGACATTCAACAGGCACGACAAGACTATAGCCGAGGTGAAGTCTTAACAGCCGATCAGGTCTTTAGTTGAGCCTATGGAATCGTTTCTAAGAGATTGCGCCACCGCTTTGCTAATCGCGCCATATTACCTGCTCACCCACACAACATGAGGCACTTAAAAATTCTAGAAAGCTTGATTCTGTTCTGTTGCAAGCTCTTTTTCTGATTCTTTTGCCTTGGTGAATCATTCAGGTTAGAAGCTGCGATCGTGCTTTCTTGATAGCCGATCGCTCAATAGTTGCCAGCCAAACAAGATCAGAAAGGCAGGGTTATTCACCAAGTAGCGTCGCCATAACCGCCCTGGCTCCATTGCAAAGCGATACAGCCATTCCAAGCCCCATGCCATCATCCAATCTGGTGCCTGCGACACTGCGCCACTGTGAAAGCTAAACGCCGCTCCCACACCGATCATGACTGCTTGTAAAACTCCCTGCTGCCGAGACATCCAGGCTTCCTGCTTGGGACACCCTAACCCCACAAAGACGACAGCCGCACCAGAGGCGTGAATGCGATCGCAATCGGCTTTCTCTTCTTCCGATGTGAGAGGGCGGAATGGTGGTGCATAAATTCCTGCAATCACCAGCCCTGAAAAGCGGTCTTGAAGCCGTTGCTGAAGCGTTTCGAGCATCGGTTTTGTGCCGCCATACAGATAGATTGGCATCCCCGTTTGCGCCGCTCGATCGCACCATGCCAGCATTAAATCCGGTCCATACACCCGCTGTTGCTGTTTGATTCCTAACAGCCGCAACCCCATCACCAACGGCATTCCATCGGGTGTCACCAAGGCGGCTCCATTAATCACCTTTTGGAACGATCGCTGCCAATAGCCCGTCATCACCACATGCACATTCGCCGCCACGACGTAGCACGAGCGTTTTGCCGTTGCCCAGGCTTGAATGCGATCGCACGCATCTGCGTAACTGGTCGCATCAACCCGCGTTCTCAAGATGTATCGTGACAAAAGAGAAGCCATCAAAAGTTAAAAATAATGAACGAGCTAAATAGATTCATAAAATTCCTGTCGAATGCTTTCGAGAGCTTTTTGCAGCCCATCAGCGTGTATCCAGCCAACATAGCCAGCAAAGCAACATGATCCATTCTGATCGACGACAAAGACATGATTTACACCAACAGGATTTTTCCAGGTTTGAATTGTCATACCATCGCTAAAAGCAATCAGTGGAGAAGCGTATTGAACCTGCGTTTTATTTGCAGATGTCATACCAGGAACTGATTGCAATCGACTGACAAGCTTCATAACGTTTAATGCATTTGGATCTTGCTCAATATTCAATTCGATCGTTGCAATATTGTGCTTGCTATTGCCAAGAAGAACCGCTCCATTTTGAGCGTAAGAACCAAATAGTTTCCCATTAACGTAAAGCTCAAACCGACCACACCAATCTTTATCTGCCAAGCCTCGACGAAAACGTTCTGGAAAGGCATAGGTTTTCACAAAGAGATGAAGGATATTTATCCCAGCTTCCATTACAGAAGAAATGTTTGTTTTAGCGGCAACTTGCAGAGCAAAATGATGCTGATTGACTGTGGCAAACGCCTCATCACGGATTTCAAGAGGACGAATTTCAATCGTGCTGGTGTTGTAGGCAGACAGTTTGCTCGTTGTCATTGTTTCAAGTGCTTCTTTTAATGACTCTGCTAGATCAGCGTTTCATACACTTGCTCTACAAGTTCAGCAAGCTTATGCCACGTAAAGCGCGATTCCACCTTTTGCTTTCCAGAGGCTCCCATTGCGATCGCTTGCGTTGGGTTGGCTAACAGGTGCAGGATACGATCGGCAATTTGCGCAGGCTCCTGGGCAGTGAGTAAGCCATCCGCGCCATCGCAAATTACTTCTGCAACGGCTGGAATATTGCAGCCAATCACAGGTTTCCCAAAACTCCAGGCTTCGGTATACACGCCGCCAAAGCTTTCTTGACTCGACGGAACGCAGAGGAGGGTACAGGCAGCCAGCGCGTTGGTTTTAGTTTGCAGATCAACATTACCCACGCGATGAATGCGGCGATCGCTCACCTGAGCAAATGCCTTCTCCGAATCAGCAACGGGTGGTCCCATGAAAACAAATTGCGCGTCCGGCACCTTCTGCCACACGATGGGAGCGGCTTGCAGCATTTGTTGATAGCCCTTGTAGGGATAGTGTTGTCCTAGAAACAGGACGATCGGCTCCTCCAGCCCATACTGCTTTAGAAAGGCGGCTGGATCGGTCGTGGGCGCTAACACGGGACCAACGCCTGTTACCGTAATGCGTTCTTCCCGCACACCCAATGCCATCAGAATGCGCTTTTCTGCTTGCGTCAGGGCAATGACGGCATCTGCCATCTGATACAGCCGCAGGTAGGCTCGATAGCGCCAACCCACCCAACGGGGATGATGCACTGGTGTGAGTACAAAGGGACGATCGTACCGTTTTGCTGCCTGGTACGAAGCATAGCTCAAGCCCTCACGCCCAATACGAATGTTATGCACCACGTCTGCTTTGGCAGCGTAGGTCGTGATGTGGGTTTCTAACAAGTTGGCGATCGGCGGCAGCGCCACATTCATCAACGGGTAATACAGCGGCACATAAGGAGCCAGCCTGAGTTTTTCCCACACCGATAGCCCAATGCGATGCACAGGAATGCGATCGGTGATGTAATCCTTGCTGGTTGAAGGTGCCCGCAGCGTTGTGCCCAGGAGCCAATCTGTACGATTGCGATCCCAATGGCTGACTACCTGGATGGCATGTCGCGCTTGCAACTGCTGCGCCAGGATGTGTTGATGGAGTTGGGCACCACCAACGTAGGGAGGATAGGCTGTGAGGGTGTAAAGCAGTTGCATGGCATCATCGGGGGGAGATTGTTTGCCGTGAACCCAGTTGGAGGAATCGCATGAACCATTGCCCGATCTTGACCGAGAAAATCAAGCTGCCTGCAACCGCACCGTACTTTTGCAGGTAGTAAAAGCACTGAGTGGGCAAGAAGTAAAACGATTTTTTGTTGAGAAACACGGTGTAGAAATCTTCCAACCACGATCGCGGCGAGCCTGGTTGACCCAGAAAATCCTCCAGTTGGGCTTTGATCACTCCGTCATGATCAATCCTGGCAGCACCCAAAATATACGCTGGAAAGCCCATACGAGTTGCTTTTAAGATATACATACTGTCGCCATGATAGTGAGGAAAGCGACGCGCATCGGGTAAGCCAATTTGCTCTACAACCGCAATTGGAGTGGCAACACAGTGTCCACTCATTTCATCCACCTCGATCGTCTCCCCAGGCTTTGCTGCCCTTCGTTCGCGCCCCTTCGCGCCAGTAGCGTGGAGTGCGTTGCTTTCTGCGTCATAGCAAGCTGCTCCGACGATCGTCTGTGGGTGTTGCTGCCAAAACTCAACCAGCCGAGCGAGTGCATCGGGGTGAGGAATGCAGTCATCATTCAACCAGATGATCAGTTCTGCCCCTTGCTCGCGTGCATACGCCATCCCCTGAGCGATCGCCCCTGTCCACCACAAGGTTCCATCTCCCTGTAACACAGCGACAGTGTCATACAGTGCGTGGATTGCTTCACCAGTCCCATCTGTAGAGCCATCATCGATCACAACGACAGCATAACGGGCTAAGTCTCCTTGCTGCTTTAACCGTGCCAAACAAGACAACGTGACCGCCTTACGGTTATGCACTGGAATGAGGATAAAAACAGACGTTGCTTGAGGCTTTTGGGGTTGAGACATTTGGGAGTTAAATGCCCTTTTTTGGACGCTTTGACGGTTGAACTAAAGCAAAGAAGTGTAAATATCTGCGGTCTGCCTAGCACAGCTTTCCCAGGAAAAACGCTTGACTCTCTGTTTCCCTAACTGAATGAGCGCTTGAGTGCGTTCAGGTGCATACAAAACGCCCTCAATCGCATCAGTAATACTCTCCGGTGAGTCAGGATCAAAAAAGGCTGCGGCATCACCAACCACTTCAGGGATGGAACTACGATCGCTACAAACGACTGGGCAATTACAAGACATTGCCTCAAGCGGAGCAATGCCAAACCCTTCGTAGAGTGATGGATAAATAAATGCAGACGCATGGGTGTATAAAGCACTCAGCATAACATCATCTCCCCTGATGTATTGAACCTGCTCTGGCAGTAATTTGTGTTTAGAAAACTGCTCTCTTTCCGCTTGAGAAAAGGGCAATCCCCCAAAGCAAACTAAGCTAAAGTCACGCTTGAGATGCTTTGAGTGAGCGTAGGCTTCCAGGAGCCTTGAAAAGTTTTTGTACTCCCCACGATGCCCAACATAAAGAATATAGGGGCGAAGAGACTCACCTCGAATCAGAGGTTTTTGTGGCATTGGTTGAATGGAACAACCCAAGTGAGTGACAAATACTGTTTGTGGATTGATGTCGAATCTTTCCAGCAAGTCTTGGCGCGTATTTTCAGAAACGCAAATAATGGCATCCGCCTGCTGAATCGCCCTTTTTTTATACAAAGCGGTCAAATCGCTGGGTGGAAAAGCATGTCCAAATTTTTCATGGATCAAGTCATGAATGGTAATCACGGTCTTCGCTTTTTTAGATGAGATCCTGGCAAGCGAATAGTAGGTTTCATGGACCAAATCTGGGCAGAGTTTCTTTAAAATTACGCTTGATATGCCTCGATTGATGGTCGCTCGGAGTCGTACTGTCCTGGCAATTTCAGGGATGGGATAACCAACGAGATGCTGGGGGGCAAGCTTTTTGAGGTATTGGTTGACGTAGAGCGGGGCGAGCACTGTAGTGCTGAATTGATCTGACTGTGCAAAGTGAGACGCTAATTCATAAAAATAGCGCGAAATGCCGCCATAGCGCTGAGACAGAAAAATTTGACAGTCATAGACGATCGTTGCTTTCATGAGCGCATTTATACGTTGATGTCAGCTTATGAGCTTTTGATGATCGCTTAAGGTTTTCGATCGCATCTTCTTCTTAACATAGAGATTGAGTAAAATCCGCAAACGGCTGGTGAGCAATCGAAAGGTAAGAGGGTGAATTTTTTGGTTAGTGAAAATATGGAAATTTTCACACGTTAAAAACGTTAAAGATAACGCCTCTGCTAAATATATAAGCGTTTTGTTTTGATAAAAAGAGATATGTTGTCCAGAGCTAAAAGCGTAATAGTGCCAGTCTTTGGGCATTGGCGGAGCTTGATGAAACAATTCAGTAGAAAAGATAATAGTTGAAGCACCCGTCTTCACCAGAGAAGACTTTAAAAAATCTAATGGATCGTAAAGATGTTCTAAGACTTCAAACGCTGTAATGGCATTAAACGGTGGCATGGCTTCAGTGGCTTCAAAGCCCTGAGCAAATAAATTTTCGCAGTACGGATCAGACCAGTACGCATCAAACCCAATATCGCGTAAAAGGCGCGTTAAGATACCGTAGCCTCCGCCAAGATCGAGGTACTTTCCCTGTCGATCGCACAAAAAGAAAAGCGTACAAGATAGTAATTTTGATAGGGTGATATTGCGTTGAATTAAACCTGTATCGGCGCTTGCGATCGCGCTCTGATAGGCTTCATCTAACCAATAGGGCTTCTCAGTTTGTAGCAGCCCACAAGTATCGCAATAGAAGTAATCAACGCGATGCTTCCGAAGCACGGTTGCTTGAAACGAGAACCGCTGTTGATTGAAGCAAATAGGACATTGTTTCATTGTATTACCGTCCTGATTATGGACTTCAATGTTGCCTTAAATGCTGTTAGTTGATTGGACTGATCTGCCAGTCGATGAGTGCGTTCATCTGCCTGTATATCTCGAATGACAAAAGCTGGATGCTGTAAGGGAAATGGCATCGCTTCACTAGGTAAGTTGCTCAGTCGATTAGCCCCTATTGTGTGTGTTGCCTCTGAGCCAAATCCAATATTAGACACTAAATTGACATTGGGCAAAAGGGTTAAGCCACTTTGGATCCAGCAAGCAAACGTCCATTGATAATCCCAGGTGTCTATATGACCACTTGAGACAGCATCAAAGATTTCTGTCCAGTATTTAACAGCACGATGATCTTCCAACAAATCCTGTAGCCAATTGCCTTGTTTAACCATTGACCAGAGAGACATTTCGACATCATAGAAACGCCATGCACGTCGCCAGGAAGCCCACCCCCAACAGTGGTTATACCGTGAAAAGTAATAGCTATCGTCTGTACGACGGTGCCCAAATTGAAAGTTATCGCCCGAAATTGCCATCATGCGCTCATCGTGGCGATAGTGGTCTAAAAGCTCCTCACAGAAAGGGAAAAACGTAGGGTGAGGTAAACAGTCATCTTCTAAAACGATCGCGTCTTCCACCGTGTCAAAAACCCAATCTAACCCGCTAGAAACTCGTCGTTTGCAGCCCAGGTTAATGTCAGAAAAATTGGTTAAAACCTGACACTGCCAATCGACTTGCTGAATGATGGCACGCGTTTGGGCACAGAGGTCTGCTTCACCAGGGCGATCGCGTCGCGCACCATCTGCAACCACAAGCAGCATTGCGGGTTTTGCCTGACGGATCGCATCAAACACTCTTTGCGTGAGTTGTGGACGGTTGAAGATAAAAAACGCCACTGGAGTTGCAAGAGTCATGGAGTTGCTTCCAGGCTTGACGGTATTGGGCGTGAGTTGTGTTGCAGCACCGTTTGGCTATCGCGGTACAGCATATAAAACGGTAAGAGCATGTCTAGCCAAAGAAGTTCATAGTGTCGTCTCTGCCAGTCGTGGTTGAAAACATCCACAAATTGCCTGAAGTGTTGGTACTGGTAACGGAGAAAGGGTTTGAGCTGAACACGATCGAAAGCGGCACGCGAACCAAACCGCCAGTAGCGCCAGTAGTTATCCAAAATTGAGGGCACTGTATCACAGCGTTTATGGCTCACGATCGCGCCTGGTTCATACATGGCGTTATAGCCCGCTGCCATGAGACGACCTGACAAATCCGCATCTTCGCCGTTCGTCCGCAGTTGCTCATTGTAGCCACCGATTTGCTTGAGGGCAGCTTTGCGAATGAGGGTGTTGTTGCCAAACATGAAGCTCGGATTTTTCACCACTGCTTCGCCCCAATCCTGGGTCATGTGGGACTTACGCCAGCGATCGGCAACTGAATCGAGCACAGTTTCCACCAGTCGCCCACCCGCGATCGCGACCGTTTCATCATCAAACAGCGGCACCAGTCGTTCTAGCCAGTGTGGATCGGGAACGCAATCGGCATCCAGTGACGCAACCAGTTCATTGCGAGCATGGTGGAATGCCGTATTGCGTGCGGCTGCTAACCCTTTGTTGACCTCATGCCGAATGACTCGCACCGGATAATGAGCCGCAAGATCAAGGGTGCGATCGCGACAACCATCATCAATCAGCAGAATCTCATCTACTGCATAGGTTTGCTTCAGCACGGCTTCAATGCAGGACGCAATGTAGTCCTCCACGTTGTAGCAGGGAATGTAGAGGGAGATTTTGTGCATGGACGTTTTTTAGAACCTTCTTTCAGGCTTTCAGGTAGCTAAGCGGATTCAGTGCCTTGAGCTGGAGAGAAAAGATAATGTGTGTCCGGTGATCGATCGCATTTAGAAGGAGAGCAATAACCGCATAAGAAATCAGGGTTGCAATAGCAGCACCTGTACCAGCATAAAGAGGAATCAAAACAAGATTTAAAAGAACATTGATCACAGCACCAATAACGGTTCTCTGTAGAGAAAGCTTTGTTAAATTTTCAGCTAGATTCCAGGGACTCTGAGCGACTCCCCAAAAAACGAACAACGATGCCCAAATGTGAATTGAGAGAATGAGTCCAGCCTCAGCATAGCTGGCTCCAAACAAGGTATTGATCAAGAGATGAGAGAGAAAAGTAACCGGAAGAGCAATACCGAACGTTAAGCCTGTCATCAGGTTAAAGAGTTGTTGTAACCGTTGATAATAAAGCGCTTCATTGATTGCCTTTGCTTCAATAATGGCAGGCGATGCAGAAGCGACGATCGCCGTGGGAATAAAGTACCAGACTTCTGAAATGCGGGTAGCGGCGGCATAGATACCAACGGCGTGATTGCCCACCATTTCACCCAACATAAACTGGTCAATTTTCATGTAGATCATGATGGCAAGACCGGAGAGAATCAGTGCCCAGCTATCGACAAGAAGGGATTTTGCTCGCGCAAAGTTTACCTTCCAGGCTTGCAGGCGTTGACCTGTCGTTTGGTAAGCCACCATCAGCCCAATCGACGCGATCGCGCCTTCTATCAGCCCTGGCCAGGCGAACGCGATCAGCGGTGCGTGTCGTTGAATCAACACCAGGCGCATTAAAGTCGCCAGCACAAACGACAGGTTACGAGCGTAGACCACATACTTTGACTGCACTCGCGACTGAAACCAGAAGTCGATCGTATCCACCGCTTGCAGCACCATGCTTCCGGCGACGATGCCCACCAGCCACTGGTCGAGTCGATCGCCCGGACGCAGGCAGACGATCACACCTAGCGCTGCCAAAAAAGTGAATGACCCAGCCAGCAGCTTGAGAAAAAAAGTCGTGCCCAGCGTCTCATTCTGACAGTCGGGATCCCGCACCAAATCCCGCACCACAATGCCGTCTAAGCCCAGCCCTGCCAGCGGAGTCCACAGCGCCACAAACGCAAACACATAATTAAATAAGCCAAATTGTTCGGGTCCCAAATAGCGAGCAACCCAAACGCCCACAATCAGCCCAGCCCCCATACGAAGGAGGCGATCGGCAAACAGCCACCCCGTATTGCTCAGAATTTTTTGTAGCGTATAGCGTCCGTCCAGCTTGGAACGGAGGGAGGGCGGCAAAAACTGAATCCAGGCTTGGTTCATGGGGGCGAAGGCAGTCATCAAAACAGCCATGACTGCTTAACAAATGAGGCTTGCTTCAGAGTGCCCTAAAGGATCGGTCGAGCGATCGCGGGCGCATGTTCTTTCACAAAGGTAACGGAAGCGTGGGCAATCGAGGCGTTTATGATGGGTCAGGGTTGCCTTGAGGTGGGTGCGATCGTCTGCAAATTGTTGTCTTTCAAACCGTTGAATCTGTCAATCGTTTAAGTCTTGGTTAGGTGAGTAATAGCCATGTACCGAATGACGCTAGCCCTGATGATGACGGCACTCTGCCCATTAGGAGTGCTACCTGTTAGGGCTGATGCATCACCGATCGCCCCACGCTTTGCTCAAGCAGACTCCCGCCAGGTGCAAGCCGATCGCTTACTGGAGCAGGGAACCCAGCAGTATCGCACCGGGCAACCAACGGAGGCAATCGCCACCCTTCAGCAGGTATTAACCCTGTATCAAGCGTTGGCAGACCAGCCCAAAATCGTCAAAACTTTGCGGAATTTAGGCAACGCTTACTACGTGATGACGAACTACAGTCAGGCCATCGCGTACTATCAGCAAAGTCTTGAACTGGCACGAAAGAATGGCGATCGCGCAGGAGAAGCCGCCGCACTGGGAAACCTGGGCGTGATTGCCATCAATTTAGGCGAGACAGCAAAGGCAACCACCTACTACCAGCAAGCATTACTGCTCTATCGGGAAACTAAAGACCGTCAGGGAGAAGGGCAGACGATCGGCAACCTGGCTCAACTTGCCTATAATCGGGGCGATTATCCGGGTGCGATCGCCGCCTACGAACAAGCCATTGCGATCGCTCGCGAGATCACTGATCGTCAGCTAGAGGCAAATAGCCTGGGTAGCCTGGGAGTGGTGTACTACAGCCTGAGCGACTATGCCAAAGCGATTACCTATTCACAGCAGCAGTTAACGATCGCCAGAAGTTTGCAGGATCGGTTGGGCGAGTCAGCCGCGCTCAATAATTTGGGCAATACCTTTTATGCGCTCGGTGATTATGGTCAGGCGATCGCCTTTTTAGATCAGCGGTTGATGCTTTCGCACGAAATTGAGGATCGCCTGGGTGAAGCGCAGGCGCTTGGCAATCTCAGCGGTCTTTACTCTGACCTGGGCGACTACTCTAGAGCGATTGGATATGCGTTTAAAGGGTTGGCGATCGCTACAGCCATCCAAAATTCAGCCATGGAAGCGCCATTTCTCACCAAGTTAGGCAATCTTTACTACGTCAGCCAGAATTTTCCAAAGGCGATCGAGTATCACGAAAAGCGGTTGACTGTGGCGCGCGCAACCAACGATGCGAACAGTATCGGCATTTCGTTCACAAACCTGGGCAACGTATATCGCTCGATGGGGCAGTACGCGAAAGCGATCGACTATCACCAGCAAGCACTCGTACTAGCCCGTCAGACGAACGACAAACCGGGTGAAAGCACGATTTTGGCAAACCTGGGAGTGGAATACGACGAGCAGGGGCAGTTTGATCAGGCGATCGCTACCCATCGGCAGGCATTGGCGATCTCACGGGCCATTCAAGATCCCGCCACCGAAGGACTGGTGTTGAACAATTTAGGCAACACGCTCTTCAAGGCGAAAAAGTATGCAGAAGCCGAGGCAACCTTACAGGCAGGGCTAAAAACCTGGGAGTCGCTGCGGGCAAACCTGGGCAACAACGATCGCAATCAGATTTCGCTGTTTGATCAACAAGTGCGAACCTACCGCCTGTTACAGCGGGTTCTGGTCGCTCAAAAGAAGACTGATGCGGCGTTAGAGATTGCCGAACGGGGACGGGCACGCGCTTTTGTGCAACTGCTGGCGCGGCGACTGGCAGAGAGTGATCCTCATCCAAACGCACGATCGCCCTTGACGAATGACCCCCCTCCGACGATCGCGCAAATCAAGCAAATCGCCAAAGCCCAAAACTCAACCCTGGTGCAATATTCCATCACCTACGAAGATCGGTTGGTGAACGGCAAGATCAGTCCCCGCGAAGCAGCGCTCTACATCTGGGTGATTGCCCCCAACGGCACCATTACCTTTCGCACCGTCAACCTCACTGCACTGGGAACGGATTTTGCGATCGACGAATTAGTCTCCAACAGCCGAGAAGGCATGGGCGTAAGTGGACGCGGCACGGCTGGAACCCCATCACAAGTAGCCGAAACGCCATCAGTTCGACGTGCTCGACGTGCCACTACGCAACTGTACACGTTGCTGATTCAGCCGATCGCCGATGCCCTACCCACCGATCCCAATGCCCGTGTCACCTTCATTCCCCAGCGATCGCTCTTTCTGGTGCCCTTTGCCGCCCTGCAAGATCCATCTGGTCAATATCTGATCCAGCGTCATACCATTCTGACGGCACCATCGATTCAGGTGTTGGGGTTGACGCAGCAGCAGAGAGAGAGGAGAGGAGAGAGGGGTGAGGAGAGAGGGGTGAGAAAACAGGGAACGGCTCCCGACTCCCGACTCCCGACTCCCCACTCCCTCGTCGTCGGCAATCCCACCATGCCGTTCGTGTCTCTACAAAACGGGGAACCACCAGAGCAGTTAGCAAGTTTGCCTGGGGCAGAACTGGAAGCAATGGCGATCGCGCCGCTTCTTGGCACACAGGCGATTACAGGCGATCGAGCGACCAAAGCAGCGATCGTGCAACAAATGCCGCAGGAGCGGATCATTCACCTGGCAACGCATGGGCTGCTGGATGATTTTAAAGGGTTGGGCATTCCCGGGGCGATCGCGCTGGCTCCCTCTGGTAGTGATAATGGGTTGCTCACTGCCGATGAGATTCTGGATCTGAAATTGAACGCGGAACTCGTTGTGTTGAGTGCGTGTGATACGGGTCGAGGACGGTTGACGGGCGATGGCGTGATTGGGCTATCGCGATCGTTTATTGCGGCTGGCGTTCCCAGTCTCGTTGTTTCTCTCTGGGCAGTTCCCGATGCATCCACCGCGTTTCTGATGACCGAGTTTTACCAGAATTTTCAAAAAAAGCCTGACAAAGCGCAGGCGCTGCGACAAGCCATGCTAGCTACGCTGAAGAAATATCCCAACCCTAAAGAATGGGCAGCCTTCACGCTCATCGGGGAAGCGGAGTAGGGGAGAGATGCTGGTTGTTAGGAGATTTTCATCAAACGAAATACCCGTAGGGGCAGGTTTGACACTAAAGTGACTGGGTACAGAGAAACTGCTGGCAAAACTTGCCCTCTACCAAACGGTACATTCTTTCTTGGAGATCTCCGAAGCTCTCTGTGTCGATCCTTAATCTAGTTGCTTAAAGCGCTTTCTTATGAAGTTTTCTTTTCTCGTTTTGCTGCTCTTTGCTGGTGAACAGGTGCTACTGGATAGCGTTTTGCCCTCCAAGGCTTACGAACTCTCTTCTCCAAATCCATCTGTCATCACATCAGAAGGAGTCACGATCGATCGTCTTGCGTTGTCTCCCAAACCACCCGTGAACGATCGCGTCCTCATAGAACCCAAAACCGTCACCTTTACCCGTGGCAAAAAGGGACAAGATTATCCCGATTACAAAGAAGCCACTATCAAATATCCGCAGGTAGCCGGACTGACGGATCAAACTGTATTGCAAAACGTGCAAACAGCCGTCAGCCTCAAAAGCGTCATTGGGCAATCACTCAACGAGTTGCGAACCGAGTTTTTGGAAAGCTGGTGGCTGAGCGAAATTGACTACACGGTTAACTACAACCAGAACTCGCTGCTGGATCTCACGTTTACGATTAGCGGTGTGGGAGCCTATCCCAGTACCTATGAAAAGCATCGGCTGGTAAGCTTAAAAACGGGCAAAGCCCTCAGAGCAACGGATGTGTTTAAGAAGGAAGCTTTTGGCACGATCGCTGTGATGGTAGATAAAGCCATGCAAGCCGAAATGAAAGCGGCGATCGCAAGCGGGGATCAGGGTGGTGCCGATATCCGCGATCAACTCGCGAACAAACGCTTTCAAATCAAAAATCTCAATGCTTTTTCGATTAGCGATCAGGGAGTCACGTTTCTTTACGACTTTGGCTTTCCCCATGTCATCAAAGCGCTGGAGCCATCTGGTCGGTACTTTTTTAGCTACGACCAGCTCAAGACCTGCATCAAACCAGATGGTGCGCTAGGTGTTTTTCTACCCACGGCGGCTGGTACGAGAGGCTAGGGCGTGTCATCAATTAGCTCCGAAACCTTGCAATATCAGCAGTGTCACGCCCGTCCCCACGCACCAGGCTAGGGGCTGGAACCCTTTCTGTAAGCAATGTGTAGTATTAATTGATGACAGCCCCTAGGCGAAACACCTCAGGTTTAACGCTTAGTTCCGTTTAAAGGAAAACTAGGAGGGTCTATGTATGGATTGGTGAACAAAGCGATCGAGGGCATGATCCGGAGCCAGTTTGGGGACGAAACCTGGGATGTTATCAAACAAACCGCCGCTGTACCAGTGGATGTTTTTATTAGCATGGAAGCCTACCCAGATGACATGACCCACCGCTTAGTGAAAGCTGCCAGCCAGGTTCTGGGCTTGCCTACTACAGACATCATGCAAGCTTTCGGTGAATACTGGGTACAATACACAGCACAAGAAGGATACGGTGAACTCTTAGAAATGGCTGGCGATACGTTGCCAGATTTTTTGCAAAATCTGGATAATCTCCATGCGCATGTGGGTGTCGTGTTTCCTCAACTCCAACCGCCATCGTTTCAATGTACTGAGTTAGAACCAGAATCGCTCAATCTGCACTATCGTTCAACTCGCGAAGGGTTAGCTGAGATGGTGATTGGATTGGTGAAGGGATTGGGAAGACGGTTTCAAACACCAGTGAATATCAGTCAAATTCAAAGCCGTCAAGCAGGTGCCGAACACGACGAGTTTTTGGTGCGTTATCAATCCACCCCAATCGACCATGACTCATTTTCCCCTTAGCTTGTCGCCAGAACTATTTGCACAGGCATTTCCCTTTCACCTTGTCATGAGTCGAGATCTAACCATCTTGCAAGCGGGTGAAGTATTGCAGCGAATCATACCGCAGCCTTTGATTAGCAGTCAGCTTGACCAGCACTTTTGTATCCACCGACCGCTCATTCCGACTGCGTTTGCGGCCATTCTTCAACAAACCCGATCGCTGTTCCTATTGGAGTTACTGCACCACCCCATGCAGCTAAAGGGGCAGATGATGTACTGCAAGGAGCAAGCGCTTCTGTTCTTTCTTGGCTCTCCCTGGCTCACAAACACGGCTGGACTTAGCCCACTGGGGCTTAAGTTGAAAGATTTCGCGATTCACGATCCCGTCGTGGATTTTCTGTTTTTGCTACAGGCTCAAACCATTGCTCTGGCAGAGATGAAGGAACTAACTGAGCAGCTTTCTCACCAGCAAGCCCAACTGCAAGCTGAAATGGCTGAACGGCAACAAGCCGAGCGTCAGGCTCAACTGTATCAGGCATCCCAACTGCAAGTGAGAGAGCTGGAAAAACTCAATCAGTTGAAAGATGACTTTTTGAGTACCGTTTCTCACGAATTGCGCACGCCAATTTCTAACATGAAAATGGCAATTCATCTCTTGAAACTATCTCCTACTGAAGCTCAGCGAAGCCGTTATTTAGAAATCTTGCAAGCCGAATGTACGAGGGAAGCACATCTGATTGATGATCTACTTGATTTACAACTTCTAGAATCAGGTAGCAAATCGTTAAAACTGACGACTATTCATCTCAAAAACTGGCTCAACACCATCATTGACCCGTTTCGAGAACGAACGCAAGCCTGCCAACAAACGTTGCAAATTAACCTAGACAACGAGCTTCCCGACTTAGTTTCAGATCCCACTTGTTTGGAACGGATTCTGGCAGAGCTGTTAAATAATGCCTGCAAATATACGCCCCCTGGTGAAAACATTACGGTTACGGCCCAGATGCATCCCTGTGCAGACGATCGCCATGCAGCAAACGCTATTGCTTCTGAGCCAGAAAACTGTATCCTCCTGAGCGTCTGTAATTCAGGAGTAGAAATTCCAGCGCAAGAGTTACCGCTCATTTTTGAGAAGTTTTATCGTATTCCTGGCAGTGATCCGTGGAAGCGGGGTGGCACAGGCTTGGGGTTGGCGCTAGTGCAGAAACTGGTGGCACATTTGGGCGGTAGTCTTCATGCTGAAAGTGGTACCAACCAAACCTGGTTCACCGTGAAGTTGCCAATCACATTCTCAAGTCTGATTGAGCAGAGCTAGGCATAGGACTCACGCCTTGACCAAAACCTCGGAGGTCTAATACCAGTTCCAAAAGATTGCACTACAGATAATTGTCTGTAGGGGCATACGGCCGTATGCCCCTACTTTGTAAATAGAATTTAGAGAATTGGTATAAGCCTGATTGACTTTTTCTGGTATGCCGAAAGGCTTTACGCAAGCTAGGGCTTGATCGCACGCGTGACGCTGACCTTACTTCTGACCTGCACTTCTGGCTGCTTTGATGGATCGTAAGGAGGCGTTGCATCGTCGATCGCGATCGGCACACCCATATTCGGCACTCCCACTTTAGAGCCACAGCCGATCGAGTTTGGCGATCCTTCCAGCGGCTGTACCGTCACCGACAGCAACTCACCCATCTGAACGTTCACATCTTGAGCCAGAGAGGTTAACTGCTCCTGAGCATCGCTTAGGGCAAGACGACGCGCCGATCGCTGCACAACCTGGCAATTGTTGACCGCATACCCCGCACCAGTACTTTGCAGAAAGAACGATTGATTAGACTGAAGCGCCTGATCAACCGTTAGCACCGTCTTTTGGAGTCCCTCCTGCGTTGGTTTTTCTACCTTCACTAACAGCCTGGGGCTTTGAAGCGAACTGGTTTGCAACGTGATGTTGCGGGAGGGAATACCAAGCTCTGTCAGGGCTTTTACGACTGGCTGTAGAGCGGTTTCGGTGGCTTTTCTGGCAGCTTCAATCGATACACCCGTTGTCGCGCGATCGGATGCGGTTGCAGCGTCTCGACGACCAAACAAAAACTCCAGCAGGGCGACATCAGCGGGTGCCATCACCTGTCCCAGTCCAATAACGGTGAGCGATCGGCGTTCTGTCACAACCTCAACGCAGCCACCAGGCTTCTTTGCCGTAGCGGCTGTATTGGTTGGGGGACAGTTCATCACGGCTGGTTTGGCAACGGGTTGCTCAGCAAGCGTCTGTTCCCTCACAGTAGCACCTTCAGTCTGCGCTGGCTGCACGGTACCCAGGCTGAGAATCGTTAAGGTTGAAAGTAGGGAAAGCGCCGCGAATGGGTTCCGTCGTCTCATGCCAAAAGCGTCCTCATGATTGCTCTGAAAATGTATGGCTCTCACCCTACACCCTACACCCCACACCCTTTTCATACACAAACAAGGGGTGCGGGACAGTTGGTCAACGTTCCTCACACCCCTATGAATGGTTTAACTGACGGACGATCGCCGCTAAAGTTCCTTCACTGATGACACCAGTTGCGCCACCATATCTTTCGCGCTGCCAAACAGCATCATGGTTTTGTCTTTGTAGAACAGTTCGTTCTCCACGCCAGCAAACCCGTTGCTCATACCGCGCTTGATGACGATCGTGTGATGGGCGCGATCGACTTCAAGGATCGGCATCCCGTAAATGGGGCTACCCGCATCGCTCCGAGCTGCTGGATTAACCACATCGTTCGCGCCAATGACCAGTGCTACATCCGTGCGATCGAACTCTGGATTGATATCATCCATGTCGTAAAGCTGAGGGTAGGGCACATTTGCCTCTGCCAGCAGCACGTTCATGTGTCCCGGCATCCGACCCGCAACTGGATGAATGGCGTATTTTACATCCACACCCAACCGCTCTAGCTGGTCAGCCAGTTCACGTACCGCGTGTTGCGCTTGAGCGACCGCCATCCCATAACCGGGCACAATCACGACCGATTTGGCATAGCCCAGCATCATTGCGCCTTCTTCGGAATCGATGGTTTTCAGCACCTTATCCTGAGTGCTGCCAGTTGCGCCGCCTGTTACTTTTTTGCCTGAACCAAACGCACTGAACAGTACGTTCGTGATCGATCGGTTCATCGCCTTACACATAATCTCGGTCAGAATGATGCCCGATGCGCCAACCAATGCACCCGAAATAATCAGCATATTGTTCATCAGCACAAAACCCGCTGCACTCGCTGCCAGTCCCGAAAAAGAGTTCAGGAGCGAGATGACGACAGGGGTATCCGCACCGCCGATCGGCAGCACAAATAGCACACCCAACACCAGCGAAACGCCGACCAGCGCCAAAAAGACCGTTGCATCTTGAGGATTGACAACCAAATAGACGCTGCCTGCCAGAAAGCCCGCTAGCAGAGTGATGTTAAACGGTTGCTGAAACGGAAAGGTAATGGGCGCGCCCGTAATCAGCCCTTGCAGTTTCACAAACGCCAGCAAACTTCCAGTGAACGTAATGCCACCAATCAATACACTGAGAATGATAGTGATCGTTTCATCGACTGGAATGGCAGCAGTACCGTGAATTACTTTCCAGAATTCCCCCACAGCGACGAGTGCCGAAGCCGCACCACCAAAACC
The DNA here is from genome assembly GCA_019359375.1 of Lyngbya sp. HA4199-MV5. Taxonomy (GTDB): domain Bacteria; phylum Cyanobacteriota; class Cyanobacteriia; order Leptolyngbyales; family Leptolyngbyaceae; genus Stenomitos. Next base: position 59,990 of record JAHHHL010000035.1, read on the forward strand.
GTTCAGCAAACCCACCATCTGCGGCATGGCGGTCATTTCGACCCGTTGTGCCATAATCGCCCCGATCGCCGACCCGATCGCAATGCCCAGCAGCACCATTTCGTAGTTCAGCACGGCTCGATCGAGCAGCGTCGCTACGATCGCAATCAACATGCCGATCGCCGCCAGCAAATTGCCTTTTCGCGCTGTGGCAGGCGAACCCAGTTGCTTTAAGCCAATAATAAAGAGGGCGGAGGCGGTGAGATAGCTAAGTTGTATACCCGTCGGCAAAAATGTCCACAAAGAATCCATCACGCTTTCACCTCTTTTTTCTTAAACATTTGCAGCATGCGATCGGTGACTAAAAAACCACCCACCACGTTGATCGTTGCCAACACTACCGCAATCAACCCAAGAATAACGGTGAGGCTCCAATTGCGATCGCCTGCTACCAGGAGCGCACCGACGATCGCGATCCCCGAAATCGCATTCGATCCCGACATCAACGGCGTATGAAGCGTCGGCGGAATCTTATTAATCACTTCAAAGCCAATAAATGATGCCAGCACGAACACAACCAGTCCGGCAATTAATCCTTCTGCCATTGCTAAAACTCCAATATAGTTTTTAGTTTTTAGTTGTTGGTTGTTAGTAAGAGTTTTTTAAAAACGCAAACGGTTTAGGTGTCTTCAGTCACCGCTCTTTAGTTGTTAACAAAGAACCTCTAACAACTAACAACCAACAACCAACAACTTCTACTTCACTGCCACAGGTTCGTTCAACAGATCCCGCACGCGCTGATTTCGCACTTCGCCAGCATGAGCCACACAGGTACTGCTGATAATGTCATCCTCAAAATTCAGAGCCAGCGCACCGTCTTTAATCAGATATTGCACCAGCGTTAAAAGATTTTTGGCGTACATCTGGCTGGCGTGGACTGGCATCGTAGACGGCAAGTTGGTAGGACCAATAATCGTCACGCCATTGCGAACCACATCTTTACCCGCTTCCGAGCCTTCACAGTTGCCGCCTTGCTCAGCCGCCATATCAACCACGACAGAACCGGGCTTCATCTGGGCAAGCATGTCTGCTGTGACGAGTTGGGGTGCCTTACGACCGGGTACTTGCGCCGTGGTGATCACAATATCTGAAAGCTTGACGTGTTCCGCGATCGCTGCCTGGGTCTTTTGTTTGGCAACCTCTGAAACTTCTTTGGCATAGCCACCCGCTGCTACCGTCTCTTCTTCCAGTTTCACCTCAACAAACTTAGCGCCCAAGCTTTGTACTTCTTCTTTCACCGCAGGGCGAATGTCAAAGGCTTCGACCACCGCACCGAGACGACGCGCTGTGGCGATCGCCTGTAGCCCAGCCACCCCTGCGCCAATCACAAATACCTTTGCCGGAGGAATCGTGCCCGCTGCCGTCGTCAGCATCGGGAAGAATTTGGGTAAGGCTGCTGCTGCAATCAAAGTTGCTTTATAGCCCGCCACACCCGCTTGAGACGACAGTGCATCCATGCTCTGTGCCCGACTGGTGCGTGGGATCAATTCAATACTCAGGGCAGTCACCTTGCGATCGGCGAGCCGTTTAATTAACGCTGGGCTACCGAGTGGATCGAGAAAGCTAATCAGCGTTGCGCCTTCGTGCAGCAAGTCGGTTTCGTGCTGCCCATTTTCCCGTTCGCGTGGTGGGCTGACCTTGAGCAAGATGTCTGCTTCACCCCATAGCTGTGCTGTATCTGACACGATCGTGGCTCCAGCGGCTGCATAGGCAGCGTCAGGAAAAAACGCCTTTTCGCCTGCACCTGCTTCTATCCAAACCTCTATCCCCTGTTTGACCAGCCGACTCACCGTATCTGGGATCAACGCTACCCGGCGCTCTCCCATCTCTATTTCCTTCGCAACACCAATCTTCATGAATGCTCCTTTTCAGACAGTGATTTTTCTAGGCAGATATTGTTTCGTATCGCTCAGAGTGTTGGATCGCTCAGAGGCACACCGCAATCTTGCCTGAAGGCTTAAGCGTTTACTTTGAGTCATTTAGCCTGCGGAGATGTTGGCGACCCCAATGTCCGTTCGCTAAGGTTGCTGAACCGGAGCGTTCGATCGCTCTACGGCGATCGCATCGACCCTGTATCCTAAGGTTGTTTACTCAAAACGCATTCAGTTCTTTACCTTGTCTTATGATTCTGGCTTATCGATCGAGTTGCCACTCATAATAAAAATTTTTCTATCAAATGGTTTCTTTTTACAACGCTTCATTACCGCCCTGTAATAAGACATTTTCTAGGGCGTGTCATCAATTAGTCCCGAAACTTTGCAATATCAGCAGTGTCACGCCCGTCCCAACACACCAAGCTAGGGGCTGGAACCCTTGCTGCAAGCAATGTGTAGTATTAATTGACGACAGCCCCTAGTCACGGCACTTCTACTTAGTCAGGGCACTTTTAGCAGCAAGTACCGTCTGAATCTGAATGATTGCAAGGTGCTTTCGACCAGATAGCCATTTCGGCTAACCATGATGGCTGTTGAAGTGCCACTTCGGTCAGTCGTGGTCTAGGTCACCTTGAGCTGAGACATTGGAAGTCAAGGCGCTGGGGATAAGCGATAATACTCATTAACCTTGATAGAGTCTATCCTGATAGAGTCTATGTAGCGCGAAGCTTAGCAATCTGTTCACTAAATCTCTGCTCATTGAGTAATCCGACTATGTTTCCTAGAATCTCTGTTAAACGTGCGTTGTCTGGGCTAGCGATCGCAGGCGTACTGGTCGCAGGGCTACCGCTGCTGAGTGTTGCCCAAGGGTTGCCTGGTCTCACCATTTTTGGTGGTGTCAAGGGTGAAGATAACTTGAACTATCGCCTGGACTTTGGTGGCAGAGCGAACGTTGCGGGTGAGCGCTATCGCTTGAGAATTCCGGCAAAAAAAATGAAGCTGGCAGTGGCTCAGTTCTCGATCGCCTACCCCGATTACTTTAGAGGCGAATTCGACCCCAAAGATGTGGAAGTCATTGTCAAAGATAAATCAGTGAAGCTCCAGGAAGTGAACTGGAATAAGGAAAATAACTTTATCGAAATTTTCCCCGCTGAACCCGTGCCAGCAGGTAGCAGCGTCGAAATTCAGCTTGCGAATGTGCGCAATCCCAACTCGGGCGTGTACTACTTCAACTGCCAGGTACTCTCACCTGGAGATACCCCGCTTCTACGCTACCTTGGCACCTGGGTGATTTCGATCGACAACGGTTAAACGCCGCTTTGACCAGGTGAGCAGGCAGGTTGGCGATCGACAATCCGCGCGATTTCGCATTACATATGGCGTTGCCTGCTCTTGCAATGGTACGATTAAAGACTGTGGCTTTTTTAAGCTTTTCAAGGGGAACTGCGGGAGACGCGAACAATGACAAAACGAACTTTAGGCGGCACCAGTCGCAAACGAAAGAGAACGTCTGGTTTTCGAGCACGCATGCGTACTGCAACGGGTCGGCGCGTCATTCAGGCACGTAGAAGCAAAGGGCGCTTCCGGCTGGCTGTCGCTTAGATTCGGCACGTTTCAACGTAGACGACGTGGCACTCTCCAAGACAAACCGTCTTAGATCCAGACATGACTTTAACGCGGTCTACCGTAAAGGCAGGCGACGAAAGTCCCAGTATCTGACGTTAGTGGTACGACAGCGCCTACCCGCAGCCTCCAGTCACGATGACGAATTAAACCCGTTAGCTACGGTTGCAATTGCGCCAGAGCCAACACGGGTAGGCATCTCCATTAGCCAGAAGGTCAGTAAGCGTGCTGTTGTCCGTAATCGCATCAAGCGGTGGCTTCGGGTAGCGGCACGCGTTTTGCTGCCAAGGTTTCCAACGGGGTGGGATATGATCGTGATTGTGCATCCAGAAGCAACGCAGTGCGATTATCGACAATTTCTGCAAGAATTAGAGCAGTTGCTGATAAAGGCTGAGGTATGCGATGGGCATTAGCGAAGATATTTACTATGAAGGCGGTCCTCATGTGGGGGATTTAATCGTGAACCTGCTGTTGGGGTTCACGGTTATCTGCTTGCCGCTTACCGTGGGTGCTGTTGTGAGAGCACTTTGGCTGCGCTATCGCATTACCAGTCGGCGCATTTCAGTGACAGGTGGTTGGATGGGGCGCGATCGCGCAGACATTATTTATTCTGAAATTGTCAAAGTGGTAACGGTTCCCCGTGGTTTGGGGCTTTGGGGTGACATGGTGATCACGCTCAAAGACGGTAGCCGCCTGGAGTTGCGCTCCTTGCCCAACTTCCGGGATACCTACAATTACATTAACGAAAAGCTGTCCTCCAAAGCGCAATCGGCTAGTGGTGCTTTGGGTGGTCAAAACTAAGAGACACCCCGGCGAACGATCGCGTTCCGTTTGGTGTAATACCCCTACTTGTCGGCTGTCCATTACCCAACGGTATGCTGGACAGGATTAAGTGGGTTTGATTGAGGCTGCTAGACTCAACTAGATTCAAACAGACAGCTAGATTCAAACAGAACAACGTACAAGAGGCGACATTCGGCGCATGGACTTTGGTATTGGGTTTATTTCCAACAACATAATGCTACCGATCCTGGATTTTTTCTACGGGATCGTACCGAGCTATGGACTCGCTATTGTCGCTTTGACGTTGGTGATCCGGTTTGCGCTCTACCCTCTGAGTGCAGGCTCTATCCGCAGTATGCGGCGCATGAAGGTTGTGCAACCTGTTATGCAAAAGCGGCAGCAAGAGATTCGTGAGCGCTACAAGGATGACCCTGCCAAGCAGCAAGAAGAAATGGGCAAGGTGATGAAAGAGTTTGGCAATCCGCTTGCGGGCTGCCTGCCGCTTTTGTTCCAGATGCCAATCTTGTTTGCTCTGTTTGCTACGCTGCGTGGGTCGCCTTTCTCAGACGTGCCGTATTCAATCAACCTTCAGATCTTGCCGAAAGAGCAGATCGAGGAAATTCAGCCGCAAGCGTTTACCACTCCTCCTCAAAATATTTACGTTTCGGATGGAGTACACGCGCCCGTAACGGCAATCCTCCCCGGTGGGAACAAACTAGCGGTGGGCGAAAAGACCAGGGTTGATTTTCAGACGGTGGAAGGCAAGTCGCTCCAGGAGCTTTTGAAAGAGTACCCTGAGACAAAACTTGCTCCCCGCTTTGAAGTCGCCAATGGAGCAGAACGGGTCAAAGTCAACGATGACGGCACGATCGAAGCGTTGCAGCTTGGGGATGTCACCCTTAAAAGCATTGTTCCCGGTCTGGCCGCAGACAAGGGCTTTCTGTTTATTGACAAGTTGGGACGTGTCGGCGCGATCGATCCAGACGGGGTGATCCATTGGGACATCGTAGGCATGATCGTCTTCTTTGGTCTCAGCCTTTACGTCAACCAACTGCTGTCGGGGCAGGGCAAGAGCGCCAATGCAAACCCACAGCAAGAAACGATTAATAAAATTACCCCCATCTTGTTTTCGGGGATGTTCTTCTGGTTCCCACTGCCTGCTGGGGTGCTCATGTACATGACGATCGCCAACGTCTTCCAAACGGCTCAAACCTTTGTGCTGTCGAGAGAGCCACTGCCAGAAGAAATTCAGAAGCTCGTGGAGGCAGAAGAAAAAGCCGCCGAAAGTAAAGCCGCTGTGCTGCCCTTTGAGCCAGGTAAGCCGAAGAAAGAGGCAGATACCAAGGCTTCCAAGAAACCGACAGAAGCGAAGCCGAAGACAACCAGGGCAAAGCTCAAAGAGCCAAGAGCTAAAGAGCCAAAAGTTAAAGAACCAAAGGCGATCGAGGTTAAGGCTGAGGTGGTTAAAGACAACGTTGAACCAGCTCAGACAACGGCTACGGAAGCCAAGCACGCCGCAACCGTTGAAGAAAGTGTAGAGGCTGCGCCGTTGTCCGATCGAGCGCATCCAGAACAAGAAGCTTGAGGTGAGCGTATGGATGACAATCAAATGCAGCGTGGACAGCAGTGGTTAGAATCGCTGCTGCAATTGGCTGGTTTACCTGCAAACGTAACCGCCACGTTGAACTCAAGCTTTGCCGAAGAAAGCTGCTGGCTCGCGATCGATGACACCGCTTTGCTGCCAGACCAGATCCAGATCATCACGGGTACGGGTGGCTCGGTGCTGGATTCAATCCAGTATTTGACTAATGCAATCTTAAATCTGAGCCAGGAGCGCAACCAGCAGCAGGCATTTACCGTTGAGTTAGCTGGCTATCGTTTGCGCCGCTATGCCGAACTCAAAGCCATTGCAGAGCAGGCAGCGGCTGAAGTGCGCGATAGTGGGGCAGAATTTGAACTAAAGGCACTCTCGTCTGCTGAGCGTCGTCAGGTGCATACGATGCTGAAGGAATACGAAGACGTGGAAACCTTTAGTCGCGGACAGGAACCCGATCGTCGTTTAGTCATCCGTCCGTTATCATCTTGATGGCTTAGCGAGGCTTGCAACCGGGACTGGTTCGCAGCCGTGATTGACAGCATTAAGCATGGGTGGCTGTTACACGACGGTAGTAAAAAACGTGTAACTCATACGAGGGCCGCCGCCACTGAGAGGAGGAGCAGACTCTATGGATCCGATTCATATTCCGCAGTTGACGAAAGCGCCTCAACAAACGGAAGTCATTAACTTTAACGAACCTATTCCAGGGTTGGAAACGCTAACGCCTGTGCAGGGACAACTCAAGGTAACGCACCGGGGAAGCTACCTCGATGTTTCAGCCCACGCCGATACTATTGTCACCCTCACCTGCCATCGCTGCTTGCAGCAATATAATTACCGTCTGTCGATCGCCCCCTCTGAACTCATCTGGCTGGACGAAACCAGCGATCAGGTCGATTTGGTACTGCTCGATCGAGACATTAGTACAGAAGACCTCATCGAAACGCTGCCGCCCAAAGGCACCTTTGACCCGACAACCTGGATCTATGAGCAACTGTGTTTAGAACTTCCCCAGCGGCAATTATGCGATCAAGCCTGTAAAGGCATTGAACTAACACCCGTTGAGTCGCCTTCGCCAGCCATCGATCGTCGTTGGGCTTCTCTCGAAACGTTTAAAGATCAACTTCGTAGCTAGTAAAAGCGCTAAATTAGAGCATGGTCGAGAAGCGAGTAGACGTGAGGAGTCAGGAGTCAGGAGTCAAAATTCAGAAGTAGTAGAACGTTGTGACATCTGGCGCTTGCATTCTGAGGCTCGTTTCCTTAAGTTCTCCCGAGCCATTGTTCCGAAGCAGACGACTTCGCTAATGAATCGGTTATTTTTATGGGTCTGTCATGAGCTTCAGCGATGAGTTTGAATTGTTGCTGCGGGCACGTTATCCGCTGATTTATATTCCCACTCGTGAGGAAGAGCGGTTAGAAGCTGCGATCGCCCAGACTGCTAAACAAGGCAACCGCGCGGTCTATCTATGGGATTTTGTGGATGGCTATCAGGGCAATCCAAACGATGCGGGTTTTGGCAAGCGCAATCCACTTCAGGCGCTAGAGTTTGTTGAAAAACTGCCCGCCACCGCCGCTGCTATCTTTGTCTTGCGCGACTTTCAGCGATTTTTAGAGGATGTGGCGATCGCGCGCAAACTCCTCAATCTCGCACGGTTGCTGAAGGCTCAGCCCAAAAATATCGTCATTCTCTCGTCGCAAATCACCATTCCCGATGAGCTGAGTGAAGCCCTGACGATTCTGGAGTTTCCCCTGCCTGCTGCTGCCGAAATCAAGGTTGAGGTTGAGCGTTTACTTGCCGCAACGGGACGATCGCTCGAAGCCCGTGTGCTGGATGAACTGGTGCGCTCCTGCCAGGGCTTGTCAATGGAGCGCATCCGTCGGGTGCTGGCACGGGCGATCGCCACGCACGGTGAACTCCGACCCGAAGACGTAGACCTGGTGTTAGAAGAAAAGCGCCAAACTATCCGGCAGACCCAAATTCTGGACTTTTATCCGACGACAGCAAATATTTCGGATATTGGCGGACTGGACAATCTCAAGGACTGGTTGCTGCGACGCGGGGGTGCCTTTTCAGAACGGGCACGGCAGTACGGGTTGCCTCATCCCAGGGGTCTCTTGCTGGTGGGCATTCAAGGGACGGGTAAATCGCTCACGGCAAAGGCGATCGCGCATCACTGGCATCTACCATTACTAAGATTAGACGTAGGACGCTTGTTCGCGGGTCTGGTAGGTGAATCGGAATCCCGCACACGTCAAATGATCCAGTTAGCCGAAGCACTGGCTCCCTGCATTTTGTGGATTGACGAAATCGACAAGGCGTTTGCTGGCGTGGATGGTCGAGGCGATGCAGGCACCACCAGTCGCGTGTTTGGCACCTTCATCACCTGGCTTGCCGAAAAGACATCGCCTGTCTTTGTCGTAGCAACTGCCAACAATATTCAATCGCTGCCTGCGGAAATGTTACGCAAGGGACGGTTTGACGAGATCTTCTTTGTAGGCTTGCCCAGCCAGGAAGAACGCCAGGAAATTTTTTCGGTTCACCTCTCCCGGCTGCGTCCCCATAACCTGAAGCAGTACGATCTGGAGCGGCTGGCGTATGAAACGCCAGATTTTTCGGGTGCGGAGATCGAGCAAACGTTGATTGAAGCGATGCACCTTGGGTTTAGCCAAAATCGAGACTTTACCACCGACGACATTTTAGAGGCTGCCAGCCAAACCGTACCGCTTGCACGGACAGCCCAAGAGCAAATTCAGTTTTTGCAAGAGTGGGCTGCTGCTGGAAAAGCACGCCTTGCCTCCAAGCACAGTAGCTTGAGTACCCGCATTCAGCGGCAGATGCATCAACCCGATTGAGAGAGGCTACAATGCTGCCAGCAAGATGTAGAAGAAACGCCGTAGAAGAAACGCCATGAGTTGGTCAGATTTAGTGAAGGTTCTGAGTGGGGTGCTGCTGGCGATCGCCCTGATGGTGGGTGGATGCTTTCTAGCAGCCCAGTATGTGATTGCTCAGTTCACAGCGCCCCCACCCAGACCAACATTCCCAAATGACACGCCTTCCGCCAAAACAACGGCTCAGCCAACCCCTTCAGCAAAGCCTGTTGCAACCCAGTCTTCACCAAAACCCAGTACCAGCCCCAGTCCAACGCCTTCCCCAACGCCTTCTCCAACACCCAGTACAACGGGCTATCAGGCGCGTATTACCCTGGCTCAGGGCTTAAATTTACGCGAGAGTCCCAGCCGAGATGCCGCCCGGATTGGAGGGGTAGTGGCGAATGCACGTATTACCGTCCTGGAAGAAAGCCCCGATCGCGAATGGCAACGCATTCGCCTGGAAGATAGTGGTCGGGAAGGTTGGGTGAAAGCTGGCTACGCTGAACGGGTCAATCCGTAACCCGTTGACTATGTCTCGTGTTCTGCGCCACTTCTCAAGCCAGCAGCGCTAAACGCTGGCAGTCGATCGCGGTAACGTGAAGGTTGTTGAGCCGATCGCTCTAAGGATCGTGGCTTTATGAAGGTGCCATTCTTTGCGTAGGGGCGTTGCACGCGGTAGAAGTCCTCGCCTTCGCCTAGAGTAATCTGCCGCCTGCCGCGCCCGTACAGGTAAAAGCTGAGGTGATCAAGTGATTTAACTTCCATTCCTAACGGTTAGAAGAGCTTGCATCCGGTTCTAAGCAGTCTGACGATTGCTCTATCATAAAATTAAGAGTATCTAAGCAGCAGGCGTACCCTGGTTTGAGGGCTGTCGAAGGCAACCTCCAATGGTACGTTTTGAGCTGAAGTCGATCGCAGGGTTGAGCAATGTACGTCATTCAAGTGAATGAGCAGGATTGGCTGGTGGGCATTTGGAGAGGTTGGCTGACCTTATCCCTCAGCCCTTCTAATGCACTGGTTTATCGATCGCGAGCCGCCGCCGAAACCGCAACGCGCTATTACAGTGAAGTGGCACCGGGACGGGATTACACAATTCAGCCTGTAAGCCATGCGATCGCCGCTTGATTAAGGCGTTTGCTTTGGAAAGCAGAGGGCAGAAGAAGGCAGAGGGCAGAGGGCAGGAGGCAGAAGGCGAATGCAAATTTGAGTGCCGATCAACATACAGGCTGGTTTCATGAAGGAAGGGGCGACGCTTAGCCTAACTTCAGTCGGTCTGTCGCCAAATTTTTACTGTCGCATCCCAACTGCCGCTGACGATAACGGTACTTGGTGGACTGCTGGCTGATGCTGCGACATCCGCACTCACAGCTACCGACCAGACCCAGTTTGTGTGCCCCGTTAGAGAATGCATCAAAGCCCCAGTTTTAAGAGACCAGAGCTTAAGCGTGGTGTCCTGACTGGCGCTCACCAAAGTGTTGCCATCAGGCGCGATCGCCAGCGCGTTGACAGCCCCTTCATGCCCAGTCAGCACTTGCTTGAGCTTCCCGGTGGGCATGTCCCATAAGCGAATTGTGCCATCATCACTGGCGCTGGCAAGTACGCGTCCATCCGGGCTAAAGACGATCGCATTGATCGCATCCTGATGTCCTTCCAGCACCCGAACAAGCGCACCCGTTTTGCCGTTCCATACCCGGATGGTTTTGTCCCGGCTACCGCTCACGATCGTGCGACCATCGGGGCTAAAGGCGATCGCAATCACCCAATGCGTATGTCCTGTGAGTGCGTGTGCAACTGTCCCGGTAGAAAGCTGCCAGAGCCGCACTGTTTTGTCCTGGCTACCGCTGGCAAGAAGTTGCCCATCGGAGCTGAAGCAGACAGCACGCGCCCAATCTGTGTGTCCATCAAGGGTTTGCAGACGCTCCCCTGTCTCCCAATGCCACAGCATCACCCGTCGATCGTTATTGCAACTGGCAAGCGTTTGACCATCAGGACTGACTGCGATCGCCCGAATCCAACCTGCATTGGCGGCGATCGTGTGCCGCAGCTTACCCGTGGCAAGATCCCAAAGTTTAATCGTGCGATCGCCACTGCCGCTGGCAAAGCTTTTACCATTGGGATGAATCACGACCGATCGCACCCAACTTGAATGCTCCGTCAAGGTTTGAGTACAAACCCAGGGAGGGGCTGCCGTTGATGGCGCTAGTTGGCTGACAGGAGCCATCGTCTCGACTGCCGCTGGCAAGTGGGTTGAGTGATCGTGCGATCGCGCACGTCGCACGGCATCAACGCGGATAGATGGTTGAAACTGATAGCCATCTGCCGAAAGCTTGAGCGCTCCCATAACAGAGGGCGCATTCAAATCGCGCAAAACATCCGCAGCAGATTGATAGCGCCGTTTCACCGCACTTTGCAGCAGTTTATCCAGAATCTTGCCCAACGCCAAACTCATCGGGTGCTTGAGGTGCTGCTGCCACTGCCACCCCCCCTCCTCAGTATCGTATAAGTCCGCTGGCGGTATCCGAGTGAGCAAATAAATGCAGGTAACACCCAGGCTATAGAGGTCGCTGGCAAACACAGCACGCCCGATCGCTTGCTCTGGTGCAGCGAAAGCCGGACTGCCAATGCTCGTACCCGTTTGAGAAGAGTCGGAAGCGCTGAGCGTTTTAGCCGCACCAAAATCGACCAGTACACATTGCTTCGTGGTCGCACGACGGATAATATTCTGAGGCTTGATGTCTCGGTGGATCACATGATGGCTGTGAATAAACGTGATCACAGGCAATAGATCATTCAGTAAATACCAAATCTGTTCCTCGCTGAAAGGATCACGTTTCGCGGTTTCTTGTAAAAGATTCGCGCCATCAATAAACTCCTGCACAAGATACTGGAACTCCTCCTGCTCAAAATGAGCCAGTAAGGCTGGAATCTGTGGATGCTCACCCAGCGCTTCTAGCTGTACGGCTTCGCGCCGAAACAAATCGCGTGCGTGCTCCGGGTCGTGAACGCTATAGTTTTGTGGAAAAAATTGCTTAATGACGCAGGTTGGACGCGATGGTTTATATTCGTCTACTGCCAGGAAGGTTCGACCAAACCCACCTCGCCCGATCGCCTGCAACGCCCGATAGCGATCGCCCAACAATAACTTAAAGCCACACGTTGAACAGAACCTGGCTGTATCAGGATTTTTCGGTGTGCGACAGTAAGGATTCAGGCAGTAGCTCATAGAACAGCGCAAAAGAGCATCCATCTTTATCGTAGATGTTCTGTACGCTATCCTACGCCCTGAACGCTTTAGGATTGTGAATTAAATCAGATCGGCAACCTCAGCCTTCACCTGTACGGGCGCGGCATACGGTAAACAGTCTTTGTCATTGACCGAGCATCATCTGCCGCATGTCACGCCCCTACGCAGAGAATGACGCTTTAATAAAGCCGCGATCCTCAAATTGTGGGTGGCAACGCCATTCAACAAAAAAGGCAAGCGTTAAGCCTGCCTCACAAAATCGTTTGATGTCGTTTGTATGGTTAACCAAATAATCAAAAATCAACCTTATCTAAAACCGACGGCAGCTTGCCAAACAAAAGCAAGCAGCAAAAAGAAAACCGGAATCACGGGCAGAACATCCACCAGGGGATCGAAAATAGAATAGGCTTCGGGCAATTTTGCTAAGAGCAACGCTGCTTCCATGTTATGAATGACCTCTTCAGCAAGAACTTCAGAATTTCTCCTGATTTTAACATGGGAGGGGACATGCATCGAATTTAGATCATGCTCCTAAATGTTGCCTGCCGACAGCCAATGCCCAAATTCTGTCGTAAAGCTGCCGTTGAAAATTGCCCGCCGAATCGCTTGGGTGAATTGCACCAGTTCCGTAATGTTGTGAATTGAAAGCAGCGTATAGGCAAGTAGCTCTTGCGATCGCAGCAAATGACTGAGATAAGCACGGCTAAAGGTCTGGCATGTATAGCAACGACAATCTGCATCCAGCGGTGTAAAGTCTTCACGAAATCTAGCATTGCGGAGATTCCAGCGATCGCCCTGCACCAGCGCATTTCCATGCCGCGCTAAACGGGTAGGAATCACGCAGTCAAACAAATCAACGCCTGCCGCGATCGCCTGCACCATCTCCCGATACGTACCAACACCCATCAGGTAACGAGGCTTCTCCGGTGGCAGCAAGGGAGTTGTCGCCTGAACGATCGCCTCAATCAGTGCGGCTGGTTCGCCAACGCTTACTCCGCCGATCGCGTATCCCGGCAAATCTAACTGCGCCAGTTGATGGGCGGCAGCACTGCGAAGATCAGGGTAAACGCCTCCCTGCACAATGCCAAACAACGCCTGATCCGATCGTTGATGTGCCGCCATACAGCGTTTCAGCCAGCGAAAGGTACGCTCTATAGACTGCTTCACATCGTCGTAAGTGGCTGGGTAGGGCGGGCACTCATCAAATGCCATGATCACATCGGCTCCCAGCGTATTTTGAATCGCGATCGAGCGTTCAGGGGTCAGGTGAATCATTTGCCCATCGCGGGGCGATCGAAAGGTCACGCCTTCCTCAGCGATCGTCCGCATTTCGCTCAGGCTAAACACCTGGAACCCGCCCGAATCGGTCAGAATCGGTCCCGTCCATGCCATGAAGCGATGCAATCCCCCCGCCTTCTCCACAATCTGTTCACCCGGCTGGAGGTGCAAATGGTAGGTGTTTGCCAATACAAGCTGTGCCCCGGTCGCCTGTAGCTGGTCAGGAGTGACGGTCTTCACATTGGCTAGCGTACCAACAGGCATAAAACGCGGGGTTTCCACCAGCCCATGAGGCGTTGCAAAGATGCCTGCGCGTGCCTTCGTATTGCAACACTGCGCCTGACACGTAAACGTAAAACCACTAATCAAGAGTTGGTACTGTAAAAGGAGTGCAGAAACGATCTTAAGAGAAGTCACTAGCAACTGATCAACAAAGCTTTTCGGGATTAGTTGATCGCGTCGGGGCAAAAGAACTGAATTGGTCGATCGCGCCATCGTCTCCAAGCAACCATAGGCTCGCGTAGACTAGAAAGAGCTGACTAGAACGAAAAGTGTTCTTCATCATCAATTTGCACATCCCAGTTTGCCGATAGCACCTCCGCTACTACCGCTTCCAGTGCGGCGACATTCAGACGATGATGATTCTGCTCAATCATGGGGTTAGAAAGCGGAATGAGGCGGAGATGGCGACCATCTTGAATGAGATCGAACCAGGGTTCTTGCTCAGGCGATTTTCCCAGCTCTAGATAGTCAAAACTGTGTACATTCAAGTACAGCGCATGGTTCGCAATCAACGTAGAGCGTTGAGCATCGGCAAACACCTCAAGGACATGCCCCTCTCCTTCGCTGGCAACCGTGCCATCTTGCCTGTGGACATAGCGAACGCGGCTCAGATCCGCTAATAGCCGTAGCATGTCCTGCTTATTAACTACTGTGCCAGTGTCAATGATGCAGGGGGCAGGCAATCGTTCACTGCGAGAAAATTGATCATGACTCATAAAGAGAACGCCTCTGGTCTAGTGAGCCGATGGCTCAGATAGCGAATGTGTAACGAGAAAACAGATTCTAAATCACTTTGGAACGATGTAACCCAAAATGGAACATTCCAAAGCAATACAGGTCAAAGCGGTGCAGCAGTAAAGACCAAATTGCCTAACGACAACGAAAGCTAGCCAGGTGCTCTGCTCAGCCAGAGAGGAAATAAGCCATTGAGAGCCGAAAAAACGGTGCTAGCAGGCTATGTGAGATGAAACCTGTGTGAGATGAAACCTGTGTGGGATGAATACCTGAGAGAGGCATGGGCTGTAAGGCAACTCTCGTCAGGGATAACGCGGGGCAATGAAACGCGGTTCAGTAGTGTATGAGACAATTCTATCCTAAGTTTTTCAGCACGCCTCTGATGAAATTTACTGAATTGACGCAGACAATCACCTGAATGGGTGACATGAAAACAGGCGAGTCTTTTCATTATGTCGATAAACAGCAGGCGATCGCGTCAGGCACACCACGGAAATATCAAGCTTTCATAACAGCTTATTTTACGCTTAAAGCATCGATGCTCAAACAGGAGCCGGAAGCCTCACAGTATGACGGCTTATGAGACCACAAGCAACTGAGGCGAGAAGCAACGTCGTCTAAACCTGTTGTGTCCTTACTCAAGCAATGAGTCTTTACTTAAGATCGAAGGAAGCATGTTGAAGCACTTTTCGACGTTTCTAGGCGCGATCGCATTCTACACCTGTCTGCCATTGCCGCAGCATTGGACGCTGATCTTTCACGGCATTGCTCGCTGGGCACCTGTGGTAGGGCTGGCGATCGGCGGCTTGTTAGGACTCCTTGACCTCGCCTTGTTCCACCTGGGTATGCCCCCGTTAACCCGGAGTGCGATCGCCATTGTGCTTTGGGTTGGCATTACGGGGGGTCTTCATCTAGACGGCGCAATGGATACAGCCGATGGGCTGGCGGTGCTAGACCCACAACGCCGCCTTCAAGTGATGGCAGACAGTCGCACTGGAGCGTTTGGGGCAATGGCAGCAGGGATGATTCTCTTACTCAAAGTGGCAGCTCTCACGGATATCGCATCACAGCGCTGGTTTGTACTGATGCTGGTGCCAGCTTGGGGTCGCTGGGGACAAGTCGTGGCGATCGTCCAGTACCCCTATCTCAAGCTAGAAGGCAAGGGTGCTTTCCACAAAGCGGCGCTGCGATCGCGGTGGGATGCAGTACCCAGTCTTTGCCTACTACTTGCAATAAGTGGGCTATTGAGCTGGCTCAGTCTCGCCTCTTGGCTCACGGCTGGACTGATAATCGGAGGTGGAAGTGCGATCGCGCTACTCACTGGAGCCTGGTTCAACGCTCAGTTAGGTGGACACACGGGCGATACGTATGGTGCTGTTGTGGAGTGGACAGAAGCACTGCTGCTCTGTTTGCTCACGCTTGGCTAGGTAGGGAAAACTGAAGGTTAGCCAAACTTGCGCCTGTATTTTCATAACCCTGCGTTTAGGAAGCCTGACCCAGTTTAGAATACCTAAGATGGTTTAGAGACCGCTTATAGAGGCGAGAAAAACGATGACAGGGCAGCCCATCCCGGTTTTGGTCAACGGTGCAGCGGGCAAAATGGGGCGCGAAGTCGTGAAAGCGATCGCCCAGGCAGAGGACATGACGCTCATTGGAGCGGTCGATCGCAGTCCGGAGTACCAGGGACAGGACATTGGAGAATTAGCAGGCTGCGGAGCGCTGGAAGTACCTGTCACCAATGAATTTGAGCCGATGCTGGCGATGCTGGCGCAGGAAAAACAGCTCGGTGTCATGGTGGACTTTACCCATCCCGATTCGGTCTACAACAACATTCGTTCCGCGATCGCCTACGGCATTCGCCCTGTGGTTGGGACGACCGGGCTGAGTACGGAACAACTTCAGGATCTTGCTGAGTTTGCCGATAAAGCCAGTACAGGTTGCCTGGTTATTCCAAATTTCTCGATCGGCATGGTGCTCCTGCAACAGGCGGCAATTCAGGCATCCCAATACTTTGATCACGTTGAGATTATTGAGCTACACCACAACCAGAAAGCAGACGCGCCCAGTGGCACTGCACTACAAACGGCTCAAATGCTGGCAGAGCTTGGTAAAACGTTCAACCCGCCCAGCGTACACGAAACTGAGAAGCTTGCGGGGGCACGCGGCAGCCTGTCAGAAGCAGATATTCGGATCCACAGTGTACGGTTACCTGGCTTGATTGCCCATCAAGAGGTGATTTTTGGTGCGCTGGGACAGATCTACACCTTGCGCCACGATACCAGCGATCGCACCTGTTACATGCCAGGCGTACTATTAGCAATTCGGAAAGTCGTGCCGCTCAAAGTGCTGGTCTATGGGCTAGAAAAGCTGCTGTAGAGATACATAAGCAATCAAAACGTTGCAGTAAAAACTCTGGAAGCCACAGCAGATCGATGTGAGTTTTTAGCGCGCGCCATCAATTCAGCTCCGAAAGCTTGCGTCATCAGTATGATAGTGCTCGTCCCAACACACGGCTCTATCCATTAGGCAGAAGTGTGTAGAAGCAATGCTGTGAGGGAATCAGGAGCGAAAGTCTGGGAGCATACAAGTATCGCTCGAAACAGGAGAACACCATGCGAGATTGGGTGAGCTA
>JAHHHL010000036.1 GCA_019359375.1 Lyngbya sp. HA4199-MV5
TGTGGGCTGCCAGATTTTTTGAATGGTCGGTTGAAACCCCTACAGCTCAAAAAATTCCTTCAGAATTGCTAGACCTTTGGTCTGACCTACTCTGCTATGCTGCGTGATTGGCTAAAGTCGAGCTAAGAGCTGATTCATTAAAGAGCCATCCACTGAAACCAGGTAATACTTTCGTTTAATGTCAACATCAAAGGATGCCTCTTGTAAGGCACTGTCGTATTCACCCATATCGTGAGTCTCAAAAAACTCTACACGTTCTTCATTAGAATTAAACTGAGGTAACGTTTTAGCATTACTTTCTGACATATAGCTTCTTCTCCTTCTTTTCCATATCTCTTGCACTTAAAATGAGAGCTTGAGCAGAGGGTTTATAAATAAACAACACTGCTAAGTAACGTCCAGCATCCGTTCGTCCTAAAGCAAGATATACGTCAAGCAAGATATACGTCTTCTCCCTCGCGATCGCCCCTCTCCACAAAACGAAATTTGGGTTTGTTGCTCAAAACCGCTTCTACTTCATCAGGCTCAATACGGTGTTTTACAGCTAGCTTCTCTACAATTGCGTCTAACCAGATGATTTCCTCGATTCTCACAACACTAAACCTGAACTCCCTAGGGCGCGTCATCAATTAGCTCTAAAAGCTTGCGGTATCAGCATCATCGCGCCCGTCCAAACACACCAGGCTAGGGGCGGGAACCCCTGCTGTTAGTGATGTGTAGTCGTAATTGATGACAGCCCCTAGCGCCTTGATTTTAGTTTATTGCCTCAGCATCGCTACAGTCCCATACTCGTAAGAGCCTTGAATCAGTTCCGCTAAACTCACAACGAGTTTTTTGGGCAGCACACACTTACACTTATTTTCGCACAGACTGCTAAATGAAATTTTTGGGCATCGACCTGGGCTGGAGTTCGGGAGCAAGCGGATTGTGCTGCCTCGATTGGTGGGATAGCAGGCTAGAACTGGTGGATTTGCGGCGAGAGGATGACACCGCCGACATTCTTGCCTGGATCGATACTTGCATTGCACCCGATGAATCCGGTGTGATTGCGGTCGATGCGCCGACGCTGATTCCCAATGCGACCGGGATGCGGCTGTGCGATCGCCTCACCCACAAGCATTTTGGTCGCTATCATGCGGGTGCCTATCCTGCCAATTTGGGCTTGCCGTTTGCAGCGCGTACTGTTGCGTTTGGTCTCAGCCTGGAAGCAAAAGGCTTTCACCATGCGCCTGATATTGAACCTAAACAATCCGGTCGGCATCAAATTGAGGTGTTTCCCCATCCCGCGATCGTGCATCTTTTTGGGCTAGAGCAAATTCTGAAATACAAAAAGGGCAAACTGGCAGAACGACGGATAGCACTCGCTCGGTTGCGGGACTATCTGTGCGATCGACTTCCCTCTCTCGAACCCGCACTGGATATCAGCAACGTCCTACCATCAGAAATGCCTCTCAAAGGTGCGGCTCTCAAGGCGCTGGAAGATCAGCTCGATAGCCTCATCTGCGCCTACGTCGCCGCGCACTGGTGGTATTGGGGGTTGGAACGTAACATTTTATTGGGAAATCTGGCTGAAGGCTACATCATCATCCCAAAGCCCTCGCAGGAAGACGGTTTCGCTTAGAGCAATCAGAAATGCCTTTAGGAATAATCACTGAAATAGAGGGAAAGTACAAGCGCCAAATCGCGTAAATCTACCCCTCACAACTGCTGATTAAGCGCGTAGTTTAGAAAGAACAGCACCAAGCTGAAGTGTTTCCTACCGCTGCTATGAGTCTAAGTCCTCAGATGTCAAGCCTCAGCAAATACATCTGAAAGTGGTCTCAGCTTCAAAATCAATTCGTGCGTACATCACCAACGCCGAACGTGCCCAAAAGAAACAATCCTTTCATCAACTTAGAGGAAGTCATCATGCGTCGTATTCTACTGCTCTCTGCCATGATTCTTGGCGGCACCTTTGCTTTTAGTTCCGCCGCTCAAGCAGAAACAGCAGACGTTCACTTTAACGCTGTTGTGCCTTCATCCTGCACCTTTAGCAACATCCAGAATGGCACCTTAGGATTGAATGTGGCAGGCACAACCCTCAGCAGCCTCGCAACCTCTGGTGGTACCGCTGGTAAAGCTACACTCACCTGCAATAACGTTCTGGCAACTCTTGCGGCATCTGCACCCCAACAAGCTATTGCACCCGCCAGCTATAACCATACCACCGCAGTGAAAACCGTTGCTGTTACAGGCACCGGTGCCAACATTGTTGCCATCGTTGCACCCGCTGTGCCCCTTCCCGTGCCCCTTCCCGGTGTCACCAATTTGAGTGTAGATATGACAACCACAACGGTTGGTTTAATCCCCAGCGGCACCTACGATCTGTTTGTCACGCTGACAGTCGTTCCCTAAGCATGAGATAGAGGGGTAGCAGGGGTAGGAAAAGGATAAAGGATAAAAGATGAAGGATAAAAACAATCTTTCGCCTCTCTACCCCTTCACCTCTCTACCCCTTCACCTTTCTACCCCTTCACCTTTCTACCCCCCGTTCATAGGATTACTCACCATGTTGCCCCACCTTCAAAAACCTGCCTCTCGTCTGGTCTTTAAAGCCATTCAACTAGGTCTTTGGGTGTTGCCAGCAACTTTTGCATTCAATGGTGCTGCCTGGGCAAATCTAGGCGCATCGCCTCTAGTGATTGAGGCTCAGGCAAACCGGGGACAGGCGCAGGCGGTGATTAATGTCATCAACTCTGGGGATACGCCGTTGCGGGCGAGAGTGTATACACAACCATTTACCTACAGTCGCGATCGTGGCTTTCAAGTTACTCCCTCTGATGCCACCTATTTAGGTTCCTATTTGCAGTTCTCACCACGCGAATTGATTGTGCCACCCAGAACTAACCGCCGCGTGCGAATGTTGGCTCAACTGGCTCCTAATTTACCTAATGGCGAATATCGGGCAGTGGTATTTACAGAAGCCTTAAACGAAACTACTACGGATGGAACTGGGCGCAGAGTTGGCATCATTACTCGTGTGGGTACGACTGTTTACGTCCGTAAAGGCGATGCTGCACCGAATTTAGCCGTCGATCGCGCCAGTTTTGACCCGGATCAAAAACATATTCAACTATTGGTTAAAAATACAGGCAACGCATCTGTGCGTCCAATGGTGCGCTGGTCGTTGAAGCAAGGAGACAACGTGGTGAGCAATGGTGAGTTGGCACCCACCGCGATCATTGCTCAGGGCGATCGCAATTTAGCCCTAGCCATTGCCAAAACCGATCAATCGCGCCTGCTCCCTGGCAATTATCAATTAACTGGACAGTTGCTCTGGGGCGAAGACAACGCTCAAACCGTGCCGTTTTCGGTGGCTTTCACCCTGCCTGCAAAGTAGGGAATGGTAACGGAGCGGGGCTGTGAGTTCACACCCTACACCTCACACCCTACACCCCACAACCATATTCACCGATTAACTAACGTGCTTAAGGCTTAAGAGCCACCTGGAACAACTGAGGGGGCTAATTTTGCCTGCCGATCTTAACTCAGGTCGCTCCTATGTTTCCTGCGATTGCCCCGCCTGCGCCCCCGATCGTCCGATCTCTACCTCCTAATCACGCGCGTCATGCTCAGTCTCTACGAGCGATCGCCGTGACCGCGGCACCTGAGTCCACTGATGACAAGCCGATGGGCTTAAAGCCATCAGCACCCGATCGATCGCCAGAGGCAATGAGTGCAGCGACACCGCCGAACGGTGAATCAGACGCAAAGCTGCTGGGACAACCGTTGTCCATTAATTTGCAAACCACAGAATTTCTGGTTCCAGATCGTCAAGTCATCAAAGCTCCCGTTACGGATGCTCCAATGATAGACACGCCAGTTACACCCCGTCCTAGCCCGCAGCCTGAGACGATTCCACAGTCTCCAGAGTCGTCTGGCTCCCAAAAAGCAAGTCCGGTTAAGTCTATGCCCACTGTGGCAAAGGCTCTAACATCACCTACTCCACCCACCAGCCATACCGAAGTGCAAGCACCGCTGGGGCTATCTCCGATAGCTCAGGTGCCAGAAGGCTTTACAGTATTTCCGGTGGGCATCAATATTGGCAGGCGCAATGTCAATGCTGGGGTGTCGGTGCGGGGACGGGAAAATGGATCGCAGGCAATTGCTTTGGACAAATGGTTGCTGCCCTACGATGCTGTAGTGCAAGCGCTGAAGTTGAGCACGAAGGTGTTGCCTGACAATCAAATAGAACTGCGATCGCCTGGTATTGCTGTTCGCATTGATCCTGCCAAACTCCACACGGATCCCCAATTAGGGCTTGTATTTTCGGTGGCAGAGGTGCGATCACTGCTGAGTGTGCAGGTGGAATTTAACCTGAATGAGTATGCGCTTCAGTTTGATGCGCCCTGGCTCACCGCACCAAAGCAAGGGCAACCCATAGACGATGCGCCAGTACTGCTTGAGGGGCTACCTCGGATTGCACCACCCAGCGTAGGACTCACGGCGATCGAACAACGGGTTAGCGTCAATGGCGCAGGGTCTACAACTGCGTCTCAGGGCAATTTAACCGCCGTGGGCAGCGTCTTTGGCGGCAGTTGGTTTTTGCGAGCAGACCAAACGAAACTCTTAGACCCCAGCAGTTGGCGGATCACCGATGCGCTGTTTCAGCGTCAAACCGATACCACTGACTATTTTGTGGGCACCCAGGCACCCTTTTGGCGGAGCCTCAGCGCCAACGACTATGTGGGCTTTACGATTATCCAGCGGCAGGGCTACACACCACCACCGCAATTTTATGGCGAAAGCGATCCGCGTCAACGGCTGCAAGCAGCACAGGTAGGACGAACGGTGTCTGGACGAGCAGAACCAGGAACATTAGTCCGGTTAGTGAAGGGCTTTAGCGATCGCATCATTGCCGAAACGCTGGTTGATTCTTCGGGTGTGTATCGGTTTGAAAATGTCAAATTGGAAACCCCAGCCCTGGGTGGCTACTACCAGGTTTTCTTGTATCCCAAAGGGCAATTGACCGCCCAACCAGAAATTCGCGATGCCACGTTTGCCAACTTGCCCGGTCAGCTTCCGGCTGGGGCTTCTGCTTTGATTCTTTCCGGTGGGGTCGATCGAGGGTATGACAGGCAGAGTCAAGCAAGTCTCTTTGGCGATTTCCGTGACTTTCGGGGTGGCGTGGCGCAACGCTGGGGTGTTTCCAATAGCCTGACACTGGGCGCGGGTCTGGTTTACGATCGATCGCTGAGGGGGTTAGCCGAACTCTTCTGGCAGCTCGAGAATAGTCCCTTTAAAGCAGCCGTTTCCGTTCTCAGTGGCACTCGTGATTCGCAGTGGGATATTAATGCGGCGGTTAGCTACGACCCATCGCCTAATTTCAGCGCCCAGTTTACCCGCGATCGCTTCTCCAGCCGCTTTGGTGTGTACTGGCAGGTGGCTCAAGGCATCACCTTACTCGGCAGTACCGATAGCCGCGATGCTACTTCAGCCGGGGTTCAGCTCAGTTTTAGTGGTCGCAATGCCTTTACGTTTGCCCGCGTGACCTATGACACCAAACGTCGCGTGCGCTGGAACCTGATTCAACGCCTGGGGCGATTTGAGCTGAGTTCCGTGGGCAACGAAGTTGGTTCACAGTCGGCATTCAGCTTTCATCTTGCGCCATACAGCGACTTTAACACTGGGCATTCGTTTGTGCTGGGCTACGACACCAACCATCAGAATGGCAACCATAACCTGGCTACCCTGAGCTGGCGCTATCGGTCTAAAGAACGTGATTTTGATGGCACACCGCGATGGGAAACGCAACTAGGCTATGGCGTTGGGTCTCAAGGGTCTGGGTTGATTGCCTCGGTAGGCACGACCATTCTTCCGGGTGTGATGCTCAGGGCACGCTATCAAGGCGTATCGGTAGCAACGGGCGAATCAACGTTTGGGATTGAGCTAGTCTCGGGGCTAAATTTTCAGGGCGGCATCTCTCCAGGCGATCGCCGTGCCGACTATTTACGCACCCAGGGCGGCATCTTAGTGCAGCCGTTTTTGGATCGCAACCACAACGGCAAGCGCGATGCTGGTGAAGAGGCGTACACCGATCCGAATCTTGTCATTGTCAACAACCAGACGGTACAAGCGACCAGGGCGCAGGTGGAGCGCGATCGCATTTTGCTACGCTTGCTGCCCAATACCTATCGTCTGGATCTCGATGCGGCGGGGCTACCACCCGATTGGCAAGCCGCCGACAGTGCTTACGCCGTTGACGTGGTGGCTGGTGGCTATACACGCGTCTCCGTGCCACTCATTCCTGCCTATACGCTATCAGGCGTGGTCACCGATGGGCAGGGTAAACCACTGAGCGGTGTGCGGGTTGAGGCAACGCAGCTTGGTGGTACGAATGCCGGACAGCGGCTGCTCTCGGTGACAAATGATGCAGGGGTTTACTTTATGGAACATCTGCGGCAAAGTGCCTACACCCTACAAGTGAACGGTCAAACGACTCAACCGGGCACGATCGAGCTAAAAGAAACCTCTCCGCCTTTTCAAGAACTCAATTTGCAACAGCCAGTCGTCTCGGCTAAATGATCGCACTGAAAAGGGTACAGGGTGTGGGGTGTAGGGTGTGAACAGCCGCGTTTTCAGAGCAATTTAATTTGAAAAAGTGGTAGCTTAAGCGGGGGCAAAGGGGAAAGGGAAAAAGGTAGTACTCATCCCCCCTTTACCCTTTACCCCTTCGCCGTTTACCCGTTTCGATCGATCGCATACTTCAAACACATTGGTATCCAAAGCAACGCCCTAAAAACCAACAACTAAAAACCAACAACTTTCCTAACTCACCGGAGGCACCTGCGGCAGCTCTGGATCTTGCTCCAAATTGCCCATGTTAGGAATATCCACATCGCCCGTTGTCAGAAAGCGGAAGGTTTCTTGATACAAGCTCTGCCAGTAACGATTGCTCATATTCTGACTGACCTCTGTGGGATCGACCATCGGATGGGGCACCAGATCCAATGCACGGTAGAGGTAATAGCGGTTGCCGTCTTGCTCTGCGCCCGTTTCTTCATAAAACGCCTGATTGGTCTTGATATCTGCTGCGTCTTCGTTTTCGGTCAGCACCATGAAGATGGGTACTTTTTTGAGCGATTCTAGCGACGCAGGACTCATCACCACGCTGCCACCAAAGCGATCGGCGGCGGTAAAGCACCCCACGGGAAAGAGCAGATTTGGATCCCAGCCCATTTCTTTGATGTCGAGTGGACCTGTGAGGTTGACGTATTGCCGTCGCTGTTCTCCATACACCCGCAGTAAGGGCGCATAGACCACGGTTTTCTTCACCCGATCGGGATCTGCTGCTGCCAATGCCAACGCTGCCGCACCACCAACGGATAACCCGATCGTGTAAACGTCACCGGGGATCGAAGCTATTTCTGCCAGTCGGTCTTTCGCGTTCGTCAAATAATCCAAATGGGAAGAGATGAAATACTCATCAAAGTCGGGGTCATCAGAGGACTCGATCGACTTCACAATATCTAACAGTCGCGGCTCAATTTTAACTAAGCGTGACACCAGCGCGGCTTGCTGAATGGGGCTGAGTTGAGCACCTTCAGGATTGCTAGAGAGGTTAGCCATAAACGCCTGAAGAACCGGATCTTGCGATGCTTTTTCCTTAAACGGCTCAGCAATTTCAGGCTTGAGATCCACCTGAGGCCAGTTTTTAGCAGGGCGAATGAGTGGATGTCCGGCGATCGACGGCTGATACACATTGAATCCATTGCGAAACAGGTAGTCCGCCAGACGCGACATCTGATGCGGCTTGGCGCTAAACCCGTGAAACAACAACACCGTCCCAAGAATGGGCTGTCCTGGCTCATGAAAGAGATAGTAGGGATACGCACCCTCCCGCCGATCGGGATTGGTGTCAATGCTGTGAATGTAGGCTGCGATCGCCTGCTTTGCCTGGTCAAGTTGGGCTGCTGTTGGGGTTACAGAGGGCGAACTCATGCACAATGCTCCTGGAGACTAGAAGGATGAACCGGGCTGCTTCAAAAACTCTCGTTCTGCTGGTGTCGATGCGCGATCGAGCGTCTGGTTGCGATGCGGAAAGCGTCCAAATTGCTCAATGATTGCTAAATGCTTGACCGCGTAGCTATAAGTACCAGCCGCATCAGGATTATTCCGCAATGGATTAAATAATTCAACCGCTCGGCGCTGATGCTCCAGGTTTTCACTATGTTCAAAGGGCATGTAAAGGAACCAGCGCTGCACCACAGGCAAGGACTGATCAAAGCCTTGTGTCAACGCCTTTTGCGCGATCGCCAATGCTCGATCGTCCGTCGCAAACGCTTGAGGAGTCCCCCGAAACATATTGCGGGGAAACTGATCGAAGAGCAAGACCAACGCCAAACACCCCTCAGCCGTCTTTTGCCAGTCGTCGAATGTCCCCGCAACAGCCTGCTCATACACCGATCGAAAACGCGTCTGCACCTCTCGATCGAACGCCGAATCTTTAATAAACCAGACCTTACGCATGTTGTTAGTCCCTCTCTCTGTGGGCGATCGGGTAAACCAAAAGCGCAAGATTTCATGCTGTTGAGACATGGGGAGAGAGGGAGGGGGCAGGGAACAGGGGAGGTACGGGAAGCAAGGGAGTCGGGGGAGGCTTTGAGTTTACTTACAGCAATTTTCAATCAAGTGAAGTACAGATCCATACAGGGAGTCAAGGGAGTAAGGTATACCTCAGCAAATTGGAAAACGCTTTATTTGGTTTGCAGTCAGCTTTTTAGCCTTCATCCTTCATCCTTCATCCCTCATCCCTCTGACACCAAAATTCCCCGCTCCTGATGACAGTCCTGACGCACGATCGCCAGAACCTTCATCTCAAGCGGGGAACGCGTTCACGATTCCCGAACCCAGGTTTTTACATTCAACCAACTCAAGACATCGCTTGAATAATGTAGTCAAAATAGGGAGTGGCTTCTGTGGCATCATCAGCCGAAAGAAGTTCTAGAGAAGCGGCTTTCAGGCAACGAATCGCTTCTGCCATCCCCGGCACTGGAACGCCGAGCGCGTTGTACATTTCGCGTGCGCCGATGAGACCAATTTTTTCGATCGGCTCTTTATCACCTGACAAAATGCCATACGTGACCAAGCGCAAATACCAGCCATAATCGCGCAGGCAGAGGGCACGCTGCTTATCACCATAGGCATTGCCACCAGGAGCGATAAAGTCGGGGCGCTTCTTCCAAAGCTGCTTGCTGGCTTCCTGAACGATTTTTTTCTCATTTTCCGATAGCGCGGCAGCAATGCGAGTACGCTGCTCACCTGTTTGAAAAAAGCCCTGCAAGCCCTGAAGTTCGCCCCAGGTGGGATAACGCAGTTCATCGTCGGCTTGCAGAATGACTTGGCTAACTACACTCATAATTATGGTTGTGTTTCTGCTGATATCTCTTTGTAGTTTAGCGACACAAGGGGACGCAGCGAAAGGGTGGAGAAAAATCGCTGAGCAGAGTTTTACAAAAGTTAATCTTTTAGAGGGGCGATCGCTCCCTGAGACCGTCATTCCTCCTGCCTGAGCTACGTATTTTGCTGCACAAGCAATGCCTTGCCATACAAAACGTAAAACGCAACACCTGACGATCCACCTTAAAGCATCATGCTTTAAGCCTGGAAGGTTGGCATCGCGTCTAGGGGCTGTCATCAATTACGACTACACACTACTTGCAGCTAAGGAGTCCAGCCCCTAGCTTGTGTGTTGGGACGGGCGCGACAATGCTGATACCGCAAGGTTTCGGAGCTGAATTAATGACGCGCCCTGGTCTGACTTTTTAAGCTCAGGTGTAAAAGATGAATGTTGCGCTCAACCAGCGACCAGCTTCATCAGGACAGGTCAGGATGCGACCTGTTGCAGAACCCACTGAGACTGGGCGGCATGTCTGTGCTGTAGCGGTGCTGGGACACTGACAGCGTAGTTTTGCTGACGTACTGGTTGTTTAGCCGCAGGCTGGGAATCCGTTTCGAGTGAACCGCGCAACGTCTCAACTTGAGACATAATTTGCTTGAGCTGGTCTTGCAACTCTTGCAGCGTGACGTTAGCAGCAGACGACTTCGCGATCGACTGACCATCGTCGTTGACAGAAACTGACCCATTAGAGCGGGCAAAGCTCAAAAAGGCTTGAGCGGCTGACAGCGTAGAAACCACGGATTGCACATCAGCTTGAGTAGGCTCTACATCGAGCACCGATGGGTTAGAGCAAGTAGAAGCGGCAGGAGACGGCACAGCAGGTACCTTAGTCGTCACGGCTGATGACGGCTCAACTGTAAGAGCCTCTGCAATTGGGTCAGGAGATGTTTCATCTTGAAGGAAAAAGTCAAGCCCAGATGCTTGCAACCGCTGCTCCGATAGCATTGTGGCTTGCAGATGCAGCTCTTTTTCTTCTAACGTTCGCTGTAGGTTAGAGAGCTTTGCCTCTACGTGTTCCGATTTGCGAGAAGATTGTTGCCAACCTGCGATCGCAACCCCAGCAACCCCTAACCCAAGGCTCAGTACACCGACAACGCCCACATAAGGAGCCGCGAGATCCTTAATTGTTCCAGAGAAAACAGACTCCTGACCCAGTTGAACATCGACAGGTTCTGAGCTAAAGACGGCTAGAGGCACCGTGAGTGAAGAGAATACTGCTCCAGCAAGTACAGTAGCGGGTAATACAGAGTGTTTCAGTGAAAAGACTGACATTCTAGGTAACCTCTAGTATGGAGTGTGACGATAGGCGTTAAGGTTATGCGATGGGTAGAGCTTTGTACGAAGAATCGTTTCATGACCTTAAGTTAGCGCCCTCAAGTCAGTAATGCTACTGGTTTGTTCTGGGCTTCTTCATGGCTTGAAGAAATTGATTTGTGGGTAAAGTTCATGTAAATCTACGAAACATTACGTAAGTACGGATGTCTTCTCAAGCCCCTAGTGTTTCCTCTCTGAAACATTTGCCTATAATTGAGGGCTGCTTCCCAAGGGCACGGCATTAGACCTCCTGTTTATCGATCGCCCTCCTGCTTCTGCTCACCCAGATCAAATACCACGATGAACTTGACGTGTGGCTCCAGACGACGCAACGCTTGAGCAAACCCGTCCGCATCCGATTCTTTGACAAACCGAGCCACCGTCACCCGCTGCATATTTGCAAGCAAGCGAACCACAGCCCATCGCTTGAGGCGATCGCCATACGTCATAATCTATTCAGAGTGTTGATATTTAAGTCAACATTATCATTGCATGTGTTGATTCAAATATCAACATTTACGTGCTCATAATCCTCTGACAGGATTGAGGGCATGGGAAGAGCAGGTAAAGCACTTAAGCAAACATTAGAAACTTATAAGATCAGCCAAAACAAGCTTGCTGTCGTCTTAAACGTCGATCGTGCGGTTGTCAATCGCTGGTTTCACGAGCAGGTAGACCCCAACGCAGAGACGGTTGCAGAGATCGTTAAAGCATTGCAAAACCTCGACCCGATCGCCGCCGAGGCATTCATCAAGCTCTATTTGGGCGATTTATTGTAGTCGGATGAAGGAGGAGAAGGGTAGCAGACAGAATCCAACGTTAAGGCGACAGCCAGCTAAACAATTCACCTACTGTAAGCTGCAACTCGCCAGCAAACGGTGGCACAAGAAGCAGTTGATTGCGTTGATCAAAGACTTGTACCTGCTGTTTTGGGCGATAGACGAATACCGTTTGTTCCTCTGGATCGATGAGCCAACCCATCTGAGCTTCATACTCTAGACAGTGCAAAATATTTTTCGTTACTTTGGTTTGGCTCTGGTCGGGAGAGAGAATCTCAATTGTCCAATCAGGTGCTAACGGAAAACTATTGGCAATCTCACCCTTTTCATCGCGAGCAAGGCGATTCCATGTGAACACAGAAATGTCTGGCACGATCGATCGTCCACCAAAGGTACACCGAAGCTCTGTAAAGGCACGGGCAATTTTTTGCGGCTTTACAATGCCATTAATCGCGGGCGCTAGTTCAGTCTGAATTGCACTATGCTTTCCTTGCGGCATCGGCTTCTGAATAATTTGACCATCAATGTACTCGCCAGCAGGCTTCGTTTCTGGCAGTTGCAAAAACGCTTCTAACGTAAGGGTTCTAGACGGTGTTTGTACCATTTGGCGTTGCCTCTAGAAAAGTCAGGCAATTTAGATACTCAAGTGTACTGAAATACTACTGGATGGGGAAGCAGTTTGCCTTATTTCTGGTGATTTCGATTAAAAGCTCCAGAACGTCCTGAGCATTCTTCGTCGCTTCCTCGTAACTGTCACCGTGAGTATGGGCATACGGACCAAACTCAGGCAAGCTCACGATATACTTTTGATCCTCATCAGACCACTGAATCAAGATGCTGTAGCGAGATTTCATCTATTCGTGTTCTTGCTCTGCAACCGCCACCGTCAGCTTCAGTCCTAAACTATTGAGCCAGTTAGTCAAACCATAAACTTCCTGACTTCCAGATTGAGACAGGATCTCATCCAGTTCTTTGCTATAAAACTTACGTTTCTCGGAAGCGTCATCAGTACCAAGTGCTTCCGCGACATCAAGTAGTGCCACCTTCAGAAGCTCTGGCTCAGGATCTTCCTCTTCTAAAATTGCTTCGAGATAAGCAGCAGCTTCTTCCGGATCTTGAAGCGACTTGATTAAATAATCGTGATAACTATCACTGACTGGCACCTTTACGTTTTCCATGATCTGCCCAGTACTGTTCAGCTTTCAGAATATCTCGTGTCTGAGTGTCTTTATCTCCGCCCCCAAGCAGCCACAGCCCTTCAGAATCTTCTCCATAATAGACTCGGATGTAGCCAAAGCGATTACCCTTAAACCTCAACTCAGAAATTTCCGAGTTTTTGAGTCGCTTCCAGTCTCCTAAATGTCCAAATTCTTTAGCTCTTCTGATTCTAGCCTTGATTTTAGCTCTGGCTTGGCGATCGGGTAACGACTCCAACCACTCGTCAAAAGGAACCTTGCCATCAACAGTTCTGTAACGTCGAATTTCTCTCGGTTGCGCTTCCATCCAAAAAACCTCTGCAAATTTCTTGAGTCATAGGCATAGCCTCGTCTAAGTTACAGCGGTTCTCAATCCCGTAAGCCACAGTTCTATCAAGACAGAGTTTGGGTATGGTGAGGCAAGTGAAAACAGCTATAAGTGATGGTCTAAACAAAATAATACCAATGTACTACAGAAGAGTTGACCAGGCAAGATAATTCTTCAATATGCCACTGGCTTGACTGTTAAAGCGCTAGCAACTTTTCTTGATCGGAACATGGTCAAAACAAGAAGTAGCGTTGTGCCATTGGGAGGACGGTGGCGGGTTCGCAGGTGAGGAGTTGTCCGTCAGCGCGAACTTCGTAGGTTTCGGGATCGACTTCCATTTTGGGTGTGGCATCGTTAAGCTTCAGGTCTTTTTTCGTGAGCTTGCGGATGCCGGACACCGCGACGGCTTTCTTCTGCAAGCCGAGTTGGTCGGGGATACCTTTTTTGAGGGCGGCTTTGGAGACGAAAGTGAGAGAGGTTGCGGCGATCGCACCCCCAAAACTAGCAAACATCGGACGCATATGGATTGGCTGTGGGGTGGGAATGCTGGCGTTGGCATCGCCCATTTGTGCCCAACCAATTAAGCCGCCTTTGATGACCACTTCAGGCTTGACACCAAACATCGCGGGTCGCCAGAGGCACAGGTCAGCCAGTTTACCGACTTCGACGGAACCGACGTGAGCCGCAATGCCATGCGTAATCGCCGGATTAATGGTGTACTTGGCAACGTAGCGTTTGGCGCGAAAGTTGTCGTTGCGGTTGTGCGATTCGACGGTGCCTTCGGTATGGGGAGCGAGCCAGCCACGATCGAACTTCATTTTGTGGGCGGTTTGCCAGGTGCGGATGATGACTTCACCGATGCGCCCCATTGCCTGCGAGTCAGATGACAGCATACTGAACGCACCGATATCGTGGAGGATATCTTCAGCCGCGATCGTTTCGCGACGGATGCGGGACTCTGCAAAGGCGACATCTTCGGCGATCGCGGGATCAAGGTGATGGCAAACCATCAGCATATCCAGATGTTCGTCCAGCGTGTTCTGAGTGTAGGGACGGGTGGGATTGGTGGAGGAGGGCAGTACATTGAGTTCGCCGCAGATCTTAATAATGTCTGGGGCGTGTCCGCCGCCTGCGCCTTCGGTGTGATAGGTGTGAATGACGCGATTTTTGAACGCAGCGATCGTGTCTTCCACAAACCCGGCTTCATTTAAAGTGTCGGTGTGGATGGCGACCTGCACATCGTAGTCATCGGCAACGCTCAGGCAGGTGTCGATCGCGGCAGGTGTCGTTCCCCAATCCTCATGGAGTTTCAGCCCCATCACGCCTGCTTCGACCTGTTCTTCTAATGCGTCTGGCTTCGCGCTATTGCCTTTGCCCAAAAAGCCAATGTTGATGGGAAACGCATCGGCTGCTTGCAGCATGCGGTAAATGTTCCAGGGTCCGGGCGTGCAAGTGGTGGCGCTGGTGCCAGCAGCGGGTCCCGTGCCGCCGCCTACTAGCGTCGTGACACCAGAGGCGATCGCCACTTCAATCTGTTGAGGACAAATAAAGTGAATGTGGGTATCGATGCCGCCAGCGGTGAGAATCATGCCTTCACCCGCGATCGCCTCAGTGCCGGGACCAATGACGATCGTCACATTGTCTTGAATGTGTGGATTGCCCGCTTTGCCGATCGCGTGAATTTTGCCGTCCTTAATGCCAATATCGGCTTTGACGATGCCCCACCAGTCGAGAATGAGCGCGTTTGTGATGACCGTATCCACTGCACCATCGGCATTCGTGATCGGTGACTGCCCCATGCCTTCTCGAATGACCTTGCCACCGCCAAATTTGACCTCATCGCCGTAGGTGGTGTAGTCCGCTTCGACTTCAATGATCAAATCGGTGTCGGCTAACCGGACGCGATCGCCCACCGTAGGACCAAACGTTTCCGCATAGGCGCGGCGATTCATTCTGTAGCTCATGGTGTCTCCTCACTCAAATTCTCGGTATCGTTGAAACCCTGCTCAGGGTTGACGATCGCAACGATAAGCTTCTGTCGCTGAATCTTCAGCTTCACTAGAATACAGCCCCAGCCGCATCTAGCGAGTTAAATCTGTGACAGAATGGGCTGCAACTGTTGGGCAACCTTCAAATAGAGTAAGCACTATGCTGCTTTAAAATCTGGATCGCTAGTTAATCGACAAAACTCCTGTAGCTGACGGTTAGAACTGCGCTTATGGTAGCAAAGTCTGCCTTTTTGAACTAATTACGCTTGCCCTAATTCCAAAAGAAAGCTTGCTTTCTGTAACAGCGATTTCAGCGCGGGAATGAAAAGATTTGTCAGTCGTCGGACTGGATTGAATATTGACTCAAACAACGTTGACGCGAACAGCTCACTGCCTTCTGTTTAGAATAATAAGAGCAGCACCTAAGCAATTTTTCAGCTCAGTTGCTGCTGGCACCTGCTGTTTGACACAGACGTAATTTACACAGTGAGTTTGTTTCTAGCCTTTAGAAAAGAATGATAGTTTCTTTGGCTTAGAAAGTAATCTTGAACAGTACTAGGAGACGTAACGGAGACGAGAATGAGTAGCCCAGCTAGTTTGTGAAAACTCAAAGGGAAAATTTCAAAAGTAGGGACACAAAAGATTAAGAAGATACCAATACCAACAAGGCGAGGGGCATCGAATCGACGAGTAGCGATCGCCCATAATGCAACTGGCAACGCAATAACATAATGATGTTCCCAAACTGACGGGGAAATCAGTAGACTCAGAGCAATCGCGTCGCTAGCGTGCCCGTAGAATCTGAAGATATTGTTCCATGCTTCCCTTTCAGGATGGGAAGTTTTAACAAGTTTAGAATAAATCTGCTCCCGTTTAACCAACCGCAGGATAAACCAGGCAAGAATTAAGCAACTTAATCCCATAACAATGATGGGAACAGCATTTAATACTACATTTTCATTTAGCAAGCGCGTAGGGATTTTAACTAGATTAAACGTTAAGCTCCAAAGCCCATTATTTCTGTAGTTGGTTGGTTTCTCGACATTGCCAAAATAGATCAAAAACTGCTGCCAAAGCGTCCAATCCTGCATCCAACCTGTTTGTACAATAGTAATAGCGACCAATCCTGATACTACTCCCAAAACTGCTCGCCATCTTCTGGAGACTACCCAGGGAAGCAGCAGGACTAAAGGATACAGCTTAAGATGAGCCCCTAGTGCAACAGCTAAACCGGCCAAAAAAGGATACTGTTGAAGTAAGAGAATACTTAGTAGAAAGCAATTAAGAACCCACAAATTGATTTGACTAAACGTCAGCGTTCTGATGAGGGAGAAATTAAATAGAAGGAGTGCTGCTACCAGTAAAGAAGCCGGTAAAGCTTTGATGCCTAAATTTCGAGCTAGAAGTAAAGTCAAATAATAAGTCAGTATGACTTGTAAGAACTGCCCACACTGGTAAAAATAATCTACGGCAGTCCATGCATCAATCTCATTTGCGAGTTTGAACAGGGGGTTAGCGATAGAAACTTGATGTAAAAAGGCTAGCATCTGTGCTAGAAGAGGTGGATACAAATAGCAAGATGGTGTTCCCTGATAGGGATTAGAACCTGCCAGGATTGACGTAGCTGCATTTTCATAGCATAAGTAGTCACTACTTTTTGCGTGAAAAGCTTCATTCTGAGTGTATAAAAGACTCAAGAAAACCAGTAAAG
Organism: Lyngbya sp. HA4199-MV5; assembly: GCA_019359375.1. Lineage (GTDB taxonomy): Bacteria > Cyanobacteriota > Cyanobacteriia > Leptolyngbyales > Leptolyngbyaceae > Stenomitos. The sequence goes on from JAHHHL010000036.1 coordinate 16,756, forward strand.
GTAAAACGACTGGAATTAACGCCTCTAGCTTCTTTCTAGGCAGTGCGGTGATTCGCAGCCAGGTTGTCACTCCCAGTAATACTGTAATCAAGAAACCAAAGACCTCGAAGGGCTGGGTTGTGAGTGTTTGAGGAGCGCTACCATCGTAGGTAGACTCGATAATAGGAAGCCTTAAACTCCAAATAATGAGCGGCAGTATGATTGCGGCTGACAGGAATACAATGCCAAGTAGTGTACGAGAAATAGGCTTGTTCTTATCTATGAAAATAAGCTCAACCTTTAGCCAATTTAGACAGCGTACCGCAGTAGAATAGATCAACAATTGAGTTAACCCTTTAATGTCTTTATCATTTCGGTTGTTGAGAGCTAAGCTCATCACTGGGGATAATTCCAGTGATGATCTACAGAAATGAATGTACTGTAGGGTAGACTGACCAGCGAACTACTTAGGTGAAGTTAGCATTAACGCTAAGCAAATTGAGCGGACTGCCGATCTTTAAGAAGGTGCAGAACTGCTGAGCAGTATTCCTTTGAGGAAAGGATGGCACAGTTGATTTAACCCACCTTTTACCCCAAAGTTGCAAGCTGCTGCTGCTTTGCTCATGATTGAGTAGGCATTACTGCCCTAGAAACAAGATATTGCAGCCTGTGAAACGGTGTAAAGTAATTCGGCAATTCTTGTTCATTTAAAAATAAATCTATTCCTGTAAAAAGTAATGCCCTTTAGGGAGGGGTAGGGAAAAGGCAATCTAGCGCTGGAAGCTTTCTGCGCAATGCTTCATAGTTCTTTAGTCTTTCCCAAATAGTACTACCCGAATTAGTTCAGCTTGCCCTACGGCAGGTTTCCTTGAGCACAGGCTGCCAGTCTTTTTTGACCAAATCTGCTTGCTCGTAGGTGGCTTCAAAGGCGCGATCGCCCTTCTTCATGATCGTTTCTCGCAGACCGCTTCTCTGAGTGCCGCGCACCACGCTGCCTTCCCAAACCCACTTGTCACTGACCCAACCGTCTGAGAGGAGGTTAATAAATTGACCGTCGCCTGTCAGAATGGTGCGCCCAAAGCGTTTAGTCAGGGTGTTGTACCCCAGCGTATCGTGCGTAATGGCGACAGCCTGCTTCGTTGACGCTTGCCCCAAAAACCAGAAGTTATTGAGTGTACGCTTAATTTCCCAGGTAAAAAGTTCAGCAGGGCGGTTAGCAGGAGCATCTACAGGTTTGACCGCACACGACCACTTACCCTGAAAGTATTGCAGTTGCTCTAGTTGAGGATCGGGCTTGGGTATGGCAGTGGCGGGTGGTTCAGCCGCCTGAGCAGGGAGAACTGCTAAGGTGAGGGCGATCGCAGAAGCAACAAGACAGACGTGAGAACATACAGCTACCCTGTTTAAGATTTGGCGAGACATGATTAATTTAGTTTGGACGAATGGTTAGCGACATCAACGAACCAATTTGAGCATGGCTTGTTAAGTGCTTAATGCGTGTTCTTGCAACACTTCTAGGGGTACAACCTTGAGGGTTGCTTCGTGGGTTGCCGCTAAGACAATCGGTGGTGCAACCCCAGCATCCAGCGCTTCTTTCCAGCGTGAAACGCACAAACACCACTTGTCACCGGGTTTCAATCCAGGAAAATTGTAGGCTGGGACGGGTGTACTCAAATTATTGCCTCTGGCTTTTGTGAAGGCTAGAAAATCTTCGGTAACTTGAGCACAAACCACATGAGTACCCACATCTTGCGGTCCCGTTTCACATACCCCGTTACGAAGATATCCTGTCATCGGCGATGTACAGCAAAGCTGAAGTGTTTCGCCCAAAACATTCTTTGCGTCTGTCATAGTCGCCTCTCCTGATCAGTCCATTGACTTACCATTTTCAGTCCCAACCTTGTGTACGAATGCGTTTGATGGTGTTAAATAGAGCAGCTTGAAACTCCATTCCTAGCAATTGCTTGAGTTTAGGAGAGGCGCGATCGATTACCGCTTGTTGCATATCACGCATGGGGTCTTGAATGGGATGAATAAATTTAGGATTGTAGTTTCCCAAAATTGCCACTCTGGGTTGCAGCGATAGATTTGGTGCCGTATCGTGCCAGCAAAGCCCGTGAGAAATCACAACTGAACCTGCTTTGCCTGTAATTTTTTCAGCCGTTTCAGCAAAGTTGGATGGGTCAGGTGGCAAACCTGTCCTTTGAGTACCGGGCGCAATCAGTGTGGCACCATTCGCTTCAGTAAAATCTTCTAACATCCAGATAGTTTGTAGCACCATCACTGGATTGGCGGGAAACGGTGGCTTCATCGCCCAGTAGGGATAATCAACGTGGGTGCCCATACTGACAGCACCCGGATGCAAAATATGCGCTGACAAATCACCCAGATGCATATCGTCGCCCAAAATAGCTTCTAAAACAGGCATTAGTGCCGGATGCTGCACTATTTGTTCAAAGATTTCACCTTTGTAAATTAAGCCATACACCCGTTCTTTCTGATCATGGACGAACAATTTGCCCGTCTGTCGTTCAAGATCAGCCAACTTGATTATCAGCGATCGCACCTCTGCTGCTTGAGCTACACTCAGCACATCTGGAATCAAAGCATAGCCTTTCCCATCTAGAATTTCGTCTACTAAATTCGCTATGGTTTCCAATGAAAGTGCCTCCTTAAAGAGAAGATTTCAGAATGATTTACTTTTTCTTCTTACCTTCACTCTTTTTCTTTCCTTCCTTTTCCTTCTTTGAGTTATCTAGCACACCATCAATTTTGTTATTTAAGCCATAGACTTCTCGACTGCCCGCTAAAGCAACGAGGGTGACTTCTTTTTCATCACCTGGTTCAAATCTTACGGCTGTCCCTGCTGGAATATTGAGGCGCATACCATGAGCTTGTTCACGATCGAAGCTCAGCGCTTGATTGACTTCAAAAAAGTGAAAATGGGAGCCAACTTGAATGGGGCGATCGCCTGTATTAGCTACCGTCAATGTCACAGTTTTGCGCCCTGCATTTAACTCAAGCTCTCCTTCTGGAACGATTAATTCACCTGGGATCATAGTCACTCCATTAAATATTAGTTGTCAACCAAGCTAGGCAAGCAGAGATACTTCTCGTCATATCAACCAAGTATCGTCAACGCAAATCAGTTACTACCTTCTAGCACATTACCGCACAACATTTTCTGATTCTGCTCATCAATTAAATACTTGCATAAGGGTCCAGGCTTTAAGGCTGCCACATGAGACCGAAGCTTAGGTTTTAGCTTCAAGGATTGACCGTGAATAGTAACAGGTGCTTCTCGTCGAACCAGGTGGTTGTCTTGTTCCTCAAGCACGATCGTTGATTCTGGTAAAACGGTGGTTGAATATCCTTGCCAGGTTGTCAAGGGAACACTCCAAAAGGGTAATCGAAGCGTGACGCGGCTTTGCCAGTCTTCAGGCACTAAGAAGAGTACAGGTGGCTGAGTCCAGCCTGCTTCGGTCAAAATGGGTACGGTTTTCGAGCGATCGACCTGTACGTTAGGCGATCGCAGAATCTGCTTTAAAATCAGTGGCTCAGCCCATGAATGAGTCAAAATAAACTCTGTCTGTGGAAGGTTGCGATCGACTACAAGCACGGTCGTGTTCTCGTCCAAATCAGGACTATTGGCTAACACATCAGTCCAAAACATGCGTTGATTCTGCCAACTCTGCTTGAAATCCTTTTGAATCGTGAATTGATAGCCAACCAAACAAGCCAAATAAAGTGAAAACAAGGAAACGATTATACTTTTTCGGCGATTCACTACCGCCACTATGAAAAGGAACGACAGAAGACAGGCTCCTACCAAAGAACCGCCAATGGTTGCTGCTAAGTGAACAGACGTTAATCGCCCTTTTTCGATCGCTGGTGGGTAATGAGGGATGGTGAATGCAAGTGAATAGCTAAGACAAATTAGAACAATTCCAACGCCTAAAAATTTAAGCACTTTGAGATAGTAGTCAGGAACTGTCTGTCGATCGAGCTGTTTCAAGAAAGAACGGTTTGAGAAAGTTGATGGTAAGCGAATAGTCTGTTCAACGACATGAATGTTAAGTGACGCGAACCGGGATAGAAAGAGTAAACAGCATAGACCTGCGGCAAGTAAGGTCATCCAGTGCCAATGAGCGATCGAGGCAAGGGGTGCCGTTACAAACAGTGAAAGGCTTGTGTTTAGACCGATCGTCATAGCGCTCAAAATCTTCTGTAGTAGAAGTATTAAAGAAGTCGGTTGAGTCAAGAAGCTATTGACTCGACTTTCGTGATGCAGCCATCGAATCAACCCAACGCCGATGAAGCAAAAGCTTAAAATGGCAACGTGCTGTATTGTTTTTTTAACCCAAGTGCGATTCCACGTTTGAGCAAACAACGGTATACCCCAAAACACCATAAAGGCAGATTCATACGATAAGAGTGAACCCAAAACTATGAGGTAGGACAGCATGTAGCGCTTTGCAAGATAGCAGAGGCTGGCGATTAGTAAAAAGGTTAGTGAAACTTGAAGAATAAAGGCATGGGTTAAGAGAATCTTTGTCGTATCGGCAGGAAAAAGGCAAAAGAGAAGTCCGCCAATAAGCGCCAGTATTTCCAATTCTGTGTGCTTTAGCAGTCGATAAAACAAATAGGCATTGAGGGTTGTAATGACAAAGCCAAGCAGATAATCTACCCACAATCCTCCAAGTTTATCTCCTACAAATGCCAGGACAGCAGCACAGTAGAATCCTACAGGTCGTCCTTGTGGAAATAGCAGACTAGATTGCAATGCTTCCCAAAGATAAGACGCGTCTCTTGCCATTGCATCAGCGATAAAGGCGTAGTCATCTTCATAAAGACCAAACTCTCTAAAGTAAAAGAAATGGCTGATCCAGTTTGTCACTGCAAGCAGGGCTACAACACCTAATGAGCTACTATCACTAAAGTGAGTCGCCTGCTCAAATGGTTGAGGAACCCTGGTTTTTGGTTTGGTTTTTTGAATCACCACGTTACCCAATGTAAGCCATCAGTGTAACCATCTCTTGAACTTCCTGCACTGGTAGCGTCAAAAGACGTAACTAATCCCGCACTTTAGCGAATGGGATCATGGACTGTAACCAACTTAGTACCATCCGGGAACGTGGCTTCAACCTGAACTTCATGAATCATTTCAGGAATGCCTTCCATCACATCACTACGCGACAGTAATGTTGTGCCGTGGCTCATTAATTCAGACACGGTGCGCCCATCTCTTGCGCCTTCTAAAATAGCAGCCGAAATGTACGCGATCGCCTCTGGATAATTCAGCTTCAATCCGCGATCTTTGCGCCGTTCTGCTAAGAGTGCAGCCGTAAAAATCAGCAGTTTATCTTTTTCTTGTGGCGTTAGTTGCATTGGTTGCTCCTCATCCCTGATTCTCCTTTACGACACTCCCCAAACTCTGGGCACACAGCCCGATCGACCTAAAAATAATAAGCGGACTAGCTGCCAAACCTCAACAAACCAGCGGCGCACGGCGGTTGTGGAATGCCCTCGATAGCGACAGAGCAGACCTGATGGTAAACGCGTCACGCCGATTTCTCCTGCTGTGCCTGCCCAGAGCGATCGCGCCTTTTCTACCACAGTCCCATCCACTGCCTGACCCACAAACGCAAAACTACCAACAATCGGACATCCCGCCAAGCCATGAGTACCATAAAACGAGGCTTCACTACCAGGCAACCACTGTCGATCGATCCACAGGGGACGACCCCCCTGCCAAATTTCGGTGTGCGATCGCCAATCGCCCTGCAAAAATTGCTCTCCTCTGGCACTACGTCCAAAGCGGGTAATTTCCCAACCCAGCCAGGTCGCCTCAGGAGCGAGTTCAACGTGCATTTCCTGACCGTACACCGACTGGTCAAAGACGATCGTCTCTTGAGGTAGCCATTCCAAACAGGCTCCAGTCGAGACCTCAACGCGTGTCGTTTGCTTGGCTGCTTGCCCATTGGTGCGATAGATTTTGCCTGCCGCTGCTGTAGTAATCAGCGCCTTCGTCTGTGGTTGAAGTTGAATATCGAGGTCGAGACGATCGCCACCCACAATGCCGCCTGCCGTGTGCAAAATAATGCTGTGGCAAACGGACTTGCCTTCTGGATACAGCGATCGCTGCACTTTAAGCGGTGCCTTCGCTTCAGCATGGGCAACGTGAGTCGTCTGTTCATGACTGGCATAAATGAGCTTTAAACTGCCCTGCCAGCCTGGATCAATGGTCATAAAAAGCGTAAGCAAAAACGTTAGAAAAACAGTTTACAGGATGGAAATCAGCTTTGCTCTAAAAGCGACAAATAGACTCTGGCTTTACAGGGCAGGTGGAATTTGGCAGCGGATTATCTTGCAGATAAAGTACGTTGAGATTGGTGAGCGTCTTTAAAGGATTGAGATTGCCAATGCGATTGCCACCCAGATACAGCGTTGTGAGGTTAGGCAAGGCGCTGAGCGAATTAACATCGGCAATTTGATTTCCACCCAACGCAAGATTGGTCAAATTTGTTAGCGGTCTTAAGGCACTAAGATCAACAATTTTGTTGCCACTAAGATCGAGAGCGGTTAGATCCTTGAGTGGTGTTAACGGGGTGAGGTCAGAAATATCTTGGGCAGACAGTGAGAGATCTGTGAGGTTGGTTAGCGATCGCAACGGGCTAATATCGGTAATGCGATTGAAGCTCAAGTCAAGGTTATTTAATGTTAGGAGAGATTTTAACGGACTGATATCACGGATTTGATTAGAAACCAGATCAAGACTAACCAGCTTTTCTAAAAATTGGAGTGAATCAATTTTTGCAATGCGATTATTGCCTAAAAAAAGAGCATTTAATTGGCGTAAGGGCTTGAGTGGAGACAGATCGGTAATGAGGTTATAGCTGAGATAGAGCCGAGTTAGCTTGGTAAGAGAACTGAGGGGCTTTAAATCAGTAATTTGATTGTTGCCTAAGTAAAGTTCATTCAAGCCTATCAAATTTTGCAACGGGCTTAGATCAGCAATCTTACTATCACTCAAATCTAGCGTTGTGGCGGTAGAAAGAATTTCGTCCGCTTGATAGCAATCAGTTGTGCGCGATCGCTTCAACAATACATTAATGGTCTGTCTTGTTGAAGCAGGAAGGGTTGCTTTCTTCAGGCACCAATCGGCAAAGCGTTTGAATTGAATTGCGCGTGGAGTTTGTGTAATTAATTGAGTTGCTAAGGCTTGAGTTAACAAGGTTGAGGCGCTATAACCTCCTATAAGCAGAACCATCAATAACCATTTGAATACTGCTGTTTGATGCCATTGTCTAGCAGAAGAAAACCTAACATCCAAGCAGTTGCTTCCTCTCATATTGACCTGTAGCTAGAGCCTTATTGCCAAACAGTCTAAACAATCAGCACTCGGAATACAACTGGCAACTCTTGTTTTTTCAAGTGTTCTCTATTGCTTCACCGGATGCTACTACCACCCGCGATCGCACAGACAATCAGCGATCGTATCCTCCTGGTTGGTCAGGCTTGAGCAAGGCTCATGAGTGTAACCGAAGCGCCAGCACAGCAAATGATTACCGATCGCAGCAAATGTGATGAAAGCTACAGATTGCGCTAAGCCTTGACACTAGAGTCTAAACGTTATCTGAACCTTTGAATGCTGATTCAGAGGCATTTGTAGTGAATTGTTGCTAACTCCAGACTGAAGTATTTGCGATTGAGCTTTGTATTGAACGTTTGCCTTGAACGGCACCAAACAGAGTTTATAAGGGACGATCGCGGATGCTTATTGGCATGAAGCAGTAGAAGTTTTTGTTAAAGCGAATGAGGTGAGCAGGAGCGTTCTATGCCCAAGACATTATTTCAAGTCGATTTGACTAAGCCAATGGATCAGCAAGAGTTGCCTGGTCATAATCGCTGGCACCCGGATATTCCAGCCGTTGTTTCGGTTAATCCTGGCGATGTTTTTCGGATTGAATGCAAAGACTGGACAGATGGTCAGATCAAAAACGACGACAGCCCAGACGATATTCGTGACGTTGATCTAACCGTTGTTCACGTTTTGAGTGGACCAATCCACGTCAATGGAGCCGAACCTGGAGATATTTTGGTCGTTGACTTGGTTGATATTGGCGCGCTTCAGGGCGATGAATGGGGCTTTACAGGTATTTTTGACAAGAAGAATGGTGGCGGCTTTTTAACGGATCACTATCCTGATCCAGCCAAAGCCATCTGGGATTTTCAGGGCATCTACACGAGTTCCAGACACATCCCAGGCGTGAAGTTTGCGGGCATCATCCATCCTGGTTTGATTGGCTGTGCGCCGTCTCACGAACTGCTGGCAAAGTGGAACACGCGTGAAAAAGCATTGGTCGATACCGCTCCCGATCTGCGGACGTATGGCGCGGGGCTTTCGGGCGACAAGCCTGTGCTGGCGGCATTACCCAACCCTACCAACGCAATTCTTGGACAATTACCCAAGTCTGAGTTCGATCGCGTGGCAGCAGAAGGCGCTCGTACCGTGCCTCCTCGTGAGCATGGCGGCAACTGCGACATTAAGAATTTGTCCAAAGGCACCCGCATCTACTTTCCTGTCTATGTGGAAGGTGCAAAGCTGTCGATGGGCGACATTCACTTCTCGCAGGGGGATGGAGAAATTTCATTCTGTGGCGCGATCGAAATGTCTGGCTATATCGATCTGCACGTAGATATCATCAAAGGGGGTGTCGAGAAATACGGCATGATCAACCCCATTTTCAAACCAGGTCCCGTCGAGCCTCAATTCTCGGAATACCTCGTGTTTGAAGGAATTTCGGTCGATGAGTTTTCAGGCAAGCAATATTATATGGATGTGCATATTGCGTATCGACGGGCGTGCTTGAATGCGATCGAATACCTGAAGAAATTCGGCTACACCGGCGAACAGGCATATCTTCTCTTGAGCTGCGCCCCAGTCGAAGGTCGAGTCAGCGGCATTGTGGATATTCCTAACGCCTGCTGTACGCTGGCAATTCCCACCGCAATCTTCGACAAGCCCATTCTGCCTGTGTGAGACGTAGGGACGTTACATGTAACGTCCCTACGTCCAAAACAATCATCTAATTAATGACAAGGGAACGTTACGATCGTGCCTCTTTACGAATTTAAGTGTGACGACTGCGGTGTGTTTGACCAGTGGCGATCGATAGCGGAATGCAACGATCCAGCAAGTTGCCCTACCTGTAAAGGAGCAACCAGACGGCTCTTTTCACCGCCTGCGCTTTTGTCTGGTTCCTTACGGCTGAAGACTGCCAATCCAGAACCGCAGCTTGTTCAGCGATCGAACGATCGGGAGCCAGAACGCCCCAAGGCACGATCGCACAATGGCGGGCGACCCTGGATGATTGGTCACTAAAGGACGCGGCATCTTTGATACCGTTTCAGACTAAAAAATGTAGTCATCGTTACAAGTTTGCGTCATCGAAGTCGATAGACTAAGCCCTACTGTCAGTACTTCGATCGGTTCTCTATGCAACGTTTTGCATCGAAGGCATTATTGCATTGAAAACAGTTTGCATCGAATAGAGATTATTTAGGAGGCTTCAATGTCTTATCACGGTGATATTTCGTCCAGCGACGACGCTGTGGGCGTAGCGGTTGTCAACTACAAAATGCCGCGCCTCCACACTAAAGAAGAAGTCATCGCCAACTGCAAAAACATTGCGTCGATGATCGATGGCATGAAGATCGGTTTGCCAGGGATGGATCTGGTGATCTTCCCGGAGTATTCCACTCACGGCATTATGTACGATGCCAAAGAGATGATGGAAACGGCATCTTCCATTCCCGGTCCCGAAACCGATATTTTTGCGGAAGCATGCATTCGTAACAAAACCTGGGGCGTTTTTTCGCTGACGGGTGAGCGTCACGAAGACCATCCCAACAAAGTGCCGTACAACACCCTGATCTTGATGAATGATCAAGGGGAAATTGTGCAGAAGTATCGCAAAATCATGCCCTGGACACCGATCGAAGGCTGGTATCCCGGCAACTGCACCTATGTTTCCGATGGTCCCAAAGGCTTAAAAATCAGCCTCATCATTTGCGATGACGGCAACTATCCCGAAATTTGGCGCGATTGCGCGATGCGGGGCGCTGAATTGATCGTCCGCTGTCAGGGGTACATGTATCCCGCCAAAGAGCAGCAGGTCATGGTCTCCAAGGCGATGGCGTGGATGAACAACGTCTACGTTGCGGTGGCAAATGCGGCTGGTTTTGATGGAGTGTACAGCTACTTTGGGCACTCGGCGATCGTCAGCTTTGACGGTCGAACATTGGGCGAATGCGGTGAAGAAGATATGGGCGTGCAATATGCCGCTCTATCCAAATTTGCCATCCGCGACTTCCGTAAGAACTCTCAATCGCAGAATCATCTGTTCAAGCTTCTGCACCGTGGCTACACCGGCAAAATCAACTCCGGTGAAGGCGCTGAAGGCGTGCAGGAATGCCCCTACGAGTTCTACCGCACCTGGATTAACGACCCTGCCAAAGCGAAGGAAATTTCGGAATCCATCACTCGTCCTACGGTTGGCGTGAAGGAATGCCCGATCGAAGGGTTGCCCACCGAGAAACTCATCGAAACGCCCTTAGTTGTAAAAGAAAAAGAAGCCGTTCTCTTGAACAACTAAGCTCTGATGACCTTTGCTTACTTACATTGACTCATTGCTACACCTGATCAAACGCCTGCGTGCTGAACGTGGGCGTTTTTTTGATGGCACTAAAAGCAAAACCCTAAAGCGATTGGGGTTTATGAGGACATAGCAGGGTCAAGGCATTGCTTGACCCTACAGGATGTGTCGCATTTTCAATTCAAACTGCTCTGAAAACGCGGCTGTTCACACCCTGCACCCCACACCCTGTACCCTTTTCATCTTTCGGGGTGCTGAAACGTCAGCATGGATGATTGGTATTACGATCGACTGCTAACCATTGGCAACGTGTAAAGCCAACGCTCAAAGGCTAATCGTTTCGCTCACACTTGAGGCTTCATAAGACCGCTCCAGACGCATGAGTTGCTTCGCTTGCGTAGACAACGCATTGGCATCCAGCCAACTCACAATCAACGCATCGGTTGAAAACAGACCGCCACCATTGATGGCAAAGAACAGGAAGCAAACGGCATAAATAGCCGACAGTTCTAAATAAGGAATACTAAAACCTGCCACCAAAATATGGTGATACATGGCAACACACATGGTTGAAAACAAACCGAGTGCGGCTGGGCGGGTTAGTAGCCCCAACGCCAGCAGGGGAGCGCCTATCAATTCTGTAAAGGCAGCAACGTAGCTAAAGAAGATGGGAAACGGTAAGCCAATCACCTGAACATACGCCTGGGCAAAACTCTCAATATTAGAGAGCTTGTCCAGTCCGTTATGAATCATTACAATCCCTACTACCGCCCGAAACAACGCTAGAGACGCTTGCGACAGCAGATTTGGGGTTACATTAGGCTTGAAAACAGCCGTTAGAAGGGAAGACTTGAACATGGTTTGATTTGAGGATGATTTCTTGGGGTTTGTCTGCGACATATATCGCAACATACATATTAATAAACTTAACATAATCTGTTAAGTTTTGCTAATGAAAAGGCGCGATCGTTTAAGATTCGATCGCGCCTCGAAGACCTGAACTCAACAGAGATCCAGCGTTAAACAAGCCTTACTTTCAAAACTACGGAGCGTTGGTTAGAGGATCTGCTTTTTCCCTTTTGTCACTTACCATCAATGAGCTGTATCAGGCACTTCGGTGGAAACTGATTTTACGCTTACCTCTTTGGTCAAAATTCTCGCTCTTGTCTCACCGCGCTTAAGCCCAAGCACATCCACGTAGTAGCGCTCTGGAGAAGCAGCAACCTGTATTTTGCGCCGTTCACATAGCCAGGACAACCCTTCCAAAGCAACTTTGCGCCGCTGTTCATCCGGTAGTTGCTTTGCCTGCTGTAAGGCTGCCTTCAGCTCTGGTGGAAGCTTGTCATTCTCAGCCCCTAACTCAACTGGCGGCTGAAAAATCAACGAGTCTAACAATCCCTGGAAGCCCAAAAAGGCTAAACGATTGATCAGCAGATTACTCAAGCGACCGTAGAAGTAACCACCATGCACATCGACTCCCACTCCCTTATTCGGATCTTTGGAGAAATCTATATACGCTTTGAGCAGCTTCAGATAGGCAGGAAATTTGAGCGGCGATCGCTGCCCTTCCGCAATTAAAACATTGACTTCTTGGTTATCCCGTTTGGCGTAGTAGGTGATGTCGCGGTATTCTGTACAGTCGATATAGGTGAACAAATCGGCGATCGATTCGGGATCTTGTTTTGCGGTGGCAAGCGACTCTTCATCCGCTTTGGTGCTGCGCTTTCTCAGGGCTTCTCGCTTTTTCTGACCTTCCTGCCCAATACTGCGGGTATCGCGGCTCAGCGTCTGTACGCCAATAAAGTCTAATAGAGGCGACGGTGCTGCACCGCTGACCAACTCAGGCAGATTCACAATGCCATAGGCGTTTCGGGTAGAGAGATTGTGTTTATTTCCATCCAGATTGACCGTCACATTTCCCAGGCGAAACCCCTGAGCATAGGTGCTGGCTGGAAACGAAAAATAGTTGGCGGTTGTTGAGGCTAACCGCAGAGCTAAATCACCCTCATTACTGAAAAGATAAGCTTCTTCAAACCGTCGGAGTGAAGAACGTAAGAAATTAGTACGACCTGACACAATGGTCATGAGCGGAATATCTGGTGAAATCAGAATTAAGCGCCCCAGTGCAAAGACACGCCCCACGTTAGGCGGAGGAAATTTTTCTAAACTTTTGGTGTCTCCGATCGCCGCCGGGTCAAAAGCATCGGAAAGAATGCGAATGACTTGAGTAGTGACAAAGCCGCCCATACTGTGTCCAACGAATGAGAGCCGAATTCGAGGCTTGTCGTTCTTCCAATAAGCCGCTGCCTTTTGAAAATCGGCGGATGTGTAAGTGGGCTTTTCAGTGCTGACAAAGCTCGCGTAGAGCTTCAGAAAGACCGCATCGTCGAGAGCCGCTAGATTTCGCTGTTTAATCTTGGGTAGTAACGACCGGAATGCATCATCGTTGCGATCGCTCAACAACGCCGCTTCAGGTTCAATCACTTCCCACGTCTTACGAACAGCTTCTGCCAAGAGTGCAGGAGTCAGGTTCAAGCCCTCACCTGCTTCTTTTGCGACTGCTTCAAAGAGCGGTTCATTGATGCGGCGTTTAACAATGCCCAGATCAACCTGGCGAATGAATTCGACTAAATCGGGAACGCCAAAGTTGTTGGCACGATAGGCATCCCGAAAATAAACAATAATTCGCAGGATGTACAGTGTCGCTACGATCATGGACATCACACAGCCCGAAAGCATGACAAATGCCGAAAGAAAATCAGCGATCTGGGATGAAAAAATCACCAGCAAAAGCAGCCCGATCGCCGCGATCGCAATGCCGCCCCAAAACAACGCTTTTAACGTGATGGGTAACGCCTTATCGGCATCGTCAAAGCTAGAAGGAACGCTCTCTGAGGGCCACCGATAGCCCAAGTAAACGAAACTGTTTGGTTTGCCATAGATGGCGGCATCTCCCTGGTTCAGGTATGACCACGTTCTCTGCCAGCCCTCATAAATAAAATCTTCCTCGACCTCTTGATCACCCTTGATGACTTTCTTAATGCCAGTGTTGTACCCGTGAATTTGAATGACTAGCCCTGTATAGCTTTTGTTCAGCTTTGTATTTTGGTACAGGGACTCAACCACGTCACTTAGCGTTGGCATAATGCCATCGGGCTTGCATTCATCTTGCTCAACATTGATAGGGGCTGTGCTCCGCACAAAATAGCCAGGAACCGCTTCTGGCTGACTGCCGAGGGATTGTCCTCGCTTGAACTCATCCACCCAAATATCCATGTTGCATCCCTCCTGACGTGATTAAACTTGAGCCGATCGCGTTGAAGCAGTATAGCGAAGACCTCTCAGTCGCATGGCACTTAACTCACATTCACTTAACTCACATTAAAAATGGAGCAGGAATGCATTCCAACTGATGCGACTGGACAATACATCACAAAGCAACCCCCACGCAAAGCACCCCAAAGTGTGGCAGCACCCGCAACAGAGAATGGTTAGAGGGAGCTGAGGGCATCATCATCTTACGCATGAACTTATTTTTTTTCTAGGGCTGATTGCTAAAAGCGAGTTTTGCGTGCGCGACACTCATTGATCTTCACGAAGTGATACGTTAGGGTGATTGGGTTCTCGCGGCTTATGAGGTCAACGTGATGGAGGTTATCCCAGCGATCGATCTGCTGGAAGGGCGCTGCGTCCGCCTGTATCAGGGCGATTATGCCCAAGCAGAAACGTTTGACGAAAATCCTGTTTCCGTAGCGCGTCAGTGGGCAGAGCAAGGGGCAACCCGATTGCATGTGGTGGATCTGGACGGGGCAAAAGTAGGGCACCCGATTAATCTACAGGCGATTGAAGCGATCGTGCGAGCAGTGGATATCCCCATCCAGGTTGGGGGTGGCTTGCGCGATCGTACCAGTGCCGCGACGTTGGTTAAGCTAGGTGTGCAACGCGTGATTTTGGGTACCGTTGCCGTTGAGCAACCGGATCTGGTGCGTGAACTGTGTCAGGAGTTTCCAGGACAAATTGTGGTTGGGATCGATGCCCGCAATGGGTTGGTCGCAACGCGAGGCTGGCTCGAAACGTCGCAGGTGTCGGCGATCGACCTGGCAACGCAAATGGCAGATGTTGGCATTGCCGCAATTATCTACACCGACATTCACCGCGATGGCACTTTGCAAGGACCCAATTTAGAGGCGTTGAGAGCCTTAGCAGACAAGGTTTCAGTGCCAGTCATCGCCTCTGGTGGCGTGAGTTCAGTGACCGATTTGTTGAGTTTGCTGGCGCTTGAACCCGTGGGCGTGACGGGAGCGATCGTCGGACGTGCTTTGTATACAGGCGATATTGTGCTTAAGGACGCGTTACGAGCAGTGGGACAGGGGCGCTGGCAAGACGTACCTCCCGACTTTGGCTCCTCTGCTCTGGCGTGATTGAGCGAGTGCCACGATCGGGCTAAAAGCTTGCTTAAGCCCTGTTGGTCAGTTATTTACGAGTGAAACAGAAGGCGACTGTTTGCCAAATCACGAATCAGGGGTAAGCGAGCGTGAATGTAATGACTAAAGGCATTCACTTCATCATGGTCGAGCGATCGCTGCGTTTTCAGTTGCTTCAGCAGCCATTGCACTAAGCCATTGTCGTCTAAGTTGAGCAGCGTTTGAGACTGGCTCGTTTCCACAATGAACCAAAATTGACGCAGCATTGATGGAGACATACAACGTTTTCCAGATACAGGCTAGGACTCAGTAACCAGAAAACCTCAAATTACACGGTTAATTGAACCTGAAAGCTTCTGGATACTTTTGTCTACGCTCACCATAGCGAACTGACCAGAACCAGAAGCGGGATCACATAAGTCAACACAAGAGTTACAAATTGCTTCACCATCCGATCCATAACTTGACATTTGGCTCATCTAAGATTATTTGCCGCTCAAGGTAAATGGGGTGAAGAAGTTGTTGGTTGTTAGAGAAGAGTGGGGAGTAGGGAGTAGGGTGGAGAGTTGATTCTGCCTTTTGATTCCTCTCTGGCAGTCAGCTTTTTATCCTTTAGCCTTCATCCCTCACCCTCATCCCTCACCCTCATCCCTCACCCCCTCATCCCTCAAGGCTCTCAGCGTCCTGCATACGCCTGCATGGGTTCTTTAATCAAGCGGATGTAGAGATGGCGGAAGGTGGATTTGAGGACGCGTGGTAGCCCAAAATCGATCGGCATCAGTTGGTCAGGCAGCTTCCAATCAGTTACCTGAAGCGCTTGAGGATGCAGCAAGGGGAAGTGGATTGCGTCTAAGGTAGAACAGAGTCTCAAACGCTGAGATGCGGCTACCGTAGGCACGATCGCTGGATCAACGTTGAGGATAGCCACTACAGCGCGATCGAGCGCGAACACATTACGAGAAGTTGCCAGCAGGTTAAGCCGACGGGGTTCGCCACCGCTGGGACCATTGCCTTCATGACCAATAATCCCATCCAGAATGGTCAGATCGGGGTCGATCGCCCGTGCGGTTTCTACCAGCATTTCGCCAAAGCGAGCGCAGTCTTTACCCGCTTCCATGTGCCACCAGGCTTTCATCTTGCCAGGAACACAGCCAAACAAATTCTTCACGCCCATTGTGAGGGTCAACTGCATATGGGACTTAACTTTGGGCAGGTTGATTACCACGTCTGCGTCGATCGCCTCTTTACTCAGCAGCAAATGGTTAAACTCAGTGCTAACCGTCTCATACCGCTTGCCATGAAACTCAACGATCGGCAGCTTGAGCGCTTCGGTAAGTGGCAAATAACCATTTGCTTTCGCCACCCCCTTTGCACTACCAAATGCAGGTCCATCGCCCAAGAACGGTTTGCCACCTGCCTCCTGCACCATTTGCGCCACGCAGTAAACCATTTCGGGGCGAGTGACACACTCTTTACCCGGACGACCACCCGTCAGCAGGTTGGGCTTGAGGAGAACACGATCGCCCGGTTTCACAAATGCGCTCATGCCACCCATTGGCTCCAACAGGGTTTCTAGCGCCTGACGTAGTTGAAGAGGGTCATAAGACTGAGCGCGAAGCAAGCTAACCGATGGCTGCACAGTTTTCATAGAGTGATCCGTTTCTTGAGTGTTTAGTTGCCTGTTCTTTGATGCCTGAAGTGATTAGTTTTTGTAGGCTGCATCAGGCGCTAGGGCGCGTCATCAATTAGCTCCGAAACCTTGCAGTATCAGCATCATCGCGCCCGCCCCAACACACCAGGCTAGGGGCTGGAACCCTTGCTGCAACTGATGTGTAATCGTAATTGATGACAACCCCTAGCCACAACGCATCAATCCTAAAAACAATACGTTACGCCGCGCTTTTGTGAGATGCCGGAACAGCTACATATCCTATGCTTTACATATCCTATGTTTTACATATCCTACGCAAGAATCCGGTTTTATTAAAGCCACGAGCCTCAGGGCAGTTTATAGCTGACGACGCGTAACGTCAGTTGCCCTTGCTGAGGGTCGCGGCTAAAAATAAACACGCCTTCTATTTTCTCGCCGCCAGATAAGAAATCAACGTCCAGATCGCCTGTTTCAACGATCGCGCCACCGATGCGTAGCTCTGCCAGGATATGTACCGCTTCTGCTGTTTCACCACCGCTATTGGTGACAGTGAATGGCACATAGAATTGCCCGTTAGCGGCACGAATCTTTTCAGTATTAAGGATGGAAAGGAGCGGTGGCTGCTGTTGCTGTTCGTCTAGCCAGGTGTAACCAACTAGCCCTACCACGATCGCCAAAATCAACGACGCAATCCCAAACGTGATCCATTCAGCGCGCGATCGGGGTGGCTGTTGCGGGTTTTCCTGCGGCGCTTTGTTCTCCTGATCAGCATCAGAAGCTTGAGAGGATTGATTCATATCGCTAGTCTTCCAGCCGCACCGCCGATCGTTGCGGGTAGACCCAGCAGCAATGTTTGCTCTAACCACATCGTCCAGGGGTCACTGAGCGTGAGCCGCTGGAAGAACCACAGCATCATCACGGCTGCGGCTAACGACACTAAATAAGACATCACCGTTTCACTTAAGGGGCGTTGAAAAATGCCTTGCTGCTGCCGCCGCTTGCGCTGGTCTGAAAAGCCTGCTTCAAACACAATGCCATAGGAAATCAACAGGGATGCCCCAATGATGCCTAGCAGCCACGGTGGTGAGACAGCCGCCGCCAGCATTGGAATCTCATCGGTGGGCGAAATGTTAAACCCAATGACGATCGCGCCAATAAGCGTCGCACCAATATCAGCCAGGGTCGCATTGAGTGAGTCTGCTGCATCCACTTTGGCTTGCGAACGCTCGTCGGGTGCTGGTGGCTCAGCATCGCGAGTATCACCCAGAAATTGACCCGCTAACGCCACTCCCAAGGCAAACGGCACTGCCTCAAAGATCACCTTGCCGAGCGTTTCGCGTAAGGGCACATCAAAGGTCAATTCTCTCAAGAGCAAAAGCACAAAGGCAGAGCAGACCAAGCCGATCGCCATCGCCTCTACAGTATCGGTAAACGCTTCATAGGGGCGTAGTCGTCTCTTTTTGCGAAAGCCTTCGGTGCGGTTGAGCCAAAAAACAGCAACAAACGTGCCTGCGATCGCCATCATGATTTTAGGCGGTTGAGCCATCGAGCCAATCCACCACACCTCCATTGTGTAAAGCAGCGGAATCCCAAACAAAAAGCCACCGCACGCGCCTCGCACAATATCGTTTAGCTCAGTTGCCCACGGTGACTGATGCCGTCTTTTTGCTAAAACCATGATCCATATCTCTCTTTCGCGCTAGTCGCGGCATTCGCTAACCACTTCTGGGGCGCTAGACGTGTGTGGAGGGAACCAACAACTCAGACGCTCCATGCTCCACACATCATTTCAACTCATCGTTTGCCGATCGTCTTTTGCGTCGGTTCTCAGATTAATAGACTACCAGCTTATGAGCGATTCACTGACAAAAGTTGATGGTTGAGAAAGATCACTAATTCTTTTACCGTCGTAAAGCTTTGCGGATCAAAGCGATCGCTCAAATCCAGTCCAAAAGAGGCTAAAAAATCTTCGGCAAACGATGTCTGCCAGTCAAACCAACACACCAGCGGTAAGTACAGATCTTCAGTCAGATGATCATCCGGTCGCACTCTAGAAAAATCCAGCCCAGAGTAGGTCTGCATCTGGGTGTAAACAAACGCTGCGATCGGCTGAACCACCCCTTGCGCCTGCCAGAATTGCTCAAACCACTCATCTTCACTCAGGGCAGGGCGATCGCGCAGAAACCGATTAACCCGTTGGCGCGTTCGCAGATCAGGACTGAGATCGGTGTAAGCCCTCAAACTACCAAAAATGTTCCTGAGCCGTCGCCACATGCGTCTAACATCGCCAAACTTTCCTTCAGTATTCCCACCCTTATAGGGATCTCTCCAGTCAGAAAAACTCTTGTATGAGCCTGCTTGCTGCGTTCAGACGATCAGTGCAAGCACAACTTGAACAAGTAGAACTGAAGTTTAAACATCTATCTTAAGGTGTATCTACTATCAAAGGTTTAAAGGATCTCCTATTCAGTTCAAATCAGAAATCTTACTTAGCTGCATCAGGACGAGACGAGGGAACAATAGGACCATAACATCCACCTGGGGAGTGCTCAAGCGAGTGAAAACTGCGTCTGAAGCTAAAATGTTGCAAGTATTCGCCCAGCAGCGGCGGGAGCAAGGGTTTACGTTGATCGAACTGCTGGTCGTCATCATTATTATTGGTATCTTGTCCTCGATCGCGCTGCCATCCTTTCTCAGCCAGTCAAACAAAGCGAGAGAAGCGGAGGCAAAGCAGATCATTGGTGCCAGCAACCGTGCTCAACAAGCCTACTATCTAGAACGAAACCAGTTTGCGGTAGACCTGATCTCACTAGGGATTAGCATCAAGACAAGCACCAATAACTTTACCTACGCAGTAGACACCTCGGCTGGTAGCCCAACCGCAATCATTAGAGACGTTTCCTACCCACGTAATTCTTCACTGCGGGCGTATACGGGCGCTGTTGAGGTGGATAGCGTCAATACAGGCATTTTGTCTACGATATCTATTCTTTGTCAGTCTCAAGCAGCCTCCCCTGGTGATCCAACGGGTGTTACTGCTAATGCAGCCACTGGTAGCCTTTCTACTTGCAACACAGGTTGGGACGAATTGGGCAAATAGCGAGAAGCCTTTCGTCTCTGACTCGGAGCTGAGAGCGATAGAATGGGAAAGATTATTTTTTCCCTGCCCCTATGCCCGATCGCGCTAACGGTTCTAAGAAAGCTAATGGCTCCAAGAAGCCCCTGGCTGAGTCGCATGACGATCATCCCGCCAGTCATGCCATTGCCCAAAATACGATTCGCATTCGAGGCGCACGCCAGCACAACCTGAAAGATATTGACCTGGAGCTACCCCGCGATCGCCTGATTGTGTTTACAGGCGTTTCCGGTTCGGGCAAATCCTCACTAGCGTTTGACACCATTTTTGCCGAAGGGCAGCGTCGCTATGTCGAATCGCTGAGCGCCTATGCCCGCCAGTTTTTGGGGCAGGTGGATAAGCCCGATGTAGACGCGATCGAAGGCTTGAGTCCTGCCATTTCCATCGACCAAAAATCGACCTCTCATAACCCGCGATCGACCGTTGGCACCGTCACCGAAATCTATGACTATCTGCGGCTACTGTATGGACGGGCAGGCATTCCTCATTGCCCCCACTGCGATCGCTCCATTTCGCCTCAGAGTATTGACCAAATGGTCGATCGGGTGATGGAACTGCCCGATCGCACCCGCTTTCAAATTCTCGCGCCCGTCGTTCGGGGCAAAAAAGGGACGCACAAAAAGCAGATTTCCAGTCTGGCTGCCGATGGCTTTGTGCGGGTTCGCATTAATGGCGAAGTGCGAGAACTGAGTGACGCGATCGAACTCGATAAGAACCAGTCGCACACGATCGAAATTGTGGTCGATCGACTGGTCAAAAAAGCAGGCATTGAAGAACGGCTCACCGATTCGCTGGGCACCTGCTTGAAGCATTCGGGTGGCATTGCGGTGATTGACATTCTGCAAGAGGCAGAGGGCAGAGGGCAGAAGGCAGAAGGCAACGTGGTCGAGCTTCCTACAGGGCAATCTCTTCGCGCTGCCGAAAAAGGCGGCGATTACCAAGCCTCTGACCCCTCTCACCTCTCACCTCTCACCTCTCCTCTAGTCTTCTCCGAAAACTTCGCTTGCCCCGAACACGGCGCTGTCATGGAAGAACTGTCCCCCCGGCTGTTCTCCTTCAACTCGCCTTACGGTGCCTGCCCTGCCTGTCATGGCTTGGGAAGTCATCGCAAGTTTTCGGCAGAACTGGTGGTACCCAATCCTGATCTGCCTGTGTATGCGGCGATCGCGCCCTGGTCTGACAAAGACAACACCTACTATCTCTCGCTGCTCTGTAGCGTTGCGGCAGCGTTTGGTTTTGATATTCAGACCCAGTGGAGCCAGTTGACGGATGAACAGCGTCACATCTTGCTGCACGGTTCTAAAGAGGCGATCTGGATTGAAACCGACTCTCGCTACCGGCAGAGCAAGGGCTATCAGCGAAAGTATGAAGGGGCATTGCCACTGCTAGAGAAGCAATATCAAGAAGCGAATTCAGATGTTTACAAGCAAAAGCTAGAGCAATATTTAGTGGATCAGCCGTGCGAAGACTGTAAGGGCAGGCGGCTCAAGCCAGAAGCGCTATCGGTCAAGCTGGGGCAGTTCCGCATTGCTGATTTGACGGGTGTTTCCATTCGAGACTGTCTGAATCAGGTGAACAGTATTGAGTTGAGCCCGCGGCAGGCGCAAATTGCCGATCTGGTGCTGCGTGAGATTAAAGCCCGATTGCAGTTTTTGCTAGATGTGGGGCTGGATTACCTGACGCTGAATCGGACTGCCATGACGCTCTCCGGCGGTGAAGCACAGCGCATTCGACTGGCAACGCAGATCGGCTCTGGGCTGACGGGCGTTCTCTATGTCCTGGATGAACCCAGCATTGGGCTGCACCAGCGCGATAATGCCCGCTTGCTCAAAACCCTGCATCGTCTCCGCAACCTGGGCAACACGCTCATTGTGGTGGAACATGACGAAGAAACGATTCGCGCTGCCGATTATGTTGTAGATATTGGTCCCGGTGCTGGTGTACACGGTGGACGCATTGTCTCTCAGGGCAGTTTGCAGGCAATGCTGGATGCGCCTGATTCTCTGACGGGAGCGTATTTGTCGGGACGACAGGTTATCACAACGCCTGCTCAACGCCGATCGGGCAATGGTCGTGCGCTCAAAATCCGTAATGCCTACCGCAATAACCTGAAGCGCATTGATGTCGAGATTCCCCTGGGCAAACTCGTGTCTGTGACGGGCGTATCGGGTTCGGGCAAATCGACGCTCATTAATGAATTGCTTTATCCATCGCTACAAAACCACTTTGGCAGCAAAACGCCTCAACCAAAAGAAATGGAGCCGATCGCAGGCTTAAGCGCCTTGGACAAGGCGATCGTCATTGACCAATCCCCGATCGGGCGCACTCCCCGCTCCAACCCCGCCACCTATACGGGCACCTTCGATATCATTCGGGATGTCTTCGCGGAGACGATCGAGGCGAAAGCCAGAGGTTATAAGCCCGGTCAGTTTTCCTTTAACGTCAAAGGTGGACGCTGTGAAGCTTGCGGTGGTCAGGGCGTAAACGTCATTGAAATGAACTTTCTGCCCGATGTCTACGTGCAGTGCGAAGTGTGCAAAGGTGCCCGCTACAACCGCGAAACGCTTCAGGTGAAGTTCAAAGGGAAGTCGATCGCCGATGTGTTGGGCATGACCGTCGATGAAGCCCTGGAGTTTTGCAAAAACATTCCTCAAGCCGCCGCGAAACTGCAAACCCTGGTGGATGTCGGTTTAGGCTATGTACGCTTAGGACAAACCGCACCAACTCTGTCAGGTGGCGAAGCGCAACGGGTCAAGTTGGCAACCGAACTCTCTCGCCGTGCCACAGGTAAAACCCTTTACCTCATCGACGAACCCACCACAGGTCTCTCTTTCTACGATGTTCACAAACTCCTGGACGTGCTGCAACGTCTCGTAGACAAAGGCAATACCGTGTTGGTCATCGAACATAATCTGGACGTGATTCGCTGTTCTGACTGGGTGATTGACCTGGGACCCGAAGGGGGCGATCGAGGGGGCGAAATCATCGCGGTAGGCACCCCTGAAGAAGTCGCCGAAAACACCCGTTCCCACACAGGTTATTACCTCAAGCAAGTCTTACAGCAATATCCACCCGTCCCGGCTACGGCATAGGGCATCATAGAAAAACAATGTAGCGGAAACGTTAGCAATGGTTCTTTCCACAGTTACCCTCAACCAACCTCAGGCAGTCTCGATCGATGACTATCTGCTAAATCCGCCCGACCATGTGGAATGGGTTGATGGGCAGCTTGTAGAAAAAAACGATATGACCTTGAAGACAAGCCGAGTGCAGGCAACGTTGGGGCGGTTGTGGGGCAACTACAAAGATACTCACAACCTCGGCGGAGAGGTTTACACAGAGCCACCCTGCCGTACAAACAAGCAAATTCATCGCCCCGATCTGGCTTACCTCACACCAGAGCTGCTGGCCCAATTTGGCGAACCAGGTGTCTTTCCCCAGGTGTTTCCGCTCATCGCTGAGATGATTTCGCCAACCGATTATACCGAAGATGTGTTCAGTAAAGCGAATGAGTATTTAGAATCTGGGTGCCAGGAAGTGTGGCTAGTTTTGCCAGAAAGCCGCTGGGTTGCAGTGCTCACACAGCAGAAACGGCTGCTCTTCACTAACAACGACCGGATTAGTACGCAAATGCTACTACCTGGTTTCAGCGTTACCGTTGCCGAGCTGCTAGGTCAGCATAAGTAGTAAAAGCAATAAGCGATTCCCTACACCCCACTCCCGGCTCCCCATTCCCCCTGTCGCATGACTCAAAGCGTTGAAATTATTTGTGTTGGCACCGAACTGCTGTTGGGCGACATTCTCAACAGCAATGCCCAATTTTTAGCGCGAGAACTGGCGCAACTGGGAATGGCTCACTACTACCAGACCGTAGTGGGGGACAATCCAGAGCGCATCAAAGGCGTAGTGAAGGTTGCCAGCGATCGTGCCCAACTTCTCATCTTTACAGGTGGCTTGGGTCCCACACCCGACGACCTGACCCACGAAACGCTGGCAGCCTGCTTTGGTGTTCCCATGGTCGAGCATCCTGAGATTCTGGAAGACATTACCCGCAAATTTGCCCAGCGTGGACGCACGATGACTGCCAATAATCGTAAACAAGCCCTGTTGCCGCAAGGTGCAACCGTGCTGACCAATGATTCTGGCAGCGCTCCTGGCATCATCTGGCAACCTCATCCTGACCTGACGATTCTGACCTTTCCTGGTGTACCCGCAGAAATGCAGCGGATGTGGCGCGACGTTGCCGTCCCCTATCTCCACAGCCAGGGGTGGGGACAAACAATAATCTATAGCCGGACGCTCAAGTTTTGGGGCATCTCTGAATCGGCATTAGCAGAGAAGGTGAATGCATTCTTTGACCTCCAAAACCCCACCGTTGCGCCCTATGCCAATCATGGTGAAGTGAAACTGCGAATCTCTGCCCGTGCGGCTTCAGAAGCAGGCGCGCTGCAACTGATTTCACCTGTAGAAGAACAGCTCCGCCAAATTGGTGGTTTGGATTGCTACGGTGCAGATAGCGATTCGTTGGCATCTGTCGTGGGTACGCTGCTCAAAACGACCCGATCGACCTTGGCGGTTGCCGAGTCTTGTACAGGCGGCGGCTTGGGCGAAGCAATTACGTCCGTTCCGGGTAGCTCCAGCTATTTTTGGGGCGGCATTATTTCCTACGACAACGCGATTAAAGTACGAATGCTAGATGTTGACGAGCAAGACCTGGAAGCGCACGGTGCAGTCAGCCACACAGTGGCAAAACAAATGGCTGCGGGGGTGCGATCGCGCCTGGGCACCACCTGGGGACTCAGCATTACAGGCATCGCTGGACCTGATGGTGGCACTACAGAAAAACCCGTGGGGCTAGTCTACATCGGGCTGGCAGAACCAGATGGCGTACAGAGCTTTGAGCATCAGTTTGGCACCTCGCGTGGACGCGATTGGATTCGTCGGCTCAGTGCTGCCACCGCGCTGGATTATTTGCGGCGGTCAATCATTAATAAATTATTAATAAAATGAGAATAAGTCCGGATTCACTTGCTTATCTGCAACGATTGATTAAGACTTAGATCAGGTATCCCGAATGTATGAAAGTTATGCAGTCTTTTCCTGGGCTGTTAACTAATTGATAAATTGGGTACAATTTTAGGTAAGTGACCAGGTTGAATCAATTCTGCGATCGACGGTACGAGCGCAGGTGACGATCAAACCATAGCGAAGGAGCGATCTGTTCAATGGATTACCTTGATAAGGTACTTGAAAAAGTAAAAGAATGGGCTCGAAAGCTGATTGAGGCAATTCTTGGTCCTGAAGTGCAGCCCGAAGGTGAGCTGATTCCTATTCCGGTCAAAGATCCTCAACGCCGTTGACTTATTTCTATCGCTAGTCTCTTTGTGAGCCTGAACCATGTGCGCTTTGTTTGGGCGGCATCAAGCCAAAGAGTATGGCAAGCTTGCACTGGGCTTGCTTTTGGCGCTTGTTAATTTACACATACACTTAAGAGAGAAGGCTTCAGAGGTTTGCTTAGTCTTCTAATTCTTCATGGTCCAAACCTCAATTTATTGGGGCAACGAGAGCCAGGTATTTACGGTTCTGCAACGCTTGATAGCATCACACAGCAGCTAGAGCAGGCTGCTAGATCTCTCCAGGTGAAGCTTTCATCACTCCAGTCAAACCATGAAGGCGCTTTAGTTGACGCAGTTCACGCCGCGCTTGGGCAGCATCAAGGCATTTTGATCAATGCGGGCGCTTATACTCATACAAGCATCGCGCTCCGAGATGCGATCGCAGCAGTCGCGATTCCTACTGTGGAAGTGCATCTCAGCAACCTTTATCGCCGGGAATCCTTTCGCCACCATTCTTACATCGCGCCAGTGGCGATCGGTCAAATCAGTGGCTTTGGTGCTGACAGCTATCGTTTGGGCTTAGAGGCATTAGTGCATTATTTGAAACATGTAGAAGGGTGAGAGCGAGCAGAAGGCTAAGGGCTAAAGGCTAAAAAGCTGGCTTCTGACTCCTCTTTTCTGAACTCAAAACTCTCTAGCTTGTCGGCGCGAAGCGCTACTCAAAACTTCTTCCCTCTACGCGATCGCCCTCAAATTCTTTGTGCGGGTGCTATTGATACAGCAAATGTGGTTCAATCGGGTGACATTGGTTGCGAACTGATGAGCGTATCGCCCTGACTAGAATGAAAACAACGGTATATCTTGCTGTAAACGGCACTCTCATGCGAGGGCTAGAACTGAACGCCAATATGGAGTTGGTGGAAGCGGAGTTTGTGCGCGAGGCGTTTACAGAGCCGACGTACCGCCTCTGGTCGATTAACGATCGCCATCCAGCAATGGTGCGGGTCAGTACGGGTGGCACCGCGATCGCGGTTGAGGTTTGGGCTGTGCCTGCCAGCAAAATGGCGTTTCTGCTGTTGCTAGAGCCACCGGGACTTTCGATTGGCAAAGTGCGGCTGGCAGATGGCGAAGAAGTGCTGGGCGTGATTGGTGAACCCATCCTCTGCGAAGGGAAGCGAGAAATTACAGCATGGGGCGGTTGGCGAGCCTATATTGCCGATCCAGCAGGACAAAAAGCAACGGTAACGGAGGCTGTATGAACGAGGTAACAACTGATCCAGCCGTTTTAGTGGATCAGCTTGCAGCACTGGTCGCTTTACCGTTACAACCGGAGCATCGATCAGGGGTAGTGGAGAACTTTGTCCGCATTATAGCGATCGCCCAACTCGTCAATGAGTTTCCCTTGCCTGACGACATTGAGATTGCACCCACTTTTGAACCATAGCCGTTTCCCTAACTTTAAACATGAGCCAGGACTACCCAGATGCCAGCAGTGTCGCCGCTAGTGTGCGAAGCCAGGAAACCTCTGCTCGATCGGTAGTAGAAGCAGCCTTAGACCGCATTGCAGATCACAATGCCACATTGAACTGCTTTACCAGCGTCATGGCAGAGAAAGCCCTTCAGGACGCAGATGCGGTGGATCGGGCGATCGCGGATGGCAAAGATCCTGGACCTCTGGCTGGCGTACCGTTTGGGGTCAAAGACTTATTTGATGTAGCAGGCTTGACGACACTTGCTGGTTCTAAAATTAACGCTGAACGCCCCCCTGCTACTCAGGATGCCACGCTCGTAGCACGCTTAAAGCAGGCAGGCGCAATTCTCGTCGGCGCGCAGAATATGGACGAGTATGCCTATGGCTTTGTGACTGAAAACAGCCATTACGGTCCGTCTCGCAATCCTCACGACCTGAAGCGCATGACGGGCGGCTCCTCTGGCGGTTCTGTGGCAGCAGTTGCGGCTGGTCTGGTGCCCCTTAGCCTTGGCTCTGATACCAACGGTTCAATTCGTGTACCGTCATCACTGTGCGGCATTTTTGGACTGAAGCCAACCTTTGGGCGACTGTCTCGCGCGCGAACCTACCCGTTTGTCCATAGCCTGGATCATCTGGGTCCCTTTGCCCGATCGACCCGTGATCTTGCCCTTGCCTTTGACCTTCTCCAGGGCGCAGATGCGGCTGATCCAGCTTGCACCGATCGACCTCCTGAGCTAACGTTGCCTCAACTCTCGAAAGGGGTTGATGGGCTACGTATCGCTGTCGCAGATGGCTACTTTACGAAAGGTGCAGAACCCGATGTGCTAGCAG
This sequence comes from Lyngbya sp. HA4199-MV5, assembly GCA_019359375.1. Classification (GTDB taxonomy): domain Bacteria; phylum Cyanobacteriota; class Cyanobacteriia; order Leptolyngbyales; family Leptolyngbyaceae; genus Stenomitos. Next base: position 44,242 of record JAHHHL010000036.1, read on the forward strand.
TGGTAGAAACCATTGCCACTGCTTTAGGTGCCACGCAGCAAATTGCCATCCCTGAAGCCCATCGTGCCCGTGCCGCTGCGTTTATCATTACAGGATCGGAAGGGAGCAATCTGCACCTGGATGACCTCCGCACCCGACCGCAAGATTTTGACCCTGCGACCCGCGATCGCTTCCTGGCGGGTGCCCTCATCCCTGCAACGTGGTATCTCCAGGCGCAACGGTTTCGCAGTTGGTATCGCGATCGCGTCCGCGAACTGTTCACCCAGGTTGACATTATTCTCGCGCCTGCAACCCCTTGCCCTGCCCCGCTGATTGGTCAAACAACGCTGGTGCTGGACGGTGAAGAAGTGCCGCTGCGTCCCAATTTGGGTGTTTACACGCAGCCCCTTTCGTTTATTGGCGTGCCGATCGTCGCAGTGCCCGTGCAGCAGGCTGGAAAACTGCCGATCGGGGTGCAGATTATTGCGGCTCCCTATAACGAAGCACTGGCGCTACGAGTGTCGGCGTTCCTAGAAGCGAAAGGTGTGGTATCGGCTCCCGTTCCAACCTGGAAGTCTCTTGCGTAAGTCAAGCAACTCAGTCAAAGCAACTTCGGGTGTGTGCAGCGGTTACACTCCCAAAGGGTGAATACAAATCAATGGAGAGTAATTCTTTCTGTAGGGACGTTACATGTAACGTTCCTACAGACGGGAAGTGGTTCAGGTTAATTAATCCACGATCCTTAAGACATCTATAATGAGGCGATCACTTCTTGATTAACCCTCAAGTATAACACGTTGGCGTGTAAAATGTCTGGTCGAGGTGAGAGTAAATATCAGCCATTGTTGGCGCACTTGAGTCGGAGCGATCGATTGCAAGTCACCTTGACCTTCGCTGAAATCGAAGTCTTGCTGGGTGAGACGTTGCCGCCTTCTGCCCGGAGCAAGCGTGGGTGGTGGAGTAATCGCAGCAAGGGCGCACTGCAAGCTACAGCCTGGATCGCAGCAGGATATTTGGTTGACACGATTGATCTGGACGGAGAGCACGTCACGTTTACAAAACCGCCTCAGGTGTACCGCGTCCAGTGCATCGATAACACATTGCAGTGGAATAGTGAGTTGATTCGGGCGTTACGCCTGCACATGGGCTTGACTCAAGCAGACATGGCAAAAGAGCTAGGAGTCCGCCAGCAGACCGTGAGTGAGTGGGAGAAAGGCGCGTATACTCCCACACGCGCCAGCTCAAAGCACCTGACGCTGGTTGCCGAAAAAGCAGCGTTTCGCTACGAGGTGATTCAATAAGGCTTACGCAAACCTCAGAGGTTTTCACCAAGAATCAAGCACTGTAACCCATGTAGTCGCTTAAACCTCCGAGGTTTTGACCAAAATGCGTCAGTCCTGGAAAGGCTACATACTCTTTCTAGATCAGGCGATCGGGGTAATCACGTTGGCGCTGCGTGGGCGATCGCGCTTAAACTGAGGATAACAACGTAAGCACCGTCCTGACTGAAGAGCGCTCAGAATGCAAGTCCTTTTTAAAGTCATTCGACAAGACCAATCCTCTAGTCCAAAAGTCGAAACCTTCACACTCGACGTTGACCCTGGCAGCACGATTTTGGATTGCTTAAACCGCATCAAATGGGAGCAAGACGGCACGCTAGCTTTTCGTAAAAATTGCCGCAACACCATCTGTGGCAGTTGTTCAATTCGCATCAATGGTCGCTCAGCACTGGCATGTAAAGAAAATGTTGGCAGCGAACTCGCACGGCTACAGCAAGCAACTCCTGCTGGTACAGAAACGCCCTCTGTTGACGCTATCCCAACCATTACGCTGGCTCCGATGGGCAATATGCCAGTGATTAAAGATCTGGTGGTAGACATGACGAGCTTTTGGAGCAATCTGAAAGCGATCGATCCCTACGTCAGCACCGCCGCACGCCAGATCCCAGAGCGCGAGTTTCTGCAAACACCCGAAGAGCGGGCAAAGCTTAATCAGACAGGCAATTGCATTCTTTGCGGCGCGTGTTACTCAGAATGCAATGCTTATGAGGTGAATCCTCATTTTGTGGGACCCCATGCCCTGGCAAAAGCGTATCGGATGGTGGCGGATTCGCGTGACGATGACACCGAAGCACGGTTGAAACAATACAACCAGGGTACAGACGGCGTGTGGGGCTGTACGCGCTGCTATTACTGCAATTCCGTTTGTCCAATGGAAGTCGCGCCGCTGGATCAAATCAGCAAAATCAAAGGCGAAATTTTAGACCGTCAGGAGGCTCAACCGAGCCGATCGATTCGTCATCGTACAACCTTAATTGAGCTTGTAAGGCAAGGCGGATGGATTGATGAACGGTTGTTTGGTCTGAAAGTGATGGGGAATTCCTTCCGTGACTTGAAAGGTTTAGCCAGTTTGGCACCGCTGGGTCTGCGAATGATCGCAAAGGGCAAGTTTCCCCTCACGTTTGAGCCATCTGAAGGTGCCTCTACGGTACGATCGCTCATTAACGCAGTGCAAACGTTGGAAGCCTCGCAGGTGCAGCTCGAAACCCTTACTGATACACCTGAACCCGTTGGTGGTTAGCACCGTTAGTTCCTAGCTGTAATGACTCAAAACATTAGCCACGTAGGGTGCTGTATAGGCTTCGCCATCAAAGAAAAGCGTCAGCGTAACGCACCGTCTCTTTAGCTAGCCCGATGAGTCATTACACCCAGCTACTCAGGGTTAGTCAACGCATCCAACGGTTGCCCATCCCGGTTGTACAGCAACACATCCCACTGTCCATTCGCGCTGGATTCAAACGCGATCGTGTTGCCATCTGCCGTAATCGTCGGGTTACGTACCTCAGCTCGCAGGTTTTCGGTGAGGTTACGAAGCTGTCGTGTGGTGCGATCGTAGAGATATATCCCCGATCGCCCCTCACGGGAGCCAGCAAACACAATCAGACGACCATCCTCCGAAAGCCCAGGGCTGGACACAACCATGTCGATCGCGTTTAATCCCGGCAAATCCACCAGGTTGTGCATTACTGTGTCGTAAAGGTACAGATTCTGGCTACCGCTGCGATCAGAGACAAAAACGATATACCGACCCGAAATCCGTGGTTGTAGGTCAGAAAAGTTGCTGTTGAGGCTACGACCACCGGGGTCAAACGGGAAGTTGACGAATTGCGGACTACAGCCATGCAAGACGCTGGAAAGAAGCAGTAGGAGCAGGCGGAACTTCACAAAGACAGGAGGCTGGAGAGGGATGAGGGAGCGGGGAAGCGGGGGAGCAGGGGACGTTTTGAGTTTAATATGCTGTGAGTGCAGCGCTTTGAGGGTTACTTTTGGAACTCAAGGTGCGGTGTTTTTTGAGTTCTGCGTTACACATTGATCTAAACAGGGTTAAGCGTATTATCTCTTAGCCCCCTCTGCTTTCCCTGCCTCCTCTGCTTTCTTCACGCCAACTCCCCATTCCCTTCCGTTTTCTGTCTTTACGGAGAGGATGAAAGCCGCGATCGCAACTCATCCGGCACATCTGATTCTACATTCGGTCCTCGATCCAGTACCTCAATATCCCATTGTCCCCGTACCCCTGCCTCGAAGGCAACGTAGCGACCGTCTGGGCTAATGCTGGGGTTACGAAACCAGCCTCGGTAGTTAGCGGTTAAAACTTGGGGTTGCTGGAGCACGCGATCGTATAGCTCAATTTCAGGACGAATGCTGTCACTCGTCACATAAACGATGTAGCGACCTGTATAGCTCAGACTGGGAGATTCTGCGATCGCGTTTCGGCGATTGAGTCGTGGTAGATCGACCATCTGCCGTTGCTTGCGATCGTAAAGCAAAATACCACGATTGCCATCGCGGTTTGACACCAGCGCCAAAAAACGACCGTTCCCACTGAGGGCTGGCTGTTCGTCGTTATGGCGACTGTCAAACTCAGCAGAGACGGTGGCTGGAGGCTCTGCTTGACTACAGGCAACTAGCCACATAGCGAGTAAAGGCAAAAGAAGACTACCTTTGAGCCGAAACCTATTTCCAGGTAAAAACCCTCGGTTCACAGTGGCGGCAGCGTCTAGAGGCGTTCCCAAACCAGCCGTTTGCCTCATACGTAACAATCCGACTTCACGCGGTCAAGTCTTTAATAACTGCCCCAGTTGTCTTCTTCGTCAGTATCTACTGGACGGTAATCTACATATTCTGAAGAGGGCGAACCGCTACGGGATTCAGAGCGCCGATCGCGCAAGGGCATGTTGTCGTCGGATGACGGGCGCGATCGTCTGGGTCGAGAAGAGGGCGCATCATTGCCAGAGCGTGAAGGGGATGCCCCACGACTGCGAGTTGGTCTATCGTCCCAAAGATCCGAGTCTTCCCGACCACCGTTCATGGCATCGAGCGAGCCATCCGTTGAACGCGGACGACGTTTGCGCGTGCGATCGCTCGTTCCTGTTCCTAACCGAGCTTCACCCGTGCGGCTGGTGGGGCGACGGCGAGTATCTTCTTCATACTCATCCCGCTCAGAGCGCACATCACGAGTACCCCGAATCCGTCGAGCGGCTGGACGGTCTTCATAGGGATTTAACTCTTCCAGATCGGCTCGATACACCCGGCTCACGGGGCGTTCATCATCTACGATCGGGGTATTGCGCTTTGCTTGCTCAGTTGCCGCACCGCGCAGACGGATACTTTCATAGGCAAAGAAAATGGCTGTGCCCGCCAGCAAAAACTGGTTGAATTGCAAGATGGGGTCAAGTCGCCAGCCCTGGAAAAAGAGAATGCCACCGCAGAGAAGCGCAATAGCGGCAAAGAAAATATCGTGATCGCGGGCAAGTCGGGGACGCAGCGATCGCAACGCATATAGACCAGCACCAGACGCTGCCAGCGCTATGCCCACAAAACTCGCCCAATTCAGTGAGGCGTTTACCATCGCATCCCTCTCCTAGTTACATCCTATGTTAACGACTGATGCCCAAAATCTCCAACCACTTGCTTGAGAAAGAGAACTCCATCCAGGATACCCCCAGAGCGATGTAATCGGTATAGTGACCCTTCATCTTGAGCGAAGGCTCACGTTTTGCCTCTACAAACACTTAGAAGGTGGCACAATCATCAACCTGCTCACCTTGCCACTTTAAAGTTAAAGTACCAAACGCAAAACCCCGGAAACATCTCTAAGAGCGGGCAAAATGCCTACTGTCAGAGTAGTCCAGGGCTTTTAAACTCACGCATTAAGACCATCCATGCATTAGGGTTGCTTATACAACAGAACAGCTTGTGTCCCGATGGAAGCACCTTTGTTGCAACGGATCTAAAAACGCTGAATCTGCTCTGTTTGGCTAACGTTGAATCTGATCTTTTTGGCTGATGAAAAGGAGTCCGCCGAAGATACCCCCAACCACAATGGCACCTGCAAGCAGGCTGATGAAAAAGTTTACTAAAGCAGGAGTCATAGATAAATGTGCCTCGTTGTATAACGCTATCTTCATCATAATCTTAGCGGTCTGTTACCTTCTTGAGAAGCAGTTAGGCAAAAGGTTTTTGGGTCAGACGCACCGTTTTGCTTACAGACACGCACAGGAATGGCGCTAAGATTGATGAGAACGCTGTTTACATCGCTTCATTATCGGTTGAGCTATGGACGTTACGACGATCGCCGCCTGGGCGCTGGGTTCTGTGCTAGGCATCATGACCTTTCTCTTTATCTTCCGCATTGTGCTGACCTGGTATCCACAGGTCGATCTCACGCGCTTTCCCTTTTACTTAGTCGCCGTGCCGACTGAACCCTTTCTGGCACCATCGCGTAAAGTGGTGTCTCCGATCGGCGGCGTTGATATCACACCCATCCTGTGGGTCGGCATCATGAGCTTCTTGCGCGAAATTCTTCTAGGGCAGCAAGGGCTGTTAACGATGATGATGGATGGAAAAAGCTTTTAGGAAGAGAGGTGAAGGCTAAAGGATAAGGGATCAAGGCTAAAAGGCTGATCGTTAGGCAGAAGGCAGAAGGCAGAGGGCAGAAGGAAGGATGAAGGCTCATGGCTTATAAGCTGACTACTGACCGCTGACTGCTTCTGAACTCAAAACTCTTAACTTTTCTCCTTTCTCCCTTATTAACCCTTCCCCTCTTGCTCTTTCTGCATCATCTGTTCTACAAAGTTGGTGTAGACATCCCCTTTCTGAAAGTCTGGGTGATCTAGAATTCGTTGGTGAAAGGCGATCGTGGTGGGTAAGCCTGTGACGGCACATTCACGCAGGGCGCGGCGCATCCGGCGGATGGCGGCTGGGCGATCGGGTGCCCAGACAATGAGTTTGCCAATGAGCGAATCGTAATAAGGTGGAATTTCGTAATCGGTGTAGACGTGAGAATCCATGCGTACACCAGGACCGCTGGGGGGCAGGTAGCCACTGATGCGTCCAGGGTGGGGACGAAAATTGTGTTCGGGATCTTCAGCGTTGATGCGGCATTCGATCGCGTGTCCTCGTAGCTGCACTTGCGCTTGCGTGAGGCTGAGCGGTTCGCCCTGGGCAATCCGAATTTGTTCCGCGATGAGATCTAGCCCGGTGATCATTTCGGTCACGGGATGCTCCACCTGAATCCGGGTATTCATCTCCATAAAGTAAAATTCGCCCGACTGATCGAGCAAAAATTCGACGGTGCCCGCGCCCACATAGTTGATAGATTTCGCTGCCATAACCGCAGCAACGCCCATTTTTTCGCGAAGCGTGGGAGTGAGGGCTGGGCTGGGGGCTTCTTCCAGCAATTTTTGGTGGCGACGCTGGATGGAGCATTCCCGTTCACCCAAGTGAATGACGTTGCCGTGCCTGTCCGCGAGAATTTGAAACTCAATGTGGCGCGGCTTTTGCACAAACTTTTCCAAGTAAACGCCGGGATTGCCAAAGGCGGCTTCGGCTTCTCCTTGTGCGGCAGCAAACAGTTTGCCTAGCTCGCTCTCATCCTTCACCAGTCGCATTCCACGTCCACCCCCGCCTGCTGTGGCTTTGATGATGATGGGGTAGCCAATTTTCTGCGCGATCGCCCGTGCTTCAGCTTCGTCTGTCAATAGTCCGGCACTCCCCGGTACGGTGGGTACGCCCACTCGCTGCATCGTTTTCTTTGCCGTTGATTTGTCGCCCATCGATCGAATCGAGTCCGGCGAGGGACCAATAAAGGCAATCTGGTGATCGGCGCAAATTTCGGCAAAGCGGGCGTTTTCTGCCAGAAAGCCATAACCGGGGTGAATGGCAGTCGCATTGCGAGTTAGCGCTGCCGCAATAATGTTGGGAATGTTCAGGTAACTTTTGCTGCTGGGTGGTTCGCCAATGCAAACCGCTTCATCGGCAAGCTGGACGTGAAGTGAGTGGCGATCGACCGTCGAATGAACCGCCACCGTCGCTATCCCCATCTCCTCACATGTACGGAGAATCCGAAGAGCGATTTCGCCACGGTTGGCAATCAAAACTTTTGAAAACTGCATCTCTATAAACTTTGGTTCTGTATTGAGTAGAATAAACGCTTCTGTGGGGCACTGGAAGAGGTGAGCGGGAAGGGGGAGTGGGGAGTGGGGAATGGGGAATGGGGGGCAGAGGAGGCAGGGGAGGCAGAAGAGTCGGGAGTCGGGAGTCGGGAGTCGGGAATGGGGGGCAGAGGAGGCAGAGGGAGCAACTCAAAACTCAAAACTTTTTAGCCTTTAGCCTTTCTTCCTCTAACAACTAAAAACTAACAACCAACAACTACTTCTCACACTGACAGCTATCCTTCAGTTGATGCATGACAGCTGGGGCAAGTCCGCCCCAGAGGGGAGTATTTACGTCAGCCGATCGCAGTCCATCGGCTGTCCAGGAATTGCAGGTTTTAAGTGCAGAATAGCGTCCAGTGGCGGCATAGAAGCTGCTGTCGCCATCATGCCCGCTGCTAATGCGTGCCTTCCCCTGACTGTTGGTTTGAAAGGAGGCTTCGAGAAAGTGCATTAACTTCAGGTAGTGAGGTCGATCCAGGCTGATGCACTTGACGGTTTCGGTGGGGTAGTGGGGAACGGTGCTGTGTCCTTTGACGAAGAGGGCGGCGGGGTTTTGCAGCAGGAGCGATCGCAGTGCGCTGGAGATGCTGATCTTATCCCAGGACGATGTTTCCACGTAAAAGATGCGATCGCCCCAGCCAAACTGGAGATAGCGGTAGTCGGCAGGCGCGCTTTTACCAAGCGTGGTTAGGTTGAGGTGCTGGCTCCAGTCGAAGGCATTGTTACGAACGGGCACAAAAAAGTTGGTGTGCATGGCACCGCCTGCTACATAAACTCTATAGTTGCAGTCTGCCTGCTGGGGTGGTGCGTGCCACTGGCGGGGTGTGACAGCGGCGATCGTCAGGAGCGCAATCGTTCCCAGAATGCCGCACAGCCCATATAGCCCCACCCGTCCAACTCGCTTCCAGACAGACCGATCGTTCATGACTGCGCCAAACGCGTTGAGTTAACCTACCATTGAGCAAACGAGGCTTACGCTTAAACGGCGTTAGACTGCATATTGCATCAGGCATGTGTCCTGAATGCAATACCATCTGACTGCTCTTGCCAATGAGCTTGCAGACCGCTTGTTTGCAACCCGATTCAACGGGTACGGCGACCCGTCAACGTCTATCCTACGCTGATTCGCTGGCGCACAACTGCACGCTTTACCGATGGGTTTGTAGCCTGTGTTCTTTAGCTTGTTATTGCGTGTGACCTGATTATGGTGAAACAACGGCTTTTTCTAGGATCAGTTGCCTTTGGCATTAGCTTTGGCATCAGTTTTTTAACGGGGCGTGATGTGGGCAAAGCGTTTGCGTCGGGCGTGACGACCACAGTGGCAGCCGTCGCCGCAGCGGTTGTCGTCGATCGGCAGTACCATCAGCAAGCTTACACACGCATCGCCGACCTCAAACGCCATATTCATGCCTTGCAGCAACGCCGTGCGGAAGCCTACCACGCCTATCAACAGCTTGAGGCAGAGAAAGAGCAGCTAGAAGTAAGTTTACAGACGCTTACCCTACCGCCAAGCCAGCCGTCGTTCGGTAGTTCATCTGCACAAAGAGCGCTCCCCGCCGCCCGTAAAGCGCTGAGCTGGAATTTGTCGGCTCCACCCGATGCAGAGCCAGCGATCGCGCCAAGACCTTACGAACTGCCCACAGAAATTCCAGCCTTCAGCCAGCCGCTGTGGAACCCGATCGCCGATCAGCCAGAGGACGTGACGAGACAGCCCGTGCTGGCAGAAGCAACTGCAACCAAGCATCAAATTGAAGCCAACCTTGCGGCGCTCCAGGCAGAATTGAGCCAGATTAAGGGGCAAATTACCGATCACCGTCAGACCAGAGAAAAATTGTCGCGGGATGTTGCTAATGTGCGGGAAGAAAAGCGTCAACTGGAAGCAACGGTCAAAACGCTCAAGCGCGAAGTCGAGGAACTGGAAACCTGTCGGGTGGAGTTAGAGCAGTTTTTGTCCTATGCAGAAGCGAAGAAGCGCGAATTAGAAACGGGTTCCAACCCACTGCAAGCAGCCCTCAAGCAACTGCAAACCCAGGTGGGTGCGCTACAGGAAGAATTGCGCGTTCTGGAAGCCCAGATTCTCGATCGCCGCAGTCAAAAAGACGCGATCGAGCAACAGTTAGCCGTTCTCTCCGGTGCATTGCTGGACGCGAAGGACGCTTCCCTGACTGAGGTAAACGGGAGCCAGGTCACTAGCAATACCGCCACCAATGGGAATGGTCATCATGCTGGGACTCCTTCTCAAGCCGAGCATACGCCTCCGAAAGAGCCTGCTAAACGCCCCGTCTTGCCCAAGCCATCGAACCCGCTCAAGCAACCAGCGTTCATTGTTAAGACCGACAGCGAATCCCTTCAATCACGGTCAGCCCAACCCAGAACCGCAACCCTTTTACCAAAGCCACCCCCGCTTGAGTCTCCATCCAGCCTGCCCTCAGAGTGGACTGACTTCATGATGCAGTTGCCAGAATACGAGCTACAAGCGCTGAAGGTCATCGTCGAGCAAAGCCATCCCGCTGCTGCCCTCAAACACCTGGCAGAAGACAACCTGACCATGCCAGAGCTGTTAATCGACTCCATCAATGAACGCGCCCTGGACACGATCGGCGATTTAGTCGTGGATGCAACCGCTGGAGCCGGATCAGCCGCGATCGTCCGAGACCATCTCAAACTGGTTAAAAAGCTGCTGAAAACCTATGACGAGTTGGCGAACTGAGGACTTGGGGAATGGGGAGTGGGGAGTTGAATCAGTTGTTGGTTGTATAGCCCGTAGGGCATTCAAGAAAGGTTGTTAGTGCCCAAGTCTTTCTTGTCTCCTTCTAAAAACCAAAAACCAACAACTACTTTGCCCTCTGCCCTCTGCCTTTTTTTATCCTTTAGACTTCATCCTTTAGCCTTAATCTTTCATCCCTCCAACACAACAGCGATCGTCACTGCCCCCCTTGTTTCTGCTGAACGGTAGCATTGCTTGGGAACATGGAGGACGGGTATAGGGTGTAGGGTGTAGGGTGTGGGAAACTGCTTGAGATAGCTCTCTCCGCGCCTCTGCGTCTCTGCGGTTAGTTCACCCCCTCCCCCTGCCTCCCAACACGCTAAGAGAGCCGCCGCCTCAGCAACGCTAGGAGTGCCAATCGCTTCCTCGATCGCGCTCGATGCATGGGGCACCACTACCGATCGGAGCCGTTCTGCGGCATAAAAAAAGAGAGGCAGAGACCGATCGCAACAAAATTCGATCAGTCCCGCCTCATTCACTTTTGTGTCGATCGTCGCCACCCCTGCGATCGCGCTTTCATCCAGCCGATGCACTTCAAAGATCGACCGCATCGCTTGCTCAATCAACCGCTTGGGCGTACCCCGCTTGCAGCCGATCCCCACCCAAAAGACCTGGAGAGGAAATGGCTCTTGAGATATGCCAGGAGCGATCGATACCACACTCTTTAGCTTTTACGATCGGCATCGATCGTCGGAGCCAATGCCGCTTCAGGCACAGTCGCATCCCGATTCGCCGTGAGCGACAACTGTTGCAGGATAGGCGTTTGGGTCACGGCGCTATTTGCCAGTGCAAACAGTGGGTTTGAGAGAATGCCAGCCACGGAGGTTACTATCGCCGTTGTCACCAGCCCCACTTGCAGCGATCGCATTCCAGGCAGGCTCCAGCTAATGGCGGGATAGTTTTTCACAGAATCGGACATCTCTTGCGGTTCCTTCACCACCATCATCTTGACCACGCGGATGTAGTAGTAAATCGAGATGACGCTGGTAATTAAGCCCAACAGCACCAAGCCGTAAGCGCCTGCCTGCCAGCCTGCCCAGAACAGGTAAATTTTGCCGAAGAACCCAACCAGTGGGGGAATGCCGCCCAACGACAGCAAACACAGGCTCAGGCAGAGAGTCAACAGCGGGTCTTTCTGGTACAAGCCCGCGTATTCGCTAATCTGGTCTGTCCCGGTTCGCAGCGAGAACAAAATAACGCCCATGAATGCGCCCAGGTTCATAAACAGATAGGAAATCAGGTAGAAGATCAGACTGGCATAGCCCGCATCACTGTCGATCACCAAACCGATCATGATGAAGCCTGCTTGCCCAATGGACGAATACGCCAACAGACGCTTCATGCTGGTCTGTGCCAGCGCGACCACATTGCCCAGCACCAGACTGAGGACTGCCAGCGCCGCCATGACCAGGTGCCATTCCTGGGTCAGCAAGGGAAATGCGGTTACGAGCAGACGAATTGCCAGCGCAAAGCCAGCCGCTTTAGATCCCACCGAGAGAAACGCCACAACCGGGGTAGGCGCACCTTCGTAGACATCAGGTGTCCACTGGTGAAACGGTACAGCCGCGATTTTGAAGGCGATCCCCGCGATCGCAAAGACCAGCGCAATCACCAAACCTAACGACTGTCTGGAACCCGTGTCTGCAATGCTTCCCGCGATCGCGCTCAGGGTCGTTTCCCCACCCGACAGTCCATACAGCAGCGAGAGACCGTAGAGAAAAATCGCCGAACTGGATGCGCCAATCAGCAGGTATTTCAGCGATGCCTCATTGGAGCGGGGATCGCGCTTGGTATAGCCCGTCAGAAGATACGACGAAATACTCAGCGTTTCCAGCGAGACAAAGATCATGACTAGCTCATCCGCGCCAGAGAGGAACATCCCCCCGATCGTGGCGGTCAGCAAAATCGATAGGAACTCTGCCAGGGAAGTGCCAGAGCGATCGATGTAGCTAATCGACATCAGAATCGTTACCACGGCTGATAGCGCCACAATGCCCCGTAGAAGGACACTCAGCGCATCACCGTTAAAGCTGCCTAAAAAGGAGATCGGGTTTGACGTATCCCACTGGTAGTAGAGCGCGACCACCGCCGCCAGTAGCCCCGCGATCGAGACATAGGGGGTCCAGCGCGAGGAGGCAGTGCGTCCCACAATTAAGTCACCCACAATGACAAGCATGAGGGTGGTAATGACAATGCCTTCTGGCAGAATCGTTCCAGCGTTAAGCTGAGCAGCAAGCGTGGCGAAATCCATGAGGGGTAGCTCTATGAATAAGATACGGTAGGGGTACGTGAGGGAAGACGCGATCGACTCTCCGGGCATCTGTTCCTTTAAAGCCAGGAGGCGAGAGAGTCAGAAATCCTCTACAGTGGATTCTACATTGCAGTTTACTGTAGCGCTGTATTCCGTAGCATTGGGTTTAAAGTCAGTTGTAAGCGCGATCGCTCAATGCAATGGGCTTAATAGCTGGGTGACAGATACCTCAATACCTTTTCTGGTAAGGCATTCAGCCAACGCTCAGTGAACGATCGCCCGCCTTAGCAGTTCGTCTTAACATCTCAGGAATCTCTCACCGCCCTCTGGTAGTCACTGCGATATTGGTTATAAGAGAGATTAGATCATCCGATTACCGCGATATCCTTTTCACGTTAACGATCCCATGTCAAAGCTTGTCATCGTCGAGTCGCCCACCAAAGCACGCACCATCCGCAATTACCTTCCTGCGGGGTATCGGGTAGAGGCATCAATGGGGCATGTGCGCGATTTGCCACAGTCTGCGAGTGAAATTCCCGCCAGCGTGAAGGGCGAAAAGTGGGCACCACTCGGCGTGAACGTAGAGGCAAACTTTGAGCCGCTCTACGTCGTACCCCAAGACAAGAAAAAGATTGTCAAAGAGCTGAAAGAAGCCCTGAAAGCGGCAGACGAACTCATTCTGGCGACTGACGAAGACCGGGAAGGCGAAAGCATTAGCTGGCACCTGCTGCAACTGCTCAAGCCCAACGTGCCCATCAAGCGCATGGTGTTTCACGAAATTACCGAAGACGCGATTCGTGAAGCGATTCGCAATTGCCGGGATGTGGATGAACGGCTAGTCCGTGCCCAAGAAACTCGCCGCATTCTCGATCGCCTCGTGGGCTACACCCTTTCTCCCCTCCTGTGGAAAAAAATTGCCTTCGGACTTTCGGCGGGACGAGTGCAATCGGTTTCGGTTCGCTTGCTCGTTAGACGTGAGCGCCAGAGACGGGCATTCCGGCAGGGCAGCTACTGGGATTTGAAGGCAACGCTAGAAGCTGGGAGCCAAGAGAAGCAAGCGTTTGAAGCGCGGTTAGTCACTCTGGCAGGTGTTCGCGTTGCCAACGGCAGTGACTTTGATGAAGCGACGGGACAGGTCATTGCGGGACGAAACGTGGTGCTGCTAAACGAGGCAGAAGCACGAACGTTGCAAGATCGAATTCGCGATCGCCCCTGGACGGTCACCAACCTGGAAGAACGTCCCGTTACCCGCAAACCCTCGCCACCCTTTACCACCTCCACCCTGCAACAGGAGGCAAACCGCAAACTAGGGCTTTCTGCCCGTGACACGATGCGGACTGCCCAGAGCCTCTACGAGCAAGGCTACATCACCTACATGCGAACGGACTCTGTAAGTCTGTCCCAGCAGGCGATTACCGCCGCCCGCGATTGTGTGCAATCCATGTACGGTGCCGAATACCTCAGTCCAGAGCCGCGCAAATACTCGACCAAAAGCAAGGGCGCTCAGGAGGCACACGAAGCGATCCGTCCCTCTGGCAGCAGCTTCCGTACTCCACAGCAAACCGGACTCAAAGACCGCGAGTTTCGTCTGTATGACCTCATCTGGAAGCGCACCGTCGCCACGCAGATGGCAGAAGTGCGGCAAACCCACGTCACGGTGCAAATTCAGGTCGAAGATGGCGTGTTTCGTGCCAGCGGCAAGCGCATCGATTTTGCAGGCTTTTTCCGCGCCTATGTGGAAGGGTCAGACGATCCCAACGCGGCGATCGAAGATCAGGAGATCATCCTTCCCCCCCTGCAAGTCGGCACCACACCTACCTGCACAGACCTGGAGGCGATCGGGCACGAAACGCAGCCACCCGCCCGATTCACCGAAGCCTCTCTCGTCAAGACGCTGGAAAGCGAAGGCATTGGTCGTCCCAGTACCTATGCCAGCATCATTGGTACGATTATCGATCGGGGCTACGCCAACATGGTGGGGAATGCCCTGGTGCCCACCTTCACCGCCTTTGCCGTCACTGCCCTGCTCGAAAAACACTTCCCCGACCTGGTAGATACGGGGTTTACCGCTCGCATGGAACATGCCCTGGACGAAATTTCCACGGGCGCTGTGGAATGGCTCCCATACCTGAAAGAGTTCTACCTGGGCGATACCGGACTCGAAACCCAGGTCAAAGACCGTGAGAGCGAAATTGATCCCACCGAGGCACGCACCGTTGATCTGGAGAATCTGGTAGCAAAAGTCCGTATCGGTCGCTTTGGAGCCTACATCGAAGCCGAAAATGGCGATGGCATGGTCAAAGCGTCCATCCCCAAAGATTTGACTCCAGCAGATCTTGATCCTGCTCAGGTGGAAGTGCTGCTGCGCCAAAAAACTGAAGGACCCGATAAGGTCGGGCTGCATCCCGAAACGGGCGAACCGATCTACCTTAAAATCGGCGCTTACGGTCCCTACGTGCAGCTTGGCGACGACTCCGAGGCAAACCCCAAGCCCAAACGTGCTTCCCTACCCAAAGGCGTAACACCCGACACGCTCACCCTGGAACAAGCCGTAGGCTTGCTCAAGCTACCCCGTCTCCTGGGCACCCATCCCGAATCAGGCGGCAAAATTCAGGCGAGCCTGGGTCGTTTTGGTCCTTACGTGGTGTTGGATCAGGGCAAGGGCGTGAAGGAATATCGCTCCATCAAAGCAGGCGACGATGTGCTAACCATTACCCTCGATCGCGCCCTCGAAATGCTGGCAGAACCCAAAACCGGACGCGGCAAACGCGCGGTAGCCAAACCCATCCGCGAACTCGGTGCCCATCCTGAAGACGGCGAACCCGTGAATATCTATGATGGTCCTTACGGTCCTTACATCAAGCACGGCAAGGTAAATGCCTCGCTACCCGAAGGCGAAACCGTCGAAGCGATCGCCATGACCACAGCCGTTGAAGCCCTCAATGCCAAGGCAGGAACCAAGAAGGGCGGGCGATCGCGCAAAGCCAGCACTGCTGCCTCTGAAACCACGAAAGCCACCAAAGCCAGCACCACCAAAAAGACCGCCGCCAAAACGACTGGCACCAAAAAAACAACCGCCAAGAAAACCACCACCAAAAAATCCACCGCCAGCAAGAAAGCCTCCGCAACCTGAAGATGTGGGTGCTTTGCTAGGTTTAACAAGATATGCCTCTGTGGTATGCCTTCATAGCTGGCATTAAATTGACAGAATAATGACCTTCCTTACAGACTCCACAGATATTACCAGGATCCATGTTTCCTCAAAGCTAAACACTAAGCAACGCAGTGAATTAGGGCAATTCTTAACGCCTGCTCCAATCGCTCGTTTTATGGCGGGACAATTTAGTAATTTAGCAGGGCATATTAGTTTGCTAGATCCGGGTGCAGGAGTTGGTTCATTGACAACCGCTTTTGTTGAGCAATTGTTAGTTCACCCTGATTCAATTGAGAGCTGTTTCATAACAACATACGAAGTTGAGACAAGTTTTCTTTCGCTCTTGAATCAACGATTAACAGAGTGCTGTGTCGCTTTAAGCAAACAAGGTATTAAAGCAGATTACTGTCTACGTGCAAGGAACTTTATAGAAGCTGCTGTTGAAGTAAATCTGCCTCTCTTTCCAGAATCTACTACTTGCTTTACTCATGCAATTTTAAATCCTCCTTATAAGAAGATTAATAGTCAGTCAATAGAGAAGAAGATTCTCTCAAGTCTTGGAGTCGAAACAGTTAACCTTTATAGCGCGTTTGTTTGGCTTGCAATGCTACAACTTTCCCAAGGTGGAGAAATGGTAGCTATCACGCCAAGAAGCTTTTGTAACGGCACGTATTTTCGTCCTTTTCGTAAAGCACTTTTGAAAGAAATGAGGTTCAATAAAATCCATGTGTTCAAGAGCCGAGCAGCCGCTTTTTCAGAAGATAATGTACTCCAAGAAAATATTATTTTTTGTGCAACTAAGTCAGAATTTAAGCCTAATTTTGTAGAGGTCAGTAATCATTCGGGAAATGCATTAGATGAGTTCTCAGAAACAAGGCTCGTTTCTTATGATGAAGTTATTGAAATGAGTGACTCTGAGCAGTTTATTCATATTATTACAAATTCTCTTGAAGATGTATTGAGAGTGCAGATGAACAAGTTGCCATGCACTTTAGATGAGCTTGGTTTAGATGTATCGACTGGTCCAGTTGTCGATTTTCGTTTAAAGTCAGCTTTGAGGAGTTGTTTGAACGAGAATAGCGTTCCGTTGATTTATCCGGAATCTATAACAGCAGAGAAAATTTCGTTTCCGCCCAAGAAGCCTCGTAAAGCAATCGCAATTGAGCAAAATGAGGAAACGCAAAAGTGGTTGATTCAAAGAGGTTCGTATGTTCTAACGAAACGTTTTTCAGCTAAAGAAGAGAAACGTCGGGTTGTGGCTGCCGTCTGTTTTCCTATGGAGCAACCATTGTTGGGAATAGAAAATCATCTCAACTACTTCCATGCTAAAGGTGAAGGTATGAATCCTGTCCTTGCACAAGGGTTAGCGGCATTTCTTAATTCAACGCTATTTGATACCTACTTCCGTCAATTTAGTGGTCACACACAAATTAACGCAACAGATTTTCGTAGGATAAAATACCCCTGTAGAAATGATTTAATGTCTTTGGGTAGCCAAATTAATGACTCTGGACTCAATCAGGAAAAGCTCGATCAGCTTGTACATACCACGCTGCCAATTATGAGCGAAGTAATCAATGCAATTCAGGCTAATAAACGTATTGAGGAAGCACTTGCAATTCTCAAAGATATTTCTGCCCCTAGAGAACAGCAGAATGAACGCTCAGCACTTTGCCTGTTGGCATTAGCAAACGTTCGTCCTGAAACGCCTTGGAGTCAAGCGACAGATCCAAGACGCAGAATTACTGAAATGATGGATTGGTTCCGCGATCACTATGGTAAACAATATGCACCTAACACACGCGAAACAGTTCGACGACAAACAATGCACCAATTTGTGCAGATGGGGTTAGTGATTGAGAATCCCGATCGCCTCGATCGTCCCATTAATAGCCCTAAGTGGTGCTATCAACTTCATCAACAAGCCCTCTCCCTTCTTCAATCACATGGCTCTGAATTATGGCAAGAGGCTTGTCAAAACTATGCGGTATCAGTCAAAAATATCTTGCGAGACAGAGCGCGAAATATCTCATTGATTCCTGTTAATTTACCCAATGGGCAAGCAATTCAACTTTCAGCGGGTGGGCAAAATTTGCTGATAAGGGACATTTTAGAGAACTTTTGCCCTAGATTTACTCCTGGGGGCATCGTGTTGTATGTCGGTGATGCTGGAGACAAATTTATTGTTAATGAAACTCAGAGATTTCGAGAAATTGGGGTTGAGCTAGATTCTCACGGTAAAATGCCAGATCTTGTGGTGCATTACGAAGAGCAGGGCTGGCTCGTATTGATAGAAGCTGTCACGAGCCACGGTCCCGTTAATTTAAAGCGCCGTAACGAATTGAAGCGGCTTTTTCAGCCAAGCCGTGAAGGGCTTGTTTTTGTGACTGCTTTCCCAAGTCGTAAGGAGATGACTCGATATCTTGCGGAAATTTCTTGGGAAACAGAAGTTTGGGTAGCCGACCAACCGGATCATATGATTCATTTTAACGGGGAGAGATTTCTCGGTCCCCATGAAGATCCGGAGAACCATGCTTGATGCGCCAGTGCGCTTAACACTGCGCTGAAACGGGCGGAATCATACCCTGATGGAAAGATAAAGGCTGTCTGCCGCTGTTGAGAAGACTGTAAAAAGGGTATTCATATACTTAACGCACCCAGGATGGTGCCCGCATCCCCAACCCTTCTCCCAATGGGAGAAGGGAGCAAGTTTTCAGGTTCCCTCTCCCATTGGGAGAGGGCTAGGGTGAGGGCGATGCGTGTGGTGTGGCAAGTATGTTAATGCCGTAAAAAGCATCTGCGATCGCCCTCACCATCCCGCCTCAATCTGCCTTACAGCCGTTAATGCCGAATAGCTCACCCCTGCCGTTCCCTCACCGGGATGGGTTGAATCTCCGACCAACCAGAGGTTCCGAATAGGTGTGCGATTTGCAAAGCCAAAGGGACCAAACGTGGGCACTCGTTGACCAATGCCGCCAACCACACCTCGATCGCGCCCTGTAAAGTGGGCAAACGTCCGGGGAGTCGCCGCTTCCACCAATAAAATGGTTTCATCGTCGAGGTTGAAGAACTGGGCGAGACGGGCGATCGCCTCATCGGTGTAGCGCTGTTTGAGGGAATGGTAGGAGGGGTGAGGGGTGAGGGGTGAGGGGTGAGTTTCGAGTTCAACCTTTTGCCTTTTACCTTCTACCTTTTGCCTTTTGCCCTCTCCCCACCAAAGCCTGGTATCCGTAAACGATGACGCAATAATCGTCGCCTTTCCCTCTGGTGCCCGACCATCACCGGGACGACTGACTGAAACGAAGAGGGAGTTGTTTTCGCCGATCGCGCCCTCGTAGTCGTACAAAAATTGCAGATGGGGCGGACAATCTTCGGGAATGGCACGTTCATCAACACCCAGGTACACCACAAACGCGCCAGAACTCGGCGGCAGTTTCTCCACCCGTCGCTGATAGCCACTCGGAGACTCGTCGCCTAATAGTTGCATCAAATTTTGCACCGTCACATTTGCGACGACATGATCGGCGGTTTCTGTCCAGATTTCATCAGTCTTCTGGTTGCGGATCGTCACTCCTGTCACCTGCCCCTTTGCGGTGTAAATCGCTTCAACCGTATGGCGCATGAGGAGTTTGCCACCATCCCGTTCTAGCGAGGCAACCAGGCGATCGCTCAACGCCTGCATACTGCCGTGGAGGTGAAACAACCCCTGTGGCTCTTGCGAAACGCCCAAAGCTGTCGCGGCATAGAGCAAAGCCGTCTCCTCGGCATCGACTTGAGAGTAAAGCTTGAGTTGCAAATCAAGAAACGTCCGTAACCGCTGATTGTCTGCCAAGCCGTAGCCGCGAAGGGCATCCCCGACGGTGGAAAAGGTATGGGGCAGTGTCAGTAGGGTATTGGGTCGCACGGCTTTGGTTAATTGCCACAAATCCCACACGTTGCGGGGCGGCAAGACTGGATCACGAGACTGAAATGCCCAACTGTAGCGAAATAGGTCAGACAATAGTTGCCAGAAGGGTTCGCTGCCTGGAAATTGCCGTTGACGCTCAGCCTGCCATCGCTGCGGGTCACGCCACACGTTAATCGGCTCGGTTTCTCCAGGCAAATAGACCGCACAGGCAGGATCGCAAGGCGTGGCAGCGGGCAAATCAATTTCCAGTTCAGAAAAGATCCGGTGATGGATGCCGCCTAGTTCCAGTCCTGCTACCTGAGTCGCGCCCACATCAAAGGTGAAGCCCTGACGTTTAAAGGTCGAAGCACACCCACCAGGCACGATCGCCTGATCCAGCACGAGCACAGAATAACCTCGGTGTGCCAGCAGTGCGCCTGCGGTTAACCCACCAATGCCCGCGCCAACCACAACCACACGGGGAACCTGAGCGCAATCGTTAGCGGCTTGTCTAAACATGGGCATGTTTACATTTCTTCATGCTTCCATATTATCAGGTGTTTCTTAACGAAGACTCCGCTGCAATCAGCGCTAAGCATGTTTGATGATTAATCCTTGCCCCGTTGGTAGCTCCAGTATCTGGTGCTTTCGTTGCTGCATAAATTCCGTTTCTGCCAGCATTTGGTTGCGATTGGCTAACCAGCCAAAATCATCGAGGACAATGAAACCGCCAACGGAGACGCGATCGAACAAGTGTTCTAACGCTAAAATTTCTGCCTGTACTGAATTCATATCAATGTGAAGGTAGGAAATTTTTTCTGGTGCGCCCTCAGCAAATGAATAAGGGACAATGCCTTGAATAATTTGGACATTGGGATAGGGTGAGAAGGTGTTTTTCACCTGAGAGAACAACGCCTCGCGATCGTCTGCGTCGTAACGGGCATTACCAGTTCTTTCCTCTTCTGTAGAGGTTTCCTGAGGCAAGCCGTTGAAAGTGTCGTAGAGATAAAACGCTCTTTCTAGGCGTTCAAACTCCAAATACTTGCAGATCACGGCTGAAGAAAACCCGTGGAAGACTCCACACTCCACAAAATCGCCCTCAACGTGCAACGCATTGCTAGCTGCCCACGTCAAGACATGCAGCCGCCAGACCAGGCTCTTTTCCTGATCCGTCTGAGCGGTTGACATAAAACTGGCATCAAGCTTTTTGTCTAGACAAAAGGACAGGTTTCTGCCGATCGTAATCAGCATGTCGGCAGCAAAAACATGTCCGCCGTAAAGCTCGACAATAGAGCCAAGCGCTTGTCTAAATGTTTCTAACTTTTCTGGTTGAATCCCATAGAACATCGTGGAACCTCATGGAACTGGCATGGTTCATCCTCAGCATTCCCTCAGTCTGCAAGCGCATACCGTAAAAATCTTAGCGTTTTGATCTGAAGACTGACGCAAACCTTGGAGGCTTTAACCAGGGAGCGGGGATCGTGTCTAACCGATTAAGATAGGTAAAGCTCCTCCACTGAAAGGCATTGCATGACTTCAACACTGATCAAAGCTGCCACTCACAAACTGAATGCGCCCACGTTGCATCGTCTCCCCAATGGTTTGACGATTGTGGCTGAACAAATGCCCGTTGAAGCGGTGAACCTGGATGTCTGGCTTAACGTTGGCTCTGCGGTTGAAACGGATGCGATCAATGGCATGGCTCACTTCCTGGAGCACATGATCTTCAAGGGCACAGCACGACTGCAAAGTGGCGAATTTGAACGACGCATTGAGCAACGGGGAGCCGTGACCAACGCTGCCACCAGTCAGGATTACACGCACTATTACATCACGACCGCACCGAAGGATTTTGCCGCTCTCGCACCCTTACAGCTCGATGTTTTGCTCAATGCCAGCATTCCTGACGATGGCTTCGAGCGCGAACGCCAGGTGGTTTTGGAAGAAATTCGGCGATCGCAAGACAATGCCCGTCGTCGCACCTTTCAGCACACAACCGAACTCACCTTCGATCGCCTCCCCTATCGCCGTCAGGTTTTGGGTCCTACTAGCGTCATCGAGCAACTTACCGCGCAACAGATGCGTGACTTTCACCACCAGTGGTATCAACCCCACGCCATGACCGCCGTTGCCGTTGGCAATTTACCCGTAGAGGAATTGATTCGCACTGTTGAAGAAGGGTTTGCACAGGCAGGTAGCGGTCAGGGAGCAGGAGGCAGGAGGCAGGAGGCAGGAGGCAGGAGGCAGTCAGCGGTCAGCAGTCAGCGGTCAGCTTTAAATCCACACCCCACACCCCACACCCCATCCCCCACACCCCACACCCTACTCCCCGAAGCCCCCTTTCAGCACATCGTCCGCCGCGAGTTTGTCGATGCAAGCCTCCAGCAAGCGCGTCTGGTCATGATTTGGCGCGTCCCCGGACTAAATGATTTGCAGCAAACGTATGTGCTGGATGTCCTGGCATCGGTTTTAAGCCACGGACGCACAACCCGGCTGGTGCAAGATTTGCGCGAACAGCGAGGACTGGTATCGAGCATTTCTGCCAGCAACATGACCTACCGCCATCAGGGTGCTTTCTACATTTCGGCGCAACTGCCTGCTGAAAATTTAGAGCGGGTAGAAGCGGCGATCGTCCACCATATCCGCACCTTGCAGACAGACCTGATTAGCGACGCAGAAATGACTCGCATTCGGACGCGCGTTGCCAACCATTTCATTTTTGGCGGCGAAACACCGAGCGATCGTGCTGGACTCTATGGCTACTACCAAACGTTGTTGGGTGATCTCTCGACTGCCCTGGATTACCCCAAGCACATTCAAGCACTGGATGCCGAAGCAGTCAGAACGGCTGCCCGAACTTATCTTTCGCCCGATGCCTACGGTGTTGTTGCGATTAAACCCTGAAGAAAGTTGTTGGCTGTTGGTTGTTGGTTGTTAGATCAGGATGGCTGTCCAACAACTAAAAACTAACAACTAAAAACTTTTCATGTGGAATCATCTTGCGGCACACATTAGACAGGTAACGGGAACGGCGTTTGAGGTGAGCGATCGCCGCTCGGTGGGAGGTGGCTGCATCAACCAGGGCTACCAAGTTTCTGATGGCAACACCACTTATTTTGTCAAACTCAATCAAGCGTCAGCGCTTGCCATGTTTGAGGCAGAGTTGGCAGGTTTACAGCAAATGCAGAGTACGGGAACGATTCGGGTTCCTACTCCCATCTGCTGTGGTGTTGCAGACGCAAGTGCCTATATCGTTCTGGAATGGCTTCAGTTGGGACGAGGCGACGAACGCGCGTGGCAACTGATGGGGCAACAACTTGCTGCCATGCATCAGGTCAACGTTGCAAATCAGTTTGGGTGGGAGCGCCACAACACGATCGGCTCCACGCCTCAAATCAATACCTGGACAGCCGACTGGGCAGACTTCTGGATAGAACATCGGTTGGGCTACCAGTTCAAGCTCGCACAGCGTCGTGGTGGTCACTTTCCCCAGCAAAGCCAACTGCTGACGGCAGTGCCCCACCTGTTAGCAGGACACACGCCACAACCATCGCTGGTACATGGCGATTTGTGGTCAGGCAATGCAGCTATCACCGATGCAGGAGAACCTGTCATTTTTGATCCGGCAACCTATGTGGGCGATCGTGAAGTTGATCTGGCAATGACCGAATTATTTGGTGGCTTTCCTGCCAGTTTCTATCAAGGATATCGTCAGGTTTTGGCGATCGATGAGGGCTATCAGCAGCGCAAAATGCTCTACAACCTTTATCACATTCTTAATCATTTCAATCTTTTTGGTGGCAGCTATGAAGCACAGGCTAACCGCATGATCAGTCAATTGCTTTGATGCGTCGAAAACGATTTATCGCCATTTAAAGCTGTGGCAGCGCCTGACAGGGCAACTCAGACATGCGTTCTGCTTCTTGAGACCATGCTTCTGTAGAAAGCAGCACGTTAGCTGTGTTTAAGCTCACAGGGTACGGCGGTTCTTGCAGCGAAGAATGCGAACCTTTTGCCTTCGTTTTTGCCTTCACTAAACTCACAATCCAGGGCAGGAATGCTAATAGTTCATCTGGTAGAACCGTTAACTCAAAGTGCCACCCCTGGTTCATGCCTTGATGAGGCTGATCGCGCTTGAAAAACGTAATGCCGCCTGCACCTTTGTTAATCGCTACGCGCAGAATAAAAGGTCGTTCTGCTAGCAGGCTATCGGGCGCGGTGTACGCATAGATGCTGACGTAATTGAGATGCTCCTGTTCGTCAACCCAGGAGGCGATCGACGAGCTTCTGTTGTAGGAACTACCGCTAATTTTGACAGGTACTTTCATTTCGGCGGCGAACAGTGTGTAAAACTCACGTCGCAAGTTTGAAACCATTTGTACTGCTTCAGGAGTCACACGCCACCTACGCCTCTTAAAAAGCTAAAAAGAATCAATTTTATGGACGATCGACGGTTCAAATACGGGACTTTTAATACATAAGATGCGAGGCAATTGAATCAGTATTTTCTAATCCCACTGCTCCTGAAAGCGAGAGGTATGAGCGGCTGTAGAGGTCAGTTGCCTGCCCCATTTCAACGATGAAACTTGGAGCAGGTTTCTAACCCAAATTGAATCTCAGTGAGGCTAATAACGGGAGCGCTGTCTACGTTGCTTGTGCTTGGCGATTGCCTTACGCTTTTCTTTTTCTAACGGCGTTTCAAAGTGCCGCTTCTTCCGCATATCTTGAAAGATTCCTGCCTTTGAAACCTGGCGCTTAAATCGTCGTAGCGCGGATTCAATGCCTTCGTTCTCGCCAACTACTATCTGGGTCATGCTCATCCTCCAATGGAACAGATCGCTACAAGCTACTGGACGTTAGACCACGGACTGGAGGGAAAAGCTAGACAGGTATCAGCGTTCGACCTGTGGCGCGATTATCGGTTAGTCCATACTCTAAATTAGTGAGTCTAAAATCCAGTGCTGAAGCGTAAACAAAAAGTCTCTGGCAGAGTAGAGCAGTTGCTTTTGATCTGCCAGAGACTCTGAAAATTAAGCTTTAAGCATAACGCCTTAATAACGGCGACCGCCGCCGCCACCGCCACCACCGCCACGGTTGTTGCCGCCCCAACCACCAGAAGAACCGCGCTCTTCACGAGGCTTGGCTTTGTTCACTTTCAAGTCACGTCCCATCCACTCAGCACCGTCAAGCGCTTCAATGGCAGCCGCTTCTTCTTCTTCGGTGCCCATTTCTACAAAGGCAAACCCGCGTAGGCGACCAGTCTCGCGATCGGTAGGAAGCTGAACTCGGTTAACAGTACCGTACTCTTCAAAGGCTTGCTTCAAATCTTCCTGAGTAACCTGGTACGAAAGGTTACCGACGTAAATTGACATGGAGTGTCTCCAAATTTCAGAGTGTGTGAGAGTTAAATTCGGAGAGACGCTTGTAACGGAACAAAAACGAATTACACAGCCGAAGATAATCCTGTAGGCAAACTATAGCACAGCGATCAAAATCCCGTTGTGCCAGCCTTTGTAGTCTATCGCAAAAACGGCAAAACCAGTTCTGCAACTTCAGTAGGGGTGAACGAAAAAAAGCGCGGTCAGGCAGCCGTAGGATTTTTGTACCAGAAAGCGTGCCAACGACTGGAGCCGCTCAAATAGCAAGCACGTAACCTCATCACCGAATGAGCACCGTGTTTGGACC
>JAHHHL010000037.1 GCA_019359375.1 Lyngbya sp. HA4199-MV5
TGCCGAAAGGCTCGAAGCTTGTCAAAATTACTCATAGTCAAGTGATTTGAAACGTCCTTGACTATTAAGCAGTCAGATCGTTCGGTCTGGCTGCCTTTCCTCGCTCTTTAGTCTAAACTCCAGTAATTAATCCACGATCCGAAGCGGCGGAAAAAGCCTTGGTTTGGCAATTTCAGCCGTACAGGGGTGTCACAGCCTTAATAAAATTTTCATCAAGCGTGGGAATCCTTCAGCGCTACAGGGATTACTAAAGTCATCAAATGGAGACTGGTTTGATTAACATCGTTCTTTCATCAACCAGTGATGGCAACCTACTGCGTGATTGATGTCCCTCAACAGAGCTAGCATATGAAATGTACTCAGCTTTCCGGCGGTTGTGTGTACTGCGAAACCCTGCCTGCGAAGGTTGAAGGCAGCGGAAGACTCTATCTGTGGTTTCCCTCTGGTCATAGTTTAACGAAGGTGCTTCATTATTTACGGAAAGCAGACCTGAACTACGAACTCAAGGAAGAGGGGCAATGTCTTGCCATTCAGTTGGAGGAGACTCAAACGGCAAGTTGTGTCAACACCTTAGCTGGCATATTGACCTCTAATGAATTAAAAAATACACAGGCACTCTTTATGGAGCATGCAAACGCTCCTCAACTTCGTGATTGCGCGCGCACAACGTCCCTATCTCGCCTCACGCGTTTGAATCAGTCGAGCTGGCTACTTGATCTGCTGGCAAACGAGCGTGTGACTTGTCAGTTTCAGCCGATCGTCTCGACTGAAGATACCTCTGTAGTGTTTGGTCAGGAAGCGCTGCTCCGTGGCATTGCGCTTGACGGGAGCTACATTGCTCCAGGTCAGATTTTCTCGTTAGCAACAGAAGCAGGCATTCTGGTGCAGCTTGACCTGATTGCTCGGCGTACAGCCATTCGTGAATCCATGCGACACCAAATTAAGGAGCATATTTTTATTAATTTTGCTCCGACATCTGTTTATGATCCGACTTCCTGCCTGCGCTCCACCATGCAGGCGATCGATGAAGCAGGCATTTCTCACGAGCAGATCATCTTCGAGGTGGTTGAATCGAATCAACCTCAAGATATTGAACATCTCAAAGGGATTCTCAGTGTTTACCGAGAAGCGGGCTTTCGCGTGGCGCTGGATGATTTTGGCGCAGGTGGTTCTAATCTTAATTTGCTGCACCAACTCCGTCCTGATTTCATCAAGCTTGACCTCAGCCTGATTCGCGATGTGCATGCAGATCCCTACAAAGCCTTTGTCACGGAGAAGATTTTGGAGCTTGCCAGCCATTTGAACATTCAGACGATCGCTGAAGGCATTGCAACGCCCGCAGAGCTGGATTGGGTCAGGCAGCGAGGTGCAACCTTTGTGCAGGGCTATCTCATCAGTCAACCGACAACCTTTCCGCTCAAAACTCCGCCTCAAATTACAACCACTGAACTGGCACTGGGATAAATCGCAGCATGCCCATGCCAAATTTCATCGTTAGGAGGAGGGAAGTTTCTTGCTCCTAAGGGGGGTTACTCCATCATGAAGGGAACAGCGATCGCTCATGTTTGATCTCATTTTTAAGCATTTAAGCTATCAAAAGATTGAGCAGAATCTAACGCACCAAAATCAATCCCTTAAATCATTGGGAGCGATCACACTCAAAATGTATCAGTCGCTGAACCTGGAAGCAGTTCTTCAGACGACTGTGACGGAGGTACGCCAACTGTTGGTGTGTGATTGCGTGCTGATTTACCAATTACGGATTAATGAGACTGGCAGCACA
Organism: Lyngbya sp. HA4199-MV5; assembly: GCA_019359375.1. Taxonomy (GTDB): domain Bacteria; phylum Cyanobacteriota; class Cyanobacteriia; order Leptolyngbyales; family Leptolyngbyaceae; genus Stenomitos. The sequence continues at coordinate 1,784 of JAHHHL010000037.1, forward strand.
GTCGCAGAGTCGATTGATCCAGCTTATCCATCTGTTTTGGGCAGAACCTTTCCCTCAGACGTTTTTCCAGATGAGATTTATCAACAGTACCGCGCTGGATACGTTCAAGCGATCGAGGATACTGAGCGCTGTCCAACCATGCTTTGCCCGATCGAGCTTCTGCGGCAGGTAAACGTTAGAGCCAAGCTTGCTGTGCCTATTCTGTTGCAGTCAGAGCTTTGGGGCTTACTGATGATTTATCACTGTCAGCAACCACGCCAATGGTCCACCTTTGAGATCGAACTCATCAAACAATTAGCTGACCACCTCAGCGTTGCCGTCGCTCAAACTCAACTTTTGGAGACGTTCAAGTTGCATGAAGAGCGGTATGCTCTCGCCCTGTACTCCACAAATGATGGGCTTTGGGATTGGAATCTCAAGACTCATCAAGCCTACTTCTCTCCTCAGTGGAAAGCCCTACTGGGATATGAGGAGTGTGAGATTGGCAATTGTATTGAAGAGTGGTGGAATCGGGTACATCCTCAGGCGATCGCGCAAGTCAACACTCAAATGACTGACTACCTGGCTCAGCCAACGTCTGAGGCAGTGAATGAACCGTTTATTAGTGAACACCAGGTGCAGCATCGAGACGGGGCATATCGTTGGGTGCTGGTGCGGGGACTGGCTAAACGAGGCACCGATGGCAGGATTGAACGCATCGTTGGTCTGCTCAGCGACATTACGCAGCACAAGCAAGCAGAACACCAATTGCGGTTGTTGGAGTCTGTCGTTATTAACGCGAATGATGCTGTTTTGATCACTGAAGCTGAACCTGTGAATGAGCCAGGTCCGCGAATTTTATATGTCAACCAGACCTTCTCCCGCATGAGTGGCTACAGTCTGGAGGAGATACTAGGGAAAACGCCTCGGATGCTTCAAGGTCCCAAAACTGACCGGGTAGCCCTTGCCAAGATTCGAGCCGCACTCAAGCAATGGCAACCTGTGCGGGTAGAAGTGATTAATTACTGCAAGGATGGGTCTGAGTTTTGGGTCGAGTTGAACATTGCCCCGGTCGCGGATGAAACAGGTTGGTATACCCACTGGATTTCCATCCAACGAGACATTACGGAGCGCAAACGAGCAGAAGAAGCCCTTCGCCAGCAAGCCGATCGCGAACGATTGCTGAGCCAAATTGCTCAACGGGTGCGTCAATCTTTAAAGTTGTCAGACATTCTCCATACGACTGTGACAGAAGTACGCCATTTTTTGAGCTGCGATCGCGTCTTAATTTATCGCCTCTGGACAGACGGAACAGGCAGTGCCGTCAGCGAAGCCGTTGCGCCTACTTGGGCACCCATTTTAGGGCGTACGTTTCCAGCCGAAGTGTTTCCGAGTACGTACCACGAACTCTACCAACAAGGGCGCATTCGTGCCATTGCAGATGTTGAAACTGAAGCAGTGACTCCATGTCTCGTTGAATTTCTCGGTCAGTTACGGGTGAAGGCAAAACTTGTCGTGTCATTGATGCAGGGAAACTCCCTCTGGGGACTGTTGATTGCCCATCACTGTAGCAAACCCAGAGTTTGGCAAGCATTTGAGATTGATTTACTGTCTTCGTTGGCAACCCAACTGGCGATCGCGCTTCAGCAAGCCGAACTCTATGACCAACTTCAGGGAGCGAATCAGGAATTACAACATTTAGCCACGTTTGATAGTTTAACTGGCATTGCCAACCGTCGCCGCTTTGATGAGTATCTTGACACCACCTGGTTGCAGATGATGCGGGAACGCCAGCCCTTCTCCTTAATTCTGTGCGATATTGACTGTTTCAAGCTCTACAACGATACGTATGGGCATCAAGCAGGCGACCATTGCATTCAACAGGTAGCAAAAGCAATCAGCCGTGCCGCTCAACGCCCAACCGACTTAGTTGCTCGCTATGGTGGCGAAGAATTTGCCGTGATCCTCACCAATACTGATGCAAGAGGAGCCGTTGAGGTTGCAGAGAAGATCCGTGTTGAAGTTGAGACGTTAAAGATCGTTCATGCCACCTCCACCGCTGGACAGCACGTTACGCTCAGTTTGGGCGTTGCCAGCACAGTGCCGCTCTCTACTGCTTCCACCACAATGGTGATCGCCCTGGCAGATGAAGCACTGTACCAGGCAAAGAAGCGTGGACGCAATCAGGTGGCTGGTACTCAGCCGTCATAGAGAACCGTGCTGGCATGATGCCGAAAGAGATGCGAAAGCTTTCTTGCCATTGACCCCACACGAAAGCCTAGATCCAGATCAATCGTTAGGTTTGGGCAAACGCCTGTATGTCTGCGTCGCTGATTCGACCCGCCTGATGAAGCGCTTCGATCACCTCGGAAATCGTGAGTACTGCGTGTGCCCGATAGCCGTTCGCTTGCAGCCTGCCCTTCACCTCCTGTTCGTGATCCAAAAACACCACAATATCTTGCACCTTCAGCCCCACCGACTGGAGTTTAGCGGCTCCTTCCATCGCACTGTTGCCGCTAATCAAAATGTCATCCACGACTACCGCTGTCTCCCCTGGCTCAAAGTTGCCTTCCACCAGACGACGTGTGCCATGAGCTTTGACCTCTTTGCGCGGAAAGATCATCGGGCGATTGAGTTGCAGTGCTAATCCAGTCGCAGTGGGTAAAGAACCGTAGGGAATCCCAGCAATGCGATCGAAGCTGAGATCTTTCAGAATGGCGGCGTAAGCACTCAACACCTGTTGAAACAGTTGGGGGTTGGAAATGATTTTACGGAGATCGATGTAATAGGGAAAAACGGCTCCAGACGCTTGCACGAAATTGCCGAAGAGAATACAGCCAACATCGTAGAGTTGCAGAATTAAATGCAGGTGTGGGTGCGGCTGTAAGGTGCAGACGTTGGAGAACCAGACCGCGCAGCTTGCGTTTGCCTCAACCATGCCAGTGCGGACATCATTGGTCTGCTCGCGCAGCGATCGCACCTGTGCAGTCAAAGCCTCACCACTCATCCAATCTTGAGGAATTGGCACTAGCAACCCTGCTCCAGTCCGGTTCAAGCCCGCTTGCAGGATCTGGGTCAGGTCAACGCCTTCCTGCCAGATACTTCGCACCAGGATCAGACGCTCCGGCGCGATCGCCCGGACTTGCGCCAGGACAGTCGGCGTTGTGGTGCCAATCTCCAAGCCTAATTGCTCCGTCGTACCCCAGTTTTGGGACTCCTGAATCACATGCATGTAAAACGGATCTGCTGCCGTAGGGTAGTTTTGCAAGGCGGCAGCGGATGGATTTGAAGTACAACCCAGGATAAACACAGCCTTACCGGGATACACCAAAAAGGGGGCAACCAAGTCCTGTCCAGCATAGCCACTGAGCGTGATGGCATCGACTCGCCACTCGGTAAAAACCGTTTGAGCCATTAAGCTACTGGTATTCAAGTCGCTGTGCTTCGCGTCCAGAATGACTGGAATGTGCGCGGGAATAGTACTCAGCACCGCTTGCAACAAGTCCAAACCCGCGCTACCGAGTGCGCTATAGAAGCCCAGCGTTGGTTTGTAAGCACAGACTAAAGCGCTTGTTTGAGCAATAACCCTCTGCAACCACTCTTCTAGCCCCTGCACTAGAGCATCTTGACTCGATCGCTCTCCCTCAGAAGCCGCATCGCGCACTCCATAACGAGAGGGCATTAACTCTGGATTTGGATCAAGCCCCACGACCAGCAAACTGGAGTTGCGACTGATGGCGGCTTCTAACTTGCTGAAAAAATCCATTGTTTCAAGGAATGAGGGGAAATCAAGCTTTACGCTCCACTCTGCTGTAGCCTGAGCGCCAGCATACCCACTAGCACAACCAAGCCGATCGCTCGCCGGAAGTAGTTGACTCCTTCAAACACCTCCTGCCATGCCCAGGTGAACAAAGCACCGAACGCCACTAAGTCTAAGCCAATGCCAAGTTTACCGCTTGGCAGGATGAGATGAAGTAAGATCGCTGTCAACCCAACCAGAAGCGGCAAATTCGGCATCTGACCCAGAACAATTTTGCCCTCGCTGTCTCGAAATGTGCGATCGAACAGTGTGGTTCCTGTCGCTTCAAGTTTTTCTAGATCATGATTCGATTGCTTTAACATCTGCCCTGCCTGCTTGCTACTAAACCCGAATCTTACCGCTGTTCCATCGGCTCGGTAACTTATCTATAGCAGGAGATTACAGGGCGAGCGGGCGTTATACAAAAACACGACACGGCTTTGCTTGTGCTTGTGCATTATTCTACCCCTTGATTCAGCTACTTCATTTGAGCGACCCAGTTCGTGTGACTGGTGACTTGATGGAGAACATCGTACTTTGAATGCAAAGAGTTTCAATCATTTCCACAAAGGCTGTGCTGATTGAACGTGATCAGGATGTAACACGTTTGCTGCGTGGGTTCTACCCATTACTGCCCGTAGCAGTGTACCAACTTTGCAAGGAAGGTGTCTCATGGATCAACCCTTTGAAAGTGATGTAATGGAGGATCTGGCAGCAGAGACACCCATTTCGTCGGCGGACGAGTATGACGCAGCGGCGGAAGAAGGCTTTGATGCTTTTGGCGATGACGATGCCTTTGCCAATGAAGCGTTTACCGATGGCATGGATGAATTTGCAGCGGAGGGTGCTGCCGCCTTTGAAGAAGATGCTTTTGGAGACGAGCTAGAGGGCGATCTGTGGGATGACCAGATGGAGTCAGGTGAAGAGTTTAAACCCCATCGCACGAATCAGCGAGAGTCTAACCGGGCGCAACATGAGCAAGGACAACGCCGTCGAGGGATGGATCGCGGAGGGGAGCGGGGTGACGATCGCCGCCAGGTGCCACGCCGCCGACCACCGGGACACCGAGGACCGTGGCCACCGCGTGGAAATTCCTTCTCAGATGAATCGTTCTTCGATGAAATGAATGCATTTGAAGACGGCTTTGAAGACAATTTTGAAGATGGCTTTGCGTCGAGTGATGCCTTTGCTGAGGATGAGTCAATCGATGCCCTGGATGCGATGGAAGCAGCGATCGCCGATGCCCTGGAAGCCGAAGATAGCGATGAGTTTTTACGTCGTGCCGTACAGGGAGTGCGACGGGCAGCACAGGTAGCTCGTCAGATCGGTCGCGGTGTTGGTCAGGTGGCACGGGTGGTCGGACCTGTTGCCAGCATGATTCCATTACCGCAGGCACAGGCAATTGGGGCGATCGCCAACATTGCTGGACGCTTACTGGCAGATGGAGCCGATGAATTTGAGGCACTAGACACAATACTGTCCTTTGCCGAAGAAGAAGACGCGGTGGATGCGGCTGCTCCCATCATTGCTGGACTCACCGTTCGTACCATCATGCCTCATGCCTCGCGGTTGAATCCAACGACACGACGGCAACTGGTTCACAGTGTGCGCCAGTCTACTCAAACTCTGGCTCGCCGTCAGGGAGCACAAGCCGTTAGAGCCGTTCCTCGTGTCGTCCAGGCTGTACAACGAACCGTCCAACGTCGCCGAGTGCCTGCGCAACAGTTGCCTCAAGCCGTCCGTCGTGCTACTGCCAGCGTTGCCAGAAACCCTCGCCTGGTGAGTCGGTTAGCGCAGGCAACTCAACACGCTTCAACCGTGACTCGTCGGTATGGTACGGGAACCAGTACAGGCATTCCACAACACTTGGTGATTCGCGGACCGGTTGAAATCACTATCCGGAGTCGCTAATTTGGCAAGTCCATTCAATGGGACATCAAACTATGTATCACAGGTTTGACAGTGATCTAATGGATGAATTTTTTGATGATGTAATGACTAATCTTTACGAAGAGGAAGGCGACGAATTTGATCCTCCTGGTGACTGCACCCCGCATCGTCATACCTTTCTGCAACGACAGGTTAGTCAGTACTGTAAACGAAATCGAGTTAGAAGCCGATAGAAAGGATTAGAAGTCCAACAGATTTAGTTTTTCACCATTCTTTCCACAATGATTGAGAGGAAATTATGTACCAAGCCTTTGAAGCCGATGTAATGGATGATTTGTTCTACGATGCGGCAGAAGGTCCGTCCCAAACGCGCCGTTCTGCCCAATCTTATGATGCCTATGATGAGTACGATGACTCATTTGATGAGTACGATGATTCATTCGATGCCTACGATCAGTACGATGCCTATGATGAAGGTGATGCCTACGATGCTTATGATCAGGGCGATACCTTTGAAGATGCGATGGCAGATGCGTTGGAGGCTGAGGATAGTGATGAGTTTTTCCGACGCGTTACTCGTGGAATTCGGAGAGTTGCCAATGTTGCCCGTCAAGTAGGACGGGGTGTTGGCAGTGTTGCTCGTGTGGTTGCGCCGATCGCCGCTGCCATTCCTCTACCGCAAGCCCAAGCGGTGGCGCGGGTTGCTAGAGTTGCCGGACGGCTACTTGCCGATGGTGCCGATGAGTTTGAAGCGGTCGATGCGCTGGTGGATTTAGCCGAATCCGAAGACCTGTTGGATGCAGCCGCTCCGGCGATCGCCACGATGGCAGTTCACGGCACAATGCCTCAAGCTGCCCGCCTCCCGCAAGCCACCCGACAGCAACTCGTCCGGGCAACGACTCGAACCGCACAAACGATCGCCCGTCAGCAGGGAACTCAAGCAGTTCGTGCACTCCCGGCTGTCGTTCAGGCGGCTCAACGGACTGCCCGCCAACAAGGAGCACCACCCCGTGCCTTGCCGCAAATTATTCAACGAATTGGAACACGGGTTAGCCGCAATCCTCAGTTGATTCGTCGATTAATTCGTTCTGCCAGCCCAGCCTTACGTCAGCATATTTGTGCTGCCTGTGGTCGTGGTCGTGCTCGCCCAACCGCTGCTCGCCGCCCATGATGGAGCGCTGGCTGAACGTGAAGAACCAACGTGCTTCCTTGAAGGAAAGCTGAGAGGAGAGGATATGTATCAAAATTTTTCAGAGGATGTCATGGATGACTTCTATGACACGGCAGGTGCTCCAGCCCAGACCCGTCATCACGCTTACGATGCCTATGATGATGCGCTTGATCTGTCTGATGATGAAATTGATGAAGCCGTGTATCGTGTTGTGAATGCAAGCGGAGGACGGTTTCGAGTTGATCGCAGCCGAGATCTAACCGGAAATCGTGACGCGATACGAAGTGCAATCAGACCGGGCAGACCGGGCGTTTGGGTTGAAGGTAATAAAAATGATGCTCGTTCAGTCGCGCAGGCAGGAGGGTTTACCCGAACCACGCGACGGGAAGTTCATGGCTCTGGGCGGCAACATATCCACGGACTTAGAGGGCAAACTCGCAGGAGTTCTCACATCTTCTACGGAGCCGTTCCTCAAGGTGAGTTTGCAGACTTCGATGCGTTTGAAGACGCAATGGTAGATGCTTTAGAGGTAGAGGACACAGACGAGTTTTTCCGTCGCTTAGCGCGAGGAATTGGTCGAGTGGCTCGTGGCATTGGTCGTGGCATTGGTCGGGTTGCTAGAGTTATCGCTCCCATTGCCAGCGCCATTCCCCTACCCTGGACGCAAGCGATCGGTCGTGTTGCCAGCATTGCCGGACGATTGAGGGCAGATGGCGCAGATGAGTTTGAAGCGATCGATGCGCTGGTGGATTTCGCCGAATCCGAAGATCTGTTGGATGCAGCCGCTCCTGCGATCGCCACGCTGGCCGTTCACGGCACGATGCCTCAAGCGGCTCGTCTCCCACCAGCCACGCGGCAACAACTCGTTCGGGCGACAACTCAAACGGCACAAACGATCGCCCAACGCCAAGGAACTCAAGCGGTGCGGGCATTGCCTGCCGTGGTTCAAACCGCTCAACGAGTTGCCCGCCAGCAACGAGTTCCTCCCACAGCACTGCCTCGGATCATTCAGCAGGTGGGGCAGCGTCTCAGCCGTAATCCTCAACTGATTCATCGCTTAGTGCGCTCTGCTAGCCCTGCGGTACGTCAACAGATTTGTACTGCCTGTGGTCGTCGCCATTCTCGTCCTGCCGCTCGTTAAGGTGCGCTGTTGATCAATTCAGCAGGGCATACGAAGAAAAGGAAATTGTCATGGAAACACGTCTGTTCCTACATACCAAAATCCTGGCACTGGCAGCACGGGCACGCCGACTGGCACGGGTAGACTATGCCTCAGTGGGTATTCGTCCGCAGGATATCCCGTATGCCCCAACGCCTGAGCACTTTCGGGCAGCCAATCACCGACTGGCAAACATTGATCAAGAGGTACAGCGCGGCTTAGAACAAGTGCAGCAAACCTGGAACACAGCGTCGCACGATCGGGTTTTGCGGGATATTGCGCTGGTGGAGCGAGAAGTGGATCGATCGCGGCGTGCCTTTGGGCTTTTCTTTGAGGTTTTTGGGCAACGAGGCACCACCTTTGCCCCAGCGCTTGCGGCTCACGATGTCATTGCGGTGGATTGCTATGCCCCGATTCGACAAGTTGCCCCGTCTCTTTTTCGCGGTCCCCTGCTGAAGCCTGTCTGCTATATGGAGCATGGCTTTTCCCCCGCCACCATGCGGCGCGGCATCCAGTTGAATCGACTGTTGGGAGAGCAAAACCCCTTTCCCATCATTCGGATTCCGTGGGATCGAGATAACCCCTGGCAGGCAGTCTTTCTGCATGAAGTTGCGCATAATCTTCAGGCAGATTTGGGCATCTGGCAAGAAAATCGACGGGCTGTGCTGGAGCGTGCTCTGCGGTTCACGGGCGATCCAACGGTCACTCGCACGTATGCAACCTGGCATAAAGAAATCTTTGCGGATCTGGCAGCGATTTTGTTGGGTGGTCCGTCGGCTGCCTGGGGTATGGCGGTGTTTCTTGCCCATCCGGCTCCACGCACAATGACGTTTCGCCCAGGAGGTGCCCATCCTACCGCCTATTTGCGGATTCTAATTCTGGCAGAAATGCTGCGGCAGATTGGGTTTGGGGCAGAGGGCGATCGCCTCCAGCGGGTTTGGCAAACACTGTATCGCCCCGATCGCGCTCATCGCATTCCCGCCACGCTCTTGCAAACTGCCGATACAATCATTCCGCAAATTGTGGATGAAATTGCCTTTCAAACTCGGCGCAATCTCGGACAAAAAGCGCTGGTGAACATCATCCCCTTTAGCCGTAATGATGAGCGGGCAATTCAGGCGGGTGCCAGACAACTGGTGCGAGGGAGAGTACCCACCGATCTGCCACCCCGCTTTCTGGTTGGTGCCTCTAGCTATGCGCTGGCAACTGGGCAAACCTCACCCCGACAGCTCTCCCAACGGGTAATTACCCACCTCACCCGGTTGAATACGCGCTCTGTCAGTACGTTAGCAGAGGCTCAGGCAGCCGTGGGCACGCCGATTTCGACGGTCGCATAAAGATTCACCTATTTTGCTCTGAAGTGAGTTAAAACGATGGCAACCCCCTCTAGTAATCCGCTCAGTCGAACAATGTCACAAACTAATGGCGCAACGCCAATCGATAACTCTGCTCCACGTAGAGCACTCGACAATCTGCTCCGGCGCGAGTTGCGAGTCAATGATCCGAATGATGCCAAGCAGATTGAAACCGCTTTGCTGGCGCGGTACAAAAACAGTCCACGGGCTCAAGGCATTGCTCGTGAAGCGGAAGGATTACCATTTCTACAGACGGTATCCACCCAGCCTATCGCAGCTCCAGCGACGACATCCAATGACCTGGATTTGGAGCAGGCTACGTCTGATATCAATCGCGATTTGGAAGAGCTAACCACTAGCACGATTCTGAAAGACATCACACCCGAATTACAGGGGTGGTCAACGGCAATTCGATCAGCCATTGCAGATGGAACAGCCGCCGCTCGCTTCGCCATTGATCCGCGCCAGAGGGACAAGGTATTTGGCATTCGCCGCACACTAGGAGACTATGCCCGCATCGCCCGCTTAGTCGGAACGTTAACCCCGGTGGTGAATCAGAGCTATCGCAAACTGGCGCAGAGTTTGGATGAAGCAGCATCCGTCTTTCTGGTCATCATGGGCGAAGCGATCGCCAATCTGGGCATTGGTGGTGGTCGCTTTCTGTTGCAAGTCCCCTCCAGTGAGCTTCAGGTACGCCGCGATACCGTCATCTATGCCTTACGAAACCTCACTGGTGCAACTCAAGAGGCATACAGCCCCAATGAGTGGCCCCGTGGTTTAGATGCATATCGTCGCCTGTTTAACTTCCTGGATACGCAAGGTCAGGGAGAATTGCGTTCTTTACTGGTCGAGAATGAGTTGGCACGCATCATGGATACCCTCATTCACCGAGCAGCGCATGGCAGTGCAGATGGCTTGCGGGCATTGGGAGCTACCGCCCAACTCGATCTGGAACGCTTTCGTCGTTTGGTCATTCTGGGAAGCCGCTTGGATGTGACCAGTGGAACGGTGATTGCCCAGGAGAATAGTATCGATGCACGGATTAGCTCTCCGCCTCTGGCGGCCTTTTTAGATGCACTCCAGCTATTCATTGATGCCTTTGGTACAAGCGAAACGGGCACTTCCGGCGGCTATCGTCTACTGCGAATTGCCCGTCCTCCGATTCTGTTCTACGGGTTGTATGGTTCCTCCGGGCTGGATGATGCAGAACAACGATTACAACAAATTGTGCTCCATCGCACCATCCTGGCTGATCAGCTAGACAACTTTATCTACACTCAGTCGGGTTCGCCTGTTGAAGTCGCAAAAATTCAAATTCTGCTGGATAAACTGCTTTATGATGTCGATCGATCGATCGACCTCTACTCTGTTGGCACCGATGTCTCTGGTTTTGGGGAAACAGAGCAACGGGCAGGTGCCTACCACTATATGATTCGTGCCTTCCTGGAAAGGCCCACCTTCCGAGAATTTATTTCTGTCACCAGTGGTTCCCGAATCCTCCCGACCTCTCTGGGGAATACCTTAATCAAGCTACGGGATCAACTGGTGCCCGATATTACCTTTACGGGAAGACCTGAGAGCTTCAACGAAGGATTTGAGCTGAGGAACACGGGTTTGAATAGGGACTTTGAAGGCAGCTTCAGAACCGTCGCTTCCCAAGAGTTGCTTATTCAATGGGATACGGAAAAACGCTGGAAGAATCTGGTCAGGTCGTTGGCTCCCAATGCAATTCCTTACGACAGTACTACGAATAGTATCTTTGGAACGGTGACGACTTTAATCAGCTCGGCAATTCAACTCCTGACTGGCAGCGATGAGCCACTAACTGATGAACCGTTCCGGAGCAGCGATCTAATCTCGTTACCACCTCAATATGAAACCGCTCTGTTTGATATTGCAAACAGGCTCAATGGAAATCAAGATGATTAACAACTGATTACCTGATGTCTCATCAGGAAAAGGGTGAGGAGCCAACATTCCTTCTCTACTCGTGCCTCAGTTTGGGTAAACGACATGACTCGTGAATTGAATATGCCTCATCATCCTCCCCAGTTTGAAGCAAGTTTAGACCAGATTGTCCGAGGTCTTACCCATCGCAAAACAAGTCAGTCAACTCCCCAGCAACAAAAAGGCGCTTTACCTCCCACACCCTCTCCTACCAGGTTGAATCAGTCACCAACCTAACCTCTTTCCAATTTTCTCTCCTCTGACTCAAGGATCATTGCCATGAGCTACAACACCACTGAGACGATTCAACGCCTGTGGAATCAGTTTCTCCGAGATCAACTGACAGCAATGCCACCAGAAGAGCGGCGGCAGTACGAACAACAATTTGAAGACCGCTTTGGCGAATTGCTAAAAAATGCTGCTGATGGTACGGGTAGCCAGGATGGTTTTCTGGATCTGGTTGGGTTTGGTGGCAAAGGTGCCGTCCCCTTTGAGAACATTTCCTATCCTTACATTCAGCCTGATTTTGATGATTCCGTTGTGCCCAGCCAGCTCCATGCGGCGGCGGAGTTGTACTACATCTATCAGCACGATCGGATGAAGGTTTTCCAGGTGGTGCAAGTGTTACAGCGCCTCTTCCGCGAAGGCAGGATGCGGATTCAACGTGGGCCTGGTGCGCGGGCACTCTACCTACTGGATAAGTGGAAGCCATTGCGCTACACTCAGCGCGATCGCATGATTGCCTACCGTCGTGCCTTCAACTATGGCAGAACACAGGCACCCACTGGAGCCATTACAAACGTCAACTTCCATCGTCAGTTTGTGGGCTTCATGGTGGCAGTGTCGCAGTACTTCCGTGATTTGTTGATTGGCGAAGTCATTCGCGGTGGCCCATTAATTGAACAGCGTCCGTTTGGCAGCATTGGCACAGTGCAACGCCTTGGGTTGGATCTGCGCTATGCCCTCGATCGCTCCACCTATGGCAACATCCTGGCGCTCACAGTGGAAACAGGACACTACCTCAATGAAGTTCTCAAACTTTTAGACACGCCTGACATCAAGAAATCCTTTGACGCGAATACCAAGTGGGATGTCATTGAAATGGTTTCCAATCGCTATCTCGGCGGCATTGGAGAACCCTCTCAACGAGCAAAAATGGCAGAGAGCGGACGACGCATTCTACAGTTCATTGCCGACAACGACTTCAAGACAGCACTCGACCCCATTCTCTTCCAATCTGAACTGCGACCGATGGGATCTCACGCTGAAGCCTGGGTTGCTGCCTATCGCATGACTCCGGAGGGACGCGGCTTCTCAGGAGTCACCCCAGCCTTAAGAAGCGTCCTCGGCGCACAATCGGCAGCCGTTTAATGTGTGGTTTGATTCATCCATTTGAGGATTGTAATCATGACAGCAGCGTTAGTATCCGATTTTTCCATTACCCTCAATCAACGTCGCTGGGCATGTGTGCTTGATCCAACATTAGCACTGTCCAACTATGGATTGCCTTTAGTGAAGCAATTAGGTGAGTTAATGGAACTCTGGATTGTGCGCGAACTTTGGCACATCCTGGACAACCCTCAGTTTTACTTTCATCAACCCAGCTTAATTTCGAGTGCGCAAATGCCCATTCCCCTGCCGTCGTGTGGCAACAGTTCCCAGCAAGTTGTGCAAACCCTGAAAGAATGGGAGCGTCTTCGGACTAGCACCGATCGCAACGCCTGGAGGATTCATTTTTTAGCCGATGTGATTGGGGAATCTTGTGTTCCGGCTGGCATTGATGCCGACATTATTTGGCGGTGGGAATCGCTGGCGCAAAGTTTAGACACTCACTTAGATCAGCACGTTTCTAAACCAGATATTCTGACCCTTGCCTTTCGTGATCTAGCAGCACTGGCAGCCGCGAGACCCGCTTTTATCTTGACTCACTGTGTCAATGAAGAAGTTCCCGCACTTTGCCAAACACTCCAACAATGGGGTATTGCCTGCCAACCGATCGCACCAACCAATGCGATCGCCGACATCGAGCGAGAACAATTTCGTAACTTGCTGGTGCATGCGGGTCTCTCCAAGTTTCTCTGGGCAGGCTTGAATTTGGCAGTTTTACATTTAGTCGTTCCTGCTGCTGCCACACTCAGCACAACCTATGCTCAGGATTGGTCGGATGAGTATGCCTTCTCAGAAATGGATGAATCGACAGACGATCGAGCAATGCCAGCGAATCTCTGGCAGGGCGCTCAAGGATTCTGGTATTCCATCACTTAATTATGCATAACCAACCCACTAATCACCGCAATGCGCTTCAAATTAACCAACCAGACCTGGTGATGGTGGCGGTCATGGGTCAGGTTGCCCATCCAGTGGCAGCCGGAAACCCGTACCGGATTGGGCATGATGGGGTACCACGAGTGTTGCCTGCGACAGGTGGCATTGTCTTAAATCAGCGGGTGGGCGATCGCTGCGTTGGTTTAATGGGTGATCACATTGAACCAGGTGTCGCGCTCCACAATAACAACCGGGAAGTTATTGGAGCACGTAACGGACCAAATCTGGCATTGGTAACCTATGCGTGTGTTGGCAACATTGCTAGAGTGATCAGTGGTCCTTGTAACGGTAAGCGGGGGCTCGTCACTGGCAAACATGGAGGGGTTGATCATGTGTTAGTAGACTTTACACCTGCCGTATTACAGCGACTTCAAATTGGCGATCGCGTTCAAATTAATAGTTATGGTTTAGGGCTACAGATTTTAAATTATCCAGAGATTAGTGTTACAAATTGTTCTCCATCACTGCTGCAACGATGGGGTATACGCGAAAATAATCGTAGGTTGCAAGTTCCCGTGGTCCATCGTATTCCCGCCAAAATTATGGGTTCCGGATTGGGAAAGAATTCTGTTTGGCGAGGAGATTATGATATTCAATTATTCGACCCTTATATTCGCGATCGGTATCGATTAGAAACACTACGTTTTGGCGATTTTGTTGCCATTTATGATGGTGACACACGCTTTGGTCCTTCTTATCGGCAGAACCGAATTACTATTGGCATTGTTGTACATGGAGACAGTACTGTCAGTGGTCATGGTCCGGGTGTAACGGTTCTTTTGACAGGTCCTGCAAATCGCTTACAGCCAATGGTCAACGCGCGCGCAAATCTTGCTGCCTTCTTCAATTTGCGCGCTCTGCCCCCCGTCAGGGCGCACCAACCAATCACGGCAAGTTCTAATCTCAATCTCACGTTGAACGTCGAACCTGCTCAAGCTCAAACGAAGTTCTCCCATCTCAGATATTGATTGTTCCCTGTCGTAGTTTTAACTTCCTTTTGCCCCCATGGAGGTTTATGAGAGAGAACGCTTCACTCCGTTCGTCTTGCCCCTTAGCAGTTGATACATCCATCTTATCTGCTATCCTGAGTAAGTTTCAAATTGACCATTATCAGTTTTTAGTCATTAGTTTAGAAACCAATTCAAGCGCTCAATCTTCCTCAGAACAATCAACTCATTTATCTAAAAACTATATTGAGGTTGATCGATTTAAGGTGAAAGGACAACTTTGCGCGATCGTAAAGGTTGAGCCATCCTCTGATTCTGCTGGGGACACGTTAGCCAGGTTATTGACAGAGCGAGAACTCCAAATTGCAACATTAGTTGCTTCAGGACAACCGAACAAGCAAATTGCGAAACAGCTTCACATTAGCGAATGGACGGTCTCAACCCATCTACGTCGTATATTTATGAAGCTTGGTGTAGACAGCCGCGCAGCGATGGTTTATCGTTGCGCCTCGCTCATTCAACAATTGAAGGGGCAATTGGAAACGATTCAGCAACTATAGCGATGTCCCTTAAATCAATCCATCGGCAAGCTAGGGGCTGTCATCAATTACTCTACACATTGCTTGCAGTAAGGGTTCCAGCCCCTAGCCTGGTGTGTTGGGACGGGTGTGACACTGCTGATATTGCAAGGTTTCGGATCTAATTGATGACACGCCCTAGCAAGCATCATTTGATTCCTCACAGGCACCAATGCTCACCCAACTGCTGGAGCCATCTGCCCAGTGCTCCTTTTTCCAGATGGGCGCGTTGTGTTTTAGCGTGTCGATCGCATACTGGCACGCCTCAAACGCTTCTGCTCGATGAGGGCAACCCACCGCCACCAGAACGCTAATTTCGCCAATGTCAAGCCGACCGGTGCGGTGATGGATGACAACGCGATTGGCATCTGCCCAGCGTTGGCGAATCTGGTGGGCAATTTGACGAAAGATTTGCAGTGCCATTGGCTCATACGCCTGATACTCCAGCGCGACTACAGGCTTGCCGTCTGTTTGGTGGCGCACTGTACCGCTCATGACCACGATCGCGCCATTCGCATCATCTTCTGCCAAAGCATACGCCTCGGGTAGCAACAGGGGCGCAAAGGTAATGACCAGGCTATCGCTGCTGTGCTTGAAGTCAGAAAGGAGGGGAGATGGTTTGGTTTGCATATTTTGGTTTGCACACAGCGTTGTCAGTGACCGTTAAAACTGTTACAGCAGAGACATAGCAGCGTCGCATAGGCAAGGCTTTAATAGTCCTAAGTGTAGCTGTAAATTAGCCAGAGCGCAGTCTGGGATAGCCAGGATGTTTCCTTAACAAACATTTGTTAAGAATAGAGAGGTTAAGGTAGTGACGATCGCATCGGGTGTTTCTTACATTTCTCACTCCCGCCCTGGAGACGTGCCTCTTGAGAGACGTGCTTCTTGAGAGACATGCTTCTTGAGAAACGTACCTTGAGGAAGGCGGCTTCTGGGTGCAAGCGCTAACGACGATCGTTCGTTGAGAACGCTGATAACGGTGAGAAGAAATTGCCGACGACCATCGTTGAATACCGAACGAGATTGATCAGGTACTACAATGCTAGACCCATCACTGTGCATACAAAAACCACTCACAGGTTCCTGGACTTCGCTTTCCTGGCAGATTTTTAGCTGGCTCACCACGCCTGCTCTGATCATTCCGCCCTTGTTGCTCCTGACGTTGCTGCCAATCTTCATTCGACGGTTGCGCTGGCGACGACGCATGAGTGGGCTAGGAGCCACGCTGTTGTGTGCGTACTTGCTGACTCTTTCGCCTGCCATGATCAAAATCGGCAATCGTGTGTTGGTCAGTTTTTTGCCGTCAGATTCAGGGGCGACCGCAGAGGCGATCGTGGTGCTGGGTCGAGGTACAGCGATGAGACGTGAACGCGTGGATGTGTCTACTCAGCTCTGGGAAGCCCAGCGAGCACCTTTAATTTTCGCGAGTGGCTGGGGCGACGCGCAGCAAATCGCCAGTATGCTTGAGCAAAAGGGGATTCCTGGTGACGCGATCGACGGTGAACCGTGTTCTCGCACGACAGAAGAAAACGCCCGGTTTACAGCAGCAATCTTGCAACCTAAAAATATTCATCGCATTCTGCTAGTGACCGATCCACCACATATGCTGCGATCGCTCCTGACCTTTCGGAGTCTTGGCTTTGAGGTGATGCCCCACAGTAACCCGCTACCAAATCACTTAAATACGAAGACAAAGGCTTTTCTAGTTTTTCGAGAATATTTGGGCATTGTTGGCTATGGCTTGCGAGGACGCTTTTTGCCGCGTGAGCCGTCTGCCGCCGATCTTAGCCCTGCCGCGATCGCGCCCGTTAAGGACGCGTTGCCTCTTGACGCACCTGTTCCTCGAGCGTTTGCAGGTTAAGTCCTAAATTCTGCAAAACCCTGGCTGCCAAGCCCTCGCCCTCGCACAAGATGCCCAACAGCAAGTGTTCGGTGCCGATGTAGCGATGTCCCAACTGCCGTGCCTGCTCTAGCGACAGTTCAATCACTCGCTTGGCGCGTGGTGTGAGGGGAATGGTTAACGGGGTGCCGCGACCACGACCAATGATCGTTTCCACTTCAGCCCGCACCGTTTCAGCCGTCAAGCCTGTCGCAGCCAATACCTGTGCGGCAACATCAGTACGCTCTTGCATGAGACCGAGCAAAAGTTGTTCCGTGCCAACATATGCATGGTTGAGATCGCGCGATTCTTGCTGTGCCAGGACGATCGACTGGATGGCTGGGTCGGTAAAGCGCTCAAACCCCGGTAGACCCAGGCGATCGAAAACGCTGCTAAAAAGATGATTGACCGATCGGAGAAAGGCTTCAAACATAAATTTGTCCTCGTGAGAGTGAGCAGGAATGGTTGCGTTCGCTGTTTTGGTGGACTCAGACGCGCTATTGCCGAAACCAGTCGGGGCACAGCCGTTGTAAAGGAAGAACAGTAGTGCTTCTACCTTCTGTGGATTAGCAGAGTACCAGAGGAATTGCTTCTCGCGCCTAGCACTCACCAGCCCCTCGACTCGCAGTTTCTCCAGGTGATGAGACATCGTTGAGTTGGGGATTTTCACCTGCGCTTGCAAATCGCTAACAGTAAGACCGTGAGGATGTGCCGCCAATAAGAGCCGCATGATTTCCAGACGCGGTTCCGATCCCAACGCGGCAAAACTATCAGCATAACGAGCGGCATCTTCGTTTGTCATATTTCTAGAATAATCGAAATACAAAAACCGTCAAGCGATCGTGTTCAGTACAGCTACTTTCTCAGTGACGTGATTCGGGGACGGTTTGGTGAGCAGGAATCGCCTGCTAGAAGGCAGGGAGAACGTTAGGAATCAATCTCATCATCCACTAACCAGGCAACGATGCCGATGATGGAGATCATTACACTCACTCTCAGGGCTGTGACTTATCATTGACTTGGAGATTGACCATCTCACCCATCTGCATCATGACCTTACAATCCTCCCGTTCTATACTTTACGATCGCCTGGGCATATCACAGACCCAACTGATGGAATTTTGTGAGCGGTGGCACGTTGCCGAACTGTCGCTCTTCGGTTCTATCCTCCGCGATGATTTTCGCCCTGATAGTGATGTAGATGTGTTAGTCGCTTATCAACCGACCTCAAAACGAAGCTTGATTGAGAAAATGACGATGCAAGAAGAACTACAAATGCTCCTACATCGTGAGGTTGATTTAGTCAGCAAAAACGCGATCGAACGAAGTCGAAATTGGATTCGTCGCAGCAACATTTTAAATTCAGCGATGGTGATCTATGTCGCGTGATTCAGAAGCTCTGATTGACATCATAGAAGCGATCAAATTGATCTCACAATATGTTGAAGGAGTCAGTCCAGAGAGTTTAGCAGCGAACATCGAAAAACAAGATGCGATTCTGCGTCGTATTACAATTATTGGTGAAGCAACCAAAAGACTATCGTCAGACTTTAAAGCACAACATCCAACCATACCCTGGAAGCAGATTGCAGGCATGCGTGATGTCCTTACCCATGATTACGATGAAGTTGATCTCGACGAAGTTTGGACAGTCGTTAATGAAAACTTGGCACAACTGCTGCACTATATTGAACCACTTATATCGACTGAAAACAGCTAGATGTTCGATCAATTCTTTCTAATTTTTAGTTGAAGATCATTTCAAGTTGATTTGAACAATCTTCTGGCAGGCACCTCATTCACCCATAAGTTAGCGCTCTAAACTTTGTGTCGTGATGAAAGTATAAGGATTTCAGCTCTCTCAGTACCGTCTAAGACATCCTCTTAAAGTTTGCTGCTGCCCATGAGGTAGAGTAGCGCCATCCGCACAGCGACCCCACTGGTGACTTGCTGCGAGATGAGACTGCACAGGGGATCATCCATTAAATCTGAGCTAATTTCAACCCCACGATTAACGGGTCCCGGATGCAGGACTTTCACATCAGGTTTGCAGAGCTTGAGGCGATCGCGCGTAATGCCAAACTGCTGGTGGTATTCTCGCAAGCTGGGTAGCAAATGGCTGGTCATCCGCTCTTTCTGCAACCGCAACGTCATCACAAAATCGGCATCGCGGAGAGCAGGTTCCAGCGACCAGTGGAGAAAGAGGTTGTGTGGGGGAAAGGGAGTAGGGAGTAGGAAGTAGGGAGTAGGGAGTGAACTTTGCCCTGAAGACTCTGACTCCTGACTTCTGACTTCTGACTTCTGACTCCTCTCTCCTCTCACCTCTCTCCTCACAAAGTCTGCAAACAACTGCGGCAACAACGTCGGCGGACCTGCCAGATGCACTTCGGCTCCGCTGGCGGTGAGGCTCCACAGGTTAGAGCGAGCGACGCGGGAGTGGAGAATGTCGCCGACGATCGCAATCTTTTTGTCTTTCAAAACCTCTAGTCTGGGATGATCCGGGTCAAGTAGTGTAGTGATGGTGAATAAATCCAGCAACGCCTGAGAAGGATGTTCGTGCAGACCATCACCCGCATTGAGGACACCCACTCGGACACCCAGACGATCCATTTCGTGGGCGATCGCGTGTGGCACCCCAGCTTCCCGATGACGAATCACCATCATGTCGGTGCCCATTGCAAGATAGGTTTTTGCCGTATCGAAAATGGTTTCGCCTTTGCTGAGCGATGACGTTCCTGGCGCAAAATTGAGCGTATCGGCAGACAGTCGCTTGGCGGCTAGCTCAAAGCTGCTGCGAGTGCGGGTGGATGACTCAAAAAACAGGTTGGCGACCACCTGCCCCTGCAAAGTCGGTACTTTCTTGGTGCGGCGGGATAGCACCTCACGAAAGCTGTTGGCGGTTTGCAGCACGGTATCGTACTCATCGGGGGTGAAGTCTGCCAGGGATAAAATGTGGTGCCGATTCCAGGTGACGCTCATGGGGAAAGGAGAAGAGAAGGATGGCGACAAATCTGCCGCTGAAGCCCGCAACTGGGGGACGTACATGACGATCGAGTGCAAACGCACCCACACTAAGGTACATCCTTTAGACTTCTCACTGGACGAGTGCAATCAGGTTAAATGCTAATGATGCGGCTTCACAGAAATTTATACAACTTCCGCAAAATGTATCAAAGCGAGAATAGTTAGGCATACTGGACTAAACCTATTAGTTCCTGACACGTAAGCTGTTATGCCAGACAACACTCTACAGCCAAGAAAAGCCTTGAATAAAGCTTTTCTCAAGGTTAAGCCTAATAGAGAAAGTATCGAAAAGTTTAAAACGAATCTGATCCAACTACTCGACCAAATTAACGAGTCTGAATCAGAGGAGTTCCACAAAAATCTTGTTTCTGACTTCTTGAAGAAAACGTATTATAGTCCAAATCATTTTATCAATACTAAAGGTCGTAACGATCTCGTTATCCACAATGGCAAAGACGCTAAAAGTAGTGTTGGCATCATTCTAGAAGCTAAAAAGCCAATCAACAGAAGCGAGATGCTGAAGGTTGATAATCTCAACACAAAAGCGCTTCAAGAGTTGGTTTATATTTTTTGCGAGATCGCATTACGGGGAAGAACCTTGAAATTAAATATTTAGTTGCAACCAACATCTATGAATGGTTTATTTTTGACGCGACTGTTTTTGAGAGGTTTGCCCAAGACAAGGCTTTAGTAAAGCAGTTTAATGATTTTGAAGAAGGAAAATTAAGTGGTAAAAAAACTGACTTCTTCTATAAGCAGATTGCTGAACCTGCGATCACTAAAATTCAAGACCAAGCTCAACTGATATTTACGCATTTTGATATCCGAAATTACGATGCCATTGCAAGAAACGCTGAAGGGCAAGACGATTATGAATTAATTGCGCTCTTCAAGCTGCTTTCACCAGAACATTTGTTGAAATTGCCCTTTGCTAACGATAGCAATAGACTGGACAAAAGTTTTTATAGTGAGCTGCTATACATCATTGGTTTAAAGGAAACGAAGGTAGGAAACAAAAAACTGATTGAACGTAAAGCTGAGGGCGATCGTAGTGAAGGCTCTATGATTGAAAATGCCATCAATCAGCTTGATAGTTTGGACAAAATTTCTCGACTGGAAAAACCTACCCAGTTTGGTAATACTAACCAGGAACGGTTGTTTAACGTTGGCTTAGAGCTGACAATTACCTGGATCAATCGAGTGCTCTTTCTTAAATTGTTGGAAGCTCAGTTGATTAAATATCATAAAGGTGATCAGTCGTTTTCATTTTTAAGCCTCGTAAAGGTACAGAACTACGATGACCTAAATAGACTTTTCTTTAACGTGTTAGCTCGCAAGCAAAGTGAGCGAAATGCAGGTGTAAGAGAATTTTTTGCCAACGTTCCTTATCTCAATAGCTCATTGTTTGAACCGACGGAAATTGAGCAGTCAACTATTGTGATTAGCAATCTCAGAGATGAAAGTCTTCCAATCTTTTCATCTAGTGTTTTGAAGGACAGCAATGGCAAAAAGCGAACAGGTAAACTTAATGCTCTAGAATATCTCTTTGAGTTTCTCAATGCTTATGACTTTAGCAGTGAAGGATCGGAAGCGATTCAAGAAGAGAATAAGACGCTGATTAATGCTTCTGTACTTGGCTTGATTTTTGAGAAAATTAATGGCTATAAAGATGGCTCCTTTTTTACACCCGGTTTCATTACGATGTATATGTGCCGCGAAACAATTCGCAGGGCAGTATTGCAGAAGTTTAATGAAACCAAAGACTGGGATTGCCAGAATATTAATCAGTTGTATGAAAGGATTACGGACAAGCAGGAAGCGAACGAGATTATCAATAGTTTAAAGCTTTGTGATCCTGCTGTTGGATCAGGACACTTTTTGGTTTCAGCACTCAATGAGATCATCTCGATCAAAAGTGAACTGAAGATTTTGCGCTATCGAGAAGGAAGAACATTACGAGATTATCATGTTGAAGTTTTTAATGATGAGTTAATTGTCACTGATGATGATGGCAAATTATTTGAGTATAATCCGAAAAACAAAGAAAGCCAGCGTGTACAAGAGACACTGTTTCACGAAAAGCAAACAATTATTGAAAGCTGTCTCTTCGGTGTGGACATCAACCCAAACTCAGTCAAAATATGTCGCTTGAGGCTATGGATTGAGCTTCTGAAGAATGCTTATTACAGAGCTAACAGTAATTGCACTGAACTAGAGACTCTGCCCAATATTGATATCAATATAAAATGTGGCAATTCTCTGATTAGTCGTTTTCCGTTGGATGCTGATTTACGGCAGGCTTTAAAGAAAAGCGAATGGAATATTAGTAGCTACCGACAGGCAGTGCAGACATACCGCAATGCTGAGAATAAAGAGCAAAAGCGGAGCATGGAAAGGCTGATTAATGATATCAAGGGAAATTTACGCACTGAGATTGGTAATAGTGACCCAAAAGTGAAAAAGCTGAGAAAACTGGAAGGAGATCTTTATAACCTGCTCAATCAAATGCAGCTTTTTGAAGAGAGTAAGGCTGAACAAAAAGGACGCAAGCAAAAGAAAGAAAAATTAGAGAAAGAAATCAATCAGCTTAGGTTTTCAATTGAAGAAATAAAGAGCAGAAAAATTTATGAAAATGCTTTTGAATGGCGGTTTGAGTTTCCTGAAATTTTGAATGGGCAAGGCGATTTTGTGGGTTTTGATATAATTATTGGGAATCCCCCGTACTTAAATTTTAAAGTTTACTCGGCAGCAGAAAGGGAAATCTTTAAAAGAGATTACTCGGAAATATTCGATGGCAAGGCAGATATCTATTATTTCTTTTTTACTCAAGGATTGAGGATATTAAAACAAAATGGAAATCTTGCTTACATCTCTTCAAGGTATTGGCTTGAAGCAGAGTTCGCAGAAAAACTCAGAATAAGCTTGTCAAATAGTTATGTAACTCACGAAATCATTGATTTTAAAAATGTGACGATCTTTGACGGAATTGGTATAAAAACTTCAATTGCGATTTTCCAAAATGCTAAACCTATACAAGGAATAATATTTAATTACAAATATACTGATAGCAAGAAAATTGAATTAGTTAAGATTGAGGATTTTGTATCAACTGTAGTCTGTGCTGATGATATTAGAGGAAAAACAAAATGGATTTTGAGACAAGAAAGTGAGTTAAAAATACATAGAAAAATTGAAGCTGATGCTATGCCATTAGAAATGATTGCTCACTGCAAGCAAGGAATTGTGACAGGGCTTGATAAAGCCTTTATCACAACAACTAACGACTTCAAAGATATTCCTGAAAGGTATGTTAAACCCTGGATAAAAGTTGGAGATATTTTTAGATACTCGATTAATCCTGTAGAGGAAAGGCAAGTAATTTATACGAATGAAGTCAAAAGTTTATCAGAATATCCAGAGCTAGAAAAGCGATTGATACCATATAAAAGAAAGTTGTCAGAACGCAGAGAAGCAAAATCACAAAAAATTAGATGGTTTGATTTACAATGGGCGCGTGATCCTGCACTGTTCGACAGCCAAAAATTGGTTTGTCGCTTCAAGGCATCACAAAAAACTTTTTCATTCGACGATAATAAATCTTACTCAAGTGCAGATACAACGATTGTAGTATTGAGAGAGGAGTTGGTAGAAGAATACGATTTGAAATTCATACTTGCACTGGTTAACTCAAAGCTTTTAGACTTTTACTTTAAAGGTTATGGAAAACTAATGGATTATCGCTTTGAGTATTACCCAGGTCCTGTTGGAAAACTTATGATTAAAAAAGCTCACAATCAACAAGACTTCGTAAAAATTGTTGATCAAATTATACATATAAAAAAATCTGCCCCTAACGCGGATACAACCACCTTAGAAACAGAAATAGATCAGATGGTTTATCAGCTCTATGGGTTAACGGCAGAGGAGATTAAACTTGTGGAAGGAGAGTCCCAAGTGGTTGAAATGCTTGGTGAATGAGTGTTTTGCGGCTGATAGTAGGGCTATCCACATGATTTCCAGTTCCCAGTCGCTTTTACGGTGAGAAAATCTTTAGAGCAACTGTAATCAGGGTTAAGAACATAATAAACCCGATCGTGTCCAGCATAGTAGTCACCAGTGGTCCACTCACCAGGGCGGGATCGAGCTTGAGTCGCTTCAGACCCATTGGCAACAGGGTGCCCAGCGTGACGGCAACGATCGTATTTGCTGCCATCACAAAGCCAGCCACTAGCGCGACCCACCGTTCATTTGGTGGTGTCCAGATGAGTGCCAGCAGAATCATCGTGGCTCCCAGCGCGATCGCGGCTCCCACACCTGCCAGCAGCTCCTTCCGCAAAATTTTGAGCGTGTCGTAGGGGGTGACTTCGCCGACACCGAGCGATCGGATCGTTACCGTCAATGCCTGAATGCCAACTGTGCCACCCGTATTGGAGAACAAGGGCATGATGACCGCTAAGACAGGCACCATCGCAATGGTCTTTTGAAAGGGGGCGATCGCGCTGGAGGCTCCAATATAGAGCGCCATGATACCCAACAGCCAGGGGAGCCGATTCCGTAGCTTGGTCAACGGGTGGGAAAGGGAGGACTCATCCCCATTGCCAACCCCGGCTAACCGCTGGATGTCTTCGGTGGCTTCTTCTTCTAAGATGTCGATCACGTCATCGATCGTGATAATGCCAACCAGGCGGTCTTCTCGATCGACCACAGGCAGCGCCAGCAAGTCATAGCGCTTCATTAATTGCGCCACTTCTTCTTGAAGCGTGTCGGTGTAAACCTTGAGCACACGATCGCTGGCAATATCGCCAATCAGCGCTTCTGGCAGCGAAAACACCAGTTGTCGTAGCGATACCACCTGCACCAGCTTACGGTTGTCGTCGGTGACATAGGCATAGTAAACCGTTTCCTTATCCTGGTCATTCAGGCGGATTTTGCTCAGTGCTTGTGAAACCGTTAAACCCTGCCGCAGCCGCACATACTCAGTGGTCATCACCCGCCCAGCCGTTCCGTCTGGGTAGCCCAGAATGGTCGCTGTGGCTTGCCGTTCGCCTGGACTAAGCTGTTGAATTAAACGTCTGACGACCCCCGCAGGCAATTCGTCAAACAGTTCGGCGCGATCGTCTGGGCGCATCCCTTCGACAAGCTGACACACCTGGGCATCGTGCAGGTAGCCAATGAGTTCCTCGCGCACCTCCTGATCCAGATATTCAAAGACCTCAGTTGCCTGACCTTTGTTCAGCAACCGGAAGGTAATCGCACGCCGTTCGGGTAGCAAATCTTCAATGTAATCCCCGATATCTACTGGCTGAAGCTGGTTTAGCTCTAGCTTTAGACGATTTAAGTCGGCAATATCCGACAGTGAAGTACGACCTTCCTGGGTTAGCATAGCGTCTCCTAAGTCTCCCCCGCGCTGGGAGATGGAGGCTCACCAGGTTAGAGGAGGATATTACTGTAAGGTGATGGACTAGAGTCCATGAAATCCACAAAGTGCAACATCGGTACTTGCTGTAAGTACCGCTGAGCCTATGCTAACCCGTCTTTGTCCAGTACACAATGTAAAGAAGGACACTTCTTTAAAGATTGACCCAGAGGATTACTCCTGAGTTATGAATGCAATCCTTACATCCCTTACTTTAGGTGTGATGAGCCTGATGATTCTGAGTTTAGGTAGTTGCAGCGTTTCGCCTCCACCTGCGGGTTCCCCTTCTCCAGGCGTTCCTGCTGCCAGTAACAGCCCAACCCCAACGCCTTCGTCGATCGCCCTGTCTCCCAGTCCCGCCACCAAATCGACACCGCCTGTCAAAATGACGACCATCTACCTGTTTAAGGTGGATAACCGATGTGCCAAGTTAACGCCCGCAAAGGTTACGATCGCGGCGAAACAATCCCTTGAAGGCGCGATCGCTAAGGTGCTAGAAGAAACGGATAGCGGCGACTTCAGCATTGCAGGCTACCGGATCAGCCGCGAAGGCGATCGGGCGATCGTCGATCTTCGCCTACCCGCCAACGCCAAACGCCAGTTCCAGTCGCTCTCAAGCTGCGAACAACTCGCCCTCTTCGGCGGCATCCGCAAGACACTCATTGACAACTCGCAGTGGAACATCAAGTCGGTGCAGTTTACAGAGAAGGGAGAGGAGATTGTGCTGTAGGAAAGGCTAAAGGATGAAAGCTAAAGGCTAAAAATGTGTGCGTCTCCTTTATCCTTTAGCCCTTATCCTTTCCACCTTCGACACGGCTGGGCAATTTGCCAAATACCAGCGCCAGGGGAAATCAGCGCCCTGGGTTAAGCCGATGCGGGTGGTTTGCACAAGGGCGATCGCTTCCTCCTCCAAGGTTTGTTGAAATTTGGGGCTACGGGATTCTAGCCAGAGTGGTTGATCGGGCTGTAGTGGTTGATTGGTCAGGCTGAGATCGATTTTAAGGGCGCGGCACAGCTTACCAGGACCAGCCGCAAGGCGATGAGGCTTGGATTCTTTTTCCTGATCAATCCAGGGGGGAATGGTTTCAAGCTGGAGTGCGCGAATGAGAACAGCGCTAGGCACCCCATCCAAATCGGTCACGACGTTTAAACAGTGATACATGCCGTAAATAAGGTACACGTAGGTCATCCCGGCGACACCAAACATGACGGCGTTACGATCGGTGCGGCGGCGATAGGCATGGCAGGCAGGATCACCCGGCATGTAGGCTTCCGTTTCCACAATCAGTCCGCGCCAAATTGTGCCATTGGGTAGACGGCGCACCAGATTACAGCCGATAAGGTCAGGAGCAACGGTCGTGGAGGGACGGGCACACCAGTCTGGCGACAGCACCATTGTTGCAAAATTCTGTGGATCACCAGGATCCGCAACAGATCGTTCTACAATCTTCGGAGGTTGAGATGGCACGATCGCCCTCTAGCCATTTAATAAATGTCAATACGCTTCATAGTAGCCCCAGAGGACTTGCAAAATGGATGTCAAATTAGTGCTGGTTGTTTTGACGGCTGTGTTCACGGTGGCGTGCCTGTTTTTTGGCACCAAAAATGGCTTTTACGATACAGATAACTACCACGGCAACGGTTCTGCTCACTGAATCCAGAACCGATGGAATCTAGAGCCAATACACGGGTTGAGAGGCACCGTATCTCAGCGCCAAGGCTTCCTACCAGTGCTGTCGAGTATTCACAGAGTAGGTGCTCTATAGCGTAGTCTGGAGCATAGTCTGGTGAGAGAACGATGACTGACACCATGCTTCGCCCGTAGAGACGCGAGGCTGTCGGACGCAGAGGCTGTGTGCGCCCCAGGGTGGGAAAGCGACGCGATCGTGAGTGAACTGGAATGCTTAGCGTATGGGGTAGGGGCAGAGGAAGGGATCTGCCTTCTGCTTAAGCTTGGGCGTTACCGGGTTTTGCTGGACTGTGGGCTGACCGATTTTGCCACACTTTTAGCCACGAAAGCATCACCACCAGCCGATCTGGTATTGTGCAGCCACGCTCATGCCGATCATGCAAGAGGGCTGCTAGCGCTACATCAAACCTTTCCTCAACTGCCAATCTATGCGAGTGAAGTGACGACTCAACTGCTGCCATTGAACTGGTCTGTTGCTTCTGACCAGCGTGATGAGACTGGTTTCAGACAAAGCGCTTCTCTATGTCATGCGCTGCCCTGGCGTACCCCGATCGAGTTTTTTGATGGGCTGAGCGTCGAACTTTACCCCTCAGGGCATTTGCCGGGTGCAGCCTCGTTCTTGCTGACCTACGCACCATTGCCAGAGGACGATCACCCCCCGCGTGCGTATACCGTTTTTTATACAGGCGATTTCTTCCTGTCGAATGCACGTCTGGTGGAGGGGATGCCGCTGGAAGAGTTACGGGGTTTGGAACCAGATGTCTTGATTGTAGAAGGCAGCTACGGCACGGCACGGCATCCGCATCGTCGGCAGCAAGAAAACCAACTGGCAGAACGGATTGCGCGTGCGATCGCCAACCAGCAGTCTATTCTTCTGCCCACTCCAGCGCTGGGCTTGGGGCAAGAGCTATTGATGCTATTGCGGAGTCATCACCACTTTACCGGACGAGATCTGGATATCTGGGTAGACGGCTCAGTTGCCGCAGGCTGTGACGCTTATCTCGAAATCCTGCCGCATTTGCCGACTGCGGTACAAAATTTTGCCCGCCATCAGGCTCTCTTCTGGGATGAGCGCGTGCGCCCCCGTGTGCGCCATCTCACCCCCGATCGGCGGGTTCAGTTTGCCCAGCGCCCGTCGATCGTCCTGACCGATATAGCGGCTGATCTGAGCCAGTATTATGCAGACAATCCGGAAGCCTGGTTGGTGTTGCAACCGCAGGAACCACACTATAGCGTGAGAGAGGGGAGAGGGGAGAGAGGCGGGAGGAGAGATGAGAGCATGAGAGATGCAGAGGAACTTAAACCTCAAACCTCAAACCTTTCCCTTACCCCTCACTCCTCACCCCTTACTCCTTACCCCTCACCCCTTACTGAAACTTATTTGCTTGCCCAGCATTGCGATGGTCCCGGTACAACGCAGTTAATCCACAACTTGCGACCACAGCACGTCATTTTTGTGCATGGTTCGCCTACATACCTGGCAGACTTGACGGGGCTAGAAGAACTGCACAACCGCTATCACCTGCATACCCCATCAGCAAACAGCCTGGTCGAGTTGCCGATTGGGGAAACCTTCTTACATGCAACGGCTCCTGAAGCCAGTTATGAAGGTGAGCTGACCGAGTTAAACACGAGCGTCACCATCACGCTACCGGATGCCATTACCGCCGATCCGCGCTGGCAGCAATTGGCAGATACAGGCTTGGTAGAGGCACGCTGGCAGGGCGATGAGTTGGTGCTGCGTGGATTGCCCCAGCGAGAACTGCTGCGACCGAGCGATCGGCTCCTGGACTGGATGGACGCAAATTCTCCTTTACGCAACTGCTGTGGCAACTGTCGCCACTATCGCGGACAGCGCTGCTGGAACCAACTGTCTCCCTTATTTGAGTTCAAAGTCACTCCAGACGGCTTCTGCCCCGTGTTTGAACCAACCCAAACGTCAGAAGAGCAGACGTAGTAGCAGCAGACTTACACCGATCGTCCATAGCCCCTAAACTATTAGGAAACGTTGAGGAGTTTACCTTTACCGATGAAACCACTCACTTCCGTCAATCCACTTAAACCTGCTAAAGCCGTTTCGCTGGCACTCGCCACGCTGGCGATCGGCTTTCTCACTGCTGCCTGTCAAGAAGCCGCAGCTCCACCTGCCAACACCCCTGCATCGGGTGCTGCATCTCCCAGTGCCTCAGCCACGGGTGATGGAAAAGGGCTAAAAATTGGCACCTTGCTTCCTGCGACAGGTGATTTGGCTTCTGTGGGACAGCCCATGCTCGCAGCCGTCCCCTTACTCGTAGAAACCGTCAATGCCTGTGGTGGGGTCAACGGTGCGCCCGTCACCCTGCTACCCAATACCGATGACCAGACTGATCCAACAGCGGGTGCCGATGGCATGACCAAGCTGGCTGAAGTCGATAAGGTGGCTGGTGTCGTTGGCTCTTTTGGCAGTAGCGTTTCAGCCGCCGCTATTCCGATCGCCATTCGTAATAAGGTGATGCTGGTGTCGCCGGGTAGTACCAGTCCCGTCTTTACAGAGCGGGGCAAAAAGGGTGAATTTCAAGGCTACTGGGCACGCACCGCCCCACCGGATACGTACCAGGCACGGGCACTGGCAAAGTTAGCTTATGAAAAAGGGATTCGACGGGCAGCGACGATCGTCATTAATAACGACTACGGTAGAGGCTTTGAGAAAGAATTTGTGCAGGCGTTCAAGAAGCTCGGTGGCACTATCACCAACGAGACAAAGCCTGCTCGCTATGACCCCAAAGCCACCACCTTTGAAACCGAAGTGCAAGCCGCATTTGGCAATAAACCCCAGGGAGTTGCAGCTGTCGCTTACGCCGAAACAGGCGCACTCTTGCTGAAAACGGCTTACCAGCAAGGTTTAAGCAAGGGTGTACAGATTTTACTGACCGATGGCTCCAAGTCCGATCAGTTTGCGGCTCAGGTTGGTAAAACGAGCGACGGCAAATTTATTCTGCAAGGCGCAGTGGGCACCATTCCCGGTGCAGACGGTAAAGCGCTGGATGCACTCACCAAACTCTGGCAAGCGAAGTATAACCAACCCCCTGCTGCCTACGCTCCTCAGGCATGGGATGCGGCGGCATTACTGGTGCTGGCGGCTCAAGCAGCCAAAGCCAACACGGGTGATGCCATTAAAAGCACAATCCGCGAAGTGGCAGACGGTCCTGGTAAAGATGTCAGCGATGTCTGCGAAGGTCTGAAGCTGCTCAGCAAAGGCGAGAAGATCAACTACCAGGGCGCTAGCGGCAATGTGGATATTGACGACAGTGGCGATGTCTCTGGGGTCTACGACGTGTGGGCAGTGGAGCCTGACGGCAAGTTGAAGACGGTAAGTAAGGTGAGTCCGGTGATTAATTAGGGAATGGGGAGTGGGGAGGCTAAAGGCTAAAGGCTAAAAAGCTGACCGCTACGGAGGAGGCAGAAGGCAGAGGGCAGAAGGCTGACAAGGGAGTTGTTGGTTTTTAGTTTTTGGTTTTTAGAAGGAGTCAAGAACGGCTCAGGTACTAACAACTAACAACTAACAACTAACAACTGATTCAACTCAAAACTTTCTTACTCTTCACTCCTCACCCCTCCCTCCTCACCCATTCCAGCCAGGTGTCAAAATCGAGGATGATTGGAGAGCGAATCGACGGGTCGCAATTCAATCCAAACGCGGACATTCAACATGGGCATGGGCATGGGCATCCGGGCAGTTTTGTGTGGGTACTACGGTCAGGGCAATGGTGGCGATGAAGCGCTGCTGGCATCGTTGCTACAGATGTTGCCCAATCACGTAACGCCGATCGTGCTGTCGGGCAATCCCACTCAAACCCGCGATCGCTACCAGGTAGAAGTCATCGATCGCAAGAGCTTTGTTGCCGTTCTGCAAGCGCTCCGCAGGTCTCAGGTGTTTATCTGGGGTGGCGGCAGTTTGATTCAGGATGCAACGAGTGCGCTGAGTCCCGTTTACTATGCTGGCTTGATGGCACTGGCGCAAAAAATGGGTTTAACCACGATCGCTTGGGCACAGGGCATTGGTCCACTTCAGCGATCGCTCACAAAGGGGATGGCGAGGCACACCTTTACAGGCTGCAATGCCATCAGTGTGCGCGATCACGGCTCAGCCAACCTGCTTGCGGAGTGGGGCATTCCTTTCACGCTGGCTCCTGACCCCGTTTGGGCACTCGATTCAACGCCTGTAGAAGGCTTGTGGGATCTCCCTGCTCCTCGCGTGGCGGTCAACTTGCGCTCCCATCCCAAACTGACCCCGGCGCGGTTAGAAAGCTTGACTCAAGCCTTAATCACGTTTCAGAAAGCCACCCAGACCTGTCTCTTGCTGGTGCCGTTTCAAGCCGCTCAAGACCTGGCGATCGCCGAAGCTATCCAATCTCGTCTCCCTGGTGTTAGCCATCTCTTGCGTCTGGAAGATCCTCAGCAGCTAAAAGGCGTGTTTCGTGGTGTAGAAATGACGATCGCCATGCGCTTTCACGGCTTGATTATGGCGGCGGCTGAAGGCTGTCGCTGCTTTGCCCTCAGCTATGACCCTAAGGTAAGCAACTTGATGCAAGCTCTAGACCTTCCAGGCTGGTCACTCGCAGATATTCCCACCGATCCCAACACCATCAGCCAAACCTGGCTCGAACTCTACGCTAACGGTGAAGCCCTTTCTACTGATCAAATCCAGTTTCAGGTCGATCGGGCGTTGATCCATCGTGAGGTCTTGCAAAAGGCGATCGGGGCGTAGGGATAAGACAGTAAGGATCAGTATTGGCAGGTAATTAAGGCTGGTGCCCTCGTGGCGGAAAAACCTGCACAGGCGGATGAAAGACAGGTTGGGGAAAGACCCCATCAACGCCACCTTGCTGAGGTTGGTAGGGATCTCCTGGCAGTTGAGCATAGCGCTCTGGAGGATTGGTATTGTGGCGGATGTCGATCGCTTGAAAAGTCTGAACTGTGTTAAACCCAGGAATCATAGCCTGATTACGATCGCAAAGAATATCGCTGACGTACTGACCATAGGCTGCTGGCTCGATCGCGTTCACATCCCTGGGCAAGTAAATGGGCACATGATGGTGCAGGTAATAATAGCCCCCGGTTTCGTACCATTCAGATTTCAGGTTCAAAACGGCACTCACGTTGGGTTGCCTGGAAAGATAGAGATACCCCTGTAGCAATGGGTTTCTGCTGGTGAGAACCGTGGTATCGAAAATGCTGAAGCACGTATAAGCCACCAAAAGCACGGCTAAAAGTTGGGGAAGACGACCATATTTGTGAGGATATCTGCGGCAAAATTGCTGGAGGTTGCCATAGGCGATCGCGGTCAGCAACAGGCAAAGTGGTATAGCCGCGAATACAAAGCGATATTCTTTATGAGCAATGAATGAATGAGTGAACAGAATACTCGCTAAAAGACTAAGCCATAGTGCCAATAAAGGGACTCGTTTTTTGATTGCCAGGACAATGCTAAGCGGAAAAATCCCCGCCGAAGCAAGCGTCAGCTTACTGAAATAGTAAAGAAAAGGGTCTTTGCCAAAGATGCTGCTGACTCCATAGACCTGGTTATATAAGTAATTTTGATAATAGCTGCCAAACCATAGACCCCAGGTCAAATAGTCGAAATAGCCCACCAAACCCAAGGTGACGACAAATGCCGCCGCCGCGATCGCCAGTTGACGGAGCTGCGATCGCCAAAGCACCAGCATGGCAACGCTCACAATCACAATGGCAGGCGCATACTGTAACCGTAGGGCGATCGTGCCTGCACTCATCACGCCTAACCCCAATGCGGTTTGCCAGCGAGGGCGGCTGACTAGACAAACCAGCGCACCGACCGTCAGATAGGTGGCGAGACATTCGGGGGTTGGCTTTTGGGCAAACACCAACAATTCATACCAAAAACAGGCAATGACCGCCGCCGCCCGACCTACAGACTCAGAAACCACTCGCCCCAGAGCATACAGCCCATAAATCAACGAAAGAGACAGCAAACAGAGGATTGATTTAATGAATGGAATGTAGATATCGGGACTATCGAGCTGAAGTGCCTTAATGAGCCTCAGGGGGATGGATAACGCGATCGGAATGATCAAGCTACGGATACCAAAGCGGTATTCCCAGGGAATATAGCCGTAACCAAACACCATGCGGTGGGCTTGTTCTAGATACTGAAAAATCTCATCTGGGTGATACCCCCGATCGGAGAAGAAGACCAATACCAGGCGCAAAAATAGCCCGATCGCGGCTACAGCATGGATATAACTCCACCAGGGTTGCTTTTCGGAAGGATGATTCACACGGTACTAAAGCGATGGGATGACAGAATTTCTAAAGCAGTGCAATTGACCTGATTGCGACTAAATTGTACGTCCCAAAGGATTATACGTCCCAAAAGATTATTGAGTCATCGCCCTGCCCCTTTCTCGCTTTTCGCCACTAAGCCAAGTAAAATACAACCTGCGACGATCGCCCAAAGGCAACTGAGATGGATTATCGAGAGGCGGGTGTTGACGTTGAGGCTGGGCGGGCGTTTGTGCAGCGCATCCGCAGTATGGTACACAGCACCACGCGACCAGAGGTTTTGGGCAATTTTGGTGGCTTTAGTGGGCTGTTTCAGCTTCCCACTGGATACCAGGAGCCTGTATTGGTGTCTGGGACAGATGGGGTGGGAACCAAGCTGAAGCTGGCTCACAGCCTCGATCGCCACGAAACTGTAGGCATTGATCTCGTTGCCATGTGCGTGAATGATGTCCTCACCTGTGGCGCAGAGCCGCTGTTTTTTTTGGATTATTTAGCCACAGGTAAACTCAATGCAGAGCAATTGGCGCAAGTCGTAGCAGGTATTACAGAGGGTTGCAAGCAGGCAGGCTGTGCATTGCTGGGCGGCGAAACCGCAGAAATGCCAGGGTTCTATCAACCGGGAGAATACGATCTAGCAGGCTTCTGCGTGGGCATTGTGGAGAAAAGTGCCATTCTGGATGGGTCGCAGGTGAAGATAGGCGATGTGGCGATCGGGCTGGCGAGTCAGGGCATTCACAGCAACGGCTTTAGCCTGGTCAGAAAGATCGTGGACGATCGGGGCTACGATTGGGGCGATCGTCCAGACAGCTTCAATGGCGAGAGTCTGGGTGACATCTTGCTCACGCCCACACAGATTTACGTCAAACCGATTCTAGGAGCCTTAAAGCAGGGACTCCCCATTCATGGGATGGCACACATCACAGGTGGTGGACTGCCGGAGAATTTGCCGCGCTGTCTGGGTGCCGATCACGCGATCGCCGTCGATCCATCTACCTGGACGGTATTGCCCATTTTTCAGTGGCTCGCTGCCGAAGGAGAGGTTTCGCCGCGATCGATGTTTCATACCTTCAATATGGGCATCGGCTTTGTGGTGCTGGTGCCAGCCGATGAGGTCGCTACTACGATGCAGTATTTTGCCGATCAGAATGTGGCTGCTTACGCGATCGGAGAAGTGATTGCTGGCAATGGCGACGTTGTGGGTTTACCGGAGTAACCCTGTGCCCCAACCACGTAAAAAGTTTGCCCAACACTGGCTCCGTAGCGAAAAAGCCCTCAACAGCATTGTGAGTGCCGCCGCGCTAAGTGAAAGCGATCGTGTCCTCGAAATTGGTCCCGGTACAGGCATCCTCACCCGGCAACTGTTGGCGCTGGCGCAAGTCGTCGTTGCAGTGGAAATCGATCGAGATTTATGTGAGCTATTAGTTAAAAAGCTGGGTAAATTCGAGCACTTTTTGCTGCTGCAAGACGACTTTCTCGTGACCGATCTCGATCGCTTACTCGCACCGTCTCCAGAATTCCAAAACCCCAATAAAGTCGTTGCCAATATTCCCTATAACATTACAGGTCCCATCATCGAAAAACTGCTGGGCACGATCGCGGCTCCCAACCCCAAGCCCTTTGACGCGATCGTGCTGCTTGTCCAAAAAGAAGTGGCACTACGCCTGTGCAGCAAGCCCGGTTCCACCCATTTCGGCGCGCTGTCTGTGCGAGTGCAGTATCTCGCCGAATGCCAGTTTATTTGTGATGTCCCTGCCAAAGCCTTTCAACCGCCGCCCAAAGTCGATTCTGCCGTCATTCGCCTACTCCCGCGCTCCAACATTACCCCTGCCCACAATCCGCGCCATTTGGAAACGATCGTCAAGGCAGGCTTTGGCAGCAAGCGCAAAATGTTACGCAATAATCTGAAAAGCTTAGTAGAGGGCGATCGGCTCACCCACTTACTGGAACAATTAAACGTAAACCCCCAAGTCCGTGCCGAAGATCTGAGCGTCGAGCAATGGGTTTCGTTAAGCAATCAATTGCAAGAACGTGATTAGTAGAGGGCAGAAGGCAGAAGGTGAGGATGTTTTTGGTTGTTAGTTGTTAGTTGTTAGAAGAAGCTGGGGGTCAGGAGTCAGAAGGTGAGGAAGTTTTTGGTTGTTAGTTGTTAGAAGAAGCTGGGGGTCAGGAGCCAGGAGTCTGGAGTTAGGAGTCAGAATGAACTCAAAACTTTCATCCTTCATCCTTCTGCTTGGCGGTCAGCTATCAGCGGTCAGCGTGGGGAGTTATTAGTTGTTGGTTTTTGGTTGTTAGTGCATGAGGTGTTCCTGACTCCTTCTAAAAACTAAAAACTAAAAACCAAAAACTCCTTTGCCCTCATCCCTCATCCCCTGCCTCTCCTGCTTCCCCTGCTCCCCCTCCCCTCCCTTCCCCCTCTCTCCTCTCTCCTCCCTTCTGCCGTCTTAAATTCTAAAGATGGTCTAAGTGCTATCGTTTGCTTGTGGAAAATCGGGTAAACTGCTCTTCTGCTTACGAAATAGGGAGTCAATTTTGTCACCGATCGCGCGGCTTTAAGCTCGTCAGAGATTGAATGACGGTGCTATTGATCGTTGCTACGCAATGGTTACGGCAGAACGGTTAACAATACGGTGATTGTCTGCAAAGCAGTTCTGTCGCTCAGGGGTAACTTTACCTGGAGCCGATCGACTCCAGCAAGATCTGATACGCTACTACTAAACTACTTCAATAAACATAAACGCTATATGTAGATTTTCGTCTCTAGTTTAATGAAGCTCTGACGCAAAGTAGATTGGCTCATTTCGGACTTGCAATTCAGCTCATTTCGGTGCATCGTTTGAGGGCAACGTAGAGAGAGTGGGGTCATGCAGCGCTTGCAGCCCATTGAAGGAAATCGGGTTCTCCGGTTTGCCTTGGTTTAGTGATGCCATTTACGGGTAAGAGGTGAGGATTCGTGGTCGAAATTACGCTCGAAAATCTTTGGATGCAGGTGCTGGAGCGCTTGCAAGTCCAGCTAAGTCGCCCTACCTTTGAAACCTGGATCAAAACGGCAGTGGCAGAGCAGTTGGATGACAATTGCCTGGTGATCCGCACCCCTAACCCCTTTGCCCGGAATTGGCTGCAAAAGTACTACATCAAAACGATCGCCGAAGTGGTACAGGAAGTCATGGGGCACCCGATCGACATCCACATCACGATCGCCCAGGGCGACGATGCCACTACCGAGAATGGCGATATATTCTGGCCCCTCCCTTCTCACGAGAGCTTTGTCGATCCCCCGTCAGTGCCTCAACCCGCTGCCCCAACCAATGGCAACAGTGCGCGGAGTGATTTGAACTCTAAATACGTGTTTTCACGGCTGGTTGTAGGTTCCAACAACCGGATGGCACACGCTGCTTCTCTCGCGGTTGCAGAGTCTCCTGGACGGGAGTTCAATCCTCTGTTTCTATGCGGTGGTGTTGGGCTGGGTAAGACGCACCTGATGCAGGCGATCGGGCACTATCGGCTGGAAATCTGCTCCACCTCGCGTATCGTCTACGTCTCCACAGAACAGTTTACAAATGACCTGATTACAGCCATTCGTAAAGATAGTCGCCAGAGCTTTCAGGAGCGCTATCGGGCTGTAGATGTGCTGCTGGTGGATGACATCCAGTTCATTGAAGGCAAGGAGTATACGCAGGAAGAGTTTTTTCATACCTTCAACACATTGCACGAGACGGGTAAGCAAGTGGTGCTGGCATCCGATCGCCCGCCCAACCAGATCCCTCGCCTACAAGAACGTCTCTGTTCGCGCTTTTCAATGGGTCTGATTGCGGACATTCAGCCGCCCGACCTGGAGACCCGCATGGCGATTCTGCAAAAGAAAGCCGAGTACGAAAACATGCGCCTGCCGCGTGAAGTGATTGAGTACATCGCCTCCAGCTACACCAACAACATTCGTGAACTGGAAGGAGCGCTGATTCGAGCCGTTGCCTACATTTCTATTTCGGGACTGCCCATGACGGTAGAGAATATTTCGCCCGTCCTCAATCCTCCTGTAGAAAAAGTAGAAGCCACTCCCGAAGCGGTGATTCTGGCGATCGCCGAAGCCTTTGATGTATCGGTCGATGATCTGAAAGGTAGTTCCCGTCGTCGCGAAATCAGCGTCGCTCGTCAGATTGGCATGTACCTGATGCGGCACCACACCGACCTGAGCTTGCCCAAAATTGGTGAAGAATTCGGCGGCAAAGACCACACCACCGTCATGTATAGCTGCGACAAAATTGCTCAGCTTAAAGAAAGCGATCCCAGCATGGCGCAAACATTACGGCAACTGGGTGATCGGATTAATCACGCCAGCCAAACGCGGAAGTAAGGCAGAGGGCAGGAGGCAGAAGGCAGTCCAAGGTTAGGGCTAGGTTTTGCGATAAACTGCTATGCAGAAGCAAACACAGCCTAACCAAAATAATGATTTGTCAGCTAACCTGCCCTGCAAGCGCATAGAAGTTAATATTTTGCCTTAGGAGAGGCATAGCTCCTCTGCTTCGTTATAGCCAATTACTATTTATCTAATTTCTATGCCTTTAGCAACGCGAGTCAAGCACTTTCTCTTATTACTGGGATTAGCCTTATTAGTGTCGGGTTGTTACGACGTTGATCTGCTAAACATTGAACTCAAGGAGGATCTATCTAGTAACGTAACATTCATTGTGAGTCCACTTGGATCTCCCGAAGCAAGAAAAGATTGGACTCAACAACAAAAAGATGATTTCACTAAAGGTATAAGCCAGGAATTTGAAAAGTGCAGCTTCAAAGTGCAACGAAATCTTAAGTATGATTCAGATGGTATCAGTGGAAGCCAAAGCTTTTCTGCGCTAGCAGAGTTAGAGCAAGCAATAAACTGCCTCAGCTTTACAGGATCACAGATAGCACCCATCCAAATAAAACTCCCTGAGAAATTAGAAAATCTCTTTCAAAATACTTACAAGTTTCAAATTGATCTAAGAAGTCCTCACATGCTTGCTGCATCAGGTGGTTACAGGGAATTGCTTCAACCACTAAATGAGCTTCGTATCCTAATGCCGGGGAAAATTGCTGAAGTTAGTATAAAAAATGAATCTCCTACTGTAAGAATTACAAGAACAAGCAACTCATCTCAATCCGCAAGCTTTCAGGTCTCTAGGCTGAATCTAAAAGGGAAAGATCTAGTTAACTACTATAAGTTGATTGGCTTCGATTCATCAGGGGTTGATGTTGAAAATCTTCAAGAAACTCAAAAAGCTTTTGAGAAGCAGACAGGTGTGGATGTGAATGACTCCAAAATGCTTCATGCATACATTGATAGCAAAATACCTCCTTTTACTTCAATTATAATTAGTTCCAATAAAGCGAAAGTTGATATTGCAATCGTTGTTGCAATCGTTGGCGCTATTTTAACAGCTATTGCTACCATTATTCCTACCTTTATCAGTAAAAAA
Organism: Lyngbya sp. HA4199-MV5; assembly: GCA_019359375.1. GTDB lineage: Bacteria > Cyanobacteriota > Cyanobacteriia > Leptolyngbyales > Leptolyngbyaceae > Stenomitos. The sequence continues at coordinate 40,696 of JAHHHL010000037.1, forward strand.
TGAGACTATTCAGATACTAGAAATGACTGTTGACGAAGCTTGAGTACCGAAAGTAGCTCTGCTTCTACTCTAATTTTCTCGCGCTAATTAGCTGATTGGCGATATGAACAACACCCTTCGTAGCTCATAACTCCTTTCGCTTTCCGTCTTGCCATGCCTCTCCAGCTTAATTGCGCTCTTTCTCAATCTTGCTGGGTGGAAAATTGACGTGCCCCGATCGCCGAGAGCACGATCGCCGCTAATAGCAGCACGGGAACGACGTACCAGGGAAACTGAGTCAGGGGCAAGTAAGCTGCGGCTCGAAGTCCCAGGCTGGTGTAGGTTAATGGCAGTAGGTAGACAATGACTTTCAGGGCGATCGGCAGCGTGACGGGGTCAAAAAAGGTTGCGCCTAAGAAAGACATCGGCACGATCACAAAGTTGTTGTAGATGCCGACGCTTTCTAACGATTTGACATTTAGCCCGACGATGACACCCAGCGCAGAAAAGACGGCGCAGTTAAGCAGCAGCACCAGCAGAAACAGCGGGTTTAGAAAGCTCCACACTTTGCCTGTGCAGAGAATGGCAACCAGAATGACCGAACCAGCCGTGAGCATCCCTCTTACAATGCCTGCCATCATTTTGCCAACGTGCAGCGCCAGCGGATGGACGGGCATCAACAGCATTTCTTCAAAGGTTTTGGTGAAGAGGCGATCGCCACAAATCGAAAACGTCGTGCCGCCAAAGCTAATCACCATCGACGAGAGTGCTACCATCCCCGGCAGAATGAACTGCAAGTAGTTGTCCCCCGCTGACGGCTTCATGGCAGAATCCAACGCGCTCCCCAAGCCCAGCCCAAACCCCACAATGTAGATCAGCGGCGATACAAGACCAGAGGCAATGACCTGCACCAGCCGCACTCGCAGATCTAACCAATCGCCCCAAAAAACGGTGATGGAATCGCTCCATAAGGTTTGAAGCGTGGAGCCAGCAGATGTTTGAAGCGGTAATCGCGTTTGAAGACTCACAGTTGAAAATTCACCGTTGAAGTTAGCGTTACATTCCCAGAACTTACGCAGTTTGAACTAAAACCTCGGAGGTTTGAGCTGCTGCGTGAGTCAATACCCAATCTTTGGTTGAAACCTCCGAGGTTTGGTAAGTTCTAGTTATCTTCAACGATTGTGGCATCTTTAAGGTGCTAGAATCACAGCAAGGATTGTCGAAGTTCTCGCATCGCTACGCCAGTCCCTTGTTCAGACGCTGTTTGCAGGCAACGGGTTAGTAGCGATCGCACATCAACATCAGGAAACGATCGGCTGTTTGACTGCAACTGATACGCATCATTTTGTAGCTCATGAATCGTCAGTTGGTTCCGTTTGAACAGCCAAACTTCAGGTACACGATAGGGCAAGTAATCATTCACGTCAGAATAGGATGTGACATCAATTTCAATCACTAAATCGGGTGGTGGATCAATCCTCCAATCAAGGCGATCTTTGCCAACGGCTGCCTGCCAGCGATCGATATAAAAACAATAATCAGGTTCAATGCCACTCTCTTCTGACAGTGACATCGTGATGGGTGTAAACGCTTCGTAGTTGCGATTTTGGCTGTCTAGTAAGATCGTCACAACATTTGCAATTAAATGAGCATCACGCCCATGTTTTGGCAGAGGACTCATCAGCAGAATTTCTCCGGGGCGGCGGTACTTGATGCGTGGAATAGAGCCATCACCCCGACTGGCGCAGAGGTCAAGGTAATCTTGCCAGGTGCCCGGTAGGTGAACCACGCTTCCCGGTGGCAATTGAATACGTTCGCTTGAAATGACTGCATACATTGCTTTTCTTCCCGTTTGCCTTCCCGCTTTTCTTCTCGCTGATGCCGCTTAAAGTCACTATAGCGTGTGAATCAACTTACCTTTGCAGCCTTACAAGGGCGCGATCGCCGTTTCTCGATCGTAGACCAGACGACCATCTTCCATGTGGATCAGGCGATCGGCAATATCTAGAATGCGGTTGTCATGCGTCACCAGCAAAATCGCGCAGGCTTGTTCTTTAGCCAGCATTTGCATCAGTTCTACAATGTCGCGTCCCGATTGTTTATCCAGCGCCGCAGTTGGTTCGTCAGCGAGAATCAGTTTAGGGCGACTGACCAGGGCACGGGCGATCGCCACGCGCTGCTTTTGCCCACCAGAGAGTGCTTCTGGGTAATAATTGACGCGCTCTGCCAAGCCGACAGCCTGAAGCATGGCAATGGCTTTTTTCCGTCGCTCAACGGGCGGTATTGTGTTGTGAAGCTTGAGCGACATCGCCACATTTTCCCAGGCAGTCAGGCACTTGAGTAAGTTGTGCGATTGAAAGATAAAGCCAATCTGGTTTCGCACCTGCATCAGCTTGCGCTGGCTGGCACCCTTCAACTCTTGATCAAGAATCTTGAGACTGCCATCCTGCATTGCTCTCAGCGCACCAATCAGCGTCAGTAACGTCGTTTTGCCGCTTCCAGAAGGTCCAGTGAGGATGACAATTTCGCCCGGATTCACCTCAAGCTTGATATCGCTCAGCACAGGTTTTTGCAGTGTCCCTTTACCAAAGGTATGGTTCAGCGATCGAATGGCAATGACCGGAGTTTGCAGCATACAGCAATCTTTAGGTGAGTAGATCTGTAAGGGGTCGGGAGTAGGGAGTGGGGAGTGGGGAGTAGGGAGTAGGGAGTGCTGTTCCAGTTCCCTCAAAAAACGTCGGCTGGGTCGGCAGAGCGGAGTTTGCTGGAGGCGATCGCGGCGGATACGGTACACATCACAAGGGTCAACACAAAAACCGTGAGGGCAATGTCAGGACTCATGATGAGTTCCAGGCGGGTCAAGTTGCCCAGAAAGCCATATATCCAGACAGAAATGGCGAATCCCGGCAGAAACCCTAAAACGGCGAGAATCGTTGCTTCCTGAAAAATAATCATGAGCAGCGACGTGTTGGCGTAGCCCATTGCTTTAAGCGTGGCGTATTCCGCTAGATGATCATTGACATCGCTGTAAAGCACCTGATAGACGATCACCACGCCCACAATGAAGCCCATGATCGTGCCAAAGCTAAAGATAGGACCAACCGCCGTACTTTCTTGAAACGTCAATTCTTTAGCAACTAACTCCTCGTGGGTGTATGCCTTCACTCCCGGCACGTGTTTTTCAATGCCTGCTTTCACGGCTTGAGGATTGGCATCGGCTGCTAATGTCACCACACCCACGCTCACCTGATTCAGCAGGTTTTCACCAAAAATGTCTGCAAAGGTGGCTTCGCTCATGATCAGGTTGCCACTACCAAGAAAGAAGGAGTTGCCCAGATTGAACAGCCCTTCTACCGTGACGCGGCGATTGTTGAGCAAGGCAGTTACAGATCCGTTTTCGGTAAAAAGCTGAGGAATGGGACCAAAATCGGGTTTTGCCTGTCGATCGAACAACACGCTATTGGGAATGGCGAGCCGCTGCTGTTGCTGAATCACGGCGGGTAGATCAAACACGGTTTGCGCTGGGTTAAAGGCATACACACGACCTTCAAAGGATTTTTTCTGCTCGGAGTACGCCCAGGAGGTTGGCGAAATATACAGTGGTGTTGTGGAAACTACCCCTTGAACCGCTGCTGCTTGATAGAGACGAATGCGATCGAACCCGTTTGATCCTAAGAACTCGGTGCTGGGGTTGAGTAAAAACAAGTCTCCCTTCAGGCTTTGGGGTAAAGCTGTTGCGCCGCCTGTAAACAGCGACAGAAAACCTAACTGCATAAAAATCAACACATTGGCAAAGGAGATGCCACCCATTGCGACGGCTAACCGCATTTTTTGATGGGAAAGTTGTGCCCAGGCAAGCGGACGCTGTGTTTGTAAGGTATGCAGTAGCGTTTTAAGCATCACTAAGAATCGTGGATTTATTGAGGTGTCATTCTGTGCGTAGGGGCGTGGCATGCGGTAGAAAGTCCTTGCCTTCGCCCAGAAACATCTGCCGCATGCCGCGCCCGTACAACGAAAAGGCTGAGGTTGTCGAAGTGATCTAATTCACAAGTCTACGTGTTGGGATGGAGGCATCGCGTTGTGTGTAAACCTTGATCAGTGAATGGTTGCAGCGTTCAACTAACAACTAATTTACTGCTGGCTGAGCGCTAATTGCTGTACGGTTTTCCATCGGCAACCTGACCCGCACCTGCATATTGGTGAAAGCGGCAACTTTGGGGTTGTCTTTAGGATCAATCCGAATTTTGACGGCAATGATGCGGGCATTGCTATCGGTAGTGGGGCTATTAACAGCGTTGGCATCCTGAAGCGATCGCCGTCCCACCTGCAAGCTAATATGGGCGATCGTGCCGTGGACTTCGCCTTTAAACCCACCATATTCGCTGGTGATGACGGCTCGTTGCCCAGTACGCACCTTACCCACGTCAATCTCCGAAATTTCAGCCGTGACGACCATTTGCTCCGTCCGCGCCAGTTCCATAATGCCCTGAGCAGTATTGACCTGTTCGCCAATGCGAGTGTTAATCCTGAGAATCTGTCCCGAAATAGGCGCACGCACCTGCACATCTTCAAGGAGTGCTTGACGCTGCTGGACGGCAATTTCAGCCTTTTCAAGCTGGGCGGCGGCAATTTGCAGATCAACCGGGCGCACTTCTCGCAGTTCGGCTAACCGGGCACGTTCTTGAGCGATTTCGGCAGGTAAGGTAGTGAGGGTTTGTTGTAATGCAGCCTGACGTTCTGCCAGGTCTGCCCGCGCCGTTTCCCATTCCCGTTGAGCAGTATCAAGGTCAGCACGGGCGATCGCGCCTTCTTGTTGTAATGCCTGTCGTCGTTGGTACGTTAAGGCAGCATTGCGGAGCGTTGCATTGGTACTGGCGATCGCCGCCCGTCGCTGCTGGGTTTCTGCCGCAAGCTGTGCCTCTAAACGGGCGATCGTTGCTTGCTGGGCAAGGAGTTGCGCTTTTTTGGCTTCTCCTTGGCGCACTTTGGTCAGCGTCGCTTGCTGCAACCGCACATCGGCTCTCGCATCCTGCACATCTGCCTGCCTGCGATCGATGCCTTGCAACAACGCAATCAACTGTCCCGACTGCACGCGATCGCCTTCTTGCACTAAGATCCGGTTCACGCGACTGTCTTGAGCATTGGGTACCGATAGCTTGATCACTTCTCCGTCTGGTTCCAGTCGTCCCAACGCCACAACCGCTGCCACCGGAGCCGCCTGTACTGAGGTTTTGTTGGAGGAGTCTAGATCGGACGCACCACAAGCCCCGCAAAGGCTGGCTATGCCCACAGAAATCATTAAGGTTTGCCATTGCCACATAACATTGCTCAATACCATTGCGACGCTTAGAATCAACTGTTTGCAGCATACGCAGGGTGCGAGGCTTCTGACCCTGCCAAAGCGCACGAACGTCGATCGCCATTGGTCATTCGCTTTCAATGACGTTGGTCATGATAGGAACCGAACGTGATGCTACAAAATAGGGAAAGCACGTTGATGGCTTAATGACTTACCTGATTGGCAGTGGCATGAAGTACCGGATACAGCAGGAATATTCTGACCCTGACCACGCGCTGACCAGGACGATCGCCAGTCCTTCGGCATCGCTGCGCCAGGTGATGCGGTATGCAGAATGGGTGCTACTGCTCATGATGACGCTGCTGTATGCGATCGAGCGGGTGTTTCCAGTGCCCTTTAGTGCAGAATCAGTTTTACCGAAAGCGATCGCTTTTAACAGCCTCTTTTTGGGGTTGAGCTTTTGGTTTCCGATCGATCGACCCCTCTGGCAACGTCGCGTTTATATTGCGATCGAAATGGGGCTGGCTTTAGTGGCGAGTCTCATGGGTGTTGATTTCAGCATTCTGCTTTACTTCTTTCTCATCAAGAGCTGCTTTTTTCTCAGCCGCCGAGAAGTCATTTTGATCATGCTGGTGGTGGGGGTAGGCTACTTAACCAGCGTGGTGGGCAACCTGCGTGAACTGCAACAACAGACGCTAGAGCAGCTTGCTAACGCCAATCAGTTAGGGCAGCTATTGAGTCCTTTACCTGTGCTGTCGTCAGCCCTGATTGAGTATGCAGGCATTAGCATCTTTGTCATTCTTTTAGGCTTTGTGATTGTGGCAGAACGCCAGAGCCGCCAACGAGCAGAGGCGTTGGCACAGGAGGTAGAAATACTGGCTGCGACGGTAGAACGCACCCGCATTGCCCGTGAGATTCATGATGCGCTGGGTCATACGCTCACAACGTTGGGTGTGCAGTTAGAAGTAGCTCAGAAACTTCGTCAGCGGAACCCTGAGCAGGCGCTGGATGCGATCGATCGGGCGAAAAGCCTAACCGATCAATGCCTGGAAGATGTGAGATTGGCGCTACAGACCATCCATTCATCTACCTTTGACTTTAATCAGGCGTTGAACGTGTTGATTGAGCAGGCTAGTCAAAATCATGCTTTGATCATCACCACCGAAGTCAATCTACCGCCCCTATCGGTACAAACCAGTCAACAGCTTTATCGCATTGTGCAAGAAGGATTCACCAATATTCGCAAACATGCTGGGGCTGCTCACGTTTGTCTGCGGTTGACCACCAGCGACGATCGCATTCAGCTTACCCTCACGGATGACGGTAGAGGCTTTGACCCCGCTGCTGTCTACACAGGTCTGGGCTTACAGGGCATTCAGCAGCGAGTGAGCCTGTTATCGGGCGACTTCACTATCAAGAGCGCGATCGGCAAAGGGACTCAGCTTGACGTGAGTTTGCCCCGATGATCAAGCTTCTACTGGCAGACGATCAGGTGCTTTTTCGACAAGGGTTAGCGGTTTTGCTTGCGTTAGAAACGGATCTGGAGATTGTCGGTGAGGCAAGCAATGGCAGAGAAAGCGTGGCGCTTGCCGACCAACTCCAGCCCGATGTAATTTTAATGGATGTACGCATGCCGATCGCCGATGGTGTCAGTGCCACCCGTGAAATCCATCAACGCCATCCCCACATCCGGATTCTCGTGCTGACGACCTTTGACGAAGATGAGTATGTCTTCAAAGCACTGCAAGTTGGAGCGGCAGGTTACCTCCTCAAAAACACGCCCTCAGAACAACTGGCTGCTGCTATTCGACTGGTGCATCAGGGTTATAGTCAACTGGGTCCGACGATCGCCCCCAAAGTGTTTGCTCAACTTCAGCCGCCATCGTCTGAAGCCAAACAAGCTGTCAGTCTACTATTGAGCGATCGTGAACAAACCGTGCTGAAACTCTTGGGTGAAGGCAACAGCAACCGCGAAATTGCTCAACGCCTGCATCTCACTGAGGGGACGGTGAAAAATCACATCACGCGCATTTTGTGCCAGCTTGGCGTGCGCGATCGGGTGCAGGCAGCACTCTGGGCACAGCAACACCTGCGCTAACAATCTGCGATCGTGTCGGCTCCTTCTTGCTGTTTGAGTTCTCTTGCTGTTTGAGTTAAAAATACGCTAGGGTGACGCGGAGAGCACATTACTTTCTGTGGGTGGATAGGCTCGATGTGCAGACCGCTGTCTATTCGCGGCATACTGGAGAAAGAAAGTCGCTTTTTAACGCGTCCAACGGGATTCAGATGACTATGAAACGTAAACCCAGGAACTCAGGCTCTAGCTACGATCGCGAGGTCGATCGCGACTACGATCGTGATTACGACAGCTACTCTGGTCCAGAAGCCTCCAAGCAAAAGCCAGCAAAAGCGTCGATCGCGGCGTTGTTCAACGCGACGGCTCTGGCAGTACTGGCGGGTGTTTTTATTCTAGGGATTGGCATTGGTCTTGGGTTTAGCTCTGTTTCCAGTTCTGGTGCAGGCAAGATTGTGACTGACCTCGACCTGAGCCAGCGTGCGCCCAACCCCGAACTGTGCGCCCAGTTTGGTTCTGCTGCCATTACGATGGATGCGCGTGTTTTCGTCACCCTGAATCCGCTAAACGTCTACATTTCTCAGCCCAGTACTCAACCAGGATGCGTGCTGCGTACCAACAACTGGTCGATCTTAGAACAGCGTGGTCTGGTGAAATCTGAGCAGGTGCGGGATTGCAAAAACCGCATGAACACCTTCGGCTTTACCGATGCGCTGGAGCGATCGCCCAGAATCGACTGCATCTATCAAAATGATGCGGCGAAAAATCTCTTCCTGAACCAACCCGGCACAGGCGGCGCACCCAAACCAGAGAACGAGAAATACTAAGGAACGAGAATTTAATAACACCGAATTTTGTAGGATGTGTATAGCCTTCGGCATGGCTTCGCTAAAGGCGCTAGCCGTAACGCATCACCTCTAGGCTTTGATGCGTTACGCAAGCTTTTCTTCTATGCCGGAACGGCTATACGGCATCCTACGCAGAATTTCACGTTATTTAATCCACAATCCTAAACGGCGGTAGTGTTTCAAACGTGTGGTTGGCGCTCCGTAGTGGGGGAGTTACGTGTAAAGTCCCTACAGAAATCGTGAGCGCTCTTTTTGTCAATGACGCTCTGCGAATGGGGTTGCACAACCAGACGCAACCACCACTACTCAAAACTCCGCAAATCTTGGGTCAAACGTACCTGCACAACCTGTCCTGGTTGAATAGCAGCAGGCTTAGGGGCGGTTATCAAAGTAGCAGCGGCTCCAGCAGCGGCTCCACCAAGCGCTCCCAGACCAGCCGAACCACTGACGGCTCCCAGCACACCCCCTGCCACTAACCCAATGCCAGAATTCACCGCCAGATTGTTGCCTTGCACTTTGCGGCTGCCGTCTAGCGTGCCCGATTGAGCGGTGAGGGGAATCGTGCGTCCGGCGATCGCGATCGCCTGCGTCACAAACTGGCTACCGCTGGTGGTGGTTTCAAACCGTCCCGTTACAGCGCTGCCAGCGGGTGCCAGGAGGTTGCCAGTCGCATCCCGCAATTCTGTAAGCAATACTAGAATTTCTTGCTGCGGGCGATCGGTCTGTAGCATGAGCGTTGCATCACCGGGATAGCGCAGATTGAGCACCGTGCCAGCCGGTAACAACACGTCTGGAGCGGTCGGCTTCAATGCTTGGCGCACACCCTGCGAAGTGGTGACACCATTGAGCGGTTGGCTTGCCCTTGCAGCAAGGTCTTTCGCAGGCAACGGTTGACCAAATTCAACGATCGCAGTCGGTGACGTTTCAGCAGGTGGTTGCCTGATGGTATTGGCATCGTACCCTGGCGCTACCGTTGGCGATGGTGCAGCCGCTTGCGGCATGGGTGTTTGCAAGGGCATGACATTCAGAGGCGGCGCGAGGTTTGCGCTTGCGGTAGACTGCCGAATCGTATTTGCGTCGTAGGAAGTTTGTGCTGGTTGAAGGGGCGCGATCGTAGGAGTGACTGACTGTTGCAACGGGGGTGCTGGCTGCAACGGTGGCACACTCACAGGAGGCTCGATCGACGCATTTGGAGCAAAGATCGAAATCGGTGCCGTTTCAGCAGGTGATACGCCATTTGCTAGTCCCAAGTTGGGAGTGCCTACCCGAATCGGTGGAGGGACGCTGACACTCGGTTGGGCACTGGCAGCAGCGGGTATGCCAGCAGATGGGACATCAAAAGAAGCTTCAGGCGAGCGTTGCGGAGTTCTGACCGAAGCCTCAGGAGTGTTAGTTACCTTGGGAGGCGCACTCAAACCGTTAAGCGGCGGTACGCTGACGCTCGGTGATACGGTCGGAGCCGCTGCTACCGTAGTTGGTATCTCTGCCCCAGACAATCGCCCTGAAGTAGACACATTGGATGGTTGAACGATCGATGGGCTTGTCGATCGACCCGCGATCGGAGGAGCCATTGCCGCCTCTAGTTTTGTTGTGGCGGGTGAGCGAGTACCACTAGAGGGTGCAACCTGGGTCACGGGCTGGGAGTTTGCAGACGGTGTGGTCGGTTGGGTGGCAGCGGGCGGTTGAGGCGACATATTTGAAGCAGTCGAGAGCGACCCTGGCACTGGCACCGCGATCGCTACGCCATTCTGGGTATCGACCGCTAGATTCGGATCAACGGGCGTAGTCGCTGTGGGTGGCAGTGGCGTGACTGTTTGCGACGCAACCGTGGGTGGCGATGGCAGCACAGGCGCTAATGCTACAGGTTGGGAAGACGCAGAGGTGGGTGAGGTCGGTGTAAGGGCTGGTGGAGGCGAGGCGATCGCCCCTGGTGCTGGTGCCAGATCAGGAACCGTAACCGCAGGCTTACGATCGCCTTGAATCTTTGCGGTCGGGCTGTTTGCGGCGACTGGAGCAGGTGCAGCAGGCTTTGAAGGCGTATTGCTTCCAGAAACCGACGCTGGAGAGGGCGCGATTGGGGCTTCGGCACGAGTCGGCTTAGAGGGCGCGATCGAGGGCTTGGTTTCTACTGGCTTGGGGTCGCGGGCAGCAGGCGTTTTGGTAACAGGGGCAGGCACCGTTGGACGTGACAGAGTAGCGGACGGATTCACCCTGACTGTATTTGCAGCAAGCGACTTTGTAATGAGTGGTTGCAGCACCCATCGAGCGTTGCCAGACGGAGCCGTTCCACTACCAACCTTTTCCAGCTTCACCTGTCCCGGTGCCAGGGAAACGCCGGGTGAAATTTCCATCACAATGCGGGTCAGCCCCGGCTCAAACTGAGACACCCGAATCTGACGAACGGCACCCGCATAAGTTTGTTGAGCGCTGACAGAGCCAACAGCCGTACCGGGAAGATCGAGCACAATGCGGGCGGGCTGCGCCATGAGAAAGTAGCGGGGCGTTGTGCCGTCTTTGACCGTAATTTCGAGCTGGTTGGCGGCTGGGTCAAAGCTCCAGTTGGTAAGAGAGGCTGCTTGCACCGAAAGAACCGTCGCTTCAGCCATCACGGCACCGATTGCTCCTAAGGCAACCGTTACCAACCGTTTCACACTCGATCGCTGGTTCACAAGCCGTCTCACTTTGGGATGAACATCTGAGTCAAATTTCTGGCTTTGCATCACTTTGGGCTGAACCTATCCAACACATCTAGCGTACGGCTGTTCTAGCGTTAAGATCTGGCTTTAAGGATAGTCGCAACTGGAGCTTTTAGCCATCAACTTACACCCTTTCATGAAGAAGTAGCAGCCATTGCTCCTTGATTTTTTGCATTTATTAAAGAACGAAAACAAAATAAAACCGATAATTTTGTAGGGACTTAGATTCGATCGAAAGCCTTTGCCATCACCGAAAGCATACCTGCCGTAGCTTGCTTCCCGTAGGGTATGCTAAGCCCCTACGATTGAATTTGCCGATGTTATTTAATTGCATGATCCTAAGCTGTTTTCGTTTGCATAAGCCACATCAAAGAGTGTGAGTGGCTCGTTCATGGACGCGAGCGAGACGCTCGCACTACCGATAAATTCTGATCTAGAAATCTTCTGATTAGAAATCACCTCAAACCAACTTCAACCTGGAACACACACTGACCTTCGCCTTATTAGCAGATCATAAACAACGTCCATTTAGGGTCTGCACCCAAATTCCCCTTTATCATGGCACCAGGGGTAGGGGTTAGCTACGTTATTCACAAAATTTATCCATAGCAGCATTTTGCTCTTAACAGAACCGACTTACCGTGCCACGATCGCCCGCATTGCCTCTCGCTGAACGTCGTAGTCCACATTACCCAGCACGGGCAAGCTCTCTGAGAATGCCTGCATCAGGTTGAGCTGCCGTGCGATTGTCTGCGTCAAATCGAGCCAGGATTTGCAACCACCATAGGCAGCGTCATACGGAAGCAACTGCGGCTGAGGCAGTGTATAAACTCGCAGCAAAAGAACCTCTAAAGGCTGGCTTGGTTTCCACTTCAATCGCTCTGCCACAAACGCTTCAGTCCAGATGTGAAACGGGAGCAATGCTGCCACCGTTGCCGTATCGCTCACCTGAACGCGATCGGTGATGTGTGCCCATGAACCAAGGCGAACCGTTTCTGGATGCCAACCCGGTGCAACCGATACCATCGCATCCGCGTATTTTGGCTTCACCAGGTGCGATCGCTGATGCTCGTAGGTGGGATACAGCCAGACGCGATCGTGGGCGATCGTAAACGTGCCGCCTGCTTCACGAATGCCCCCTTTTCGCAGCAGCACGATCGTCTCACCCTGTTCCAGCGCGTCTACAGCAACCCGCCATTCTTTCAACGCATGGGTTACGGGCAGCGTTCTTGAGTCTGCATCTAGCATCTCACCGATCTCGTATGCTTTACTGTTCAAAAATTTTGGCAAGAAACTCTCCCGCCACCATCACAAAGGGAAAGAGAATGCCTGCAATGCCGATCGATCCCGCAAATTGTCCTAAGAGGCTGAGCAACGTTTTATTGCCGCTAGCCGCCCGCTCATTTGTGAGGGCGACAAACCGAGAACTGCCGCCTAACAGCAGCGCTCCACCGATGCCCAGCGGAATGCTGAGACCAAACCAGAACTTGAGCCGATCGCCCGGTTGAATAGCTCCTAACCACGGCAGTACGAGAAAACTGACAATTTCAATGACGATCCACAGACCCAGCCCTCTGAGAAAATCTCTCCGCAACAGGTCATCAAAAGAAAAATTACTCATAGGTTGACTTCAGGTTGGACTTCCAGCGCCAAAGCTAGCAGAAGCTTCCAGCATCACAACATCGTTCTCTTTCAGCCGCGTACTGACTTCAACAAGCACTCAATCTTCATTACCTTACGTCTAAACGCCGTTCTGCGATCGAGGCAATCTTCAGCATTTCTCAATGCTTTGGCGGTAAAGACACGAGCATCGTTCATTAGGATGAAGACAGTTCACGATCAGGCTGCTTCCTGGCAGGCGATCGCGGCACTCTTTCACTCGCTAAAATCTGACCAAAAGCACCGATGAACACACACGATCTGCTGATGCTAGTGCTGATGCTCTCCCCAGGCATTCTTCTTTCGGTTGCCATTATGGTGACGTTTGCCGCAGGAGGATGAGAGGGGTTTTTAGTTGTTGGTTGTTGGTTTTTAGTAGGGAGAGTTTTTAGTAGGGAGATTAGTAAAGAGGCAGCCTTGATGGTCTTGTAACTTCTAGCTTTCGTCCTAATACCTTCTCCTACTTTTCCCGTCCTCTCTTCTAACAACCAACAACTAACAACCAACAACTTCTTCACCTCACCCCTTCTAACAACCAAAAACCAACAACTAACAACTTCCTTCACCCCGCTAAGCCAATCTCTCGCAGGCGCTGTTGCAGATACTCTCCAGCGGTGATGCTGGGGAAAGGGGGTTGTTCCGTTTTGGCGATGCAGCCTGGGAGGGGCGTGAGGTCTACCTCAGGACGTGGGTGGGCAAAGAAGGGCATGGAAAAGCGTCGATCGCGCCCGTCTGCTGGATTGACCACGCGATGAGTGGTGCTTTTGAGCAAGCCATTGGTGAGCTGTTGCAGCATATCGCCACTATCCACAATGATCTGCCCTGGTAGCGCTCGAATCGATCGCCAGGTGCCATCTCGCTGCAAGAGTTCCAGCCCATCATCCGTGGCTTCGCATAAAAGGGTGATCAGGTTGATGTCTTCATGGGCAGCGGCACGCAGACTGGCAGGATGGGCATCAGGCGCGATCGGGGGATAGTGAATCACGCGCAAAATAGTATCGCTATCGCGCAGCATATCGCTCAGTAAGGTTTCTGGTTCGCCTAGATAGAGGGCACAGGCTTTGAGTAGTTCTGTGGCACAGGCATCCAGTTGGGCGTAAAGCTGATTCATCACCGGGGCAAACTGCGGCACTTCAATCGGTGATAGGTTCGCTGGATACTGAGTTGCCAGGGGATGGTCTGCGGGAAGTTCTCGTCCTACGTGCCAGAATTCTTTGAGATCGGGAACAGGATGATCTTTGGCGTGTTCACGTCCAAAGCGGGTAAACCCACGCTGTCCGTGCAGGGCATGATCTTCGTAGCGCTGCTTGACCGCTTCTGACAATGTAAAGAATGCTTGCGTTGCAGCATACGCCGTTTGAATCAGGTCGGCATCAACGCCATGATGCGTCAGGGCAAAAAAGCCGATGTCTTCAAGGGCATTGCCCAGTTGGGTAACAAACGTTTGGCGACGATCGCCCCGATGAAAATCGCGCAAATCTAAAACGGGAATGGTCTGTGTAAGAAGCATTGTGACAACGAGACGCGAACGGTCAGAATACGGTGTAGGGTGTGAAATGTTGAGAAAAAGGAGGCACCCCTTTGGCAACGATTATCTGGCTCATTCTAATCTACGCGCTGCTTGTGGCGATCGGTGGCATTATCGGCTACGTGAAAGCAAAAAGCAATCAATCACTCATCTCAGGCTTGGGTAGCGGCATTGCGTTGGCGATCGCCTGGTACGTCAGTTTACAAAATCCTACGCTTGGCTTGGCACTCGCCGCCGCGATCGCCCTGGCGTTGGTCATCGTTTTTGCCCTTCGCTTTCGCGCCACGACCAAATTCATGCCCGCAGGCTTGCTGGCACTATTGAGTTTGGTAGCGACTGTTTTGTTTGCGTTCGGTTTGACAACCGCCAACGTTTAACGCTGCGAAATCGCTTGTAACCAGGTCGATGGCACTTACGATCGGGCAAATTTTGATCGAGCAGGCAAAAGAAATTGCCGCTTGGCGGTACGAACCGCCCTTGTCGCTGTACAACTTGTCAGAAGAGGACTGCTCATTACTCTGGGAACCAGCAAACCGCTATTACAGTGTGCTTGACCAGGAGCAAACCTTGCTGGGCTACTGCTGCTTTGGCAAAGAAGCAAGAGTGGCAGGCGGCAATTACAAGGAACAAGAGCCAACAGCATTAGATGTTGGAGTTGGCATGCATCCAGCCAAAACGGGCAAAGGACTTGGCAACAAATTTGTCGCTGCCGTGCTGCACTTTGCCGACGTTCAGTTTTCGCCAGCCAAATTTCGAGTTACCGTGGCTGCATTCAATGAACGATCGCTGAAGACATTCGGCAAGCTTGGCTTTGAGAAAACGCACGCATTTGAGCGATCGCACGATGATATGACTTTCGTGCAGCTTGAAAGGCTTGCCTATACAAATCGGCAGGTTAAAGTGTTTATAAATCCTCTGGGTTAATGCCCAATTCTTTCAGCTTGGCAGCCAGTTTGTCTGATCGCAGCCGCTCTTGTTCTAGCCGCTGTTCTAATTCCAGGTAGGTTAAAAACCTGTCGCCATTAGGACGGTAGATCTCCAGTTCTCCATCGACCAGCTCAAAGCGGACGTTTAGACGGGGACTGATCCAACTGATCGGGGTTTCGATGACCTCCAAAAAATCGCCGGAGCGAAGCCAACCGCTAAAATCGCCTTTGTCAGGATCGTAAAGGTAGTATTCCTCAACGCCGTAGCGTTCGTAGAAGCGAAACTTCTTTGCCATGCCGACGAGCGTATTGCCAGGGGACAGGATTTCAAACACCACCTGAGGCGCGATGTTGCCCTCTTTCCACTGCTGGTAGGAACCTCTGTCGCCCTTGGGACGACCAAAAATCACCATCGTATCGGGAGCCGCTCTAATGGTGTTGTCGCCCTCAACGGGATACCACAGCAAATCGCCTGCCACAAAGACGTTGGGATCGTCCTTAAACAATGCTTCGCAACCCAGCTTGATATAAACAATCCAGTTGAACTGCTTTGTGTTATCAGACATGGGTTGCCCGTCGCTATCGGGATAATGAATCTCTTGGTTCAGGGCAGGCGATCGCGTCATGTCAGCTTATCCTCATTTTTCAGCCGTAGCAAACTGAAGCACCTGATTTAACTTACCACTCCGAAAGCCTTCCAGGTCGAGGGTGACGTAGAGAAAGCCAACGGACTGAAATCTTTCCACCAACGTCGGCAAATCGGTCGTCAGCACAAATTCCTTAAGCTGCTCGGCAGGTAGTTCGATACGAGCCGTGTCACCTTCAGATCGCACTCGAAACGTTCTTAGTCCCATCCGTCGCAACATAGCTTCGGCTCTGCCCACGCGCTGGAGTTTGGCGATCGTAATTTCTTCTCCATAGGGAAAGCGCGAACTGAGGCATGGCTGAGCGGGCTTATCCCAGCACGCAAGACCCAGATGTTTAGCCATTTCGCGTACTTCGACCTTGCTGATGCCTACTTCGGCGAGGGGCGATCGGGCACCCCGTTCTTTCGCCGCCTGAATACCGGGTCGATAGTCAGACAAATCATCCGCATTCACGCCATCCACGACGTAAGGATAGCCGCGCTCCAGTGCCAAAGGTTTTAACGTGTCGTGCAGTTCGCTTTTGCAGAAATAGCAGCGATTCGCCGGATTTGCAGTGTAGTTGGGGTTGTCTATTTCGTGGGTTTGCACCAGTTCATGGGCAATGCCAATCTCAGCCGCTTGTACGCAAGCATCTTCTAAATCTTCGGGCAGGAGCGATGGTGAAACGGCTGTAATGGCAAGGGCGCGATCGCCCAACATATCGTAGGCAACTTTTGCTACGAGGGTACTATCAATGCCGCCAGAGTAGGCAATCAATGCCTGATCCATATCGGCAACTAACGTTTTCAGTTGTGTCAATTTCTCCATCAGCATGTCTCAAACGCTCCCAAACAACGATCCATCAAAAATACCGCTATCACTACCTTAGCGCTCCCAGGCATGTGATAGCGGTTGTCGCAGTAGAACAGGCGACCCTTAGGGCTTGTAAAGTCATTAGTTGTTAGTTGTTGGTTGTTAGACTAAGGAGATTTCTGAGAAAGATATTACCCTTGTACGGGCTTAGCATTCGGACAAAGATTTTCACGATGACCAGAGATTACCTGCCGTAGCTTGCTTCCCGCAGGGTATGCTAAGCCCCTACGATTCACGGGTAGTAGTTTTTCTAGAAATGGCTTAAGCGCTCGATTGGTGAGGCTGACTAACAACTAAAAACTAACAACTAAAAACTGCTTACCCCAGCCACGCAGGATTCTTAGCCGTCCCATCGAACTGATTGCTCGTCTTGAATTTTTCGTATTCACCTTTAGCCGCCGCCTGTGCTGTGCGCTGAAGCAGGGCGGCTACCTGCGCCTGACTCAAAGGCTTAAAGGTACGAGTCGCTTCAAACGCCTGATCGAGAATGGGCATACTTTCAATGCCTGTAATCACGGTTGAAACGGGTAGATTCATCGCATAGTGGAGGCATTCGATCGGCTTCACCGTGTTGCTCTTGAGAATAATTTGATCGCCCAAAGCTTTCATACCTAAAACGCCAATACCATCCTTTAGCAGTACGGGTAGCACTTGCTTTTCAAAACTGCGAAAGTGGGCATCCATCACGTTGAGCGGCAGTTGCACGGCATCAAAGCGGAAATTTTGTTGAGCCGCCATTTCCAGCATCCGAAGATGCACCATCGGATCTTTGTGCCCCGTGAACCCGATATAGCGGATTTTGCCTGCCTTCTGTGCTTCTAGAACGGCTTCCTGGGCACCACCGGGCGCAAAAACGCGATCGGGGTCTTCCAGGCGAATGATTTCGTGATGCTGTAGGAGATCAATATGATCGGTCTGCAATCGCTTCAGAGATTCATCAATTTGCTTGGCAGCAGCAGCTTTGGTACGACCATCAATCTTGGTCATCAGAAAAACCTTCTCGCGGTAGCCATTCTTGAGCGCTTTGCCCATGCGGATTTCGCTACCACCATCGTGATAATCCCAGCAATTATCCATAAAGTTAATGCCACGATCGATCGCGGCACGAATCAGCCGAATACCATCCTGCTCACTGGGTGGTCTGCCGATGTGATGCCCGCCCAAGCCGATCAGCGACACCCGCTCATTAGTGCGCCCAAGCGTCCGGTACAGCATTTCACCCTGCTTGGTTGATGTGGGCGTTGGCTGAGTTGCCCCACCCTGAGTTGCCCCACTCTGAGCTAACAATGGCTTGAGCCATCCGTCTGTGACAACCACTCCAGCAGCAACCGCGCCAGAGGTCGATACCGCTTTCAGCAAATCACGTCTATTCATTTCCACAATTCTCTCCCAATCAGGAACAGGCACACTACATGCCCCAAGAGTCGCAAAGGATGAACAGCGCAACATCTAACGGTTGGGAGAGAACAGCCGTTCTAAGTGGAAGATTAAAGCTGTCGATCGACAGAGTTTGATTGGGTGTTGCCGATTGCAGAAATGATTTCCCTCGTGCCGCTATGCAGCAAGCTGAACGATTTTGTTGGTTGACGATCGATGTCTGTGGGCGTTTGACACGATCGCATGCATCGGCTTCTGGAACGATACGCACAGCCTCGCCAGGTTCAGGAATTTTCGGGTGGAGTTGCGCCCTCTTTGGGGCGTTGAATAAGCAATTGAATGCCCAGGGCAAAAAGACCGAAAGCTGCCAGTGCAAAAATACCCGTGCCTAGCGAACTCAGTCCGATTACTAAGGTACGCACGGCAGCAGAAATGCGCTGAGTGGTGAAATTATCCGTATGCAGAGGCTTGGACGCAAAGGCGATCGCGATCGAGGTGGTCAAGCGGTAGAGAACGATCGCAATGCCACCCGCCACCAGCGAACCGCTCAGGCATCTTAGTGGGCTAGGTGCAGGTGCCCCTTCTTTAGAAACCTGAATCGCCGGATCAGAAAGGTTGGTTGATTCACTCATGTTGGTTCCTGGTTGTTCGTTATGGGCAGGAGGCGGGGGCGTTGTTGGTTGTTGGTTGTTAATTGTTAGAAGGAGGCAGAAGGCTAAAGGCTAAAAACCGAAGGCTAAATGTACTGACTCAAAACATCAGCCGCGTAAGGTGCCGTATAGGCTTCGCCATCCAAGAAAAGCGTCAGCGTAATGCACTGCATATCAAGGCTAACCTGACGGGTCAATACAGCTAAAGGCTAAAAAGCTGACTGCTGACCGCTGTAGCTTGCTTCCCGTAGGATTAGCTGACCGCTCTTCCAAACTCAAAACTCAAAACTCTTAATTACTCCCCACTCCCTACTCCCCACTCCCTGCCTTTACTTTACTATTTGAATGCCAGACGGGTTAAATTTTGCGATCCAAAGCTCTAGATCGGGGTTGGCGATCGCCTCTCGCACCTTATCCTGTAGCGCTTCTGCCTGGGCTTGAGACTCTACCAGCGCAAAAACAGTGGGACCAGAACCCGACATCATCGTGCCGATCGGGTTGAACCGTTGAAAAGCCTCTCGGAGTTGCAACACCTGGGGATGGGCTGGCAACACCACTTTTTCCAGATCATTCCGCAGTCGTTGACCGATTTTGGAGTTGTCTCGTTGCGCGATCGCCGCCATCATTGGGCTGGCATGAACCTGCTGACGGCGCTGCTCCAAATCTCCTCCGCGACGGAGGTAAGAATCGCCAAACCATTGTCGGTAGGTGGTGTATGCCCATGCTGTAGAGACTGACAGACTGCGATATTTTGCCAGCACAACAGATAAATTGGTCAATGCAGGTAGCGTATCCAACTGTTCGCCGCGCCCAGTTGCCAGGGCTGTGCCACCCGCAATGCAAAACGGCACATCAGAGCCAAGTACCGCACCCAACTCCTGCAATTCGTCTCGCGTTAGACCCAATTCCCACAGCAAATCTAGCCCCACCAGCACCGCAGCGGCATTACTCGACCCGCCCGCCAACCCAGCCCCTACTGGAATCTGCTTTTCGATCGTGATATCGACCCCACCATACCGCGCAAAACAATCGGGAAACTGCTTGCACATCAGCGCTGCTGCCCGGTACGCCAAATTGCTAGCATCATCTGGCACCTGGGGATGCGTGCAGTGAACCCGAATGGCATCTGTACCGCTTGCCCGCACATGAAGGCGATCGGACAGGCTCACGCTTTGCAGCACCATCACCATCTCGTGAAACCCAGAGGGACGAGAATCATCGCCACCTGTCACATGGTCACCCAGAATTTCTAGATAAAGGTTAATTTTGGCAGGGGCAAGGAGGGAGTAGGAGCGCATGGAAGGGAGGGGAAGGGAAGGGAATAGGGAGTGGGGAGTAGGGAATGAGTTTTGAGTCTTAAGTTCAGCCTTTAGCCTTCAGCCTTTAGCCTTTCTTACATAGGCTGTGCGGGTTCTGGCAAACTGGCTTCCATTTTGAGGCAGTTAAGCCCATCGACTTGCAGTTGATACTCAACGCGATCCATGAGGCGATTGAGAATGAGCCAGCCATAGCCGCCTTCTTGCATCAAGTCTGGCGTTGGCTCCATGTAGGTCGTTACGTCGTAGCCAGCGCCGTGATCCCAGAGTTCCAGGGCGATATCACGTTCGCGTAGTTCCAGTCGTATCAGCACAGGCAGGGCAGGCTGATCTTTGTGCGCGTGGCGGACGACGTTTGAATAAGCCTCGACTAGAACTAGCCGCAGCCGATTGGATTGTCGAGTCCAATCAACATGGTCGCCAAGTTCTACTTCCAGTGCGCCTAAAAGCCAATTTTCGACAATGGCTAAAAACTTCAGGTCGCTGGGTACGTGTAGCTCAGTTCTCATTAACTACAGAACCTCCAGAGAGAGTATAGTCTGGTCGTCTTCTTGAATTGTATTGTGCGATCGAATCCGCGAAAGCAGGTGGTTGAGGTCAAGGGGGGCATGTTCTTGCATCAGCATCTGCCATAAGCCAGCCTGTTGCAGCATAGAAGTCACGGTTTGCGGAGTCTTCACGTTGCCGTTGTGAGCGGTAGCCACCGTCGCTTCGGTAATGCCATCGCTGGTCAGGAGCATAACTTCACCTGAATTGAGTTCCACGCTACCGGAGGCTGCCTTCCAGATGGGTAGAATGCCCAACGGCACACCCCGCACTTTGAGGTAATGGGGTTCCACAGCCGATGTGCCCTGTGCCGCCACCTGTGCCGCTACCTTACGACTAGACCACACCAGGGGGTAGATATGCCCTGCATTGGCATAGACCAGTTGCCGCGTTGACGGGCTATAGCGTGCCAGCACCATTGTGATAAAGCAGTTTGTACTCACTAAATCTTCAGAAAGGCTCCGGTTCAGGTTCTGCATGACAAGATGCGGCTCTGGGGGCGATTCTTGAGACAATTCTCGCCGTAGGACGGAAATCGCGCTTGCCATGAACAGTGCAGCAGGTACGCCCTTGCCAGAAACATCGCCCACCGCTAGCCAAATGTCGCCTTGAGGGTGGGCATAGACCTCAAAAAAGTCGCCACCCACTTCCCGCGCCGGAAAGCAGCACGCCTGCACTTTCATGCCATCGAGATCGGGAAGGCTTTGGCGCAGCAGGTTGCCCTGAATTTGACGGGCAACGGCGAGTTCTGCCCGCATTTGTTCTGCCTGCTCCTGGGTGCGCTGGTAGAGTTTTGCCTGCGAGAGGGCAAGGGCAGCTTGATCGGCGACTCCTTGAATGAGTTCAATGTCTTCGGGCGACCAGGGTGCGTCGATCGCCCCCCGATACAGCGACAGCACCGCCAGAAACTCCTGCTGGTAGAGCAGGGGTACAACCAACTGAGATTCTTTTTCTGTTGAGCTTTGGGTGACTTGAAGCTGTCGGGTTTGCAATGCGGCTTGCAGAAGCGCATCATCAGGGCTATGGGCGGTTTCTGCTCCCTGACTGCGGCTTTGATAGACCAGGGCTTGGGACTCCAGGCGATCGTCCACTACAGGACGTAACACGCTCCGACTGGCGACAAACGTTTGTCCCAACGTCTCAGCAATGGTTTGCAGCATATTGCTGTAGTCCAGCGATTCCCGGATTGCCGTGGTCATGGTGTTAAACAGCGACTCGCGCCGCAGTGCCCGTCGCAATTCGTTCGTGCGTTGCTTCAGCACATGGTACGTTTCTGCCGCCTGCCGCACGACCCCTTTCAGTTGATCAGGGTTCCAGGGTTTGGTGATGTATTTGAACACCTTACCTGCATTAATTGCTTCGACCAAATCTTCCACATCGGTATACCCCGTAAGCACAATCCGAATCGTGTCGGGGTAGCGATCGACCGTTTTGCTTAAAAATTCTGTTCCCAACATTTCGGGCATCCGCTGGTCTGAAATGATGATCGCCATTTCTCCCTGCTGCTCTAGAATTTGCAGCGCCTCGATCGCACTATCGGCTTTAATCACCTCAAAGTCGCGGCGAAACGTGCGATAGAGCAGATCCAGGTTGTCGGGTTCATCATCCACAACCATTAATTTGAGCTTTGTACCCATTCCTTGAGCCATGCCAATACTCCATGTTAAGCACAAGGGTGCCCGATCGCTGAACTCCAGCCACCATTCCTCTTTCTAAAAGCTAAAGTACCCTATACGGTTTGAGCTTGAACAAGACGGTTTGAGCTTGGATAAGACAGCGATTACTGAAAAGTGACGATCGAACACTCCCAACCACCAGTCGTTAGCAACCTTGAACATCCACAGATACCCTCAGTAAGGTCGGCGTGCATCGGGTTGTTGAACTGCGCTCACATCGGCTCATGCTATTTCTTCTGCATCGCAAGCTCCAGTTCTCGGAGCTTGCCATCCAGATCCGGCATTCCTTCGGTACCAAAATGAGCAGTGTAGGACGTTGCTTGCTCAGGAGTCATGAGTTCAATCAGGAAGGTGCCCTCCACCCATACTTTCGTGAAATTAAAGAAGCCTGCGCTTGCAGGCAGACAGCCCCAGCCTTGCTCGTTGGCAATTGTCTCGATCTGCGAAGTGGATCGAGGTGTTTGAATGAGGATATGGGTACTACTTTGATCGCGCATGAGATCATCGACACTCTTCACACCACCTCTTTCCTTGTCTTGGACGTGTCCCCAAGGAAGAACTTCCAGAAGCGTTCCAAAGGCATCGCCGAGGCAGACGAACCAAGATCCGGTCGGAAAGGGAGGGCATGGTGCCATCAGGGCAGTGCAATCGAGGAGCTTGGCAACACCCTTCGCAACAATTTCCGGTTGACGCGCACTGAATGAGATATGGTGCAACATAAAGAATCTTTCCGTAAGTTGTATCTGATGAGCAATTCTAGTGGTTAGCGTTATCCAACATCACGGTGCAAGGTCGTTTGCTGAATTCTTGAAGCCCAAAGATGGCATAACCAGCATTCAACGGGTAGCTCAAACCCTGACAGATGATTGTGAAACAACAATCTTGCTGCGATCGTTTACCTGTCTACTACACGACTGTTATGGGTCACGACGAAACTGATATGCCTCTGCCTTTGCACCCCAGACTTGTTTGCCAGCCGCATCAAAGCCTTGATCCCAGGTGTTCATCCCGTCAGGTTGCAGCACGATGTGGTTTTTAATTCTGACTGCACCACGCACATTAGCTGGGCAACCATCAGCGGGTGTATTGCCAACGTAGTTGTTACCAGAAGGGCGCAGAAAGACGTTGCACACGACGCTACCAATGTCTTGAGCGTTCACCGCACGATCGTTCGCGGCTTTGTTGCAGAAGTTTACCCAGGCAGCAGGCTTGGCAGGTTTGAAGGAGCGCGATCGCACACTTTGACTGATGGGACTGGCGCTCAGCTCTAAAAAGCGCTGACGATAGGGGTTTGTTAACTCTTTAGCCAGTGCTTGCTCTTGATAGAGCACGATGGTTTTACTTTGGGATGCCCCATTGCCGACTGTCACCATCACCCGGCAGGTGGTCATGCGAACATTGGAAATCTTCGCGTTGATTTTGGACTGGACAGCCGTTGACATCACGCCCTCAAGCCTCGCCGCAACGGCTTCAACCTGCTGTTCTAACGGTAGGTTTACTGTATCGCTACGAGCAGGATTGACAGCTACAAGCAAGTAAGTGGTAGTCAGCGCGATCGCAAAGGCGTGCTTCATCATGGTTCACAAGTGGCTCAAGCAGAATGCTGATCATGATGCTACCGCGATCGTCGAGACAAACTTGGAGCGTTGAGTCTTACTTGTTCTTCACCTCGACAGTTTTCTCAGCTTCTCAGCTTCTCTGGGCAAACCATGTGTCTGCTTGTGCCAGTTGAGCTTGCCAGGTCGCGTAGCCGTTTGCGTTGAGGTGTAACCCGTCTGTAGTTAGCTCTGGTCGCAGGTTGCCAGCGTCGTCTGTAAACTGGGTGTAGAGATCTAAGAAAGCGACCCCATCTTCCTGGGCGATCGCGGCAAGTCGTTGATTGAGCCACCCAATGCGGTTGCCAGGAACCATCGCCGTATGGGTGGGTAGAATGGACTGTAAAACAATCTGGGCACCGGGATGGGCTTGCTTCAGGCGACGAGCAATCTGGCGCAGATTCCACAAAATGTCGTTATCAGTTGCACCTTGCTTGAGGTCATTCACACCAGCCATGACGTAAATCGCTTGGGGACGGGCAACCGCAAAGGTAGGCAAGCGATGGAGGATCGCCTGGGTGGTTTCGCCCGAAATCGCTTGATTGAGCCAGAGTTGCCCTGTGGGAAGGCGATCGCTGGGAAACCACAGGCTCAGCGAATCACCCACCATGACTGACAGACGGCGACTTCCTTGCCCTCTGGTAGCCGCTTTTGCCTCTAA
This sequence comes from Lyngbya sp. HA4199-MV5, assembly GCA_019359375.1. Lineage (GTDB taxonomy): Bacteria > Cyanobacteriota > Cyanobacteriia > Leptolyngbyales > Leptolyngbyaceae > Stenomitos. Next base: position 65,025 of record JAHHHL010000037.1, read on the forward strand.
AGCAAGCAATCGTCGCCATTGAGCATCGGTTGGGTTTCGAGTGGCACGCGACCAAATTTCGTGAAAACTATTGATCGGCAAACGGGTATAAAGTCTGCCCGATCGCAGAGCCGCCACGCGCTGCCAGTAAAGTTGGCTACCAGAACGCGGCAAGGCGATCGCGGGTTGAGAAAACTCTGTAGTGCCTTGTCCACTGTCAGGCTGGACATTAGGCTTCAAAATTGCCTTGCTTCGGGTTACGTCCTCCGAGGGAGCCGTTTGGCGAAGAGGGGCTGCTTTCCAATCGCGTGCCATTAAGGGAGCGGTTGGCGGTGGTGTACTGGTAGAAGGTTGCTGAGCCGAGCTTTTGGTCAAAACGGTCGCTAATAGAGAAAGATCGGGCATTTTGCTACAGGAAACTCATGTTTTCCTAGTCACAATCGCCACGCCCAATCAGGAAAATTTTTAGCAAAAATTCACGTTCGTAGAGTAAAGGTTGCTGCAATGCTGGAACTGCTCTAGGGGCTGTCATCAATTACGATTACACATCAGTTGCAGCAAGGGTTCCAGTCCCTAGCCTGGTGTGTTGGGGCGGGCGCGACAAGGCTGATACCGCAAGATTTTGGAGCTAATTGATGACGCGCCCTAGCAAAGCAGGCTACTGAGAATGACGCGATCGCACGCGGTGTTTTGACCACTCTCTTCTCTAAACACACTCTTCCGCGATCGCGCTTACGGTTGGAAGCCACGCGGTAAAATGAGAGGCAAGATACAAGGCTGTTTCATTCTAATGAGCAAGTGTGGTTGTAAATGAGCAAGTGTGGTTGTAACGGATTCGTAGCGGATGAAGCGGATAAATGATCTGGATAAATGATCTGTAAATCGCGAGTGAAAACATCTGTTTCATTCGTTTGCCATCCGTTGCTAGCGTTCTAGCAGCAGAATGTAAATAGCCTTGAGGCAAGATAGAACTGCTTTCATGAGCAGGAGGGTAAGCCATCGTGCTTAGAGGCTGTTTGAGAAGTCGTCTTGACCGTAAAAAAGCTCACACGGTTAGGCTGTCAGTAGTAAACTCCAGCCCCGTGAGAGCGATGGTTAAATTCTACTCAAGCAACCTGACCCACGCCCAA